>NZ_LIUQ01000059.1:0-29195 GCF_001276715.1 Planktothricoides sp. SR001 | reverse complement strand
ACACCCTACACCCTACACCCCGGCTGCCTAACTCGGATCGAGACAAACGTCATATTTGGCGCCAGCATGATCGATCGCCAATACCTTGACCTCAGCCTTAACTCCTTGCTGATCCCAGGTGGCCGCAATGGTGGTCGCGACTTCGGTGGCATAGTTGGGAGATGTTAAAGCTAACAAAGTTGGCCCCGCACCACTAATCACGACACCATAAGCGCCGGAATTAATGGCCGCTTGCCGCACCATGTCGTAGCCAGCGATCAAGGTTTTTCGGTAGGGCTGATGAATGCGATCGCGCATAGCCACTCGCAACCAATCCCCATTCGCTGTTTCTAATGCCAGAAGCAGCAACCCGAAATTAGAGGTATTAAAAATTACGTCAGCCCGACTATAATTTGCGGGCAATACTTTGCGGGCAGTTTCCGTCGCCAGTTCAAAATCAGGAATCGCCAACACTGGGACAATTTCCGGATGCCAAGCAACCGGACAAATCATCCAGTTAGAAGCTTCATAATAAGCAGCATCATTACTGACCGCTATACGACAGCCACCAATTAAAGCTGGAACCACATTATCCGGGTGGCCTTCCATCGCGATCGCCAAATGCATCACTTCTTCTATGGTCAGCGGCGCCCCAGCCAATTGATTGGCTCCCACCAACCCACCAACAATCGCCGTAGCAGAACTACCCAGCCCCCGCGCTAAAGGCACATTCAAATGAATGTCAATCGCCACATTCGGCGGGATTTGGCCAATTTTTTCATAAACCTTTACAAACGCCTGGTAAACCAGATTCCGCTCATCAGTGGTCACGCGATCGGCGTCCAGTCCAGTCACCGTAATTTTCACCCCATCCGCAGCCGAATCAAGCGTGCTTGAACAGACTTGCGAAGAAAATTGAAACTGGTTATACAGGGTCAACGCTGCACCCAGACAATCGAAACCCGGCCCCAAGTTCGCGGTAGTGGCAGGAACCCTTACAGTCACACTATGTATCATGTCGTCACCGCAAATTTATTGGAGATCAATTTGTGATCGGGATTCATTTAAAATCATTCGCCACCCCATGTAATTGCCGACTTTCTAGAATATCGTGGGTTAGACTTCAAGGAAACCCCACATCCAATATACTCTACCATTTTCTTTGACTTTTCGTAGATCGCGATCGCCGCCACAATCACTGATCGGTCAATTCTGGAAATATGATTAAATTTTTAGCCAGCATTAACAATAGAGTTTTGTTGCTTTCAGGAAAGTTTTTTTAACCAAAGAAAAACTGGCTGAAGCTTAATATAAATTATCAGCATCAAATAAATTCATCAACCTGTCTATAAATCTCCGGGCAATAGATCCCCGACTCCAGGATAAATCAACCGGTTCAAATTTCAAGCATTTCTCAAAACAATGGCATTTTCTACGTGACAATTTTCACAAATTGGATCAGGGTTACAAATGGGGGTAAATCGATAGACACTGGGTGATAGCACATATTCAAGAATTCAACAGAATTTTCACCACAGAATCCAGATAAAAGTTAAGATATATGAAGCTTTGACATATATGTGATTAAAGTTTAACAAGCGCAAAAAAAAATATCAGTAATAAGCACAAATCGCTAACAATCGACAAACCAAAACAATCTCTTTGAATCCTGCGCCCCATTAGACATCTCCAAAAAAGAAGTAAATTGTGGTATTATAGCAAATAATTGTTAATTTAACCTTAAATTATGAGCAACATAATTGAGTATATTAATAACAATCCTGAAAAATCACATCGGTTATTATGAATCGAGCATCAACAGTTAAAGCCACTGATAGAAAAAGCAATAAATATACATAATCATAAAAAATAATTGGCATAATCTAAAAAAATCAGAATCATTAGGTTTGGAGGTGGACGTAAACCCAAATTAACCATAGAATCACAAATAATTTTAACCTTAACATATTTACGTCATTTAAGAACATTTCAGTTGCTGGTTATTCAGTTTGGCGTAAGTGAGACAACCGCCAATGATACGTTTAACTATTGGTTTCCCCTCCTGGGAGAAATCTTCCCACCGAGTTTAATATCACAAAAAAAACTCCAGCGATCACGAAATTGTTAAAAAAACGTTAACAAATCTTGAGTTAATTGTGGATAGCTAAAAACAGCCTATAGAAAGAAATATTTTCAGAATATGAGACGCAAAAAAATTATTACTCTGGTAAAAAAAACTCATAAAAAAACCAGCTAATTGTCTTACCCAATCGTAAAGATATTGTAGATGTAGTCGCTGGTGAACCAGGTCCAAAAAGCGATCTAAGTTTCTTTGGTCAAACTCATAAATAATTTCAATTTAACCAAAGGTTCAATGGCGAGAAAGCTTATGAAGGATAAAAGTCAATTAAAACCCCGGCGAAAAAATCGAAAAAACAAGAATTAACCCCTGAACCAAAGTTAAACAAAAGTTAAAAAACAAAGAAATAGCATCAGAGATAATTTTTGTTGAACATTTAATTTGTTTAGTCAATATATTTAGAGTATCACAATAAATATTTAGATTAAATACCCAGAAATATGAACAAATAATTATGACTATTTGTGGAGTTGTCCAATTACGGATTGGTAGTTTGATTTTATAGCTAAAAAAATTGCATTTTTTACAGATAAAATATGCTTCTTCGAGATGCTATTTTTTAGCCCAGATTCCGCACATTTTCATATATCGTTACATATCTTAACTCTATTCAGGATGTTTTTACGAAAAACTGCCCTTACAGGAATACTTAATAATAAAACTTCTCAATAGCTAATTTTTATGAGAAAATTTATTACAATTATTCATATTATGGGCAATGAATCCTGATAACTAGAATGCTTACAGGATAAAGATTACAAGCGATATATTAGTAAAAATAATTCATTAAATGTTAAGAAGTGCGGAATGTGGGTTTTAGTTAATTTCCAATAACAGGCATTTTCAACCCTGATTCTATCGTACGTATAATCTGAATATCTACATAGCCTTCATTTACTCAAACGCAGTCATGGTGAAGGTTACATTGTTTTCGGAGATGTCTATTTAAAAAACTTGAGCGGCGCACTGCCGTCAAGATCCCTTTACCATTTTAGATGTCGAGACGAGGGAGTGAAGCAATTTTTAAAGATTCTGTAAAGATGCTCTAAATTATAGGGGTTTTCACAGAGAACATGAGAGAATTGTACTATGACAAGGGATGTCCTTATGAGCCGAGCAGCTAGACGAAATCCAGTGAGATTGCACCGATGCAGTTCATATGAATTTCCCCGATACTAGCTCAGACCGCTGCAACAGACCATGTTTGCTTGGTTTTGCCGTTAGATTAAGCAGTCTTGGGAATCTGTGACGGACAAAAACCACCTAACCTCAAAAGTTCTTCCAGGACATCGGACGCTTTTGGGGGTTGTCCTTAAAAATGGCATCTGGTCAGCAGCCCCAACAATAGTTATAAATTGCGGGGTTCACCTCTAATCTCTAACTGGATTTATCAGGTCTAAATGAGTCGCTAGAGTAAATTAGTTAAACAGGGGCATTGTTTGCCAGGATCACTTAAGGGGGGGGGATTATGCTCAACCAACAGAACAACCAAAACACCAACAAGCCTATCCGAGAGGAAGCTAACACTGGTAAAAACTCACAAGCTTTACTGCCAATCAAGTCGGGACAATCCTTGGCAAAGGTGGCGCTGGCGATAGGTTCCTTAATTGCCACCAGTCCTTCGGCCCAAGCATTAAACATCCATTTTGATTATGCGGCCAACACTTCCTTACAAGTTAGGTCAAGTTTTGAAATGGCTGCGAGTATTTGGGAAAATTTGTTGTCTGACAACCTAGATGTCCGCATTGAAGTGGGCATGGTCAACTTTGCTACAGAATTTGGCAATGGAAGCAACGGCACAGAAGACTATTCCAAAATCTTGGGTTTGGCCTTGCCAAAATTCTGGGAACCAGACAATGGCTTCCAAGCATTTAAAACGGCTTTGGCAGCAGATGCCAAATCTGCCAATGATGCGACGGCGGTTGCTAATCTGAATATCTCTCAACAGATTAAAGATAACTACGATCTGATTCTGACCCAAGCCAACGCCAAATCTTTGGGACTCTACAATGGCAGCAGTACCGCTTTTGATGGTCAGATTCGGATTAATAGTGCATTTAATTGGGACTTGGATCTGACTCCCAACTCAGGCAGTACCGGAGTCGATCAGTTTCACTATTTAAGTGTGGCGATTCACGAAATTGCTCACGTTCTTGGTTTCACCAGTGGGTTGGATAGTAATGAATGGGTGACGGCGAACAGTGAAGGATCCGCTACTCCAGGAAGCACAACGGCAAGAAATCAATTTACTTCTTTGGACTCCTTCCGCTTTAACGAAAACGGCGTGCTGGATGTGGCCCAAGTCACCAATGCCACGGCGAAACGTTATTTTTCCATTAATGGTGGGGCAACGAATCTGGGTCAATTGTCTACAGGTGTCAACGGTGATGGTTATCAAGCCAGCCACTGGAAAAATGACAAGTTCTTAGATGCCAATGGTAATCTGGTGGTGAATGAGATGCTGGGGATTATGGATCCGGCATTTGGCATGGGTGAACGGGGCAAAGTTTCCGCCCTGGATTTGACGGCTTTGGATGCGATCGGCTGGGATTTGTCCGGGAAAACCTGGAATAGTCTGAATATGGACACTTTGGCCGCACAAGCGAGTACCACTGCCACTATGTCTATATTCCAAGATATGCTACAGCAGTTTCAGGCGCAACAAGGTCTTCGCTGGTCTTGGTGGGGTCGCCGTTGGGCGGTGACAGAGGATGGGCTATTGGCTGCCGCTGGTTTAACCTCTTTGAATCAATTAAATCAGAGCAATCAAGATGAAGCATTTCAGAAAATGCTCTCATACGCCGCTACGGTAGGGTCTGTTAATCCCAATTCTTTGCCCCCGGCAACCTCAGTTCCCGAACCCACGACAACCGTTGCTTTGATGGGTATGGGTCTGTTGGGTCTGAGTGCTGGACGCAAGCGTCGTCAAAGCAAATCATCTGGCTAATTGATGGAATTAGATTTGGTTTTGCCCGGTCGGAAAAAGATCGGCGGCGATCGCGCCGCGCAACGATGAAACTAATTTTGCCCGACTTTCACTCGGTGAGTTCCCTAAACAGCAGAAAGCTAAAATGGTGGGCAATGGTGGGCATTGCCTAAAATGGTGGGCAATGGTGGGCATTGCCTAAAATGGTGGGCAATGGTGGGCATTGCCCACCCTACAACTAAAATGGTGGGCATTGCCTAAAATGGTTGGCAATGGTGGGCAATGCCCACCCTACAAAAATTCAACAAAAACGATTTTAACGATTTTTCTTATTTCTAATTTGACCCCATTGACAGGGCTGGCAATGCCCAGCCTACATCAGCCTATAGTTGTTGGGATAAACTAAGGACAAATGCTACCCGTTGTCAGCAACGGAAATCAGCAACGCAAAATCGTTAGGTGCCGAATATGAGCCTTTTTTCCCCTTTACAATCCTCTACCAGAGAGCGATTACAATGGAGTCTCGGAACTCTGGTGAGTAGTCTAGCGAGTAGTCTGTCTCTTTGGCTGGTGCCTATCCCCCAAATTTCCGCCCAAGTGATCCCCGATGGGAGTTTGCCGAATAATTCTATCGTTACACCTGATGGCAACACTACGGTCATCACTGGGGGCACCACTACTGGCAGCTATCTATTTCACAGCTTTGAGCAGTTTTCCCTCTCTACAGGAAATACAGCATTTTTTAATAACGGCCTAACGATTTCTAATATTATTACCCGCGTTACTGGGGGATCAATTTCTAATATTGATGGCATTATCCGAGCGAATGGCACGGCTAATTTATTTTTGCTGAATCCCAATGGGATTGTGTTTGGCCCCAATGCCAGCCTGAATATTGGCGGTTCATTTCTTGGCACCACTGCCAGCCGGATTACCTTTGCGGATGGGAGTGAGTTCAGTGCCACCAGCCCCAATGCCCCACCTTTACTGACAGTTAATGTTCCTATTGGCTTACCGTTTGATTCCTCTGCTGGTTCGATTCAGGTGCAAGGGCCGGGACATGGTGTAATTCCAGATCCAGAGACGCGGCAGCCGAATAGAGATGCGCGGCCTGCGGGACTGCAAGTGAATCCTGGTAAAACTTTGGCTTTCTTAGGTGGCGACGTATCTGTGACTGGGGGAAATATCACCGCTGAAGCCGGACGAGTGGAAGTATGGTCGGTGAGCAATGGTGAGTTATCAGTCAATATTGATGGGTCAAATCTCCAAGTGAATCATCAAACCGGCACAGAATTTAAAGATATTAATTTCACCCAAGCCGCATCTATTGATACCAGTGGCAACCGCAGTGGAGAGATTCAAATGCAGGGCAGACAGATTCGCTTTGCCGATGGTTCACTGATTTTAGCTCTAAATCTAGGAAATCAAGATGGGGGAAATATTGCCATTCGGGGCACTGAATCGGTGGAATTAACCGGCATTTCACCGGAGAATTTTGTGCCGAGTTCCTTTTTAGCAGAGGTGATGCCAGAAGCAACCGGATCCGGAAGTAATTTGTCAATTGAAACTGGTCGCTTAGTCGCAACTGATGGGGGACAGGTTTCTACATTAACTGTCGGTTTTGGCAATGCGGGAGATTTGACGATAAAAGCGAAGTCCGTTGAGGTTATTGGGGGTTCTGAATTTACTGGTCCAAGCGGGTTTGTTAGTTCTTCCGATGGCCAAGGTAATGGGGGTAATTTAATTATTGAAACAGATAGTTTGTTGGTAGCATATGGAGCACAAATTGCTTCTAATACTTTCGGTTCTGGCGATTCTGGAGATGTGACTGTGATTGCGAATGATTTTGTGGAAATCATTGGCGAATCTGTCCAGGGAACAAGTGCCTTAAGTGCAGCAGCATCATCAGGTAAGGGAGCAGCATCATCAGGTAAGGGAAATGGCGGCAACCTTACTATTCACACTAACAGTCTGCGGGTGGCTGATGGTGGACAGATAGCTGCCAGTACCGCAGGCCAAGGAAATGCCGGAAATTTAACAATTGATGCCCAAGAAATAGAACTGGTCGGGCGAGGATATCTGTCTCGCAGTGGATTGTTTGCTAGTGCGATTTTACCTGAATCTCCGGATTCATCCCCAGATTCAGAAAATCCTATTCAAGGAGGAAATGGAGGGGACATTGAAATTACCACGGATAAATTAACGGTGCGTGACGGTGCAATCATTAGTGTCAGTAATTTCCCCAGTAGTTTACTTCTTAATGCTTTACCCGGAACCGGGGCGGCTGGCAATATTATGATTAATGCTGGGTCAAGAGTCCTGCTGGATAATGATGGCCTGATTACGGCGGATACCCAGCAAGGCAACAACGCTAATATTATCGTGAATGCTCGGGATATTCAGTTGCGGCAAGCCAGTAAAATCACCACTAATTCCACACAGCTTGCTAATGGCGGCAATATTACCCTGACGATGGATAATTTGGTAGGTCTGGAAAATAGCGATATTACCGCTAATGCGGAAGTCCTTGATGGCGGAAAGGTGATTATTAATGCGGAGGCTTTGTTTGGGATTGCTTTTCGTCAGGAACTCACCCTAGATAGTGATATTACGGCGACGGGAGGCAGTGAAGGGGTTGCCGGTACGGTGGAAATTAATACCCCAGATGTAGATCCAGCGGCTGGGTTGATTTCGTTGTCCGGTTCGGTGATTGATGTTACCGCCTTGGTGGGGAAAGACCTCTGTTCACCGGAAATTTTGGCCAATAGTTCGTTTACGATTACGGGACGCGGTGGCATTCCACCGACGCCGATGGAGTTGTTTGGTTTTGAGCCGATCGCCCTAGAGTGGGCTAGACCTAATGGCACCTTATCCAGTCAGTCTGGGTTATCTTATTGGTCGAGTTCTCTGCCTGTGAATGCTTCACGGAGGACTGGGGGAAATTCTCAACCCATATCCCCAATACTTGAAGCACAAGGCTGGACGGAAAAGGCCGATGGCACTATTGTGCTGACGGCACAATCCTCAACGGTTACACCCAATGTTTCAGGATTTACCCATCCGGGTTGTCGTTAACAATTGTAGTTGAAAATTGTAGCTGCCAAAGAAACCGGGTTTCTTGAAGAAACCCGGTTTCTGGGTGCTTTAACCCAGGAATAACTTTTTCAAAAGTTTTAATTTGTCTGGAGTGTAGGGCGCATATCGCCAATCTAAGTCGAACATAAATGATTTACTTAAGACACTTTTCTTATGAGAAAATGTGTCGAAAGAAGCTTTGCCATGATAGCTGCCAATGCCACTGTCCCCTACTCCACCAAAGGGTAAGTCAGGAGAGGCAATATGCACGATGGTGTCATTGATGCAAACTCCCCCAGATGAGGTATTTTTTAAAACTTGCTCTTGTTTGGTTTTGTCTTGGGAAAATATATACAAGGCGAGGGGTTTTGGCCGACTATTAATCAACGCGATCGCCTCTGATAAATCCCGATATGCTAAAATTGGTAAAATTGGCCCAAATATCTCATCTTCCATGATAGCTGAATCAGGAGAAATATTATCAATTAATGTGGGGGCAATATAACGGTTTTCTCGATTATTTTGCCCGCCAATTAGAATTTCTCCTTCTGACAAAAATGATGTCAGCCGTTGAAAATGTCGATCAGAAATAATCCGAGGATAGTCTGGACTATTGGCTGGATCGCTGCCATAAAAATCGGCAATACATTGTTTTATTTCGGCAATTAATTGAGATTTAATCCCTTGATTTACTAACAAGTAATCCGGGGCAATACAAGTTTGCCCACCATTAATAAATTTGCCCCAAGTAATTCTTTTAGCGGCAGTTTTTACATCAATATCTGGTTCGACAATACAGGGACTTTTTCCCCCAAGTTCTAAAGTGACAGGTGTTAAATGTTTGGCCGCTGCTTCCATGACAATTTGGCCGATTTTGGTGCCGCCTGTAAAGAATATATGGTCAAATTTTTCGGCAAGTAACTGTTGACTGGTTTCGACTCCACCTTCGATGACAGCAATATAATTGGGGTCAAAGGTTTTGCGGATTACTTCAGTGACGATCGCCGATGTATTCGGGGCAAGTTCTGAGGGTTTGAGAATGGCACAGTTGCCAGCAGCGATCGCGCCTAATAACGGCGCAATCATTAAAGAAAATGGATAATTCCACGGCCCAATAATCAGCACAACCCCCAAAGGTTCTGCATAAATTTTGGCCGATGCAGGAAATTGATCCAAAGGCGTTTTTACTTTCTGGGGTTTGACCCAAGATTTCAGATGTTTCAGGATATAATTAATGTCCTGAATCACCGCTACTTCCAACATTCCCTCTAACTCTGGCTTATTTAAATCAGCCTTCAACGCATCCAGGATTTTTTGTTCAGAGTCTTGAATGGTTTTTTTCAGCCGTTGCAGTTGTTCTAGGCGAAATGCCAGTTCCTTGGTTTGCCCCGTGGCAAAGAATTGCCGTTGCGCTTGGATTAGTTCCTTGACATTAGATTTTGTTATGGTCTGAGTCATTTTTGCTGGTTCATCGATGATGGTTCTATACACAGACCTCTGGCAAAATTCGTTCAAAGCCCCCCTTTTTAAGGGGGGTTGGGGGGATCGAGGCCGCTGCCAGAGGTCTAATAACAGATTAAACAAATTCAACCTAATTTTTCAAGGCTTACTACATCGATGTAGTAACGCACCTTCTGATTGACTACACTTCGTAGGGTGCGTTAGTGGAACGTAACGCACCTTCTGATTGATTACACTTCGTAGGGTGCGTTAGTGGAACGTAACGCACCTTCTGAGTGACTGAGCACAATTTCCAGCACTTTTTGATAAGCAATTTCCACGTCGTGAAAATAAAGTGTTTCATCTTTATGGTCAGCGACGAAAAATAAGGTAATTCCGGGCATCACCCCATCTTCGGATTCTACTGGATCATCCCCGATCGCCACTTTGACCGAATTATCAGCAATTTGCTGATTGGTTAATTTGGCTAAATGATGAAACAGATTAAAGAATCGTTCATATTCTTGGGGCGTCCGGGGCAAAATAGCCACATATCTCTGTCGCATGACGGCATCGTTGGTGGTGGCATGACCCTGACAACTGGAGTAGGTGATGCAGTTATATTTCCGAATCAGGGCGATCGCTAATTCTCTAATTCCCGCTTCCAGGGATTTTTTAAAGTAGCGATGATATTTGGGAAAAATTGCTGAGTTATAGCAAGCGGAAGTTCCCTCACTATTAATATTGCCCTGGGGACTGGTTGCAAATACATCAGTCTCCGTGACTTCCACAAAGCAATCATCCCAAGACTGAATAAACTCTTTGACGCCACTTACAAAAGTCATTTTTATTTGTTGGTTGTTGGTTGGTTGTTGGGTAGGGATTCTTTGGTTGTTGGTTGGTTGTTGGGTAGGGATTCTTTGGGTAGGGATTCTTTGGTTGGAGAAAGGGGAACAGTTATCAGGGAACGGGGAACGGAGGAGAGAGGAGAGAGAAGAGAGAAGAAAGATGCATAGAAGAGAGAGTTTTCATAATTCACCTCTTTCCTGTTCCCTGTTCCCTGTTCCCTGTTCCCTGTTTGTTGGTTGGTGGGTAGGGATTCTTTGGTGATTTGCCAGATAACGAACAAAAAAATCCCTACCCACAAATAACCAACAACAAATCACAAATAACAAATCAATAATAACAAATAACAGTCAATCTGTCAACTCAAGAAAATAATCTCCGCTTGTGTCACCATTTCAGCGGTATCTTGTATCAGAGATATGTTGCAACTTTCAACCATGAACGAACCTCAAACTGAAACTCAACCCCTTCTGATACCAAAAGATACTTTAGTCAAACTACCGAGCCACAAGTTTTATCGGCAAACGTTTATGTTTTATGAAATGCTGTCGATTCTGCTGTGGGGTGTGACCCGCATTTCCTACGATGTCAAATGTTTAACCGATGGGGTGAGAGGTCGATCCATTCAACCAAGTGGGGAATGGGATGTGGGGACAATTCGCTTATTGACGATTGTGGGGATTAAATTTCGCACTGAAGAAACTCGGTTAGAATTTGACTGTTTGACCAAATATCCTCCAACTTTATTATTACCGGATACAGCGGTAATTCAATCTGATAGTAACCTAGTCTGTCGTGAACCCGCTCAAGTGGGCAGTATTGTCCGAGAACTGAAAGAGGAATTACAAGCCGCTTGTGTGGAAACGACTGATTTTTTAGTGCCGACCCGCTTGGGTTTTCCGATGATTGAATTTCTGGAACCAGGGAAAGAATGGCGACAAGCAGAAATGCGTCTGGATTTGGAAATTAGTTTTAAGTCCGATAATTATAAGCCGGGAAATAAACCCGCGAGTATCAGTGCCAGCAAAGCCCCAACGATATTACCTTTAGGAGAACAGCTTAATCCACCTCGCAATTCTTAGCCTGCACTGAACCTGCACTGACAATATCCCTCACATATAGGAAGGATGATTCGGGGCTAGGGGCAGTTGATTAATTGCCCCTATATTGACCATTAAACTTAAATTTTTTTAGTTATGTATGCAAAATTTCGCGGGTTTATTTTATCGGTATTTTCTATCGGTATTTTCTATTAGTTATAGCCTGATTTTACTGGGGTGGAGTCAAGACATTTCTTCAGTAGAGGGGATTCGCGAATCGCCCCTACAAAATCGCGAATCGCCCCTACAAAATCCCAAATCACCCTTACAAAATCGCGAATTTGGTTATAAAAAAGGCATGGTGGTTGCGGCTCATCCTCTGGCTAGTGATGCCGGTTTAGCTATGCTCCAAAAAGGAGGAAATGCCGTAGACGCCGCTGTTGCCACTGCTTTTGTGATTTCTGTGGTGGAACCTTTTTCCGCTGGGATTGGTGGGGGTGGGTTTTTGCTGTTGCGAGAGGCGAATAGTGGGGATATTCGGGCGTTGGATTTTCGAGAACGATCGCCTCTCGCTGCTACAAGAGATATGTATTTGGATGAGAATGGTCAAGTGATTCCCCGCGCTAGTTTGGATGGTCATTTAGCGGTGGGAGTTCCGGGAACCGTGGCAGGTTTATATGAGGTTCACCAGAAGTATGGTCAGTTGCCTTGGGCAACAGTGGTGGCCCAGGCGATCTCCTGGGCAAATGATGGTTTCCCCGTGGGAGAATATTTTGTTTATTCGGCGGAACAACGGCGCGAAGTGTTACTGAAAAATCCCGCAGCTAGGGCAATTTTTACCAAAGATGGGGAAATACACGCGGTGGGCGATCGCCTGGTGCAGCCAGACCTGGGCAAGACTTTGCAGCAAATAGCCGCGAATTGGCAAAGTTTCTATACCGGGGAAATTGCTCAGGCGATCGCTGATGATATGGCCAAAAATGGCGGTCTGATTACCTTGGCAGACCTGAAAGCCTATCAACCGATTTGGCGAGAACCCGTTTGTGGTCTGGTTCTGGAACTGCGAGTCTGTTCTATGCCACCGCCGTCTTCTGGAGGCGTTCACTTATTACAAATTTTAAATATTATTACGGCTAAACCTGCGAACGATAGCGAAACAATTCAATCTTGGGCATGGCAAGACCCGAAGGCTTTACATTTATTGGCAGGGGCGATGCAAATTGCTTATGCTGACCGTTCTTTATATTTGGGCGACCCAGATTTTGTCACGGTTCCGGTACAAGAAATCATTAGTCCTATCTATGGGCAACAGCGACGCCAAGAAATTGACCTGGGTCGGGCGCGATCGCAAACCGAAGTCAAACCCGTGGATGAAGCGACTCTGAAACGCTTACAAGCCGGTGAGTCTGAGAATACTACCCATCTAACGGTGGTGGATCAAGACCGAAATGTGGTTAGTCTGACTTTTACGGTTAATGGCAATTTTGGGGCCGGGGTGGTGACTCCAGGAACGGGAATTTTGTTGAATAATGAGATGGATGATTTTGCGATCGCGCCGTTGGTGCCGAATTTGTTTGGTTTGGTGGGGGATGATGCTAATGCGATCGCCCCGAAAAAAACGCCCCTTTCTAGTATGACCCCAACCATTGTCACCAAACCCCAAGAGGGCGATCGCTTTTTCATGGCTGTTGGTTCTCCTGGTGGCAGCACCATTATCACCACGGTGTTACAGCTTATTCTCAATGTCGCTGTCTATGATCAGGATGCGAATGGGGCGGTTTCTGCCCCGCGAATTCATCACCAATGGTTGCCCGATAAGTTGTGGATTGAAACTGGCACAGACGGCGGTGAATTTGACTCAGGAACCCTGGCAGCTTTAGAAAATTTGGGATATTCTCTCGATCTAAGAGATACCTGGGGCAATGCTAATTTGATTATTCAAACCAAAGACGGGTTTTTAGATGGGGCCGCTGACCCTCGGAGAGAAGGGGCTGCTAGAGGCTTTTAGGGGGCAATGTTAGAAACCGGGTTTCTGGGTTAACTCTATATCCCAACCAAAATCCCAACCAAAATATCCGCAAGAAACCCGGTTTCTGGACTTTTGCAACAATCAACAATCAACCATCAACAATCAACCATCAACCATCAACCGCTGTTGATATAGTTGGACAATTTGCTCAACCACTTGGGCAATGGTGAGAGAGTCGGTTTGAATTTCAATGGCATCGGTGGCTTTACGCAAAGGCGCGATCGCCCTCGTACTATCCAGGCGATCGCGTTCGGCAATGTCTTTTTCTAATTGCTTAAGACTCATTTCTCCTAGCCCCAGATTAATCAAATCTTGTTGACGGCGCCGAGCTCGTTCTGCAACGCTGGCGGTTAAATATATCTTTAATTCCGCATTGGGGAATACATGAGTCCCCAAGTCTCGTCCTTCCCCAACAATGCCTCCGGTCCGTCCATAGCGTTGTTGTTCCCGTACCAGTAACCGTCGGACTTCTTTTTGGGCTGCGATCGCGGAAACTTGGGAAGTCACGCTTTGGCTGCGAATGGCTTCCGTAACATTTTGGCCATTAATCGAGATTTGACTCGGTTGCCCTTCGGGATGCCACATAGAAATCTCTGCATTAGCGACTAATTCTGCTACTGCCGGTTCATCGTCTAGGGGAATTCCCGATTGTAAGACTAGCCAGGTGACAGCGCGATACATTGCCCCGGTATCTAGATAATGTAAACCTAGTTGGTTGGCAACTTGTTTGGCAACGGTGGATTTTCCCGCCCCCGCAGGCCCATCGATCGCAATTACCGGCTGACGATTGCGTAACACTATGTTGTCAATTAACCGTGTAGAACCAATCCGCACCGCGATCGCCAATAAACCCGTTTCCGCCACAGTTTCTAGTGGTTGCATAGTATTGAGATCGACCAGTTCCACATAGTCTATTTCTGTGGGAATCTCTGGTTTAGCGGCACAAGTTTCTAGGATTTCTGCTTTTACCGCGCTGATAATCTCATCACTGCGACTATTGCCCGTAGATAAAACCTCTGCCCCCCGTTGCAGCGATCGATATAATACCGCTGCTAATTCTTTTTCCTCTGGGCTGAGATATTGATTCCGCGAACTCAAAGCCAGTCCTGACGGTTCTCGGACAATTGGACAGCCGACAATTTCCACATTGGAGTTTAAATCCGCCACTAATCGACGAATCACCGCCAACTGTTGAGCATCTTTTTGGCCAAAATAAGCCCTAGTCGGAGTCACGATATTTAACAGCTTCGTGACAATGGTCGCCACTCCCTGAAAATGCCCCAGGCGCGATCGGCCACACAAGCCCGACATCAGAATGCCTGGAGGAACCACCTGAGTCAGAGTGGGAGTTTCCCCGATTCCCATTTCTTCGGGAGTTGGGGCAAAAATCACATCAACTCCGGCATCCTCACACAACTGTCGGTCTTTCTCCAAAACACGGGGGTATTTTTGTAAATCTTCCTGGGGACCAAATTGCAAAGGATTCACAAAAATACTCACCACCACAATATCGTTTTCAGTTTTTGCCCGTTCGACTAAACTGAGATGACCTTGGTGGAGCGCACCCATTGTCGGGACAAAGCCCACATTCAATGAAAAGCCATGTAAGTCTAAATAGCAGCGTAAGGCGGCAACTGTGGTAAACAGACGCACGGCACTCTCCCATCAATTCAAAATATCTTCGATAAAATATCAAAGATTTGCCGTGAGAAACTAGAAACAGAGAAACCGGGTTTCTGATGGCGCTAAGAAACCCGGTTTCTGATTAGGTTTCTGGTTAATTTAAAACCTGCAAAACCACATAAGCTTCACCAGTGTAGATCATGCCCAATGCTTCAGCCGCACCAGCAGACAAGTCAATAATTCGGCCACCGGCAAATGGGCCGCGATCGTTAATTCGCACCGTCACCGACGCCCCATTATCCAAATTAGTCACTTGCACCAACGTCCCAAAAGGAAGAGACGGATGGGCTGCGGTCATGTCATACTGGTCAAAAACTTCACCGCTGGCGGTGTAGTTGCCATCAAACCCCGGACCATACCATGATGCCCAGCCTTCGTTGTAAGATCGACCAGAATTCTTGATACCTTGGAACGCAAGTCTGGAAGATTTGCGCGGAAGTTTATGGATATTTTTATGAGGTTCATGCGGCGATACCTCAGAAATATTCTGCATAGAAATATTCTGGATATTCTGCCGTTCAGCTTTTGCGCTTGACTGAGCACTTACTGCTTCACTCATGCCAATAGTAGAAAGCAGTGCCATTGCGGTCAGGCTATGCCAAAGTTGTTTTTTCATGGGTCTCTCTTAAAAATTTACATTGGTTATGGAGAAATGAGTGTTGACTACCTTGGCGATACCAAGGGTTTTAGATGTATTCACTCATGCTCCGGTAGATGTCACCTAATACCTAAAAAGTAAAGAACTGTCACAAGGTAACACAGAAATTTCTCAGGTTCACCACATTTACGATCAGAAAATCTGTACTTTCCGATAAGTACCGATAAAATTTGCCAAATTTCATGGCTTTTTTGTTGACAAAAATTAGCTTTTGTGGTATTTACTGTAAACCAATTGATCGCCCACTGGATCCAACAATATGGATCTGATAGCCGTTCGCGGAGCGTGCCGGAGGCATCTCGCACAAAAGCGGAATTTTTAGCGGAATTTTTAGCGGAATTGTTATCGGTGACAATTTCGGCATACTGGCACATTAAAATACCGATGTCACTCTATCCCCGGATTAATTCCAGGATTAATTTCAGGATTTAATTTCAGGATTAATTTCTTATGGACTATAAACAAGCAGGTGTAGATGTTGAAGCCGGTCGCGCTTTTGTCGATCGCATTCGTAAGATGGTCGGCAGTACCCATCGACCAGAAGTTTTGGGAGGCATTGGCGGATTTAGTGGTTATTTTCAAATGCCCACGGGTTATCGAGAACCCATCCTGGTTTCCGGCACCGATGGGGTGGGTACAAAGCTGAAACTAGCCCAGCAAGGGAATCAACACAGCACCGTAGGCATCGATTTAGTGGCTATGTGCGTCAACGATATTTTGACTTCCGGGGCTGAACCGTTATTTTTCTTGGACTATTTAGCCACAAGTCAACTCGACCCAGAACAAATGAGTCAGGTGGTTTCCGGCATTGTGGAAGGATGCAAGCAATCTGGTTGTACCCTTCTCGGTGGGGAAACCGCCGAAATGCCCGGTTTTTATCAGCCCGGAGAATATGACCTGGCTGGGTTTGCTGTGGGGGTGGTGGAAAAAAGCCAGTTGCTCGATGGTTCTCAGGTAAAATCAGGAGATGTGGCGATCGGACTAGCCAGTTCTGGGGTTCACAGTAACGGCTTTAGTCTGGTTAGAAAAATCGTCTTTGACCACGGCTACAGTTGGACCGATACCCCTAGTTTGCTCGGAGGTGCTTGCTTGGGTGAAGTGCTCCTAACTCCCACCCAGATATATGTCAAACCTGTTTTAGCCGCTAGAGACGCGGGCATAGAAATTCATGCCATGGCTCATATTACTGGCGGCGGTTTGCCGGAAAATCTGCCCCGCTGTTTGCCCCCAGGAAAATCGATTCAAATTGATGTGAATAGCTGGACTGTACCGCCAATTTTTGAATGGATTGCCACTGTTGGTGAAGTGAATCGGCCAGAAATGTTCAATACTTTTAATATGGGGATTGGTTTTGTGGTTCTCGTGTCCCCGCAGCAAGCGAACCAAGCGATTCAATGGTTTGAAAGTCAACAAATTCCCGCTTATCGGATTGGTGAAGTAATTGATGGGTCTGGAGGCTTAATCGGGATTCCTGAAAGTTAATCAAAGAAACCCGGTTTCGCCGAAGTTACCGGGTTTCTTTATACCAAATCCGGTTGTTAGTAGGGGCGAGCACAGGGGCATTGGTGTCAACTTAAGGAATATGAGGAGGGGAGTGTAGACTAGAAGAGAGAATCTTTCAAGCTTTACACCCCCCTGTAACATATGAGTCAAAAGCAACAGAACCGTTGAATAACCCCTTGAAAGAATTTCTGTAGAAATGGTATTTAGAGGGCTTTATCACTTTTACCGAGCTTTACTGAGGGGAGAATCTGAGGATGTTGTAGCTTTTTTAGCTGAAAATTATCAGTTGTTAGGTTTGGTTAAAGCCGTGAGAAAGCGGCATAGAGACTCGGCTGCTCTCTCCCAAGAAATCTGGGCATCCTCTGGTTAAGTTGACACCAATGGAAAGCGAATCGCCCCTACGCGGGAATCCACAAGCGTTTCAAGAGATTGTAGGGAGGGGGGGTGGGGGCTTGACACCAATGGTTTGAAACCCGCCCGTAATGAGCCTACAATATAACTCAAAACCATTGATATATCCTACTTTTTGACTCACTCGCTACTGTTGTTTTAACCCAAAGAGTGAAAAATGAGTGAAGGATCGAACACCCCAAATAGCGGTATTTACCAAAATTTTGGTGATACGATAAAGTTATATCACAAGTTAGTAACTGAGTTAGGAGATTACTCGGTAGGTCTAAAACTAGAGCGTAACAAATATATCCGATTGCAGTTTATAGATCCTGCAACAGGTAAACGTACGAACAAAGCTTGTGATTGCAATTCATTTACTACTGATAATGTAATCAGTGCTTACCAAAAAGCCATCAAAGTTCACAATGCTTTACAGACATTTACTAAGGCTAGTGAATTTTGGGAATGGTATGACCGTGAGATATTAGGTGAGAATAAGATCACCAATGATCTAATCACTTATCGTGAAATATTTCAAGATATAGAAAACGAATATTTTCGCGGTAATCACCGGAATACTAAACGCAAACGAACACGCGATACTAATCAAATGGGTAGGATAAGCGATCATGCTTCATTCCATAGTAACTATGGTTATATTTTCGCTAAATTCCCAGATTGGAATAAATACCCTACATGGGATGAGATTAAATCAGTTTGGTTTACCGTTGGCACCAATAGTCAATTAGCGAAAAAGCATAATTTACCAGACGGTCAAGGCACAAAAAGTTTTCACGATGCAAAATTTGCAATTATCGCTATTTGTGAACGCTGCCCTAACGCTGATGAGTTAATAAAAAAGTCAACTCAAAGTCCAAGGCAAAAGGGTCAGGAATGGCGCGATAGATAATGTGGCTGTACGTCAATAACAATTTTGAAATGGCTCTTACAGAGAACGGCAAATTCAACAAAAAGTTTGTTGAAACACCATTCGCCGAATTCTCTAATATTGGCTGAACCGTGCTTATCAATTACTGCCTTATGGTTCCTTGAAAAAACTTAGCGGAAAAGCACTTTATGCCGCCCGTGGTGCAACTATGCGAAAGGTGGCTGCGATGATTTACTCGGAGTTGCTGAAGGAATTGTCTGATTAGGTTAATACATAAAACGCCACTTGAAACAACAGTGGCGTTTTATATTCTAGGGCAATTGCCCCCGCATTGAGATTCCAATAAACAAATTGGTAAACCTTTTGCAATTTGTGGGATGGGTAAAGAGGGATTATATGGTCGAATCTGCATAATTTGGAACCTGGAAAAATGAATAAAAAAATCTGTGGCGCTGATGTCTGCAAAGCCAAAATTGTGGCTGTCTTCTTGGACGAAAAGCCGGAAAACTTGAAAGCGTTTTTCTCTGACACGGAAAAGTTTCAAGCCTACGAATTTGAGCTAGACCAAAAAAACGTTACTCAATGGTTAGCTCAAGGGTTTTCAGAGTTAGTCCTTGAGCCAACGGGAATAAATTATTCTTGGCTATGGGCTGAAATTGCTACTCAAAATGGAATTCGCGTCCGATGGGCAGACCACAAAAGCACTCGTCACTATCGCGAATCGCACAAGCTCCCAGACAAAAACGATAAAGCTGATGCCTTAGCGCTGGCTGCGATCGGTTGGGAGTTCGGTGAGGATGACGACTATTTTCTCAAGTATTGCCACAACGACGACCTAAGTTTCTTTCGGGATGCGGTGCTGCAACTGGAGTGCATCGAGGCAGCGTGTACACGACTAATCAACCGCGCCCGCCTGCAACTTTGCCGGGAGTTCCCAGAAGTCGCCTTCTCAAATTCAAAGGAAGCGACCGACGGGGAAATTCCACTTTGGGCATGGTTAGCAGGCGCGGAGCGAAAGTTGAAAATCAAGTCCTCTACTCACGATAACAAATGGGCAAAATCTGTAGGCAAGGCTTATGGGCAGGAAATATCTGATTTCACCCGGTTTTTGGCTCAACAGATTCGCACCCTCAAATTAGAAGAAGAGCGAATCCTCAAAGACCTAAAAAAACGGATGCGATCGCCAGAATTTATGCCTTATCAAAAGGTGATGACGGCGTTCGGGTTTAATGTAAAGCTTCAAGCCTTAGTCATCGCCCTGTGCTATCCCATAGACCGATTTTTTACCCCAAAGGGATTCCGCGCAGCCCGTGCCAAATTTAAGCAACGCTTGGGATTTGGTCGGATAGAGGAGTCATATGGGGATAAGAAAAAAACGAAAGTCTCAGGGTCAGCCTTGGGTCGCGAGTTTGTCAATCATTTAATCTCGCGAACTTGCGGTAATTCTAAAAAATGGGTTCCGAAAAATCACTATCAAGACCGGCTTTTAGACTACTATAATTTTACGGTGAAAAAGTGGTGTGGCAGCCCAGAGGCGATTAAAGCGAAGCAAGACCAAGAAGAAAAAGACAAGCTCATGCGGGACATAAAAGACCAAATGGGAGCAAAGCTATCAAAAGAGCAGATGGCTCAAATTGAGGAAATTGTGCGAGGAAAAGTAAAAGAGGTAAAAGTTGAAAAACTTACCTCCAATCAAGCCAAGAAAAAGTGGCAGCGGTTGATAAATTCTCGCGTGGCGGCGAAATGCGTTGAAATGCTGTGGCAAGCTTTGATGGATGAGATTTATCCCAAGGCATAGCCTGCTATACTGAGAAAAAACGGATCATTTTTTAAGGTACTTGTTAGCTTAAACAGAGGATTCGTTCTTTTTTTGAAACTAGAGTTTGACCGTAAACAAAAGGGGGGGCATGGGGGGGATCGTCAATGCGTACAGAATAGGGAAAGTCGCCTTGGCAAAAATGAGGAGGCACCGCAGTCGGTAATGAAAAATTGGCTCCACTTTCTGAAGAAAAGTTGAAGAAAACAGCACCGGAAAATCTTCGGTGCGTAGAATAAGACAAGAGTTGACGGGACACTGCCTCAACTCCCTAAAACGTAAAAGTTTGAATAACAGAAAACAGAATTATGACCTTAACAGGCCAGTTTGAAGTGCTAGCGACTGCCGAGACTGGAATTGACTTTACCAATAGCCAAGGCTCCCCAGTTGCTTATACATTTACGTCGTCAGGAACTTGGACGTCGGACGCAAATAATCCCCACCTGGAATGTACCGCCGAGGGGATAGCCAGTCTCCACCCGCTGATTCAGGATGGGCTAAAACAAGGGTGGCCAGATATGGCAAACTACACGAAGTATCCCAAGAATGTCGTTTATGGCTTAGTCGCCCAAAACCTGACAACGGGTGAAGTTACCGATATTGGCAAAAAAGCCACGATCGTTCTCAAACCGGGGCAAACCTTGCGGTTCCTGATGAATGATTTATTTTGGGACTATGGCAATAACAAGGGCAGTATCAAGGTTGATTGGTCAGGCATGACTTTAGTTCCGAAAGTTATGCTGTTTGACGGCGATAAAGATTATGTCACACTGCCAGCGATAAGTGTCAACTTTGCGGGTGGTCTAACTATAGAAGCGTGGGTGTGGTATGATGCCTTCCGGTGTTGGTCGAGAGTTATCGATTTAGGCAACGGTGCCCAGTCAGATAACATTGTTTTGGCCAATGCGGGAACAACCGCCAAGTTGGACCTGAGTGTTTATAAGGGTAGTTCAGGACAAGATTTTACTTCCCCATCGGCAGTTCTAGAACTGGGTAAGTGGATGCACTTGGCAGGGACGCTAGATTCTGCAGGAAATGCCGTCCTTTACAAAAACGGCCTGCCGGTTGCTTCTGGCAAGCTACTGGTGCCAAACAACATCAATCGCACCAAAAATTACATCGGCAAAAGCAACTGGACTGCCGACCAAGATTTCCAGGGCAAGATGGCAGAAGTTCGGGTTTGGAACCGAGTTCGCACCCAAGCCGAAATCCAGGCGGATATGTCCAAGCGGATCACTGGCAAAGAGCCTGGTTTGGTCGGGTGCTGGCCATTAAATGAGGTCCGCGTGGAAGGTTCAGCGCTAAAAGTTGCAGACCTCACCGGCAATTTCACCGGTACTCTTACTGGCGCTGTCCTCGTTGAAGACAGCACCTTGCCTGTTCACTAAGGGCGAGGATCTTTGTCTGGGGGCAAGAAGCGCGAACATAAATAAACGTAACGAGCCCCCTGTCAGAAACCCGGTTTCTTGGAGGAGGTTATGCCTGACGCCCTCTCAATAGAAACACCGGCTACTGCACGTACTCAGCATAAATCAAGCCAGTGGCTGACAGCATTTCCCCATTCAAAGAAAGACTGACTTTAATCGCTCCGGTCACTTCCTCAATAAAACTATACTGCCGCTCTTGATTGTCAGGCACCACCAACTCCGCCTTCCCGTCAAACTCCACCTCCATTAACAACCGGTCTTGTTCATCCGCCGCATCCACGACCAAACTTTGCGGCATCCTCAAGGAGCGACGAGAAAACAGCGAAGCCATAATTCCAGGCAGGCGCGTTGGCAAAA
This sequence comes from Planktothricoides sp. SR001, assembly GCF_001276715.1. GTDB lineage: Bacteria > Cyanobacteriota > Cyanobacteriia > Cyanobacteriales > Laspinemataceae > Planktothricoides > Planktothricoides raciborskii. Next base: position 6,994 of record NZ_LIUQ01000059.1, on the reverse strand, counting down.
CCGGATCGGGCGACCAATCCCAATTAATCCGCAAACTTGAACTTAGAAAAATCTTGCGCAACTCCTGATTCAAGTAAACAAAAATATAGGATAGCCCGCCCTCTGAGTGATTTTTGTTCGTGCGCCTGTCCAAAACAAAGGTTAATTCACGGCCATCCTCGCATTTCGCAAAAGCCACAAACCATTCCCAACCGATATCCTCGCCCCAGCGGAAGCGCCCGAAATTGCGATCGTGATAGCAAAACCAGTCAGAATTGAGATTAAAACTCTGGCCGCAAACCGACAGTTCTCCCGCCACTCGCAAACCGGGCACTAAACCCCAGCCGATGAAACCGCTGCCGAAAGGCGAATCCTCTGTTACCAACAAAGCTGTCGCCTCAGCTTGTGCTTGAAAGCGGACATAAAGCTGCGCCCTGTCGTCGCGTACTTCCACAGCAAAATTGTTGCCGTCAATATCCAGGGACATCCCTTTGCCTTGCAAGTGCAGGGGGAAACGGCGCACTAATTCTGGCTTCCATTCCTGAGAGAAAGCGGTGCCGAAAGTTGCCAGAGGCGCATCCAATTCCGGCACAATAGATTGGGAGTTCATATTAACAATAAACGTCACTTGAATTTCCCCTTGCCCGGGCCGCCCCGCCAAAGTGACATTAACCAGCGATCGCACCCCGCTGTGCCGATCGAGCAGCACAAAGTGATACCAGTCTTTCCAGTCTATCGGGGAAGCGGGGTCATCTAGGGGGATTCGCAGGGCTTCAATGCGGGCTAGCAATTGAGGGTCAGTTGTCATCGCTGAATAGATTTCTCTTCGCCAAGTACATCGTCAAAAACCGGCTCCGACGCAGCAGGGGCAGCCGGTGCAGCGGACGCGGGGGCGATCGCCTCCAGAAAAGCAGCGAACCTAGGCGACACCTGCGCCAGTGCCAGAACCCAAGCCCCAAACCAGAGGTCAGCATTCCCCCCCAGTGCGGTGACAGTGCTGCCACCGACAAAATCGGGAACCCGAATTTTTAAGGGCAACTCACCGGCAAATAAATCCGCTTCTACCAAACTCCACAGCCACTGCTCCCAGGCATAAAGCATCCCTTGCTGTCCAGGCAGCCCCCCAATGGAAGCGTGATAAGCAGAAGCCGCCGACAGGCTCACCGCCAGCCAGCGCGGTACTTGCGCCGCCGCCTGCGCCAACACCCCATTCTTAAAGAACCGCGTCCGCCCCAGTTGAGCCAGCAACTGACTTCCCGCCTGAGTTTGGGCGCGTTCCTTTCCTTTTTCAGCCAGGACGAGCAGCAGTTCTGCCGCCAGCCAGCGAGCGGGCAGCCCTTCGAGACCGGGCAATCCCATTGCTAAACTGTTACCGGCTCGCTCTCCTGCGCCGGTAGAAACAGCAGGGTTTGCCTTGTCGGTGGCGCAAGATTCCAGAATGCTGGCAATTCTCGGCGACAACCGGGCGAGTCCCAGCGCGATCGCCCCAAACCAGCGCGCCCCATCCCCGCCCATTTGGGCAGCAAATTCTGCGGCGAACAGAGGCGGAAGCGCGATTTCCTTCCCGCTTCTCCCCGCTTCTAAATCCGTGTGCGCCAAATTTAACAGCCAGCGCTCCCAAATCTCCAATAAACGCCTTTGCCCGAATTGACTTTCCAACGCCGCACTCGCCGCCAACAAGTTTTGAGAAATCCAGGCTGGCAGTTGAGCGGTGACAAATGCCCGAGCCCCATTTTGGCAAAAGCGTGTGGCCTTCAGCCGAGCCTGTAACTCTCCGCCGGTTTTTGTTTGAGCGTATTCCTCTCCTTTTTGAGCCAAAATTGTCAGAAGTTCAGCCGCCAGCCAGGGAGAGGGAATCTTATCCAAATCCATCAATCCTGCTATCAAGCCAAAAATTCCGGCTGTGGTCGGATCCGGATCTAAGCCAAACAGTTGATGCGGTTCTCCTGGCAGAGGAAGCGTCACCGACAGATGCAAATCTACCGACTCAGTTTGGTGGGGGAAACTAGCAGCAGGCACAATCTCTATTGTAACAGGAATTGCTGTTTCTTGCCAACCGGGAAATCGCAGCCAACTTTTGAAAAATTGACCGGGCTGCAAATCTGAGGGAATTTCCACCGCGATCGTCTGGCTCGCTTCACGCCCCTGCTCCAAGTAAATGTAAGAGGGAACTAAGTGCTCAATTGTCGAGAAAATCTGGCCGCCATCGCTCACCCAGTCATCTATCGTCGGGCGGATGAGTGCCACTTCATTCATGTTATTAGAGAGTGAGAGCCTTAACAAAAGCGTCGCGCCGGGAGGGATTTTCAGGCTCGCTTCGGTTAAGGGTTGCGGGAGTTCAATTGCTTGGTTCATTCTTCAGGGAATCTTCAACATAATGATTTGACAAAAATCAGGTGGGTCGGCGAGGGGACTCTACTGTGAACCTTCACACATTCCGGTAGATTACGTAGTCGATCAGTTCCTTGAGGAAGCGGCGATCGTGGACGGCGGACACCCCTTGTTCGCTGGGGCGCAAAGGAGTTTCCCGCTGGAGAAAGTCCATCTGCTCAAAAATCTCAGCAGCTTGGTTCGCCAAAGTCCGCGCCACATTCCAGCCGCGATCGATACTGCCGTACCGCTGCATCCGGTCGTAAATAAACTCCACTTGTGCTGGGGTTTTTTGCTCCCGAGGCAGAGCCAGGATTTCCCGAATCTTTTGCGAGTCGGCAGCGGAGCTGTGGGCGAGCGTGTGATTCAGCATCAGAGTGCGCTTGCCCTCATAGATATCGCCGCCAATTTCTTTACCGTAAAGTTTCACATCCCCCTGGAGATTCAAAAGGTCGTCTTGAATCTGAAAGGCGATTCCCAGAACCATACCAAATCGGGTGACGAGCGCCAAGGGTTCTACCAAATCTTTTGTATGTGCCGACGGGTGCCCCACAATCAGACCAATGCGGCAAGGCGTCATAAAGGAATACCAGCAGGTTTTCTTGACGCACATCTTGAAATAATCTTGGTCTGTGAGGTTCGAGGCATTTGTTGCCACCCAGTCCAATTCCATCGCTTGCCCTTCCACCGATTGCTGGGCCATCAACTCAATCTCATGCAGCACATCCAGGGTTTTGTTCGCCCCAATCAGAGAGAGGTTTTCCAGCAACATTCCCACCGCAAGGACATTCGTGGCATCGCCCACATTAATAGCGCGGGGAATGCCAATTATGTGGTGCAGAGTTTCTTTGCCTCGCCGCGCCTCGGAACCGTCTTCAATGTCATCGTGAATTAGAAACGCATTGTGATAGAGTTCTAGAGCCGCTGCTGTGGTCAAAGCCGACTGTCCCATCCCTCCTACCGCTCGCGCCATACTCACGCACATAGTCGGACGCAGCATTTTCCCGGTGCGGAAGGGATAATCTGCCAGCATTTCATACAGGGGTTCGTAGGAGCCGATTCCGCCGCGTTTTTTGTCGATAAACTCCTGAATTTTCACCCCCACAGCCACCCGCGCACTGTGCAGCGCTTCGTTGATAATCTTCTTGTCAAACTCGGCTTTTTTTGCCGCTGGCGGAGTGAGTACCTGTAACGTTTCTCCCCCAGGCAATTTTAGAGCAGATGTCTCTGTCTGGAGAGAGGTTCCCCCCTGATATTCATCCCTCCTCCTACCCCTCTTTGTTTCGGGCGCTTGAAGAGACGCGACTAGGTTGGCTATTACCCCATTTACTTCCCCATTAGCTATGCCGTTGTCTGGGTGATGGTTGTCTGTGCCTGCCGTGCCATGTGGTTTGCCATTACCATTAGAGAATCCGCCATTAGCTGTGCCGTTGTCTGGGTGATGGTTGTCTCTCAATGCAGTCTCGTCAGGCAGCGGTTTGAGATTAGCTCCGTTCGTCCGGTGTTTAGTGGTTTTTCCTTTGGGGTCATACAATAACCAATTTGAAAAACTGAACAATAAAGTAAAATAAAATATTTCCAGCATGGAGTCTATGTTTAACAAAAATTAGCTCAATTTTGTGGGAATTGAATTTTTTCGTGAGCCTAGCGTTGGCACCGATCTATCCTGATTTTTCTAGATATTTTGAAATCAGCATACTTACCCTGAGTAACTTGAGCGGAACTTCCGCCGCCACTTTCAGCCAGCATAACTCATCTCTATCCAGTCAAAACCAGGTGCCTCGGTTTCAGGAACCGCGCCAGTAGATACTGGCTATACCAGCAAATTTTATGTTTTTTATAATTTTTTTTTGTTTTTCGTCTTCTTATTTTTGGTGTTTCATCTGCTGTTGAATTTGCTTAAGTTAATTATTATATTATGCTGAACCTGTCATGTCAATTCATCCTTGACATGACAGGTTCAGAGAATATGAGATTAAATTAGCGTTTAACTTCTAGAGGTCAACAATGGTATATGCGTCGGACAACCGCCAGGAACAGTTGGCGAACTGGATACTCGACCTAGTGGAAATACTGCGAGCCAAGGGAGGCAGGACTTGGAGATTGTTAGTGGAAACAGTCTCTGGGAAGACGGCGGCGATCGCCCTCGACGGGATTGGATTGCGACTGCGAGCATCAGGGGGCAACGAGCTGCTTTTGACGGTTGAACCGCTAGCAGAATCAGAACCGCTCATCTTTCGCAGCGATGCCGAGACGCTCAGAGACGCGATCGCAGGCCGGTTATCTGTAGATGCTGCTGTCACAGCCGGAGATATCTATGTTCGCGGCGACTTAGAGGACTTGCGGGGGATATACGCTGTCACAATGGAGATTTTGGCCGACAGTGCCATCAATCCGCAATTGCAGCGCCTCTGGGAAGAATTCGACGAATCCTGGGAGCGTCCATCCTCTCCCCCGCCTTGCCGCGCTCTCGAACAGCAGAAACCGCCTTACGGTTATCTGGTGAACCAAGTCTCGGAAGACGTGCTACGCACTGACGTTGGGGAGTAAATAGTAGGGTGCGTTCCTGGAGAGCCGCCTCACCGTCAACCGGGAACGACCCCGCTAACATAGCATCGCGCAAAGCCTTAGCTTTATCATCACCATTGTGCCAATTTTGATAAAATTGCTCCATAATAAAGGCGGTAATATTATCATCAACAGACCAAAGAAAAACCAACACTGAAGCCGAACCTGCCGAAATAAAAGCACGAGATAAACTAATCACCCCATCGCCACCAATTTTGCCTCGCCCAGTGCCACAAGCGGACAAAACTACTAACTAAGATTTCAGGTTTAAATTCACAATTTCTTGAGCGGTTAAAAGCCCATTATCTGCCGTATTCAGGCTATCCGGCGACAAAGCTACCCAGCTTTTATTCCCTTTATTAGCATCAAAATTGCCGTGAGTGGCTAAATGAATGATGCGCGATTTTTTCATCCGTTAAACCACCATAAATTTTGTAGCTTCGTGGCAGATTAAAGCCGTATTATTAAAACTCCTGGCAATATTTTGGGCTTCGGTTTCCGCTGCTTTTAGAGAAAATAATTTTTGCGGCTTTTTCCCTGGAATTATAGTGACTAATGGCATCCTCGGATTGCCGACAATTAACACATCATTGCTGCTAATATTTTCACGAGGTAACTGTTGCCGATGTTCAGCGGTTAAACCCAGAGATTGAATGAATCGAAGGATCAGTAAGAATCGTGTGTTTTTCGATTAAATAAGTGTCATTTTCATCCACTAAAGCGGGAAAAAGAACCAGAAATAACTCATCTTGAGGAATAAAAATCACATGAGCATTCGGGTCTGAGGGAAGTAAATCCGCGATCGGGTTTGATCGGTAATTCATGCAGTTGTTTCAATAAGCGAGTATCGAAAGAATTATTCGGTTTGGGGGTATTCGCTTGATCGGCGGATTGCTGTTGTAAATTAAAGCCTGATCCGCCGCGCATTTCTGGTAAACTAATACGGCTAAAAACTATCTGTAAATCGTTGCGACAAGAGAGGTTAGCAAAACAACGATTATTGGCAATAAATTACTCTAAAAATGTATTTTATTGTCGCAAAAAATTTAAATCATCGCGATTTAAAGTAAGTTAAATACTGTTTTTTAACACTTTAACAAATATACAATACATTTATTCTTATTTAATTATTTATGATTGATGTAAAATCTCACATATTTGAATAAATAACAATCGTGGCATGATGGGCAGCCGCAATTTTTTGAATTTGCTCGCTCTCGATATTGGGCGGTTCAATATTAAATTCTGAATTTTGAGAAAGTCGTTGATTAAATAACTCCACAAATGCTCTTGCCCTTCCCCGTTCCGCTACGGTTAAAGCGATTTCAATTAATGAGGAGTAAACTTCGCCCAAATTATTCAGAAAAATGGCAATGCGATCGCGATCGCCAATTTCACGGAATATTTCCCAAGATTGCTGTAAGTGTTCAATCGCTCTTGCATAGTCTCCTAATGAATAGTAAGCCGTGCCTAAATTATTCAGAGAGTTGGCAATACCTTGGCGGTAAGTAATTTGCTGATAAAGTGCCAAAGCTGCTTCCCAAGATTGTAAAGCTTCGCGAAACTGACTGGTTTCATATTGCTGAATTCCTTGCAGCAATAATTTATGGGCTGCTTTGATTTCCGTTTCCGTTTGCGCGACTGCTTGGGGCGGGAAAAATCCCCTAATAATTGATTCTTGACCCAATTTAACCGACCCAGGACAAGTTATGGACAACAGAATTGTGCTGCAAATCAGGCTAAAAACTTTTTGAGCGAGGCGCATCGGTGAAGCCTCCGATTATTTAAAATATCTCTAATTTTATTAGAGTCTTGGTTTAGATAAAAACTCTTAAACGTTAGTCTTTTTTTATATTGTGCCTGGTGGTGGGGCGGTGGCTGGTAACGAATTTACCGGGTCAGGATTTCAGTCGGTTTTAACCGACTTGAGCTATTAGCCCGCCATCGTTTTAACCCCTGGCGGGTGTGGCGATATGGCAGGTGTGGCGATATGGCGGAATGGCGGAATGGCGGAATGGCGATATGGCGGGTGTGGCGATCGGGCGGAATGGCGATATGGCGGAATGGCGATATGGCG
>NZ_LIUQ01000145.1 GCF_001276715.1 Planktothricoides sp. SR001 | reverse complement strand
CATCGCCTCAACGATATTAGAATTATTTGATGGTAGCGTTTCCTTATTTTTATCCGACCAAGAAGATATATTTATCGGCGACTTATCCCCCATTATCGAATATCACTTAGACCGTTTATCGGAGTTAGAAAAAAAAGTCATATCCAGGTTTTCAGAATATGAAGCGGTAGATATTTCTCCAGCATCTGGATTACGGGAATTTGCCAAATCAGAATTAACCGAAGCCATGCAATCTTTAGGCAGACGGGGCTTAGTCGAAAAAGTGACCACAGGAGGGCGATCGCACTTCCTGCTAAATTCGCTCTTTAAACAATACATTTAGTCCCAGTCCAACTCCAGAAAATGAAAACCGTAACACATCTCGTAGTTGCGCGGTCTTCGCTACCTTTGTTGTAGCTGATAAATAATCGGTCGATATTTAGGTTGAGGAATTGCTTTACCCGCAGCCGAAGCCGCTGACAACCATGCTTCTTTAGCAATTTGTACCTCGCGCAAAGCTGTTTCGGGGGTTTCACCAAATGCAGAGCAGTATTTTAAGTCAGGAATATCAGCAATATAACCTTCATCTTCTTCACTGTAGAAAATATTGATGTGATAGTCTTTCATAGTTCATCCTGCTCCATGCTTAGATTATACTCTTCAATTATCGATAAAAATTGACGTACTTGATAAGGTGTCACCTCGCCTTTGTTATTTTGAATGTTAACAATTTCCGTAACTTGGGGATGAGTAAAAATGTGATGACTACCACTGATTCTTTCCAAGCTAAACCCGAAAGCTTCAATCAGCGTCACCATTTCACTAAACTTGATATTTTTTGAACCGGCCAGAACCTTATCCAGAATTTTCCGCTTTTTCGCGACCACTTTTTAGGCTTCCTCTCGGCGATGTTTTAATTCGATCAAAGATGTTGCTCTAGCCGGAAATATTCGGCAAGGCTTTTGGAACTTTTATCAGCTAGTTTACCGCAGCATAACAAGAAACGCAAAAAAACGCCCCCCTTTTCAGGAGAGCGTTTTTTATTTATTTAGTTAGCTAAGAATTAGCCATTGATTTGAGGAGCACTCAAAGCCACAGGAGCAGCTTCACCAGCAGCCAAATCTAAGGGGAAGTTGTGAGCGTTGCGCTCGTGCATCACTTCCATACCCAAGTTAGCGCGGTTGATCACGTCAGCCCAGGTATTGATTACGCGACCTTGAGAGTCAACGATAGATTGGTTGAAGTTGAAACCGTTCAGGTTGAAGGCCATCGTGGACACACCCAGAGCGGTGAACCAGATACCGATAACAGGCCATGCACCCAAGAAGAAGTGCAGAGAGCGGCTGTTGTTGAAGGAAGCATATTGGAAGATTAAACGACCAAAGTAACCGTGAGCGGCAACGATGTTGTAGGTTTCTTCTTCTTGACCGAACTTGTAACCATAGTTTTGAGATTCAACTTCGGTGGTTTCACGAACCAAAGAAGAAGTCACCAAAGAACCGTGCATAGCGGAGAACAGAGCGCCACCGAACACACCGGCCACACCTAACATATGGAAGGGGTGCATCAGGATGTTGTGCTCAGCTTGGAATACCAACATAAAGTTGAAGGTTCCAGAGATACCCAGAGGCATACCATCGGAGAAAGAACCTTGACCAATTGGGTAGATCAGGAAAACTGCGG
>NZ_LIUQ01000038.1 GCF_001276715.1 Planktothricoides sp. SR001 | reverse complement strand
ATGCGATCGCCTTCACCGGCCCAATTGCCGTATTCGTCAGCGTCTTCCTGATGTACCCCTTGGGTCAGTCTGGCTGGTTCTTTGCCCCTAGCTTCGGTGTCGCTGGTATCTTCCGTTTCATCCTCTTCTTCCAAGGTTTCCACAACTGGACTCTCAACCCCTTCCACATGATGGGAGTGGCGGGTATCCTCGGTGGCGCTCTGCTTTGCGCCATTCACGGTGCCACGGTGGAAAACACCTTGTTTGAAGATGGCGAAGGAGCCAACACCTTCCGGGCATTTGAACCCACCCAGTCGGAAGAAACCTACTCAATGGTGACTGCCAACCGTTACTGGTCTCAAATCTTCGGGATTGCCTTCTCCAACAAACGCTGGTTGCACTTCTTCATGTTGTTTGTTCCCGTCACCGGGCTGTGGATGTGCTCCATCGGTGTGGTGGGCTTAGGTCTGAACCTGCGGGCTTATGACTTCGTGTCCCAAGAATTGCGGGCGGCTGAAGACCCGGAATTTGAAACCTTCTACACCAAAAACCAACTTTTGAACGAAGGTCTGCGGGCTTGGATGGCTCCGGCTGACCAACCCCATGAAAGCTTTGTGTTCCCCGAAGAAGTTCTGCCTCGCGGTAACGCTCTGTAATCAATATTGGGTTTGATATCAATTAGTCAGTTTCTCTGAATTTGATACTCTCTTACGGTGATTCACCACAAAAAAACCTGCCTGATGGCAGGTTTTTTTGTTGAATCAAACGGGATGGTGAAATAAAACGGGATTAATTTGGACGATGGCGATCGCGATCGCGAGAATATTTTCGGCTGAGTTATTTATCTTTGCCAAGGAAAATAATCTCAAAAGAAAATAATGTAATTAGAATTACATTTAATCAAGAAATAATGTAACTTAAGTTACACTTTTTCTAAAAAATAAAGCAGTTCAAAAAATTTCTTAAAAATGGGCTTGACATTAAAAATTTATGTGTTATCTTACAAATCAAGAACGATTTGAAAAATAAACCGTTCAGGGAAACAGGAGGTGATGCCTATGCCAGATAGTAGTAAATGCATGGGTCATCAGTTTGGATTAGGCCGGCTGTGTGCCGGGACTGTTCTCTAACAGCTAGTCTCTGGAAAATCAGAATTTTTCTGATTTTTATCAAGGCTGACTGTTCGGTTCTCCCGGCAGTCAGGTTTCCAAAACTGAAGACCCGCTACACCGCTCTCATCCATTGCAATTAGCTTATGGCTATTTGTCCGGGGTGAGAGCGGATAGCTTTCTTTAGGAGAAATTAGAGAAAATTGATCGATATTCTCAACAGAGATTTATTCTAAACAGAGATTTATTCTAAACAGAGATTTTTTACAGAGATTTTTTTTAACAGAAAAGCCCCTCTATGTTTAAACGCTTAAACACAGAGGGGCTTTCGCTTCAACATCAGTCATTGCTGATGGGTGGCACCTCGATGGTTCGTTCCCCAGTGGCAATATCTAATAAGTTTTCTAGGGTTAACGGTTCCTGGGTTTGAGGGTTGATGGGTTCGAGGACATCCATCAGTAACAGGAGTTGATCGATCGCGAGGCGGGTAATTTTCCCGCCTTCAATGCGGTTAATTTGTGGGCCTGAGATTCCTGGCACCAGTTCCGGGTCAATATAGAGTTCTTTGCCCCGGTCTTTGAGCAATACAGATTCCTCATTGGCAATGTGTTGGCCTAGATCGTGGACGGAAGTCCACCCGCGAAAATATCTCAGCCAACGCAGATATCGCCCCAAGTGGATTAGACCCACTTGAGTCAATCTACGGTTCTTTTTCAAGGGTTTTTGAGACATGGACACAAAATGATCAGATCCGATATTACAGATCGAAATAATAATACGTTCTTTTACAATATCAGATTAGTGGTTACTAATTTTTTACATAGCTTTAGGAAAGTAGGTAATATGTAATATTTTGCTGATAATACTTGCCCTTAGCGCCGATCTGAGTTAGGACTAAATTCCGGCAGGTAAGGCAGGGTCAGTTGATCTCACAGAGGGACGGGGACAAGGTTTGCTGACAGCGAGAGATTTCCTGGGGAGTAAGACGATCCCATGAGATGTCTTGTCTGAGTTCTATGCCGTTGATGCCAATGATGATTCGGGGTAATTCCTGAATATCTAGGACTTTTAAGGTGTTGAGGTTATAGGTGGTGTAGCTGGTGGTGGCCGATCGCAATTCTATATCAACCACGGTGAGGGTTTTTTCCCCTGGGCGATCGCTTTCCAGGAGTTGCCTCGGCCCGCTACCGATCGCCCCTGCATGAAGCATTTGCAACTGCCCCCGATGACCGGGAAAATAAGCGTGGTGATGGCCACTAATATAAGTATGGACGCGATACCGTTCTAAAAGACGACGCAATTGTTCCCCATTGTCCAAGATTTCCCCGGTTTTGTTCCGACCGACCGCCACCGCATAAAGGGGCAAATGGCCGATCGCGATTCTCAGTTTGGCGTTCTGGGCCACAGGACTGGCTAAACTTTCCTCGACCCAAGTTAATTGGGCTGGAGGAATTTTGGCGGTAGAAGCATCCCAGACTAAACAGAATACTTCCTCGTCGTTGGCAGCGGCAGGAGTTAGCCGAAAACTATAGTAAAAAGGAAAATGAGTGCGATCGATCCAGTTTAAGCCTGGGTCATGTTCGGGATCTTGCCAGTAGGCTGCCGCAATTTCTCGGTCTAGGTGAAATTTGAGTTGACCGTTGGCATCAAGGGCGCCGGAACCATCGTGGTTGCCAATGGTGAAGCCAAAAGGAAGATTGGCTTGACGGAGTTTGGCGGCAATGTGCCGATCGAAAGCTTGCCATAGAGCCTGAAGATTTTCTCTGGTTAAAGATAACTTTTGTCCGGCTACCATGTCCCCACCGGCAATGACTAAGTCCGGTTGCCAGTCGGGAATCAGCGCGATCGCCCGCTCCACTTCCGGTTCATAAGTAGTAGACCCATAAGCACTGTTGAAATCGCTAATCACAACTAGCCGCAAATCCCCGCGCGGAGGTGCAAATACACCAGGGGGCGCCGGGTTCAGCGGCTTTTCGCCAGGGGAAGGGATGGAGGCATCAGAAGAGTCAGAGGTGCGATCGCCTATCTTGGCAACGGTGCAACCACCGATCATTCCCGCCAAAACTAAAAACTGACGGCGATTTAATCTCATTGGTTAACGACCTTCCGGGGCTTCCGGAGCAGAGGAGATGAGGAGCAGGGCAGATGAGGGGCAGGGCAGATGAGGGGCAGGGCAGATGAGGGGCAGAGGAGATGAGTAGGGGCGCAATGCTTGCGCCCTTATGCTCCCCTGCTCGATTGGCGGCTCCCCTGCTCCTCATCTGCCCTGCTCCCCCACACCCCACACCCCACACCCCACACCCCACACCGATGGCGGCCCCAAAAGCCTATTCCCCATTCCCCGTTCCCCATTCCCGGTTTAAAGCCTCGGCTTTTTCCTGGGTAGACTGGCTATATTGACGATAAAGGGCGGCGCGATTTTTCGCTGTCTCATATCGACTATGATCCGGGGGAACGGATGCCATAAGTTTAGAGGCTTGATCCCACAAAGCCGCGATCGCCAACCAATCCTCAGCAGTTTGGGCATTCTTTCCTTGGCTAGAAGCTTGTTCTGCCAACCGCACCGCTTGAGCAAAATTCTCTGTATAATTGGCCGTTGGCTCGGCGGCAGTAGGCGAAACCGTCGCTTCAGAACTGGTCGGCGGTTGAGTTTCCTGGGGCGGAGTTGCGACTGGTTGGCGATTTTGACCTTGATACAAATACCAGCCAATCCCGACACTAACCAAAAAAGCCAAACCAGCCCCCATCATTAGAGAATTCAAAAATTGACGTTGTTGGCGTTTTTGCTCTGCCACTGCCGAAGAAGTGGTCAAACTCAAAAGCAATTGACGAGGGTCTGTTTGCTCAGTGCGGATATCTTCCAGTAAACGCTTAAAAACATTGGGCTTGCGTAAAATAATTTTTTCTGACCACAATAATTGATTCTGGGGATCTCGCATAATTTCTTCCAACCAAAGAAGCTGTTGCTCGCGCACCAATCGACTATTAATATTGACGTGGTGAATATTCCTAGGTGACAGAGACTCCAGAATCTCACGAATTTCGTTGACTACCGTCGATTGCTCTAAAGCTGCCTCGGTGCGAGCCTCACAAAGAATTTGTAACACCCCTTCGGCCAACACTGCACGGGTTCTCACCCCAGAAGCCGCTAACTTTTCATTAAGCACTTGTATAATCGCTGCCACACTGCCTTGGCGAGCTTGTTTAGCAATATCATCAATAGAAGCTATCATCGTTGAAATCATTACTTGTTGATGGAATAGGTTGTCAAAAGGTTGTCAGCTTTCTGCTGTAAGCCGTCAGCTTGCCGCTAAATCATCCAGATCGGTGATAGCACAGAATTTCACTTGAGTACCCCAGGCATCCAGAAGCAATATGAATTCTGACTCACTCAACGGGCAGCGAATAGCTGACGGCTAATCTCTGACCGCTAATTGCTGGCTTAAATAGTAAATTGATTTAGATGATAAACGAAATTTACTCCGTCGGTGTATATTTTCAGAAAGTTTAAGACAATTTTTTTTAAAAATCTCCATATTTCTCTGTTTGATTACGCCTTAGCGGATGCAGATAAAAACAAGGGCAATTTTCAGATTGCCCCTGTTTAAACCAATTAAACTAATTAAAGCAAATCAATTAGACAATCGGCGTCAATCGGCGTCAATCATCATCGCCTAATTTTAACGGGCTTCAATGACTAGACCGACACTTTCATTGGCCATATTATCCACCGCACATAAGGCATAATTTCCGGGGGAAACGCTCACATTGTTGATATTTGCTGGCAGAATTATGGCTAATTTCCAACTATTTCCTTGCTGCTGATACAAAGTCCAAGAACGAATGTCATTAGAGGTAGCTGGATTCCAACTAATTTGCCCAAAACTGACCTGAATTCCCGTGGGAGGTTCGGGGGGAATCGCATCTAACCAGGGCATTGTTGGTGGTAATGCCGGTTGAGCATAAAGATTTGTTTTGAATCTTTCATTCACTCCTAGCCAATTTTGGTTGAGCACTTTGGCACTGTATAAAATATTACCCAGGGAAAGTTTGTCAGCTTCTTGACGGGAAATTTGCACTTGTCTTTCAAATTCAGAAATTGGCCAAGAATTTCCATCGAGTTTACTGAGAAAATTACCGGCATAAATATGCCGACGCAGAGGATTATTTTCAACCCACCATTTGAGCAATACAGGATAACTTTGTTGCGGCGGATCGATGCGCCAGTAGAGTTGCGGGGCTAGGTAGTCTAACCAACCTTTTTCTAACCATAATTTCACATCGGCATAGAGGCTTTCGTATTGATCTAAACCGACGATTCCCGGTGCTTTTCCAGGGCGGTAAATGCCAAAAGGACTAATGCCAAATTTGACATGAGGTTTTTCCGCTTTAATTCCTCGCCAGATTCTTTCAATCATCAGATTGACATTTTGGCGTCGCCAGTCTGCCAGAGAAAGAGTCCCCCCAGAATTCCGATAAGCGTTATAAGTTTTGTTGTCAGGAAAGGGAACTCCTGCTTCAGGATAGGGATAGAAATAGTCATCAATATGAATGGCATCGACATCATAGCGACGCACTACGTCCATAATCACATTGTAGGTTTGGTCTTGGACTTCTTTCGCCCCCGGATCCATCCAAATTAATTGGCCATAAGAATAGGCATATTCTGGATAAAGTTTGGCCATATTATTGGGCGCTAAGGTATAGCTGGTGGCGTTTCTTGCCCGGTAAGGATTGAACCAAGCATGGAGTTCTATATTCCGTTTATGACTTTCGGCGATCGCAAATTCTAAGGGGTCATAAAAGGGGACGGGGGCTTTGCCTTGTTGTCCGGTTAACCAATAACTCCAAGGTTCGAGTTCCGAGGCATAAAAAGCATCTCCTGCGGGTCTAACTTGTAAGACCAACGCATTCATATTTAAAGCTTGAATCCGGTCAAGAATTTGCACCAGTTCGGCTTTTTGCTGGTCTACGGTTAGGTCGGGACTGGACGGCCAGTCAATGTTGGCGACTGATGCTACCCAAGTGCCGCGAAACTCCCGCTGATGTTCCACGCTCACTCGCGTAAACATATCATTATTCTGAGTGGGGAACGGTGGCTGATTTTGTGGTTGATTTTGTGGTTGATTTTGTGGCTGATTTTGCGGATTATTCTCTGTTGGCAAGGGTGGTTGATTTTGCGGTTGAAACTGCCAATCAGAATAAGAAGGAGATGGGGGTCCAGAATTTTCTGGCAGATCGATCCGAATTGGATAGGCATAGACTTGAGTCACGGTCATGGCAACCAGGACCAAACAACCGGCGATCGCCAATGGGAACGTGAATGGGGACTTTTTCCCGCGATGAAAAACCCGTTGTTGCAATATCCAAAGGTCTTGGAAAATCCCAATCACAAGACGGATCAAGGATGACAAGGGTTTAATTTTAGGCATTCTTCTGAACATTTGGCTTATCCAATTCATCAAGTAGTAATTCCCTCTGGCAGTTTTAAAGTGTAACATTTGGTTAAGTTTACCCAAATTTGGGGATCGGTTGAGTTTTTTTCACCTGAAATCAGCCCGGACTGAGGGGTGTCCCAGTTGACTTAAGTGCTTCGGCTTCGGTTCCAAGCCTCATATTTGGCAATGTTTGGGTGATTGCTTTGGACTTGAAGAGATTTTACTCAGAACCATACCGATGATTTTTGGCATAACAGAACATACGGCCAAAGCTTCAGCCAATCCCGAAGCTTTGGCCAAATTTAAACCAGGGCAAAATTAGGCCGTCGATATTCCCCACAAGATATCCTACAAGACAGCGAAAAATATGGGACACGGCAATGCCGTGTCCCCGGTAAATATTCAATTTTTTGCGGGCTGTTACTCTGAATAAAGATAAGTTTAGATCCGGTGAAAAATTAGCTAAAAATTAGCCCCGGATTATAAGAGAACTATGTTAATTATTATATGTTTGCTCGTAGTTACTGTTTACAAAAAAAACAGCATATCCAATAGACAAGAATGCAAAATTCGTACAAAGCCCCCACCCCCCTAGCCCCCCTTCAAAAGGGGGTTTGGGGGATCTATCGGTTATTTGGCAAGAGATATAATTTAGAATTCATCACATTTTTTACTACATGAGCAATTAAAATTATCAAAAATTATCAAAATTTTAAAAACATTGAAAGTATAACAATTTATCAATTTACTAGATATAACTATCGGCTAAGATTGCTCTTTTAAAATTGCTCCTTCAAGGTTGGCAGTTTTTAAATAAGCTCCTTCTAAATTGGCTTGACTTAAATCAGCCCCTCTCAGGTCTGCTAAACCCAGAAAAGCGCCGCTTAAATTGGCTCCTTTTAGTATCGCTCCTTTAAGGTTAGCAGCAAATAACCAAGCCCCGCTTAAATTGGCATCCCGGAGGTTGGCGCCACTTAGGTTGGCATTTTCTAAATCTGCATCGGCTAAATCTACTTTTTCGAGAATAATTTTGGCTAAATTAGCATCGCTCAGTTGTCCTTGATGGAGAGAAATAGAACTAAAATTTCTCTCTCCAGATTGATATCGTTTTAGCAGTTCTTCCGGTTGCATATTGCAGTCGATCTCCAATTGATTAATTTATTTAACCACTCTAGTTTATGGAGAAATTTAGCGGTTGCGCTGGTAAAACTAGCCACTTGCTTAAGTGGCACATAATTGGTCAGGACTGAGCCGCGAGAAACGGTTTAATGGCAAAATCTCCTAATGTGACAGTAAAACTCTGCTGTTTTTCGGTGGCGGTAAAGTTGATGATGACTTCACAAGCAACGGCCACTGTTAGGGTGACTAAATTTCTGGCTAAGGGATATTCACAAATGTCATCGTTGGTGGGTGAGGGGACGCGATAATCTTGGTTCCAGATGATTTCGGCATAGTCACTGGCCATTCCCAGATGCAAACAAGGAATGTTGTTGGTGGTGCAGTAATCTTTGACCGCTTGGCGGCTAATGCTATTGTCAAAGGTATCAATGACTAATCCCGGTTTACTAATAAGTTGCTTGGCATTTTGGGGGGTTAATTCTTTGGCTTCAATTTCCAGTTTTACCCCTAAAGCCCGATAAAGACTATTGGCTAAGATTTTGGCTTTGAATGCGCCAATATCTGAGCGATAATAGGGTTGGGTGGATAGGTTGCGTTCTTCTATGCGATCGCGATCGATGGTTTTGAGTTGACTAAAGCCACTGCGGGCTAAACTTTCCGTAAGATTAGCCCCTAGTGCCCCGGCGCCGCACACTGTCACGGGCAATGTTTTTAGTTTTGCCATGACTTCTGATGTTCTATAGATTTGTTCGTGAAAAAATATAGACATTTTTTTAGTTTTTTCTATGGTAAATCACCGGCAAAAATATCGATCGCTATATGTGCATTGCCCAGCTATTTTTAGCTTACCTTTGTTTACCAAAAATAACCGGGTTCAATGTTGGTTTGGCGGGTTTCTCCATTATATTTTAGGAGATATTCCCGGGCGATCGCCTTTTGTTTGCGGAGTTTTTTCACTTCCTCTTTGCCTAATTCTGTATCGGTAGATAGGAGAATTACTTGATGAGAAGCGGCGGGAAAATAACGTTCAATTAAGTTTTGCCGGTGTTCGGAGTCGAGACGACCTAATGGGGTGTCAATGGCTACCGGAAGTTCCCGTCCCGAAACCCGGGCAAGTCCCCAGAGAAAGGCGATCGCTAATAGTTGTTTTTCCCCGGCAGAAATTCGATGTTTGGGCACGGGTTCTCCCTGGAGATCGTAGAGAGAAAGGCTAAAGTCTTTGGTGTCAATGGCTACCCGGTGAACTAAATCTAATTTATGGAGTAAATAGCGGAAACAGTCGGTGACTTCTTTTTCGAGTTTACTGAGTTTTTTGATGGTTAATTTTTCCCGAAATAGTTTTAGGGTGTCTTGGACTCTGGCCGCTGTTTTAATTGTATGTTCATCTTGTTGGCGTTCAATGGTGTTGTCTACATAATTGATTAATTCTTTTTTGGCTTTGTTAATTTCTCGTTCTAGTTGGACAACGAGATGCTGGGCGTTTTCATAGTTAATTCTGGCTTTGATTAAGGCGGTTTGGGTCTTTTGTACCGCGTTTTTTAACTGTTCATAGATTTCCGGCGGTGGGGCAACTGCCAGTTGTTTTTCTATGGCGTTGAGTTGCAGTTCTAGCTGGTCAATTTCGGCGCGAGTTTGTTGGGCGGATTTGATGCGATCGCCTAAGTCAGATTGCACCACAATGCCCAGAGTTTCTAAGGCTTTTTCGTCCGCTGCTAACCAGGCATCTTTTTCGGCACCAATTTGATCTAATAGTTGTTGGTTTTCGTCCGCTAAAAATTGGTCAATTTTTTTGATTTGGTCGGCTTTTAATTTTAAGTTTTTGATATACTCTAAGAGGCGATCGCCCGTTGCTTGGACTAAAGCTTGAGCATTTTTTGCCTGTTGTCGCTTGGTTTCTCTTTCCCCTTGGGTACGGGCCGCTATTAGCAATGGTTGAATTAATGCTAAGGGTAATTTTTCGGCGGCTAATTCTCGTAAATATTGGCGCGATCGCTCAATTTGCCCCTCTAAATCGGCTTTTTGTCTTTCCAGGTCTGCTTCTCTTGAGGCAATTTTACCCCCTTCCGAGAGAAAGCGATCGCTGGCTTCTTTGGCTTTTTTTTCGGCTTTTTCCAACTGAGTTTTTAGGGTAGCTTCCTCCGCTTGTGCCTCCGCTAACTCAGCCTGATATTTTTTCAGCTTGATGTCAATTTCATCTAAACTAATTTTTTGTTGGAAATTCGCCAGCTTCTTTTGTTTCCGCTTGACGAGAATATCAATATCAATAGATAGCCTTTCGATTAATTCCAAGCCCAGCAGGGACTCGATCGCTTTGACCACCGTCGAGGGGGGAACCTCTTGTTCTGCTAACTCTTTCACCTGTTCCCCATCAAATAAGAATAGGTTAGAAATTCCCAGGGGCAGCAGATTTTCAATATACTCGTCCCAAGTTTCCGTTAGATAATCGTCTTTCCAGTAATCTTGCTGACTTTCATTCCACTCTAAAATCCCTAACGTATCTTTGCCGTCTTTGGGGTTTTTTGTCCAATAGCGGACAATTCTTAATTCCACCCAGCGATTGCGATCGATATGTTTAAAAGCCAACTCCAAACGGCTTTTATCCGTAAACGGAGATTGGCGATTCACACATTGAGAGAGAAAATCACCATAACTCAAATTTCCCCGCGTGGAACATTGCGCCCGTGACCCATATAAAGCGAGGCGAATTGCATCCATCAGGGTAGTTTTTCCGCCCCCATTCATGCCGCCAAATAGGATAATCGGGCGGGTTTCTCCAGCTTCGGCTTCCGGGTGAAAGTTAATGATTTGTTTGCCCACATAAGGGCCAAAATTTTCTAAGACAAGTTCAGTGAGAATCATGGTTGATTATATATGTGGTTATGGGTTGCGAATCCGTTATCTATCTGTTGTTCAAATCAATCATCACCATCCACCGCATCCACTCCTTGCTGCCCATATTTAACGTCCGACCAAGGGTTTAACTCAAGCTGTTTCACCTCATCAATACCCCCACCCCCAGCGGCAACCTTTAAATCCCGCTGATAATAAGCAGTTCCTACCGCGTCTTTTTCATCACGGGAACTACTTTCAAAGCAACCATCCAACGCTTCAAAAATGCCGCGTCGTTTAACGTAATAGTGGGATTCGGTGCCAATCAGTTTTGACATCAGTTCTAAATACATCGAATCTTCAGCACAAATTTCCTGAAGAATTTCCCATTCATCGCTGCCTAATAGTTTTTTGGCAACTCCTACTCGCGGGTCATTAAAAGGTTGCCCGGTGACTTCTTCATAGATTTTCGGCAAACTGTCATCTAACTCGTGCTTTTCTTCCAGCCAAATCCGGCGAATTTCGCTGAGTTCGTCATCAGAAATCAGGGTAATATCCCTCATTTCCTCCGGGGCAGTTCGCCGAATTTCTGTTTGCGCTTCCAGCAGTTTCCTGAGCAAATATTCTCGATATTCTTTAGTATATGGCCCTGGAATAGGTTCTACAGAAATTTTGCCATCAATATTCCGTTCAAAGAGTTGAACCGTACCCCAAATTCGGCGAAAGTCTCTTTTATCGTAATCCTTCATAACATCTAATTCGAGACGAAAATCAACGAGAGGCTGTAGCCATTCTTTTTCTTCGTCATTTTGGATCATAGCGTTTAAAGATTTATCGCTATCTACCAGGGTGCAAACCCAGCAACCAAACCGTGAACTACCACAACTAGGGGTTGAAGTATCTACTACTAACGGACATTCATTATCCGCAGTGGCTCCTCGATACATGGCGAATAAATCTTTATTGCTATGTCCCCAGGGATTTTCCCATTGCATTAGATATAGCCAAACTTCATCAGTCCGCCAATCTTCAATTGGGCTATAAACTAAAGAATTCAGAAGATTTGCATTAGGACTCAGGCGATCGCGCACTCGCTTTTCTTCAAGTTTTATCATTCTTTTAGCTCGTGCTGAACTTTCAGCTTTACGAGTTCCTAAAACTAGAATCACCTCTCCATTATCTCTAACAATGTTACGAACAAATCGATTAGATGGATCAATTTTTAATCGTCCAGTACACCATCTAAATTTCACACGAGGAGCCGGATAACCTTTGCCAATTAAACCAACCCAATAAGTAAGAGACACTTCTGGCTGCAATAAATGCGGCTCGAAAGGTAAATTTTCTTTTTGTGCCGTGAGTTTAATTTTTTCTAGAGACTTTTTCACCCAAGCAGCAACAATCGGATTTTCTACCAAAGTATCCGTCGTAATCACATAAATAGTTTTTTGGCGTTTGTCTTGAGGCAATTCGGCGATCGCATTCCAAATCAACTGTAAAGTTGCCGTAGAATCTTTTCCCCCAGAATAACCGATTACCCAAGGAATCTCATCCAAGCAGTATAAATACTTAATTTCTTGACTCAGCTTTTCAATATCTTCAACTAATTGACTAACTGTTCGGGATGGAAATAGTGAAATTTGATTTGCGATCATTCTTTTGAATAGCCCCCCTTTGATGCCCTTTGATGATAAATATACTGTTATGTAATTATTCAAAAATAAAATATGATATAATATTCTTAAGTTTTGAGTAATTCAGCCATAACCGAAAATCTTCAATCTGTCATGGAATTATATTTTACCTCTAAAGATAATGAACGGTGTTATCCCGGATTGATTTTTCATCACGGTAAACGAACTCTGTTACAAATTAATGTTCCTGCTTTAGATTTGCCCAATTTATTGCAAGCAAAACCTGCTACAGCCAACAATCCCGAATCAGGTAAAGATCGTCCAGAAATTCCTGGTCATGCTGATGAGATTAAGCAATATATTATTGAGCGTGTAATCTCAAATAAATCTTGGATACTCGGTACATTCACGGCGAATGTAGCACCAGAGATGATTACAGTCAATGAACTAGATAGAGGATTTTGCATTGTTCGGGTTCCGCAAGCAATTAAATTAGATTTAACTGATGGACAACATAGACTAAAGGCTATTACAGAATTGATTAAAAATGGTCAACACCATCTAATTTACGACCAAAATTTACCAATAACTGTTATTTTAGAGGATCGGTTTCACCAATGTCAAACAGATTTTAAAGATTTAGCTGAAGCAAAACCTGTCGATCGCTCATTGCTGCTGTCATTTAGTCCATCATCTGCTAGGAGTGGAATAACTAAAAATTTAATAGAGCAAGTTTCTATGTTTCGCGGTAAAACAGATAAGGTCAGCAAACAACCTAACAAAAATAGTAAATTAATCTACACATCGAATTATATAGCCAGAGCAGCCAGTTCTGCTTTAACGGATCAATCAGATGATAGCTTAGATGGCTTTGACATTGATCGATATTCACAAAAATTATCTGAATGCTTTAACTATTTTTTCTCAGCATCTCAACAAACTCAATATATTTCTCAAACAAGCGTGGAAAAGCTGACGGTTGAAGAAATTAAGGAATTTAAACAAACTTGTTTGCTAGGAGTCAGTGTTGGACTAGAAATTTTAGGCCGTTTGTTATATTGTGCCTATGAGGAAAATCAGGATTGCTTTAATTTTTCTAAGGTTTTACAGATTGCTAAATTAGATTGGTCGAGAAATAATCCTATTTGGCATAGAAATGTCGTGAGACTGAATACAAAAAATAACCAAACAACTTTAAACATAGCATGGGGTGCTGGTGCAATCTCAGATGCAGTTAAAGCAGCTAAAAGCGAATTAAGATGGATGTAATCGATCGCCCACTAAATTTTTCTCTCTACTCTGGAACATAGTTGCACCCTAAAATATTGACAAAAAAACAAAAATGTGCATTAGGCATCGGCGTCCTAGGTAGTTTTTATCTAGACCGCATTATTTTTTAAAAACTGCAAAAGTATCGTAGCATATTAACCAGCGATTTTCAAAAACTTTACAAAAATTGCTCCTCAGCAACCATGAACAGCGACCCCAAACAACCTCCGAACATTGCCAAGCAAATACTGGAACAGGATCAGCAAGACCGAGAAGCCCTAGCCCTGCTATTAGATCGCCATTTGTCCAGAAGCGATCGCCTCCTAGTCCAGCAGACTCACATGGGCAACACCGAAGCCTTCATTGGATCCGTGACCTTAGAATGGCTAGACAGTCGAGTCCGTTTTGCCTCGCAACTGCCCCTATTCCGCAAAAAATTTGACCCGGAAACCGACAACGTAATCCGGGACGAGGAAACCATCGACGATATCTTGCAACGACCCCTCGACTGGTCTAGACAAGCGCCCCTCAGCCTGTATCTGGTCGCCCGCAAAGCCCACAAATTCCCCGCCGTCCTGGTTGTCCTCAGCGCCAGTTGGGTAGACGACCCCCACGCGGACGAATGGGACGAACAAGGACGCGCCCGCCAATCCGCCGCCGATTTCACCCCATTAGATAAAGATGGCACCGTAGGACTATTAGACATTACTGAAAAAGTCTCTATTTTTGCCCTAGATGGCCAACACCGACTCATGGGCGTTCAAGGGTTAATGCAACTAATTAAAACCGGCAAAATTCAACGCTATAACAAACAGAAAAAGGCGATCGGTAATCCCATCACCATTGAAGACCTACAAAAGCAATATCAAGTTGAACCCAACCATGTCCAAACTTTAGCCTATGAAAAAATCGGCATTGAATTTATCCCCGCCGTCGTGAAAGGGGAAACTCGCGAAGAAGCCCGCTTGCGAGTTAGGTCTATTTTTGTCCATGTTAACCTCATGGCCGTTAACCTCAGCAAAGGCCAATTAGCGGTACTAAATGAAGATGATGGTTTTTCCATTGTGGCTCGGAAAATTGCCGTCCAACATCCTTTATTTAAAGAAACTAAATATCGCAAACCTCGCGTTAATTGGGATAGTGCTACGGTCGCCAGCAAATCCACAGTTTTAACCACTTTACAAGCGCTCAAAGATATGTCTGAGCGTTACTTATCTGCTCGTTTTCCCACTTGGCAAACTTCAGACAATAAAGGGTTAATTCCCATGCGTCCCGAAGATGAAGAACTAGAAGCTGGAGTGGCTGAATTTAGTCAGCTTTTCGACCATTTAAGCAAGTTATTAAGTTATGAACGTTTAGAATATGAAGCCGAAACTCCAAAAATGCGCCGATTTAGCCATGAAAAAAGCGGCGGTGAGGGGAATTTTCTTTTCCGTCCCGTGGGTCAGGTTGCTTTTGCTCAAGCGATGGGTATTTTAGTCTATGAAAAAGGATTTTCTCTGGAGAGTTTATTTGAAAAACTTAGCCGGTTTGATACAGACGGCGGTTTTAGTGGCATGGAACATCCCCAGTCTATTTGGTATGGGATATTATACGACCCAAATCGCAAGCGGGTGTTAGTGGCTGGTCGTGATTTAGCGGCCAAGTTGCTGGTGTATCTTTTAGGGGGAATTACTGACAATTATGAGCGAGCTAATCTGCGGAAAGAAGTGGCGATCGCTCGTACTTTTGGCAGTCAAGCCATGAACTTTGATGGTAAATTTGTGGAGCAGAAAAAAATCGTTTTGCCTCCTATTTTGGGGTAATTTGGCAACGGATGGGATAACTGATGGGGTAATGGAAAAATAAAAGGTGATTTTTTTACCACAGAGACACAAAGGACACAGAGAGAAAAACCATTATCCCATCGGTTGCCAATCACTATTTATGACTAAAACAGTTAATCTATCCGTTGGCAACTATCCGCTGCCGATCAAAAAATAAAATGTGATTTTTTTTACCACAGAGACACAAAGGACACAGAGAGAAAAACCATTATCCCATCGGTTGCCAACCACTATTTATGACTAAAACAGTCAACCCATCCCTTGCCAACTATCCGCTGCCAACTGCCTAGGAGTTGCCAATTTTTACCCGCCCCATTAAACCTCAATTATCATCATCAAAATCAGACTCTTCATATGAATATTCACTTTCGTTTAAAGTGGAAATTTCCTGATTTAATGGTCTATCAAAATTCTCTAACCAGTCACTAAATTGCTGTGAAGTAATGCCAAACCATTTCCGACAAAATTTACTCATCCGGTTTTTAGCCTTAACATTGGCTTTTTGTTGGCAAACTTTAGAAGTCATACTGGGATAATTCTTTTTCAGGGTTTTTTCTTCGTCTTTTACCAAAGCGTCTAAATACAATTTTCTTGCTTGACTTAAAAGACGGGCGATCGCCTCTTTTTCTTCCGGGGTAAATTCCTCGCTTCGAGAAACTTGCATAAACTCTAATAAGAGATACCGGAAATAGACCGCATCAGCGGGAGATAGTGTGGTAAAGTCTAAAAAAGCATAGTCTTGTTGGCGATCGAATATCTTAATCCGATCTAATGATAATTCTAAGGCCAAATTCCAAGACCGGATCCAAACTTCAGCCCGTTCTTTAAAAGTCTTGGCATCATACCCTAAATCGTGTTTTAGACTCGCCAAAGTTAAGACCGCACCAGATAAAAAAGCCTGAGTAAACAGCCACTTGTAAATATTGTCGGCAGTTTTCAATAATTCATCATTAATTTCTCGTTTCCGGTTAAATAATTTCTTGGCACGTTCCTGCTCAAACTCTTTTTCTTTATATTGAATAATTTCCCAAGCTTTTACGGTTTCAGTTTTATCTTGAACTGTACCACCATCCAAGCGAGCCGTTTGATTATTTTTTAACCATTGCTCGTGATCTTCTTTAAGAGTCCAGTAAATCCCTAACCCTTTGAACATCGCATCATTTGCCAAAATAGCATGAGCCGCCCCAGCCGTCCAGTTATTTTGTAAGTCCTTCAAAGCTTCAATGTGACATTTAAACGGAAAAAATTCAGAAAAAATATTCATAATCACACTGCCCCAGCCATCCCAAAACTTTTCAATTAATGTTTTTAACTGTGTCTTGGGAAAATTCTCATTCGTTAAATCATTTCTCACAAAGGCGATCGGGCCATTCATTCCTTCATCGACGATTTCTGAATCCAGCCATTTATTAATTTCTAATTCATACTGAAGTCGCCGGTCTTTGTCACTTTTTTTCGCGGTTCCTTGAATCGTTTTACTCACATCTTTAATATACTTATCTGGGCCGCGTAATGCCCATTTTATAGCACTATTGAGCATCAAAATGCTGGCTAAAGCCGTCTTGCGAACTGGCACTCCTTCCCCTTGTTCATGGGGATAATCGTATTCAATGGCGTGCAAAGGAAACCGCGCATCTTTTGTGCGGAGATGATTTAAAAATTCCCTGACAAAAATAGACGTTAACTCGGAATCCGAAAGCAAAATCAATCGAGATTTACTGGGGGTTCGCGCATTCTTATTTACATCCACAAAAAGCTTCCGCGCCGCTTTATGAGGATTTGGCCATAATGAATTGTCAGAGGTAGGGTGTGGAAACCAACAAATACAGACCGGAAATTCGATATTTTCCAACAAATCAGGGGGCGGATTATTTAATAACTCGTTAATTCGTTTCTCATAAAAATAACGATAAGCGCCACCAGTCCCCGCATCCCAATTGCGATCGATAGTGCGACGAATCGCTAACAATGCCATTGCCCGATGTTGCCCATCAATCACCACCAGTTTAACGTGCTTAGTATTAAAATCTAAGCGACCTAGGGGAGTTTTATGCAGCATTTGATTATTCTTATCCCAGAATTTTAACACCCGAAATGCCTCTCCATATTGCGTTTGTTCCCAGGTATTTCCATCAACCTGGGTAACTGAAATATCTAGATTTTCAGGATAACTATCGATTGGATTTGGCCCATCAAACGGTAATACTGCTGCAAGAATCGGCGTATAAAATGCCGGACCGCCAAAATTGGGTTTAAGCAAATAATCGACTAAATCTGTGGCTACCCGGTAATCATCCAGATCCCGTTGCAGCAATTGGTTAAAATCCAGATCGTCAATATTGAGAACTTCGCGCACTGGGGCTAAATATTTAGTCAGAATGCCTTCGGGAGTAGTATCTGCTTTTAGCTTGGCTTTAGTCATTAAATAAGAGACTTTTCCGGCAAGGGTATGGAATTCGCCATAAGTTCCTTGAGTTTTAACTTCCCAATCTTGGATTGATGGACCTAGCATTTTTTCGTTGACTCCTATATATAGATCGATAAACAAATCTGTTGTTAGAGAAAGAAACCGGGTTTCTTTTCGGGAAACCAAGAAACCCGGTTTCTGGGCTTTCCTGACGTTTCTTTACAAAAACTTACTCAAATCAAAAGAAAACTGCCCGGTATCTTCCTGCTTAAACCGCTCAGAAATCAGCATTAACATGATTTGCTCGGTGTAGTCCACGGCGCCGCGCAATTCATCCCGCAAAATTTCTAACCCCCCATTGGCATATTCTTCAAAAATCTCCAGCCGTTTTTCCACCATTGTTTGGTCTAGAGTCCCCAGAATTTTCGCGTCTTTGGTTTCGGCGATCGCCAATAATTTGATGGCGACATCGTACCCACGGGTGACAAAAATATCCAAGTTAATTGGGCCGGGATCTTTTTTAGAAATTTGTCCCAAAGGCGATCGCTTCTTGCGTTTTGCCCCCAAAGCCGCAGCAAACACCATCACATCCGCATAGGTGGGAAAGGGAGAGTTATTATTTTCTGAAGTAGTTAAGGATTTAATCAACTCAGCTTTATCTTTAGCAATCCTAATTTTCAGAGCACTCATAAAACGGTTAGGCTATAATTAACGGCTATGATTAACAATAAAAAAGCGCTATAGATCATTATCTCATATTTTTTAGCGATCGACACAAAATCGCCGCAAAAAAAAGTTAACACAGCTATCCCGTATTTTTACGGAGAAATCATGGAATTATACGGATAGCAATGGCGTTTTCCCATGAAAAAGGGTGGACAATGCCCACCATAAGAAAATTTTAATGATCTATGCCCATAGAATTTTAAATTAAAAAATTACCGCCAATTGCCCACCAAAGCAAACCCCGACCATAAACAAGGATGAAAGATTATATCATCCTTTAACCTTTTCTCATTAAAAATAAAAACACGAATAGAATCAACTTAATCGTTATACAAATCCGGCAAATGAAATCGAACCAATTCCACAAAATTTGGCGCATCAACTGCCAAAGCATTTAACACATCACTGACGCTAATTGGGGGTTGACGAAGCTGTTTTGCTTGTTCTATAATAATTTGCGTCATAATCTGCGGATTTTCATTAAATAAACAAATTAAAAATTGATCCGCTGACCAAGCTTCAATTTCATAAATTGATAAAGCTGATGCGGGAAAATCTTTGAGATTGCTCGTCACAATAATATCAGCTTCAGCCATCACTGCTGCCGCGAGGATATGGCGGTCTTTTGGGTCATTTTTCATCTCTGGAATCAGAAATTAAAAACCCTTAACTGTAGCATTGGGGAAAAATTGGCGCATAGCCGATAAAAGTCGCTGTACTTGCTGGCTATTCATCTTATCGGTTTTGAGCAGATTCCGATTTACTTCTTCAAGAATTGTCTCACTCCAATAAACAAAACATCATATATGCCTTTTTCCGCTGCACGCAGTAAAGTATCTCGCAGGGACGATTTAAATAAAATACAAGCGTCTAAGACCACTTTGAATAAACCTGATTTCATCAATCTATTTCCTATTAAGCGTTTATTCTGCTGATATTTTAGCGGTTGGTTCGCTTAACTCAGATCCCAGAAAATAAAGACCGGCATCATGGCTCATCTGGGCAATGTCTCTAATATTTTTATGCCGCAATTTTGCCCAATTTTTCTGATAATCAATTAGATGATCAAACTGAATTTTACGATTAACTCCTTCTCCGGTACTCGGAATCTCACCATTTTGGAGTATTTCTACCATATGTTGCCGGGAAAAATTCAGTAAATAGGCAGCTTCATTGATGGTTAATGGCTGATGAAATGTTTCTATAACTACCCCTTTTCCCTGGTTAAATTGATGGACAACTTGGCGAAGTAACTGCAAGATACACTGAGGCATTGGGATGGTTTCTCCGGTTTCTCCATCCAGGATTTGTAATTTGCGATCGGAGTGACCATTATTCAGCATATTTAATATTTGTGCTAATTTGGCTAAATCAGCTTTTTCGTTTTCATCGGCAACAATGGGTTCAATATTTACTTCAGTCATCGGTTAATTCTCCTATTTTGCTGGCATTTTGCTGGCAATTATGCTTTTATTATATAACGTGATTATGATCGATCGCCTCTGGGTTAAAACATCTCTGGTAAAACCTCTCTGGTAAAACATTTATGGAGAAACCGTCGGAACTGGCAATAATTCCAACTGATAACGATACAAAGCCACCGGATGACCTGCGGCATTAAAATAATCTGGGTCTTGGGGAGATAAATAAATCGCCGTAATTTGGTCAGCAGCGATTCGCGTTCGCGATCCGCTTTGCGGAATCGCCCCGGAATTTTGGAACTGATAACGGGTCGTAGTTTCCACTTCATTTAAATAAATATCCGTTTGACCATGAAAAATTTGTTGGGTAATTTCTGTAGCCACAAATTCATCCGGGGCAATAGTTTCACTTAACCGTCCTGTGACCACAGAAACCAATTGGCGATCGCCTCGCAGTCCCGTAATTTGCCGATTGGGATTTTCCGGATCGACTTTCACCGACAATATGCTATCATTCCCTAAATACGCTTGGGCAATATTCAACCCATTAAAAGCGCGATCTGCGACGACCAAAGTTTCCCGAAAATCCTGATTTTTTACTAAAGGAATCGGCACCAATGTAACCTTTTTACCCTTAGATGAATTTTGCCGATAAGTCGGTTCGCCAAACTTAACTAAAAACTTGATTGGTTGATGCAAATACTGACGATTACTTTCAAATCCGGGCGTGATTAATTTGGGGGCTAAAGGGGCGACTAAATCAACCAAGGTACTGCTGACTTCCCAAGTTCCAGCCATCCATTCAGGATAGCGTAAATCTCCTTGGGCTATCTCAACCGGGGGTTTACTTTCCCAATGGGGAAATTGGGCAATGCGATCGCCCAAAACACCGGCGATCGCTGAGTCATTACCCCACAACACCAGCATCAAGACTAAGCAAACTTTCCAGCAAACTTTCCAGCAAACTTTCCAGCAAACTTTTACAAGTAATTTCATAATAGTGGCATAATCCAATTAAAATTGTAGGTTGGGTTGAGGCACGAAACCCAACACAAACCATAAAAATTCGTAGGGGCGAAGCATGACCGCAGTCAATTCATGGGTCTAATCAATAACTTATATGCGGTCATGCTTCGCCCTTACAATATTTTACCCAATAAATTATCTCCTCTTGGGGCGAAACATGACCACAGTCAGGGCGGCGTTGCATGACCGCAGTCAGGGCGGCGTTGCATGACCGCAGTCAGGGCGGCGTTGCATGACCGCAGTCAGGGCGGCGTTGCATGACCGCAGTCCAATTAATATTTTAAGCAATAAGCTATCTGCGGCCATGCTTCGCCCCTACAATATTTTAATCAATAAATTATCTATAGTTTTAACCAATAAATCATTGGCGGGAAAAATTACGAATGGGCGATCGGTTAACTTAAATTGCCCGAATATTTCGATTCCGGGATCGGAATTGACAGATCGGTCAGAAATTTTCCCAGAGGCACACAGACCTGAACATAAACCCGTAAAATAGAACAAAGTAAAAATAAACCTGTAATTTCTCTATGTCTATATTGGCAGCGATCGCGGTTCTTGCCCTACTCATTTTCGTCCATGAACTAGGACATTTCCTAGCCGCTAGACTCCAAGGCATTCATGCGAATCGTTTTTCCATCGGCTTTGGCCCCGTATTGTGGAAATACCAAGGCCCCGAAACCGAATACGCCATCCGAGGCATTCCCCTGGGGGGTTATGTGGGATTTCCCGACGACGACCCGGACAGCGAAATTCCCCTGGATGACCCAAATTTACTCCGCAACCGGCCAATTCTTGACCGGGCGATCGTCATTAGTGCCGGGGTGATTGCCAACTTAATCTTTGCCTATGTGCTATTAGTCGGTCAGGTTGGCATTGTTGGCATCCCAGAATTTAACTACCAACCGGGAGTAATTGTGGCGGAAATCATGTCCCAAGACTCTGCCGCTTATCGGGCTGGACTGCAAACAAAAGATATTGTGCTTCAAGTCAACAATCAAAAACTTGAGGCTTCCGAAGAAGCCATGCAACTGTTCATTCAAGAAATCCAAAATCATCCCAACCAAGAACTTTCTCTGATAATTCAAAGGGATGAAAAAACCTATCCCATAACCATTATCCCCAACGATCAAAACGGCAAAGGAATTATTGGGGTTCAGTTAGCCCAAAACCGGGAAGTTTTCAGACATAAAGCCGCAAATATTATTGATGCTTTTGTCTCTGGGGCGAATGAATTTCAGCGCCTCACCATGTTTACCCTCAACGGATTTGGTAAGCTAATTAGCAACTTTGGGGAAACCGCTGAACAAGTCGCAGGCCCCGTAGCAATTGTGGCGATCGGTGCCAATATTGCCAAAGATAATGCGGCCAACTTATTCCAATTTGCCTCGCTAATTAGTATTAACTTAGCGATTCTGAATATACTGCCCTTACCTGCCCTTGATGGCGGACAATTAGCGTTTCTCCTAATAGAAGCCTTACGAGGCAAACCCTTACCCACCCATATTCAAGATGGCGTGATGCAAACCGGGTTAATGCTATTATTGGGTCTAGGAATTTTCCTAATTATTCGGGATACAACGCAACTGGATTTTGTCCAGCAGTTATTCCAAGAATAACCAGAATAAATTCCGTGGTAGTGGTAGGGTGCGTTAGGCTGACCAGCCGTAACGCACCAACCAGCAATCCCGTGGTAGTAGTGGTAGGGTGGGTTAGGCTGACCAGCCGTAACGCACCAATCAGCACTCCTGTTGTAGTAGTAGGCTTAAAAATGTAGGTTGGGTTGACGAAGGAAACCCAAAACGAAGAATAATGTGGGGTTTCGTTCCTCAACCCAACCTACGAATCAAGCCACGAATCAAGCTAAATTCAATCATTCATTTAATAGATTCTATGAGTATTACTCGAAAATGGGCAGCCAAAGAACAACGGGCTATTGAAATATTGATTCGCTTAAAGCGCCTTTATCCCGATGCGAAATGCAGCCTAAACTATGAAACTCCTCTACAATTATTAGTCGCCACAATTCTATCCGCCCAATGTACCGATGAACGAGTCAATAAAGTAACCCCCGCATTATTTCAACGGTTTCCTGATGCCCAAGCTTTTGCCGAAGCTGATATCGCAGAAATCGAAAATTTAGTCCGTTCAACGGGCTTTTATCGTAATAAAGCGAAAAATATTCAAGGGGCTTGTCAAAAAATTGTGGAAAAATTTAAAGGTCAAGTCCCTAAACGCATGGAATTATTGTTAGAATTACCGGGAGTCGCCCGGAAAACGGCTAATGTGGTATTAGCCAATGCTTATGGTATTAATCAGGGAGTTACGGTTGATACTCATGTCAAACGTTTAAGTAATCGTTTGGCCTTAACCACTCATCAAGA
Source organism: Planktothricoides sp. SR001 (assembly GCF_001276715.1). Lineage (GTDB taxonomy): Bacteria > Cyanobacteriota > Cyanobacteriia > Cyanobacteriales > Laspinemataceae > Planktothricoides > Planktothricoides raciborskii. Next base: position 43,404 of record NZ_LIUQ01000038.1, on the reverse strand, counting down.
CCCGGTAAGAATTGAAAAAGATTTAATTAGATTAATTCCCCAAGAAGATTGGGAAAATTGGTCAATTCGCTTAATTTATCACGGACGGGCTGTTTGTCAAGCTAGAAAACCTATGTGCGATCGCTGTGATTTGGCGGAACTTTGTCCCTCTAAAAATGAATGAGCGATCGCCAACAGTCAACCCCCAAAAGCCAACCAACAACTCACAACAAATAACCAACAACAAATAAACTCATCAACACCTAACCGCCCAGTAGCAGCCTGCAAAATATTCAGGATGATTAAAAATTTTCGGTTGGCGCATAAAACCCATATAGTCAGCGAGTTATTAAAAATAATAGCGATAAAATAGCGAGCCAAAAATTAGTAATTATCATGGTAATAATTTGACTCTTTTATCAAAGATAAATAAATTTAATTCAATCAAATCAATCTGAATCTGAGTTGACAAAATAGATCATTGATATATCATTGATGGTTGATACCCGATCGCTCAAATAGTAATTCTGCCTAATTCTGCCTAACTGCCTAATTCTGTCTAATTCAAGCCTAATCAAAGCCTAATTCAAGCCTAATTCAAGCCTAATTAAGATTTCTGTCATAAATTTTACCACTAAAATTGATAAAAGCAAAAAAATCTCAAGTTTTGAGGTTCCCTGACCCAATATGCGGGGATTTGTGATTTTCTGTGTCTCAGGAGTCAAATTATGTCACAATAACTGACATTATTAGACCCATGAGTGATTTAGGTCAATCCCAGCCTAAGTCGATTCATGTTAACCCGATGAAAACATTACATTTTATCTTATGACAGTATCCAGAACGATTTGCCTAGGTTTTCTGGCAATCATCAGCGTTGGTACGATTTTACTACTATTGCCTTGGTCAACCACAGAACCCGGTTTTAGTGATGTCATCACTGCTTTATTTACTTCCACTTCCGCCGTCTGTGTCACCGGGTTAGTTGTGAAAGACACGGGCACATATTATACAGGATTTGGACAGTTTATTATTGTATTGCTGATTCAGTTGGGTGGCTTAGGTTACATGACCGCCTCAAGTTTTTTGCTATTGTTACTGGGTCGCAAATTTCGGTTACGAGAAAAGCTGGCCATTCAACAATCTTTGGATAAACCGGGAATGGCGGGAGTTTTGCAGTTGGTTAAATCCATTATTGCCGCCACTCTGATTGTGGAAATTACCGGCATTTTTTTACTGATGCTAGTCTTCATCCCCAATTATGGTCAAGCTTATGGGCTGTGGTTGTCAATATTTCATAGTGTCAGCGCTTTTAATAATGCGGGATTTGGTTTATTTTATGATAACCTAGTCCAATATGTAGGAAATCCTTTAATTAACCTGGCAATTACCTTGTTAATTATTTTGGGCGGCATCGGCTATCAAGTAATGATGGAATTATTTTACTGGATGCGCGATCGGCTACAAGGCCGTTCCCAACGAGTCATATTTTCCCTTCATTTCAAAATTGCCACCACCACCACAATTTTTCTGCTAATTTTCGGTACTCTGATCTTTTTCATCATAGAATTCAGCAATCCAAATACCCTAGCCAGTTTGACCTTTGGCGAAAAAATATTAGCAGCTTGGTTTCAATCTGTCACCACCCGTACCGCTGGATTTAATAGCATTGATATTGGCAAAATGACCACCGCAGGTTTATGTCTCAGCATTGTGTTAATGTTTATCGGGGCTTCTCCGGGCAGTACCGGCGGCGGGATTAAAACCACCACCTTTCGAGTATTACTGAACACAGCGCAAACTGTTGTCCAAGGCCGTCAACAAGTGCTGTCTTTTCAGCGGCAAATTCCCATAGAATTAGTCCTGAAAGCTGTCGGACTGATTATGACCGCGATGTTTACCGTGTTCGCCGCTACTATGATGATTTGCATTAGTGACCCTGAAATTCCCGCGATTCAAATTTTGTTTGAAGTCGTTTCTGCTTTTGCAACAGTGGGCTTATCTACGGGAATTACTGCCAGTTTGACTCCCTTTGCCAAACTGGTTTTGGTTTTGACCATGTATATAGGTCGAGTCGGTCCATTGTTGCTGATGAATGCAATTCTGGGAGAACCCCAGCCCACAACTCTTCGTTACCCCGACGAAGAACTATTAGTTGGTTAATCAAGCATTGAATTTGTTGCCATTTACCATAGAGAATTAATAGGAGCATTAATGGTCAACTTATCGTCTCTAAGTTTTCTGCGTAATCTCCGCACCGACAACAAGCAATTTGCGGTGATTGGGTTAGGTCGTTTTGGTCGCGCTGTCTCTTCCACATTACATAGTTTGGGATATGAAGTGCTGGCAATTGATAACAATGAAACGAGTGTTAACCAAGCGTTAAAAGAGCAAATATCCTCCCATGCAATTCAACTAGATACTACCGATCCGATCGCCCTGGAGGAGGCAGGACTTTCTGATTTTGATGTGGTGATTGTAGCCATTGGGAATTATCTCGCCCAAAGTATTATTACCACTTTGAACTTAAAAGAGTTGGGCGTCAAGCACGTCGTGGCCAAAGCCTCCTCAGAAATTCACATGAAACTGCTGAATAAAGTCGGCGCCGATCATGTAGTTTTTCCCGAAAGAGAAATGGGATGTGAACTCGCCCGCAGTCTGACTAAACCTAGACTTTTAGATCAGTTTGAACTCGACCCCAATCATAGTATTGTGGAAATGCTAGTTCCTGCCCAATTTAACGGGAAAACCATCGCAGAATTAGAACTGAGAAATCGGTTTGGCATTAATGTGCTGGCGGTGGGTTCTGATGAGAAGTTTGAAATTAATCCGCCGCCGAATAAACGCATGGAAAAAGGAACGATGATGGTAGTGATTGGAGCCAATAAAGATATTGATCGCATCCCCTTGTAGTTAACTGTAGGGTGGGCAATGCCCACCCTACACCTATTTTTTAACTAATTTCTGGGTCTAAAACAATCTCAGTTTGATGGATTAAATCCTCAAAAGATAGAACAAATTTACTCCGAGAATAAGCCCCCGCTAGATTTTTCATTAAAGACCTTTGCATTTGGCTAGTCATTTGCCATAAAATTTGACGGGTGGGTTTAACCAAACTGTTCCATAAATGGAACAAGGCTAATTCAATATATTTCTCTGTTTTTAGCAGATCATCAAACACGACCCGACTCATCAATTGAGTTGGCTTGATCCACGCAAAAATCTTGGCTTTGTTGTTAATTTGATGCCAAAATCCCATACGAGGTGATTTCGCCTTTTGCTGGTTCAGCAAGACACTCACCGTTGGTTGATCGGTGAACTCATCCCCAACCATTTCTGGTGAAAGGAATAAGGGCAGTGGTAAGGTCAGCCATAAAATCAACAAACCGACGATCATTCCCCGAAAAATTCCCATAGCAAAATAGACCCATGACTAGAAAAAGAAATGGGACTTATTTAGTCCTGTAAGAAAGTCACTTGATTTTCCCAGGATGGCTGTGTTTAATGCGATCGCTTCTCACCGCCATGCTTAGTCAAACTAGCCCCCGGCTGCTCCATAGACGATCAACATCTATTTGCCGACTTTTTCCGTCGTCATATGCGTTGATTTGACCGGGTAAGACTATCTTGACTGACGGTTATTTCTGTGCTTTCTGGGTGACAGAAGCAAATTACCCACTCAACTTACCCTTGGTAAGTTTTTGTCTTACAGTTATCCAAGTCTCATCGTTTCTACTTCCAGATCCGATGGCCGGATGTCAAGCCCTCTTTTTTGATTATAACCCCTTTTATAAATTTATTGAGATCCCTAGAGCAAATTTCTGAAAAATTTATTTTTTTACTGCCAAAATTATTACAAATAGATTTGACATTAGCCATTAGCCATTAGCCATTAGCCATTAGCCATTAGCCATTAGCCATTCAAAGAGTAAATAGGACACCTAGGAAAGAGGCAGCATAAGCGATCGTCAGTGTAAATCAACGCAGCCGAACACTTTAGTTCTTAGTTCCAGTCTTCTCTTGGCAATGTATCCTGGCCATAGCCTGTAACAACAGCGATCGCGGCATCACCACTGAAAACTGAAAGCTGATACCTGAATGCTTACAAAAGCCCACCCTAGGGAATGCTATCAAATACTGGCCAAATACTGAAAATCATTCGGTGGTTCAAGCTGACCTGAAATGCGATGAACACCCGAAAATCTCAAGATAATCTAATTAGTTTTGAGTCTTAAACAAGCAATACTGAAAAATGCTGGAGGGAGAACTATGGAGAGGGAAAAACCGGATTGAAAAACACATTGAAAAACACATTGAAAAACACAACTAAGTGAGATATCCTCTGCTTTTTCAAGGAAAATAACCTTAGCTTAAGAGAATTGAAACCCACCGTGTTTCTATCCATCCCATCCCTGAAACAGCAGAGGTTTTCCCACCTGAGCCTGAATCTATACTACACACAGTTCTAAATATTTGTGTTGGGTCGATTCAGTCATCGAAATTCATATCGCTGAATGTTAATTACAGCAGCCCAGTGTTGGTTCCGGGCGTACCAGTGACCAATTTAACCTTAATAATTTTGCCACCCATTTTCATAATTCTTTGCTGTTCACTAAACCAGTTATCATAAGGCACTAGCTTGGTGAAGTAGGTGTTTTGCAATTCTCGTTGGGTACGAATACGAGTTTGACTTGGGACGCAAGCCGTCACCTTGAACATACGCATGAGTTTTTTCTCCTGATTTAATTGAGAAAATTGTAAATGTCAATTGAGATTATCAAAATTAAAGGCAGGGAGTCGAGAGTCAATCCTAACTCGTCAAAACTCATCTTGTAGATAAGCCCTCGACCAGCTAGAACTCACTCTTGACTTCCCTGACCTCAATAGACTCAAGACAATGCTATGATTTGTAGCATTTCCCTGTCAGGGTGGCTATACTAGCTCAAACCAGAGCTAATGTAGTCGAAGTAAACACCCATTTCTTTGCCAGCGTCAGGGCCGACCAGAGAAGCGGTGACTTCTTTCATGGCTTGGATGGCTTGCACGGTAGAACCGATTGGTACACCCAGGGAGTTGTAGGTTTCCTTCAGACCGTTGAGCACGCGCTCATCCAGGATGGAAGGATCGCCAGCTAACATAGCGTATGTGGCGTAGCGCAGGTAGTAGTCCAAGTCGCGAATGCAAGCAGCATAACGACGGGTGGTGTACATGTTGCCACCGGGACGGGTGACATCACTGTACAGTAAGGACTTGGCCACAGCTTCCTTGACGATGGTAGCGGCATTGGCGCTGATGGTGGTTGCAGCACGAACGCGCAGTTCGCCGGTTGCGAAGTAAGACTTGAGCTTGGCCAAGGAAGAGCTATCGAGGTACTTACCTTGGACGTCGGAGGAGTTAATTACAGCGGTAATTGCGTCTTGCATTGTTTTGATGATTCCTTAAACTGCTTAATCTGGTGACAATTGGCTAAAAGGTGCGGAAAGAATTAAAGAATTAATCAGAGGATTAACTCTTAGGACATAGCACCAATTACATAGTCAAAGTAGGAAGAAGCTTCGGCAGCATCTTCGGCAGAAAGCAAGGAGGAAGCAGCTTCCTTCATTTCACGGACGCCTTGTGCCACTGCATCAATGGGGGTGCCCAGAGATTTGTACATTTCACGAACACCAACGATGCCGATTTCTTCGATGGGGGTCACATCACCAGCGATGATTCCGTAGGTGACGAGACGCAGGTAGTAGTCCAGGTCACGCAGGCAGGTGGCGGTCATTTGCTCGCCGTAGGCGTTTCCACCAGGAGACACCACGTCGGGACGTTTTTGGAACAGACGATCGCCAGCGGTCTTGACGATGCGTTCACGAGATTCACTGAGAATTTGAACGATGCGGAGGCGCTTTTCGCCGGTGGTGACAAAGCTCTTGATCCGATCTAATTCGCCTGGGCTCAGGTAACGAGCTTCAGCATCGGCATTCACGATGGATTTCGTGACGATACTCATTAATTACTTCCTCCAAAAGAGAATGATGTCCAGATAGGTCAAAGATTGATCTGGATTGTGGGTTTGGGTGAGAAAGCGGAGATTCTTTAAGTTTTTTTACTTAAAGACTCATATTTGAGCCTCTCTGCTGCTCCCGACAATATTGTACGGGATAACGTCACCCAAAGAAACTCAATTCAGTTTTTCTTTGACTTCAGTTTTGTAAGTATCGCTATTTTGCAGCATTAGGTTAACACTTGAGCGATTTGCTTAATATTTTTTTACAAATCCGTTAATTTTTGGCCGATTCACCCACCCCATGATTAACCTCTTATGCTTTCATTACAAGAGTTTCAGGGACTTATGTGTTGCTACCTCTTGGATGTAATGTGATTGGTGATTCGTTATGGGACAATTCCTCCCCCCAATCACAAACAACGAATAACAAGCAACAAAAGAATCCCTACCCAACAACAAATAACAAATAACAAATAACAATTAACAATTAAATTGCATATTTTCGCAAATCTTCCAGAGAAACAAATTCTAGGGCTTTTTCATGGGTGGCAGAGAGAATGACCGGGGGCGCCACTCCAGCTTCCAGGGCTTCTTGCCAGCGGCTGGCACATAAACACCAGCGATCGCCCGGTTTCAGTCCCGGAAATTGATAGGCAGGCATGGGGGTGGATAAATCGTTGCCACGAGATTTGGTAAATTCGAGGAATTCCTCGGTGACTTGGGCACAGATGACATGGCTGCCAAAATCCATCGGGCCGGTTTTGCAACAGCCGTCGCGATAAAATCCGGTGACGGGATTGGTACAGCAAGTTTCCAGGGTTTCGCCTAAGACATTTTTTGCTTCAGCCATAAGTAATTCCGATGTGATGGTTGGATGGATTGGTTTAAACCTATTAGTCTAAGTAGGTGAACATAATTAATTGCACTTTTCGTTCCCCGCCGATAGGCTTTGGATTCCCGCCTGTAGGAAGGAGAGAGGTTCGTAGGAGAGAGGAGAGAGAATATCTTTACTCTTTACTCTTTACTCTTTACTCTTTCCTATGCATCCTCTTTCCTCTTTCCTCTAATGGGGTCTGTGGTGCATTTATTTCTGCCCGTCTACTTATTATGTTCACCTATATAGATGAAATTTTGGGGGCAATGGGAATCTCTATGATAAACTCGGTGCCTTGATTGGTTTGACTTTCATAAGTTAATTGCCCTCCATGTTGTTCGACGATAATTTGGTAGCTGGTGGAGAGTCCTAACCCTGTCCCTTGTCCGACGGGTTTGGTGGTAAAAAAGGGATCGAATATTTTGCCTTTAATCGCTTCTGGAATACCCACCCCATTATCTCGAATCAAAATTCTCACAGTGTCTTGAGAAGTTCTTTCGGTAATAATCTCGATTTTAGGGGCAGACTCAGAAAGCGATCGCACTTCCGCTAAAGCATCGATCGCATTAGTCAAAAGATTGAAAAATACCTGATTTAATTATGCGCCATAGCAAATCACGTTGGGTAAATTGCCATAATTTTTCTCCACGGTTACTTGGCGCAAATTTGCTTCACCGTTAATCCGACTTTGCAATAACATTAAACTACTCTCGATACTGACATGAATATCCACGGGTTTGATTTCAGCTTCATCTAACCGGGAGAAAGTGCGTAATCCTTGGACAATCTTGGCAATGCGATCGCAGCCATATTTCATAGAAGTCAATAACTCTTTCACATCAACTCGCAGATAGTCCAAATCCATCTCTTCAATTTTCTCTTGAATCATGGGACTGGGATGGGGCAATTCCTCTCCATAAGCATGAATCAGATATAGTAACTCATCAAAATAATTCTGGGCATAAATCACATTGCCAGAAATAAAATTAATGGGGTTATTAATTTCATGGGCAATTCCGCCAACTATTCGTCCCAATCCAGACATTTTTTCCGATTGAATCAATCGGACTTGGGTGCGCTGCAATTCCTCTAAGGTTTGGGATAACTTCTGATTTTTTTGTTCTAATTCCTCAGTCCGTTGCTGCACTTTTTCTTCTAAGGAAGCATAAAGCCGAGAAGTTTCTAAAGAAATCGCTGCCTGGGTGGATATCATTTGCAATATTTCCATGGGTTTCGTGGTAAACACCCCAGTAGCCAAATTATTTTCTAGATACACTAAGGCAATTAACCGTCGTTGATTTAATAGGGGAATACAGAGGATTGATTTGGGTTGATGGGTTTTAAAGTAAGAGTCGTTACTTTGGCTAATTTCTTGACTAGCATTCTGATAAACCAAAGGTTTTTTAGTGCGAATAACATATTGAATAATTGAGTTAAAAAGCTGATTTTTTAAGTCAATTATTCAATATAGCCGTTTGCTCATCTCCTGGCACTTCTCCAATAGCTTCGATTTTCCAGTTATCTAATTTTACATAACTTTTGTCACCGAATTTCAAGATTAAATAACCCCTTTTGGTTCCGGCAATTTTAATAAAAATTGTCATTAAATTTTTCAAAATTTATTCTACTTATAAACACCGATAAATAATTTGATAATTTTTCGCCAATGCCGCATAATCTAAAAAAGCATTAGCATTATTATCCCCAGGATAAGATGAAATTGTTGTGGTGTTAAACTCAGGGAAATTACCAATTTGGAGGATATATTGAGAGTAGTTGGCTTCCAGTTGTTTTAATTTGTTTTTCGCCCCCCAGCGATCGTAAGAAGAGTAACTCTGGCTGAGGTAAATTTTGGCAAAGTGTTCTTTCCCTAAACCCAGATAAAAATAACCAGCCATTTGATTGGCTAATGCATGATCTTGGAGAAATTCGTTTTCTTTCGCTAAGGCGATCGCGCGATCGTATAAATCCATTGCTGCGAGAATATTTTCGTTTCTCCGCGCTTGTTCCGCTTCGATCAGCAGCAACTTATGTTGGAAATTTTTTGGACAACTTTTCACCCATTGGCTCATCGTTTGCTGATTTTTATTGATTTCATTCAGATAAAGATACCAATTGGGCTGATTTAACATCAGTAAGGAAGCATAATAGTAATATTCTGAGGATAAAGTAAATCCCAAGATACTGGTTAAGATTTTTTTGGTTGGGTTGATATATAGGATGCCTTGGGCAAAATCCTGAGTGATACAACAGAGTTGCATTTGACAGATATAATAAATGGTCAAAGCAAACAAAGATTCAGAAGATTTACAGCGATTAACAAATTCGCGATCGCTAATATCCTTATCCCTTTCAATTGTGCTGTCAATTTCCTCGGCATCAACTCCCACGAAGGAAATGATAAATTTTTTAATCGCGAATAAGACATCAATACCTAACCTAATTGATTTTTGCTAGTTAATGCAAAAGATAAATAATCATTTAATTTATTTAAAATTTCAGGCAAATACAAGCCTTTAATCAGTAAAAATTAAACTCGCTAAGTCTGACAATTGCAAATCATCCAAGAATAAGAATAAGGGATGTTCTGGGTTACAGAAAGATCGGATAAATAAAATATTTAAATAAAAGATTAATTAAATCGATTTTGGGCTTCCACCAGCCCGACTTCAGCCACCGCAGGCTGAGAACTAATAATTAACTCTAATTCAGGAATCACATCAATAATAATTTGCCATTCCCTAATGCGGAGAATATTTTTTCTCGCCATTCTTGTAGTTGCTCTTCACTTTCTGTTAAGATTTGTTCGATTAATTCTCTAAAAGCATTGATTAAGGCTGAGTAGGGAATATGAGTTGGCAATTGATCGAATTTACCACTAATAAAATAGCCCCGTTTGGCGATAATGGCTTTGTGAAGTTCTGCCACTAACGCTGATTTGCCGATACCGGAATATCCGCTAATAAGCATTATTTAATTGGAGAGAATTACCCCGTATCCATGAGCGATCGCCGGTTCTTTGCCCAGACTACTGCTAACTCGTTCAAAGGCACTAATTAACTCAGCAATTTCCGCTTCTCTGCCATAGAGTTTTTGGGGAATCTGGAATTGATCGGCAAAATACCACGCTCCCAAAGCAAAGGGTTCAATAAAACCAAGGGCATTAAACTGCCTTTGACATTCTTGTAAATCCGTCAGGAAACCCCAAGCACTTTGATAACGTTCTTCCGCATTTTCGCCATCAATTTCAGCACAATGTTAGCTAAATTTGAGGTAATTTCGGGACAAATAGAGGAGATGGGGGTTGGGTGGCTAAATGACAGTGGACTAATTCCAGTGGATCTTGGCTGGTAAATGGCAGTTTTCCCGTGAGGAGTTCGTAAAAAGTAACCCCAAGAGAGTAAAAGTCACTGCGATAATCAATTACCCGGTTCATCCTGCCAGTTTGTTCTGGGGAAATATAAGATAAAGTTCCCTCTAAAACATGGGGATTTTTAACTGTGGGATTTTCTCGACTCAGTTGGGTGGCAATGCCAAAATCAATTATTTTCACCTCATTGGTAGAGGGGTTGATGATAATATTACTGGGATTAATATCTTTGTGAATAATGTTGCCACCGTGAATTTCGCCAACAATCTTGGTAATTTGAATGGCGATCGCCAAGAATTTAAGTAAAGGTAGAGGACGACCTGCCAGATATTTCTTTAAGGAGATGCCCCCAATGTCCTGAAACACCAAAAAAGGCTTTTGTTGATGGTATTCCAGGCTATCTACTTTGACGACGCCGGGGAGGGAGAGATTTTGCGCGATATTGCATCCGCAACGCTGACGCGATATTGCATCCGCAACGCGAGAGCGATCGCATCAAAAAACCCCCAGTCTCATCAACAGACCAGGGGTTAAACATTAGAAATGAAAGGTGAAATCAGAAGTTAGGAACGCTTGTAAGGCACCACATCCTCGCGGAAGTAGCGGCCATACTCTGCACCATCCACCAAAGCATCCACAGCGGCAGCCAATCCTTGGTCTAACATCAACTGCTCACACTGATTCACTTCTGGGGTAGCGCCAGGAAGTATGGAACTGCGACCCAACAGGTGACGGCACAACAACTCAGCGGCCTTCGGTGCCGGATAAGGAGTCACAAACCGAGCCTTGTAAGCGTCGGAACTGGCCAACTGGCGGACAAACTCGCGCACGGAAATTTCTCCGTTGCGGAGTTGTGCTTCAGCGTCCAACAAGCGAAACTCTTGGGGAATTTCCTCAGAGTAAACATCCATAATCTGTTGATAGATCGCTTGGATGCCTTCTTCCACTTGATCCACACCACTGTTCGGCGCAACTCGGTGAATCCGGGCGGCTTTCTGGACGGCCACCGGCTGAGGGCTGACGCCGTTCACCGATCGCCCGATTTCCACCACATCGAATTGAGCGGCGGATTCGGCGGTCTGAGACATACCAGACTTCACCGGCTTAAAGCTGGGGACAACGATGTCTTTACTTTGCTTGGTTAGCTGGTTGTAAAGAATTTCCGTATTCGGGAAGTTGGCCGCAGGCAGGGTCGGGAAGCGGCAGAACGGCACGGTATCTTCATTAAAGGCTTGGAGATATTCCATGCTGTTCACCATTGCGGTGATGAATCCACGCAGACCTTGAGCCGCGAGAATCTGGTTATACTTGCGAATTTCCTGCTGATTCAAGGGCGCACGACCCAAGAAATGCTTGGTGCCAAGTTCAATCACCTTGGTATTGGGATAGGGAGTGTAGAACTCTTTAACATAGAGTTTGGAACAACCTAAGCCTTCAATAAATTCCTTAACGGTGATTTCCCCATTCCGCAGTTTGCTTTCCAGGACGCTGAACTCGTTCTTGATGATATAAGCATCAATATCCCGCTCAAAGATTTGCCGGTAAGCTGCTTGAATGACGTTTTGGGCTTCCACGGGGCTGAGGTTGGTGAGCTTGAACACCTTGGTTTGCTCGCGCCGCTTGCTGACCCCTTGAGCCAAGCGCATTTCCACATCGGGAACACTGCGATCGCCCACCGCACCCAGTTCGATAAACAGCGGGGTTTCTTCCTTAACAATCTTGAGATTCTTATCGGCAATGCTGCCAACACGGGTACTGCGTAAGGATTGACCCGCTGGAGTCAGATAGCGCTCATAAGGAACGGTATCTTCCCCAAAGGCTTCCTCATATTCTTTGCTATCGATAATTGCATCGACCAAAGCATAGAAACCTTTCTTCGCCGAGATATCAAAATAGGCATTCATCTCTTGACGACCATAAGTAGGACGTCCTAATAAACGCCGATGGATATACTCGATCGCCTTACAAACGTAGAGGGGAGTCCAGTACAGTTTCAGGAAAGCGGGAGACTTAGCGATCATGCGAATAAATTCCCGCATGGTGATTTCGCGGTTTTCCAACTTAATCTCTGCCACTGTCAAACGCTGACCGGAATAAACCTGACGGCCAAAGACTTGGCGGTAAGCGGCTTCAATCACCGTTTGGGTGCTGGCTTCAATCCCACTGATATTGACACTGCGGGCGCGATCGCGAGGAACTCCAGTCAACTTAAACACCTTAGCGCCCAAAGAACCGGGATTTTCACCCCGTGCCCCTGGGTTGCTCAACTGGTTATTAATTCCCGGTCCTTGATGAATCAGAATCCGGCGACTATCCTTACCAAACGGTGCGGGACGGTTCTTGGGATTCCGGGTTTCTTTCGGGAAAATCGCGCCAAACTGGATTTCCAGAGGATCGTTGCCACTGCCATAGGGATGCTGATCCGGCAACGGCTGGGTGTAATCCGCAAACAGAGTAATAAACTGTGGCACCTTGCGGAAGGGAGCGCTGTAATTAAACAGGTCAAACTGCACGCCCCAGTTGCGGCATTCTTGAGCCTCTTGGCCCAAACCGCGCAGGTAAGGCACCGTTTCCTCACCGAAGTAGTCAGAATACTCTTGGGAATCTACCAAGGCATCGACCAAGGCGGATAAACCGCCAGTAGAAACAATTGAGAAATATTTATTAAACTCTTCGCGGCTAGAAAGACCCCGGCCCAAGAAGTGCCGATGAGCCAATTCCACCACCCGGCTGTTCACAAACGGGCCATAAAACTGTTTTTGGTATAGAGGCGATTTGCCCAAACGACGGACAAACTCTTTCATGGAGATATCGCCATTTTTTACCTGAGACTCCAGGTAAGACAGGCTCAAGCCATAAGCACGAGTAATATCCCGCTCAAAGATTTGCCGATAAGCTGCCTTCACCACTGATTGTTTTTCAGAGAAAGACAAACCGGGCTTCATCACAAATTTTTGCCGACGCTCAGATGCATTGAAATAAATCTGAGGCAGTTCTAGACCTTGTTGATCGGTTGAAGGCCGTTGGCGCAACTTATTAGAAGGAGTAGAACCTTGGAACTCAGTTAATACCAAGTCAAAGCATTGACCGACAAGGCTCTGCGCTTCTGCATCTTCCTTGAAATAAGACAAACTGGCTTGTCTCATTCCTTGGATGGCCACAATGGTCGCCGCCGAAGAACAAGCCCCTTCAATGATTTCCCGCAGTCCGCGCACGTTCACCGAGAGAATATTCATATCCCCGGCCACGATCGCGTAGGTAATATAACGCAAGAACCAAGACAAATCCCGCAAGGATTTGGTCATATTGGATGGACCATAGCGGGAAACGTTAATCGGTTGGAACCCTGGGGGAATTGGTCCACCGCCTGGGGCTGTGGAAAAAATCTCACCCAACCGGCTAAAGATATTGCCACCGCTGGATTTACTTTCCACATAGGTGACAGTTCCCAGTTTCATCCCTTCTTGCAGGGTCATCGGATCGCCTGCTTTGGTCATTTCCATTGGGCGATCGTCCGCTGGCTTTTCTAAGAAAGCCAAGGGAGAACCCCCAGTGAAAATCCGGTTCGCACCACGAGACACAATCAGTTCTGAGTTTTGAGTCAGGACTTCCGCAATCTCTAACCGCTTGGTGCCGGATTGAAAAAATACTTGCAGTTCGCTTAATTCAGAATTATCTGGGAAGCGATCTTGTTGTTCCGCTTGCGAAATGGTTGCAACGGCCACTGTTTGATATAGTTGCGGACGTGCAACTGAGCTTCCACCACTTGCCTTTACACTCATGCGATTTCAAAAACTCCCAACACAGATATTACTAGATTCAACCGAACTCATATAGTTAATCGGCACTTTCACTCCAGTCATGGTTAACAATTCCAGAGTGCCTTCCCTCGATTCGGGGACGGTGAATCATGCCATTGGTTCGACCGTCTGGGTTTAATCAACACAATCTTATTTAGATTAAAACGATTCGGCCTTAACCTCTCAATTATTAAGAATTGTGTAGAAATCTTACGATAGACCCACCATTGGATCTTATGGGTTCATGGGAAAAACTGAGAAAAAAGATAACTTTTGTTACGCTTTCATTGCAAATTACTAACTGCTTATAGAAAAAGAGGAGTTCTAAAGCTTTCGCGGATTACCCGATCGCCCAGCGATCGCGAGTCACGGGCAACTACCAAGCGATCGCCCATTGGAGCCTACTGATTCCTTTGATAATTGGGAAAACGGGTAAAAATCGTTAAATTTACCCCGGCAAATTACGGAAAAATCACCTCGGATTTTGGCAATATTTGCGGAAAACTGACCGAACAAAAAAGGTAAAAAAATTTTTTCCTATTGCACGATAAAAAAAGTCCATAAAAGGTTAAAATAATCGGGAAAATAACCATCATCAATCACGGATAAATTATGAATTCTGAAAGTAACATTAGTCAGGCAGTCCAACAACTTTATGATACTTACCCGTTTCCCCCAGAAACCCTCTTAGATGAACCCCCACCGGGATATAACTGGCGCTGGAATTGGCCGGTTGCTTATAGTTTTTGCACCGGACAAAAACCAAAAAATCAGGCCATTCGGATTCTTGATGCCGGTTGTGGTACTGGGGTGGGAACCGATTATTTAGTTCACCTCAACCCGGAAGCCCATATCACCGCTATTGATTTAAGTAGCGGGGCATTGGAGGTAGCCCAAGAACGCTGTCAACGTTCTGGGGCAGACCGGGTGACATTTCATCATTTAAGTATTTATGATGTGGGTCAACTGGAGGGAGAATTTGATTTAATTAATTGTGTCGGGGTACTGCATCATTTACCCGATCCAATTCGGGGGATTAAAGCTTTGGCGTCTAAGTTGGCGCAGGGGGGTTTATTTCATATTTTTGTCTATGCAGAGTTAGGTCGCTGGGAAATTCAACTGATGCAGAAAGCGATCGGGCTGTTACAACAAAATTCTAGCCTCGATCGACCCACAGGCGAAACCTATCAAGAAGGGGTGAAAATTGGGCGGCAAATTTTTGCCGCATTACCAGAAAATAACCGGATTTTGAAACGGGAAAAAGAACGTTGGGCAATGGAAAATCACCGGGATGCCAGTTTTGCGGATATGTATGTGCATCCTCAAGAAATTGACTACAATATTGACACTTTATTTGAATTTATTGATGCATCAGGATTAGAGTTTTTAGGGTTTTCTAATGTAGATTATTGGAATTTAGAGCGACTTTTGGGCAAGGAACCAGAGTTAATGGAACGGGCAAAACAGTTGAGCGATCGCCAACGGTATCGACTGATTGAATTACTCGATCCAGAAGTAACTCACTATGAGTTTTTCCTGACTCGTCCCCCATTAGCGATCGCTGACTGGTCTAATGATGAGGCATTAAAAGCAGCCTATCCCGAAATCAGTCCTTGTTTACATGGATGGCCAAGCACACAAGTCTTTGACTATAACTACCAAATCGTCGATTTTTCCCCGGCAGAATTTGAATTTCTCCAAGCTTGTGAAACCGCTAATTCTTCTGGTGACACCAAAAAGACTATCGCCGAAATATTAGCCAAAGTTGACCTAGATTTGGATGGGGTGCGGAGTCTGCAAAAACGACAAATTATTTTACTTTCACCGGCTCAAGGTTAAGCATAGGAAAAATACTTAGAAACCGGGTTTCTTTAGACCATCTCTGTCACCTAACCAAAATGCTGATAGAAACCCGGTTTGTTTGCTTGAGCACATTTTTGGCTATTGGTGCGTTACGGCGGGAATGAAGATAATTAATTTGAGCCATAAATTTTGCCCCGCAAACACGCACCCTACCAAAGACTACCAAAGACGTAGGCTTGAGAAACCGGGTTTCTTTAGACCATCTCTGTCACCGAACCAAGAAACCGGGTTTCGTCAAAGAAACCCGGTTTCTAACCCGGTTTCTTTGCTTGGTTGATTTCGGTGCGATCGCCCTTCATTTGTTTATGCTAGGATTAAGTAGCTTAAACATTAGCAAATAAGAGATTTTCAATAAAATGCCTCAGCCAGCAATCATCACAGAACATATTGAAATTACGCCGGGAGTCCTTGGTGGTAAGCCCCGCATTGCCGGTCATAGAATTGCCGTAGCACATATCGCTGAAATGTATCTAAAAATGGGAATTTCTCTAGAAGAAATTGCGGGCAAATATGATTTATCCCTGGCATCGGTTCATGCAGCAATGACTTATTATTACGATCATCGCTCGGAAATCGATCGTCATACCGCTGAAAGTCGAATGCGGGTAGAAGAATTAAAGCGCAATAGTCCCCCATCTCCGTTACAAGAAAAGTTGAGGGCAATTAGAGGTGAGTGAGAAAATTCGGTTTCATTTGGACGAGCATATTGACCCTAATATTGCGCGGGGTTTACGTCGTTATGGCATAGATGTAACCACAACAGTAGATGCAGGGTTGCGGACTCAAAGTGATGAATTACATCTGGCATTTATTCGTGAAGAGCAGCGGGTGATAGTCACCCATGATGATGATTTTCTAATTATGGCCAGTGAT
This sequence comes from Planktothricoides sp. SR001, assembly GCF_001276715.1. Lineage (GTDB taxonomy): Bacteria > Cyanobacteriota > Cyanobacteriia > Cyanobacteriales > Laspinemataceae > Planktothricoides > Planktothricoides raciborskii. The sequence goes on along the minus strand of NZ_LIUQ01000038.1, from coordinate 26,650 downwards.
ATCACCAATTATCCTGGGATTGTCTATTGTGCGCCTAATTCTCGTTCCGTTGGGGAGATTATCCGTAGTTTGATTTTAATTTATGAAGTCTATACCCCTGAAGAAATGAGCGGAAGAATTGAATATATTTGATATGATTGCAAGGCGATCGCCTCTATCCAGAAACCGGGTTTCTTTAGACCATCTTTGTCACCGAAACAAGAAACCGGGTTTCGTCAAAGTTACCCGGTTTTTAACCCGGTTTCTTTGGTTGTAAGATGAATTCTCAATATCCTGGTAAATTTAGACTAATTTGAGATAAAATAGAATAGGTTTTTCTGGAGCAAAAGAGATGGAAACAATTAAGCTGAATTCTCATGTGGTAACCGATGGTATTCTCCAAATTACGATGCCAGCTAATTTAAAAAATACTGCGGTTGAAGTAGTATTAGTAGTACAGCCGTTATTATCTGAAGAAACTAAATCCAAGTATAATGCCTGGGGGAAGTTGACCACTAAAGAATCAATTCAACAAGCCATTGAGCAAATGCGAAAATTGCAGCAACAAGTGGCGTTGTCACCAAATTTTATTCGAGAAATGATTGATGAAGGGCGGAGATTTTAATGCATTTTGTCTTAGATTGTTCGATCGCAATTAGTTGGTGCTTAGTCGATGAAAATAACGATTGTACCGGCAATTTGGTCACTAGAAGTCGCGAATACTCTACTGGTGGCGGAACGACGCAACCGTATGACTCAGGAGCAATCACAATTAGCGATCGCTTTGTTACAATCTTTGTTAATTCACGTTGAGGAAGCAACGGATAGCAAGGCGTTCTCTTCAACATTTGATCTGGCAAGAAAAGAAGGTTTAGCGGCTTATGATGCGGCATATTTAGAGTTAGCCATACGATTAAAATTGCCAATTGCAACACTCGATCGCCGCTTGGCAGAAGCCGCAACTCGCTGCAGGGTAGATTTGGTAGTTGTTGATGGTTAGAAAAATCCCAGAAACCGGGTTTCTTTAGACCGTCTTTGTCACCCCACCAGAGGGTTCATAGAAACCCGGCTTCTTTGCTTGGTTGCTTGGTTGCTTGGGGGCAACAGAGAAACCGGGTTTCTTACCCAAATCTCTGTCACCCAATCAACATTATCGCAGAAACCCGGTTTCTTTATTGTAGGGTGCGTGTTTGCGGCGAAAAAATTGAGATTTTTACCGAGATTTATAAATCCGCCGTAACGCACCAATATTTAGCAATAAAGGTGCGTTACGTCTGGAATGGAGATGGTTAATTGGAGGCATAAATTTACCCCCGACTAACGCACCCTACCAAAGACTACCAAAGATTACCAAAGACTGTAGGCGATCGCCTCTATCCAGAAACCGGGTTTCTTTAGACCATATTTGTCACCCAACCTAGTAGGGGCGTTCTCGCATTGGCCCCTACTAGAAACCCGGTTTCTTTGCTTGGTTGCTTGGGGGCAACAGAGAAACCGGGTTTCTTCAGACCATCTTTGTCACCCCACCAAAATGCTCATAGAAACCCGGTTTCTTTGCTTGGTTGCTTGAGTACCTTTTTGGCTATTGGTGCGTTACGGCGGGAATGAAAATAATTAATTTGAGCCATAAATTTTGCCCCGCAAACACGCACCCTACCAAAGAGGTGGTTAAACTAGATACACATCCTTAATTCTGTTAACCTATGATTTCATTTAAAACGATTCTTCACAACGGCATCATTAACATTCCGTCTCAATACTCCTCCCAATGGGAAGGAAAAACCATCTGCGTCATTGTGTTAGAAAACCAGGAAAGCACACCGTCATCTATTGATATTGAAAACAACCCCCTCAAAGGAAGTATTATTTTTGAGGATGACCTGATTTCTCCCATTGATGAGCCTTGGGAAACAGACGAATGATTATTCTCGATACTCATGCTTGGCTTTGGTGGGTCAATGAATCCGACAAACTAGCTCCTCACGCCGGAGAAATCATTCAGGGAGCAGACCAGATTGGGATTTGTGCGATTAGTTGCTGGGAAGTAGCAATGCTCATTGCCAAAGATAGACTCGGGCTATCAATGGATGTACAAGTCTGGATTGATTTAGCACTACAAGTTTCTTTGCTTAGTTGCTTGCTGATGGCGTCAGAAACCGGGTTTCTTTAGACCATCTTTGTCACCCAACCAAAATGCTGATAGAAACCCGGTTTCTTTACTTGGTTGATTTTGGCGCGATCGCGCTTTTTTAACCACAAATAAAGGTGAATGAATCAATGGCGATCGTGAGGAAATTTAATCTAGCTTTAAGTGGAGTTTGAGGGCAGTCTCTACTATTTGCATAACTTCCTGACTCAAAAAACCCACTGCATCCCCACCGATCCTTTGTTTAGAAATAGTTCGCACCTGCTGCGCTTGCACCTTGGAAGGCTTGGATAAACCGCTATCCTCCGGATTGATTAACACTTCAAAAGGGTAAACGCGAGTCACATTAGAGGTAATGGGTAGAATTGTCACTGTATCCGCTGCGCGGTTATTTGCATCGTTACTTACTATAAGCACGGGGCGGCGTTTATCCATTTCCGATCCAACCGCCGGACTGAGATTAGCATAGTAAATTTCACCACGTTTCATCGGTTAATCCATCGGCAATTGTAATATCCCAAGCGGAATCAATTTCACTAGATGCTTCTCTGTAAGCGGATTCTAGTTCTTGATTTCTCAATAATTCTAAAGCTAATTGAATCACTTGGTCAGGGGATTGACATCCTTTGGCGGTTTTATAGTTCTCAATAAATTGTACTAGGGATGTTGGTAAGGAAATTGAGATTTCTTTAGCGGGCGACATCTTAGTTATTGATCGTTATAGATATGATTATTTGATTATAGCATCAGCGATCAACTTAATTCAGAAACTCGGTAATTGACACCAAATCTCTGTCACCCAACCAAGAAACCCGGTTTCTAACCCGGTTTTTTTGCTTGGTTGCTTGCTGAGGGCAACAGAGAAACCGGGTTTCTTCAGACCATCTTTGTCACCCAACCAAAATGCTGATAGAAACCCGGTTTCTTTGCTTGCTTGGGGCAACAGAGAAACCGGGTTTCTTTAGACCATCTCTGTCACCTCACCTTAATGCTCACAGAAACCCGGTTTCTTTATTGGTAGGGTGCGTTAGGCGGCGACAAACTTTAGATTTTTACCGAGATTGATAAATCTGCTCGTTGAGTTCTTGCATTCCACCAGATATGATAGCAATTAGAATAATCGCACAAACGACAAATGTAGTCCATCGATTTGCGGCTTCACGATCACCAGTCAAAGCCTCGAAGATGCCGCCAACGGGTATAACAGCTAAAAGTCCTGCCCCAACTCCTGCAACTCCCCAGACGAAAGATGACCATAAAACTGCAAAAATGTTAATTGTGGCAAGTATAAACATACTTTACTAAGAAATATGTGCTTGAATACCTCTCCTATGATCGTTGCTAAATCAAAGCGTTGTCTAGGCTAAAATGCTCGATTTTGTTGGCAATTTTGTCGGCAACCCCAACTCCACCGCGTCAAAACTGTTGGAAAATGCCAGAATTTGTTGGAAAATGCTAGGAAATGTTGGCTATAATACGGAAAATCCCGAAATCTACCCGAATCCATGAATCTTGATGAAGTGCTAAAAATGGCTGACGCTCTGGTGTTTGCTAAGACCGGGCAACACCTTGATGACTTGCAACAGGCGATCGCACGGGGAACTCTGCAAGGTAAGAAATACAGCGAAATTGCCCAAGAAAAGCACTGTAATGAGAGTTATGTTCGGGATGTTGGAGCAAAATTATGGCAGATACTTTCAAAGGAGTTAGAGGAAGAAGTTACTGAGGAAGTTACTAAAGTTACTAAATCTAATTTTAGATCGACAATGGAGAGGCTGCAATTTGCCTTATTTTCATCAAATGTTGCTCAAGATTCTGTGCAAATTAGGAATATTAATATCTGCGGAGAAGCCAGACAACCACCAGATACAACTAACCAAAACCCACAAAATAAAACAACATCTAACCCCCAACAAACCCCAACTTTCCATCACGATTTAAGTGAAATGCCCAAGTTAGGCAGCTTCTATAATCGGACTGCTGAACTGGAACTACTCAAAAAGGAAATCCTCACAGAAAAAGCACAACTTTTAACCATTACTGGCATGATAGGGATGGGCAAAACCGCCCTGGGGATAAAACTTGTAGAAGAAATTAAACATGAATTTGAATATGTGATTTGGCGTAGTCTGGAAACTTGCCCGACCCTTGCCCAATTGCAAAATAATTTAACCGAAATTTTTACCGAGGGGGATAATCAAACTTCACCGCTACCCCTGATGAACCTGATGAAATTTTTACAAAATCATCGCTGTTTAATTATTTTAGATGATATCCATTACCTGTTTATGCGGGGTGAATTGGCCGGTCATTATCAACCAAAATATGAGGATTATCGCAGTTTCTTTAAACAAATTAAAGAGCGATCGCATCAAACTTGTTTTCTCTTAATTGGTTGGGAATACCCGCGAGAAATTGCTCAAATTAAACACCCAAATACCCCTAACTTAATCTTGACCGGGTTAGACACTGCATCCGCTCACCAAATTATCGCCGAACAAGGATTAGAACCCGAAGCAAACGGCTCCCGATTCATTGATCATTATCAAGGCAACCCGTTATGGTTAAAAACTGTGGCGAATTTTATGGTTGAATTAGGCTTAACTGTGACTGAAGTGTTACAAAATCAGCCTTTATTATTTCCCCAAGATTTGAAAGATATTTTACAGCAACCGTTGGCTTACCTATCGGAACCAGAAAAGCAACTTTTATCCCTATTAGCTAAAGAAAATGAGGCGATCGCCCTGGTCAAACTATTAGAAATTGCCCCGATGCCATATGCCGATTTACTGGATATCCTACAATCTCTTTGCCGTCGTTATTGGATAGAAAAAACCGATCATCTTTATGGAATGTCACCTGTATTGAGACCGTACCAATTTTGAATAAAAAAAGCTGAATAAAAAAAAGCGTCTATTCGGGAATGAAGATAATTAATTTGAACCCTAAATTTTACCCCTACTAACGCACCCTACCAAAGACTTAATACCATCTTTGTCACCAAACCTTATGGCTGATAGCAACCCGGTTTCTTGGTTTCTTTGCTTGGTTGCTTCGGGAGCATCTCCATTAAATTAATCTATAAGTAGAAATACTTAGATAATTTAGGCACCAAAAGCCCCATTGAGATAGGCGCAACGATGCTTGAGTACCTGACTTCTCTTATGGTTAAAATTGTCAAGGAATTCTAGGGATTTCTGAGACAATTTCCCAACCCTAACCCTAATAAAGAACCATAAATAACAAACAACCAACAACCAAAGAATCCCTACCCAACAACCAATAACTAATAACCAATAACTAATAACTAATATTTAATAACTAATCAAAAAATGTTAAGCTATCTCAAAGGCACAGTCGTCGGCGTGCAAAAAATCGCTCCTTGTCGAGTTATTCTCACCGTAGAAGTGAATCATATCGGTTATGACTTGCAAATTCCGCCTCGGATGATGCAGCAGTTGCCCACGAGCGTCGGGCAACCTATTCAAGTATTTACCCACTTACAAGTTCGGGAAGACCAGTGGATATTATATGGCTTTGCATCAGTAGCGGAACGGGACTTATATCGCCAGTTAATCAGTGTGAGTGGGATTGGTTCTCAGTTGGCGATCGCCCTCCTGGATACCTTGGGCATGACGGACTTAGTGCAGGCGATCGTCACCGGCAACACCAAAGTGCTAATTCAAACCCCTGGGGTGGGCAAAAAAACCGCTGAACGCATTGCCTTGGAACTCAGAACCAAGCTGGCAGAATGGCATCAGCGATCGGGTTTATCGACCACAGCCACTCCAGGGCTAAACCCAGCCCTCCAAGAGGATATAGAAATGACCTTACTCGCTTTGGGATATACCCCCAGTGAAGTCATGGCTACTCTGACCAGTCTCAGCCGAGATCCGCATTTATCGGCGGATACCGATGCGGATGAGTGGATTAGACAGGCGATCGCGCTTCTCAGTCAATAATTGTCATTTGTTGATTGTTGATTGTTGATTGTTGATTGTTGATTGTTGATTGTTGTTGGTTGGTTGTTGGTTGGTTGTTGGTTGGGGTGTGGGGGGGGAAAGTGATGCATTGAAAAGTGATGCATTGAAAAGTGAAAAGTCGTAGGGGCGAATGGCCATATAGCCTGACGGCATGGGCTTCGCAAGGACGCCCGTACAAAAGAAATATCACTATTCACTATTCACTATTCATTATTCACTATTCACTATTCACTATTCACTATTCACTACACCTCTTACCCTGAGCCTGCCGAAGGGCTACACCCTCTCTTCCCCCTACACCCCACACCGATGGCGGCCCCACACCCCAAAACCGCGCTTTCACAAAAAAATCAGGCAAATAGATGAAAACCCCTAGACCCAATCGAAAAGAATTTGCTATGATTAAAAATTGCTGTTTTAGAAAAATCAAAAAAAATCAATGGGTTTGCCACAACCAGTCAAACAACAAATCATCAACGAATACCAAAAGCATGAAACGGACACCGGATCCGCTGATTTGCAGGTTGCCATTCTCACCGAAAGAGTCAAACAACTCAGCCAACACCTAGAAAATAATCCCAAAGATTACGCTTGCCGTCGAGGACTTCTAAAAGTGATTGGCCAGAGAAAGCGGTTGCTGTCCTATATACTAAACGAAGACCGGGCGCGGTATCAGGCACTGATTGCCCGCCTCGGCATTCGTGGTTAAGTGGTTAAACAGTAACAAAACTTATGTCGTCGGAATCAACACGCGATCGCTTACCCTTTGAACCCGGTAAACGAAAAAAATCAGCCAAAAAAGCCGCTGATCGGGCAACAGAGCAAAATCAACCATCACGTCCCACTGCCAAAGCAGAAGCCACCAACAACCCACCCAGTAAGGCGATCGCCAAAGAGGACAGGGCAATCCCGGAAGTTGTCAGCAATCGCATGATCCGCCGGATGGCGATTTTATGTGGAATACCTTCCGCTTTGGGGATGGCTACGTTTATCGTTAGCTATTGGATTACGATCAATGAAATTTTTGAGCTACCGAATACAGCGGTGGTGTTGGTGAGTTTGGGCTTTTTTGGCTTGGGCGTCTTAGGGTTAAGCTATGGCGTTTTGTCGGCGTCTTGGGATCCTGAAATATCTGGAAGCCTGGTAGGGTGGAGCGAATTTACCACAAATTTGGGACGAATGACCCAAGCATGGCGGACGGCAAAAGAAAAACGTCAACAAAATTAGTTGTCATCAGTCAAATCACCAGTAAATGTTGGGTTGGCAGAGTCAATCGTCAACACTCAACATCTAACCGTCAAATAAAGATATACAAGACTTACGCATCAGGGTTTGACCGTTGCTGAATCTGATGAGGTGGTAAAAACATACCGCCCCCTGCGGATCAGCCGATACCATGCGTAAGTCTTCGTTTATTAGGGCTGCGATCGATAAAATAGATGACAAAGGACGTAGCAACACAAAAATTGAGAAATTTATGATTATCGTCACAAAAGTCGGGACTCCACCAGCGGAGATTGATCGGATTAATGAAGAACTGAGAACCAAATGGGGACTAACACCAGAAAATATTGTTGGTCGCTACAAAGTGGTGATTGGTCTGGTGGGAGATACCGTTGACCTAGACCGAGAAGTTCTCCAAGAAATTAGTCCTTGGATCGAGCAAGTTTTGCGAGTCGAACAGCCGTTTAAACGAGCGAGTCGTGAGTTTCGCCAAGGGGAAGCCAGCGATGTAGTGGTGCCTACCCCCGCCGGGTCGGTGATTTTTGGCGAAAATCAGCCTTTGGTGACAATCGCTGGGCCTTGTTCCGTGGAAAATGAGGAAATGATTGTGGAGACGGCACTGCGAGTCAAGGCTGCCGGTGCCCAGTTTCTCCGGGGGGGTGCCTATAAACCCCGCACTTCCCCTTATGCGTTTCAAGGACATGGAGAAAGTGCCCTCGGTTTACTGGCAGCGGCAAGAGACGCCAGTGGTCTGGGGATTATTACGGAAGTGATGGATGCAGCGGATCTAGAAAAGATTGCGGAAGTAGCAGATGTGATCCAGGTGGGGGCGCGAAATATGCAGAATTTCGCGTTGCTGAAAAAAGTGGGCAGTCAAAATAAACCCGTGTTGCTGAAACGAGGGATGTCAGCGACGATTGAGGAGTGGTTGATGGCCGCTGAGTATATTTTGGCCGCCGGAAATTCCCAGGTGATTTTGTGTGAACGGGGGATTCGCACCTTTGACCGGGACTATACGCGCAATACTTTGGATTTGTCGGTGATTCCGGTGTTGCGATCGCTCACTCACCTGCCGATTTGCATTGACCCCAGTCATGGAACTGGTAAGTGGGAATATGTGCCTTCAATGGCAATGGCAGCGATCGCGGCGGGAACGGATGCTTTAATGATCGAAGTGCATCCAACGCCCAATAAAGCCCTATCCGATGGCCCACAATCTTTAACCCCAGCAAAATTTGACAAACTGATGCAAGACCTGTCTGTAATTGGCAAAGCGGTGGGGCGTTGGCCGCAGCAAAAAACACCAGTTTTAGCCTAATTTTCTAGGGCTGAAATGGCTAATTTCAGCAATTAATTTGGTAATTTTACCAGATTCACGGACACGGAAAAAGCCCGTGTCCTTATTTTTACACCATATTATTCTATCCCATTCAAATATCTTTAATTCACAGCTTTTTATATTGTAAAGACCGCAGAAAATTGACTTGATTTTCTACTTTTTGAAGAAGCTGATTCAGCACGGGTAAAGAGTCTAATTCTCTGGGCATAAGATCGGGATTATTCCGAGCATTTCGCTCTAGTTGGTTAATTTTATATTCAAGTTGATGGGCTAATCGTAAAGCATCTCGACTCAAAGCCACAATTTGTTGCTGTTGATAGAATTTTAAAGCTGCTCCCCGTAAAACTTGCAGAGTCGCTTCTTCCCCATTCACCCCAGGCATAATCCTTAAGCGTAATAATAAATCCGCATTTTGATAAGAACGTAAAATTTCCACTTGTTTCGGTTCTTTGACCGGCATTAAACTTAAATTAACTAAGCGCTTAAATTCATTCAGGGTACTTTGAAATAAAGGTTCAGACATATTAGATAATACCGATTGCACCACCCCATTTTGACTCCAAAGAATTCGGCCTTTTTGCATTTGTCGCTCGAAGTATAAGCGACCAATTCCTCCTTGTAAAACTCTGGCTAATAATTCTTGCAGGAGTTGATTGGGTGGTAAATGCGCCAGTGACTCAAGATCCTTACCTAAATGAACGGAATGCACCGTTAAAACTGGCAATTCATTCAGGGATGGGGAGACCCCAGGAGGAACTTTTATTTCCGGCGGCTTGTTGAGGCGACGGGCGGCGGCTATTTGTTGTTCAGTCCGCACCAAATTCCCCGCCGGATTATAAACTAAAGCCGATTCATTATTTTGATTAACTGGAGGTTCGCTTTCCTGCTCTTTAGCATATTTGCTCGGACTGGGTTTGGCGGCAGCAGCGCTCGATACCGCAGCATGGCGAGAATGAGAATATTTTAAATAAGCGGAAAGGGTGTCACTATGCACTTTGGATTCTAAAGATTTTGGCACCAAGGAACAATTTACATAGCTCAAAATTCGTCGCACATAATCAAGGGCAGAGACATCTTTAGGATCGACCATACCAAGATGGAGGCGACTCCCCTGGATCGATAAAGGCAGGACTTGATAGTAAAGACAGACTTCAAACGGCAGGATGCTATCAATCAACTGGAATATTTGCTGAGAATCAATTCGGGCAGACCCGTCACTTGGAGATGGGGATGGTATAGGCATAGATGGCATGATTTTAAATTCAACTGAGGCAAAACTTTCGGTGACACCAATCGCAGGTATATACCGCTGGCTTTATTTTCTCAGGATAAAATTTGCGATGATATACCTCCGACCCAAGGATGTTGAATGCTAGGGAGTCGGTCAGAGGGTAGAGAGATTGGACTGACATATTCGTGAGGCTTTTCAGGTTAAGTCTCACGCCTACGATCGCCACGTCAGGAGAATCAGCGAGGTTTGGAACAGGGTTCCGATCCTGGATTCATCAGGAATCGGACATGGATGTACCCGCATCCCATAAAAAGTGATCGGGTTTACTTAGTGTATCAAGAACCAATTTTCCCGATCAGGAATTTCTTACGGATTGGGCGGTTAAATACAGTTGAGTCCATTCGGTCAATACTTGAGAAGTTTTTAGATGTAAAGAAGTCGCGATCGCCTTGATGGGTTGACCGGCTTTTAACTGGGATAAGACCTGCCGTTGGATCGGGGTGAGACTATCTAGATATTTCTGCCATTGAGTTGGGGTCAAACCCAGGCTATGTTCGGTTAGAGAGGTTTGCAGCCAGTTGGTGACTAACTCTGGTTGAATTTTCAGGCTAAAAATCCGCATGGCATGGTAGCTGATTTTTTCCCGTAAACGATAAATTTGTTTGATCGGCAGGTTGAGTTCTTGGGCGATCGCCTCTTGGGAACGACCTTGCAAATACAGATGCAGCCATTTAGCCGCCATCGGATCGACTTTTTTGGCTAAATAATCGGCAAATTCTTCACAGACCGCTTGACGCAGACGCTGTTGTTCTTCCCAGGCTTGTCGATCTTCATATTGGGCGATCGCTTGTTCATCCAGGAGGCTTACAGGGTCATCACTGTCATCGGTGGTAATCTCTTGGGAGACTAAGCGAATTAACTCGGTATCGGGTACATGGGTGAGTCCAGCGCGTCCCGACTGGCGCAGATAGTTAAAAAAGCGATAGGTCAAGAGGGGCTGGTTGCGGACTGGACGCAGACAATATTCTTCGAGGCTTGCCAGTAATAAGGCATTGCGTAACCGGGAATCTTCCGTGCATTGACCGATCCAGGTTACTTGTTTTTGCATATAGCGATCGCGCTGACAAAGTTCTTGGACAACTTCTTGGATCACGTCTACCACCGTGCGCTGGCGATCGCGACTCAAAGCCACCCAAGTGCGGATCTTATTGCGAACTAAAAATAAACTGGCCAAGCGACGAATTAACTGGTTATACCCTTGGGTCATGGGTACGCCCAAATAACGCTGTTGTAAAATTCTCCAGCGGTAATCCATCCCCTGAGAAATCACCAAAAGCTCTTGATCGTTCAAGTGATTCAGCCGTTCTGGGTTTTCGCCTAACAGCCAGCGGATCATCCCATCATAACTGCTTTGATATTCTGGAGCCTCCCGCAACAGGCGCGATCGCCAATCTTGTGTCAGCTTTTCTTCAACCAATATCATACCGATTGCACTCCTTCCTCACCAGTCCAAGCTCTGCTGATTCTAATCTCTCATATATTTTTCCTTGTCGGTTGCGGCAAACACGCAATCAATAGCGTAATTAGCGCATAAGTCAGATGTAGTGGCGATCAAATTCAAAATGGTTTGAAAAGATTTGAAAATGATGGGAAGCTGGCAACGGATACCCCTCAAAATCCCGATCCGGAATTTTTTTATACCCTTTGAATACCGAATTGTAGATCCGTCAGGTATGGGATAAACCATCAATCAGGGGTTAATTGCGTCGAATTTGGTAGGATAATGGTAGGATAAATGGCGATGAATAGAAATTGATAATTTTCCGGCGAAAAAACTTGGTTTTAATCAACAGAGGACTTACTCATCAAACCCTAGAAGCTGACTGAGTTTTACTGCTACTCTCGCTCCCAGATTTATTTTTGGTTTAAATCTGAGAGCGGTGTAAGTCCAATTAATTGTCAAGAAAAACAGCCTTCAGGGGTTAAATTTTGCCCATGGGACAAAGGGTTGAAAAATTCGCACTAATTCTGGTTTAGCCACAACTAATGTCGGAAAATTGCGATCGCTATAATCGTGACCCGGTTTCAGGGGAAAAATCTGGGCATTATCCAAAGGTTGCCACACTCCTCCTGCCGCTTGGACAATTGGATAAGCCCCACAAATATCCCAAACTTTGGGGGTTGCTTCGACTCCGCCAATAGTTGAACCGGCGGCCACGCAGAGAAAATTGTAACTCGCGACGCCTAATAAGCGAATTTTGCAGGGAAAAGGATGCTGGACTATCGGAATACTGCGAGAACAAAAATTAAAAAAGTGATTGTGAGTCGGTTCATCAGCGCAAGTTTCGATCGGGCGATTATTGCGAAACGCACCCCTAGGCCCTTTTAGATCTGTTTGGCCATACCAAAAGCCATGAAAAGAAGTTCCCAATGGGGGCATATAGATGTAACCAAACACGGGAATGCCACGATAAAGTAATCCCAAAGAAATCCCCCACAGGGGAATGCCACGGGCAAAGTTGGTGGTGCCATCAAGCGGATCGACGACCCAACACCATTCGGAATTAGGGAATATCCGCTGGCTTTCCTCGCTCAAAATCCCATGATCGGGAAAATGAAATGCGATCGCCTTGCACAATTCTTCATCAGCCCATTTATCTGATTGGGTAATTAAACTCCCATCTTTCTTTTCCGAAGGCTGAACCTGGCCAAAATCCGCAAGCAGTTCACTGCCCACTTTGTTACAGGTGGTCTTGGCAAAATTTAAGACTTGATCCCAAAAATCTTTCATTAGTCAGTGGTCAATGGTCAAATGTAATGCTTGTAGGTGATGCAAAATGTAATGCAATCTGTGTAAACAGTCAGTTTATCGCAGTGGATTTCTCAGCCAGATCATCCACATTAAACCCATTAGAGATGGCCAAACAATACGCCACTTGGCGCCAGTTGCTCTACTTGGGGGCACCCCAAGCCTGCCCCCATGCAGCCAGCCCCCCGTGCAGACGGGGGAAGCCTGCCCCCGTGAAGACGGGGGACGGGGGACGGGGGACGGGGGGCGGGGGGCGAGGGGCGGGGAAGCGCAGTGGCTTTAGTCTAGTTCCCCTTCGATGATCGTCATAATCGTTGCCCTTGCATTATCGCGAAACTCTTGGATATTCACCTGGTTCAGCAAGATAATTGACAAGAGCATCCCAACTGCTTGGGTGGCAAACACCGTGCCGTAAGCCAGAACTGGTTCGGTGAATAGATTTCGACCCGCATCCAGAATGGCACCGCCCAACACCGTCGAAAGTCCTCTGGCAATTGCTTGAGCTAATCCCCATGCGCCAATAAATGTACCTGCTGTTTCCGCTGCTGTCAAATCTAACATTAAGCTTAAGACTCCAGCGGTAAGGATGCCTGATAGTAAACCAAATAAAACTAAGACACCCATGAGCATTCCCGGTTGACCGACAAATCCGGCCATAATAAATAATCCAGAGCAAACTGCCGCACCGATACAGCCATATTTAGCTGTCTTTTGTTTGCCCAAGCGCGGCACAATCAAAAAACCAGTAGACCCAATTCCCATTAAAGTACCCATGCCCAAAAATGCATTCAGGCGAGTGGTTTGGGCAATTTCCATTTTGAAGACTTGGCCACCATAAGGTTCGAGAATAGCATCTTGCATAAATAAACTAATCGTCATTATTAAGACGAAGCAGAAAAATATCCCGGTTTGGCGGTTGGCGGTTAAAATCTTTAAGGCTTTGCCGAAGGTAATTTGATCTTCCCGGTTGGCAACCGTAGAACGGATGGCGTAGCGAGAATACTTTTTTTCTACGCCAAAAGTAGCAATGATGGCTAAGGAAAATACGATCGCTGGAATAATGATAAAGAGTCGGTTAATCGAAGCTTTTAATTCCGCGATCGGGGCATCTAAAGCGATTTGCTTGAGTAAACCACTACTGACAATTGCCCCAATAATAATCCCCACCATGAGCATTGACCAAACAATACTGACCAGCTTGGAACGGTTATCATCATCAGAAATATCCACCAGTAAAGCGGCAAAAGGAGTGGAACTCATACTCAGGGCTAATCCGTAGAGGGCAAAGATCGCCGCGAGTATCACAGCCCAAGGATAGCTGGCGGGAGTCCAGCCGTTGAGCGCTACAGTATCACCGAGTTGCCAAACCACTTGCAAGGCCACAAATGAGAGACTGGTAAATAATAATGCACCGAGCCAAACATATGCAGTCCGGTGCATCCCCATCATGGGTTTGGCATCGGACATTTGACCAAACCATACTCTGGCAGGGGCGACAAACTGATGCATGGCGATCGCCCCGGCGGTAATTAAGGCCGGGACTTTCAGTTCATCAATCATTACGCGATTAATCACACCCAAGGTTAATAGGGTCATCATTCCTAGTCCCATCTGAAATGTCCCCAGACGGAACATAGTGAATAGATTAATTGGTGGCAGTGTTTCGTTCATTATTGGGGCGTCCGGTTGTGGTTCAGATAACTGATTTGTTTTCATCGTTTCAGGGGTGATTAATTGTCCTCTAGATTTTTATTTAAGATACCTTTTTCTCGTTCAGGGCTGATACAAATATATCCAAATATATATACACAAATATATAATTTAGACTTAGTTATACTCTACCCTATATGGGATTTTCATCTTTGATGTAAATAATTAATCGGGAATCAATCGTGTACTCATGGGCGGTTAAATCCCGATGATTCTGGTTGATTGGCAATTCATCGCCAATCACAATTGATAACAATCCATCAGTAATTACCGGGGATTCTAGTGTTCTGAATCTCTCAAAAAATTAAGACCTGAGTGATGATTCTCAAGTCTTAATTTTGGCAGTTTTTATGATTAAACCAACTAGGCTTGTTCCTTGGGTTCACTGTTGCCACTTGGAGAAGAATTATAAAGCTCATCTAATTTCTGACGGGCATCTTCTACCGTCATTGATTTCATTACTAACAAGGGTTCATTCACTAGATTCCCTTGATCGTCTAAAAATTCTGGGTGAGGCACTCGTCGAGACCGGGGGGAGGCAACGGGAGACAAGGGAGAATTTTGGTTCCAATTGGTCGGGGAGTAGCTTCTCTGTGATTCAGCACTTAATGTAATCAGACTGCGGACTAAATTACCTACTGCCAGAATTGCTAGGCCGGTAAACGCAAGAATATAAAGTAGGTGTAGCATCGGGTTTATCCTCCAGTGTATTTGATGTTTAATCAGGTGAGCAATTGGATTTGCGATCGCCGCCAAGCTGCTTTTTGCTAACCCTGGGCTTTTATGTAGCGAAACTCTAATCTTAATTTTCGGTTAAAATCGCTTTTTCTTCAACCTATTGTATTGAACCTATTGTTCTGATTGCTGTTGTGCCGCTTGTTCTTGACGAAAACGAATGCTGACTTGCCAGCACTCCGTTAGGAGTTGATGCCAGGGCATGAGTACCTGCATTTGCACTCCCGCTTGACCATTGGTTAAAAGAAAAAGCTGCTTGGCAATCTTGACTTCTTCTGATGCTGCTTGCACTCGTGATAGCATATCCGCCTGTTTTTCTGCACCGAGAAAGTCAATTTTCTCAGTTTCGAGCAAAGTCCGCGATCGCCCAAACCAATAGTGGAAGTCCTCTAGTAACGGTTCTAGTAGGTTTTTGAGTAATTCTGATTCGCCTGGATTCGGGGGGGTCATAGGTTAAAAAAGTCCTAGTCTATGGAATTAATATTAACTTAGTTTACAAATTTTAACATTAGTGGGCTGATTTTAAGCTAACCGCCTAGTTAGTCTCATAATTTTTTCTAATTTTTTAATATTTAGAGGGTTGATATAATGTAAATAGTCAGCAACTTGTTATTATAGCAGTTACAAAAATTCATCCAACAGTAGGGGCAAAGCATTCCGGCAGATCGTATCCGCTCAAAATATTAACCTATATACCGGAATGCTTTGCCCATCCTCCCCTAAGTAGTCGCCCCGCTATTCTACTGTTGCATTTTTAATTGGAAACGGTATTAAATCAATTAATTAAAGTAAATTAAAGAGATCCGCGATCGCCTTGAATCAGAGATCGCGGATCTGGTTAGATTATTCAAGTGTAAACCTGGACTTTCGCCGTTCACAGAGGAACCCAGCCAACTAGGAGATATCAATCGATGAATCCACGGGGGAAATCAAGCTTCATCCTCAACTTGCAGCCACCCGCGCCGAACGGCGTGCAACAGTCGGTCAATGGCATCCCGCTCATCCTCGCTCAGAGAATCTTGCATGAGAGCAGACATTAATCCCCATCGATGGCGGGCGCTGATTTGTTTTGTTTGCCAGATCTGATAAAAGATTTCTGAGATGGTTTGTTTATAGAAATTAACGTAAACTATCATTTGCCTAAGATGCGAGATTTTTCTGGAAGTTTCTCTATATTTAGATTATCTTTGATTGGCGGGAAATATTAAGTAAATTTAATCCTTAATCCCCAATGATCATTCTCACTAAGCCTTGTGACAGAGATCATTGCCTGGGTGAAGCTGAGGGGGAATCCGGGAATGTAACTAATCGTTATCATTAGATTATCTTTACTGCTTCTACTTAGGAAGGGATCAATTTGAGATGGGAAAATTTTTAACAGATAATAGGCAGTAGGAAGTAGGTAGTAGGGAGTGGGGAGTAGGCTGTCTTCTTGAGTCAGAAAGCATCGGGAATAAAAGACAATTTCCCTTGCCCTCAGAAATGCGGAACGCGCCTCTACGGTTTCTAAAGGCAGTTGCTAAAAGCGGTTTCTAACGGTGACTTTCTAATAAAGTAGTAGTGCTGTTGAGAATTAGTTGCGCCGAACCAAGAAAGAACTCGCGATCAATATTTTCCACCACATCCGTGGGCTGATGATAATGGGGATTGCGAAGGTTGGCCGTATCCGTCACCAAGACCGCCCCAATCCCTTGATACCAGAAAGGTGCATGGTCACTACGCAAGGTATCTGGGGTTAAAACACCTTTTAACGGAATGGGTATGGTTAAAACTGGGCTGGTGTGAATGTTTTTACTGGCGATCGCGTCAGTTTTTACAGAATTGAAGGTATTCAGTAAGGGTAAATTTTCCGCATCCCCAATCACCACAATAAAATCCCCTTTGTTGCTAGGGGGAGTAACCGGGATATTCACAGGATAGCTTTGACATCCGGGAATATGGCAAGCATAGCCAATCATGTCAGCGATAATTACCCCTTTTAAGTTAGCGCGGAGTTGCTCATTGCCCGCAAAAGCCAAACTGCCCCAAAGCCCACTTTCTTCTTTGTCAAAGAAAGCCACTCGCAGCGATCGCGCCGTTTCTCTATTTTTTAATAACCGAGCAATTTCTAAAACCGTAGCCACTCCCGTGGCATTATCATCGGCGCCGGGAGAAAATGCCACCGTATCATAATGGGCAGCCACTAAAATCGTCCCAGCGTCGGGGTCTGTTCCGGGGCGATCGCCATAGAGGTTAATTCCCTCCTCAAACTCTTGCTGCTGGGTTTCCCATCCCGCTGCTTCTAGCTGATCGATAATATATTGACGGGCTTGTTCTCGTTGTGATTCAGAATAACGCTCAAAAGCCAAGTTCTCTAAGTCGGTGAAGATTCTCTTAGAAGATATCGTAGGAAAATCAATCGGTGACGATGTTTCCGGTGGTTTTGGGGCTTCCTCTGTCTTGATGGGTGAAAATTCGGACACAAGTTCAGGGGTGGGAATGGTTGCCGGGGGAGAAGAAACCGGATGTTTTAGAGAAGCCTGGTTTCTGTGACTGGGGGCGATCGTCATTCCCATCACCAAAATCATCAACAACACAAACCCGATAAATTGCTGAATCTTATTTATCATCGATAGTCAATGGGCAGCCCCAGAGAATCTGTGAATATTTTTACAGTAGCATGAGTCACTTTTCCTAGGCAGAGTTTTGCCGATCTTGGGCGATCGCTCAAACTAAAATACCCCGTATTATTAAGTGAAAAACTTAAAATACGGGGGCATCGATCAAAGTTAAATATAATCATGCTACCTGATATTAAATTGCGGGAAGTCCCTGCTGAATACGACTGGACACACTAACCTAAGCGGAGACTTTCCCGTCATTATCGGTTAGGAATTAAGCAGATTTTTGATTTTTGCGCTTGCTGGCATTGCGTTGGAATAAGCCACCAAATCCCAAGGCTAAACCACTACCCATAATAGTCAAAGGTTCCGGTACATCTGTTGCTAAAGTCATTTGATAAGTTGAACTTTGATTTGAACCCCAATTTGTGTAGCCGCCCGACAGTTGACCCTTAGCTAAGGTAGTACCATTAAACTTAAACGCACCAGTCAAATAGGGGAAGGAAACTGTAGTGCCAGTGCCGAAGGCTTCCCAGCTAATGAACTGAGTTTCATCTAAATTAAAGGTTAGCTCCGCTATTTCTCCCTTAATGCTTTGCGTACCAAAGCTAATGAATGGGGTGACAGGATCGGTGGTGCAAAGAGTAGGGTTTCCGATTCCACAAGTGAATGCCAAATCATTGATTTGAGGCAGAGAACCGTCCGCAGGAAATGATAGTCCAGCAAAATCATCGAATTTATCATTAACTACATTCTCAGAAAATTTCCAAGTAAAGCCATTGGCAGTATCATTAATGTCCAAGTCTCCGGATAAGCCAACACTACCATGTAGACCAACATCTAGACTGGCGGCTTGGGCTGGGGCGACTGCTACGACGGTGGCGGCGGTGACGGTAGCGGCGATTAAACTGGTTCCTAGACCTAAAGAAGATAAAGTTTTCATGGCTGTACTCCTGGTATATTCGTGAGAATTTTTATTTATATCTATCTCAGAGACTTGAAGAATTGCTCTCTGTGTGATTACTTACGAATATACTCGGAGCTTTTTGGGAGAGGCAATAGCTTTTGCGTAACTTTACGAAAGCTTTAAAATTCGCCAACGAGTTTTCAGGATTTTCTCGTTTAACCTTCCTTGGCGCTTCATATTACCTTTAAAAAACTATCTAAGTAACCCGCTTCTTTCACTTAGAAGCTATGATAAAAAATACCGTAATCCGTAAAAATACGGATATTTTATTTCAGTATTTTTACGGATTGCGGATATTTTTGTCGGGAGAGAATTTACGGGATGCTCCAATCCGCAAATCTACGCAAATTAGATCATCTTTAAAGTAAAAAATTGCCAACAAAAATAATTAAAATTGACGGTGACAAAATTTGCTTATAGCGGTTATTATCCCGATGAAGTACAGAGGTTTTCTGGATTCCCGGCGATGGCGGCGCGGGGGCAGGCCGCCATCGCCGGGAATGACAGGTTTTTTTTGCACTTCATAACTCTGACAAGTGCTGTAAGCGATCGCAGAATTTGTCTAATTCATCGGCCACTCAGGACTGCCGCCGAAACATAAACAGGGGTGGTGAGTATGACCCACCACCCCTGTGAAGATGGAAAATTACCGAGGAAAAAACTCTGATTCGGCTTCGGCGATCGAGAGGAAGTTTCCTCGGAGTTAATTGTTTGTTTGTCAACGGAGAATTTCCCTGGTAAATACAGCAATACTACAGCACTAATACAGCACTAATACAGCATTAAGCCGGTGTATTGTTGTTTTTTGAGGCAGAGTTTTTACGTCGCAGTAAGCCAGCCAAACCTACGGTCAAACCAATTCCCAGAGTGGTGGAGGGTTCTGGGATAGTTGTTGGTACTGCCGCCAAAGTCATCTGATAAGTTGACGAGTTTCCGGTTTTACCACCAGCAAAATTGCCCACCGCAAGAGTTGTACCATTAAACATTAATGAACCAGTAATAGCAGGGGCGGCAGATGTGGTGTTAAAGAAGTTATTTCCCCAACTCATGTAATTAGCGGCATCTAGGTTAAAGCTGAGATTGGCGGTGACTCCCTTAATCGTTTGCATACCGAAGTCGATGAATGAGGCGATCGGGTCGGTGGTGCAAGACTTCATCGACACACCAAACATACTTGGTGCGGATATACAGCTAAATTCCAGGGTACTGATTTGCGGTTTAGAATTGTCCGCAAATGAGACGCCTAGGAAATCACCGAATTTATCGTTGAGGACATTTTGCGAAAAATTCCAGATAAAACCGTTGCTAGTATTAGTAATGTTCAGGTTTCCGGACAGTCCCATGCTACCGGATAGTTGAATCGCTTGGGCTGGGGCAACGCTTACCACAGTGGCGACGGTGACACTGGCGGCGATTAAGCTGGTTCTTAAATCTAGAGATGGTAAAGTTTTCATCGTATTTTCTCGCTTCTGTGATGTTCTACTGCTGTGATTCAGAGGAATCCTCCGTGTTATTACGCACAATTCTAGTCGGATCTAGGCAGTAACCGCTATATATGCGGAGTAACTTTACCAAATCTTTAAATTTCCCCCACAAATTATTGCGGGTTTAGGGCAAGGCACTGGTTGTGACTTCATCATTATAGCGGTTATTGTCCGAATGAAGTACAGAGGTTTTCTGGATTCCCGCGCGGGAATGACAGGTTTTTTTTGTACTTCATAACTATGACAATTGCTATAATTAATAATTGCCAGGAATTGCCCGGACAAGGCAATAGTCCGGGCAATTATTAACTCTAATTATTTACCTTATTTACCCTATTTACCCCATTCGGTGTGGAAACTGCCTTCTTGATCAATTCGTTGATAAGTATGGGCACCGAAATAATCTCGCTGGGCTTGGGTCAAGTTTTGGGGCAAACTGGCACGACGGTAACTATCAAAGTAATCTAATGATGCACTAAAAGCAGGCACGGGAATTCCTAGGGTATTGGCCAGAATTAAGACTTCTCGCCATGCTTGTTGTCGGTCGAGAATTGTTTGTTTGAATTCTGGGGCTAAGAGTAAATTGGGTAGGCTAGGATTATCGCTGAAGGCTTTTTTAATTTTATTCAAAAATCCAGCGCGAATAATACAGCCACCTTTCCAAATTCGGGCAATTTCACCTAAGTCTAAATCGTAGCCAAATTCTTGAGATGCCATACTTAATAAGGCCATGCCTTGAGCATAAGAGCAAATTTTTGAGCAGTATAGGGCATCGCGAATTTTGCTGATAAACGCTTTGACATCTCCGTCAAATTTAGCGGTTGGGCCGGTGAGTTCTTTGCTGGCGGCTATGCGTTCTTCTTTGCTAGAAGACATGATGCGGGCGTTGACCGCTGCACCGATGGTGGGAATGGCTACGCCTAATTCTAAGGAACTAACCACGGTCCAGCGTCCGGTGCCTTTTTGTCCGGCGGCATCGACAATTAGTTCGACTAAAGGTTTGTTGGTTTCTGGATCGATTTGTTTGAATATGTCAGCGGTGATTTCAATTAAGTATGAGTTGAGTTCGTCGGTGGTGTTCCATTCGGCAAATACTTCATGGAGTTGATTGTGGTCGAGTCCCAAGGCGTTTTTGAGGAGGTCGTAGGCTTCGGCAATTAATTGCATATCGCCGTATTCAATGCCGTTATGCACCATTTTGACGTAGTGACCGGCTCCTTTGGGCCCAATGTAGGTGACACAAGGGCCATCATCGACTTGGGCGGCAATTTTGGTGACGATCGCTTCTATTTCGTCGTAAGCTTCTTTGGTGCCTCCGGGCATTAAACTGGGGCCATTGAGTGCGCCTTCTTCGCCCCCGGAAACTCCCATACCGATATAGCGGAGTCCGGTGGATTCTAAGTATGCTACTCGGCGATCGGTATCTTCATAGAGAGAGTTACCGCCGTCGATAATCATGTCTCCGGGGTCTAGTAAGGGTTTGAGTTGGTCAATGACCGCATCTACGGGTTTACCGGCTTTGACCATAATCAAAATCCGCCGAGGACGTTCCAGGGACTCGACAAATTCTTCTAATGAGTAGGTGGCTTTGACTTGCTTACCACCAGCGCGGTTGGTCATAAAAGCATCGGTTTTTTCCGCTGTCCGGTTATATACGGCTACGGGAAAGCCATTGCGTTCCACGTTCAGGGCGAGGTTTTCACCCATGACGGCTAAACCAATGACACCAAATTTCTGTTTCGTCATAATGTGATGATTCTGATGTTTCTTTTGATGAACTCTAAGAAATCAGAGTAGCCCGATCGCCTGTAGGTTGTAATGGAAAAAGATATTAAGACTTGGCGATCGCCCTAGAATCAAAGGGGTTTTATCAGCGATCGCTGACATAACAGACTCTCGGACAAAACCTCAGAAAGAGGGCAATCAAAATAATTCTGGGAAAAAGCGCGATCGAGAACGGGGTCTGAACGGTAAAATTGACCACTGAGAGGACACACCGCCGAGTCTTCGTAGCACAGTACCATTGAAAGGAGCGCAAAAATGCTGGCATATATCTTAGCTTTAGCAGTCGTTATCGGTAGCTTCGCGATCTACATGGCTGCTTTCTTTTTTCCAGAAGTCCATCGTAAAGGAGATATATTCTGGAGTGGCATTGGCCTTTTCTATGCCTTGGTGTTATGGTTCTGTGCTGGAAGAATTACCGGCGCAGTGCTTCTGGGTCAGACTGCTAGTGTCGCCCTTTTAGTCTGGTTTGGCTGGCAAAGTATGCGTTTGCGTTGGGAAGTCACCCCAGCCCGACAACGCACTCAAGTCCCCAGCAAAGTTCAAACAACGGATCAAAAGACGGATCGGGACTTAGAGCAAAAACCCGCCAACGTTTTATCCAAACTGACCGGAAGTTTTACGACCTTATTTAAAGGCAAGTCCCCAGGGGAAACGCTACAACCGGAGAAAACTAAGACTAAAGCCAAGAAAGATAGCAAGAAAGACAGCAAGAAAGACAGCAAGAAAGACAGCAAACCAGACCAGAAAATCGCCGCAGAAACCCCGGAAACCTTGCTTTCAGAGTCTACGGTGGAGCCAACTGCTGCTCCTGAAGTCGTCGAGGTTACTCCAGAGACTCCAATCGCAAGTCAGGCGGACACCGCAACGGAAAGCACTGTTGCCGCAACTGAAACAACCGTTGCGACTCTGGAAGAAACTAATGAGACTAAACCAGAATCAACGGAAGAAATTGCGATCGCTCAACCTGTCGCTCAACCTGTTGTCTCTGAAGCACCGCAGGAAAGTCAAGCTGATGCCGCAGAAACGAACGCCGTGGCAAATGTAGAAGAAATCACCGATCGCCAGACTGAAGCAAAAGAAGATTGGGACAAAGAAGATGTGGACTTTGACCCAGAGTGGGACATTGAGAATCCTCCCGTATCTTCCCCTGCTGTGGGAGAAGATAGTTTAGGGTCTGGGACGGAAGCGGCAATCACCGAGTCCGCAGTTTCCCCAGTTTCTCCTGTTTCCGCCGATAATTTAGTGGCAGTGGATCGAGAAACCGAGTCGAAAACCGAGTCGAAAACGGAAATTAAGACTGAGGATCAGCAGGATAAGTCCGATCGCGATAAGTCAGAGGCGATCGCTGGGAAGAGTCCCAAGAAATCTAAAGGCAAAACCGCTAAAGAAAAACTAGGGGCAAAAGCCAAAACCGAAGCCAAAACCAAAGCCAAAACCGAAGCCAAAACCAAAGCCAAAACTGAAGCCAAAACCGAAGCCAAAACCAAAGCCAAAACTGACAAATCTAGCGGTGGTGTCACGAGCAAAATTCTGGCACCGATCGCCGGTTTATTCGGTACGATTCCAGGACTATTTGGCAAAGGGAAAAAGGATAAGCAAGATAAACCAGACCAAACACCCCTAGTTCAACCGGATCTTACGGATCTTAAAGAGTCGGAGGGCAAAGATGACACCCCGGAAATAGGGGCGAACGCATCTCAAATAGAATCAGCGGCAACCGTTGAAACAGCCGTTGAAACAGCGCTTGAAACAACCGTTGAAACACCCGATCTGGAACCAAAAACTGCACGTCCAGACACTTTAGAATCAGTTGCCACAACCGTTGAAAGTGC
Organism: Planktothricoides sp. SR001; assembly: GCF_001276715.1. GTDB lineage: Bacteria > Cyanobacteriota > Cyanobacteriia > Cyanobacteriales > Laspinemataceae > Planktothricoides > Planktothricoides raciborskii. The sequence goes on along the minus strand of NZ_LIUQ01000038.1, from coordinate 2,826 downwards.
CGAACCGAAGGTCACGGAAACTGAATCTGACTCATTATCAGACCCATTACCAGAAGTTGCCGCAACAGAGGTGACAAGTTATGATTCAACGGACGATTTCACCCCAGAATCTGAAATAGAAGCCACGACTGTAAATCGAATTTCGCCAGTGGTGACAGAAAGCCAAAAGTCTCCAGAAAATACGGAGATCGCTGAAGTGGTGCTGGAAGTGGAAGAATTGCCAAATAACCCCGAAGCTGCCGAAGTGGTGCTGGAAGTGGAAGACTTGCCAATGACTTCCGAAGCTGCGGAAGTGGTGGTAGAGGTTCAAAATCCAGTTAATTCTGAAACCTCCGAAGAAATCACGGAAATTCAGGATGATGCGTTAACGGTTGATGCAGCGGCAGTGACCACGGTGTTAGAAACCGAGGTTCTGACAGAGGAGAATCAAGTAGAACCCTCGGAGGATGAGGAGAATCTGCATTCACGAAGCGTTGCGGATGCAACATCGCGAAGCGTTGCGGATGCAATATCCGCTGAAAATACCCCAGGAGAAGAGGGGACAGTTTCCACAGAAACAACTGCGGAAACAACTGTGGAAAACACTGCCGCATCTTCTGACCTAAACAAACCAGAAGAAACGGATCTATCTTCCTCTAACCAAAAGCAAAAAGACTCTTCAGAACCCAAGTCAGAATGAAAGTCAGAACCAAAGTCAGAACCAAAGTCCAATAGTGACAGCGAATATTAGACAATTCTGGCTTTCATTCCGGGATGGTGGATCCCCCCAACCCCCCTTAAAAAGGGGGGCTTTTTAGATTTTTCCAGAGGTCTAATATACAGAAAAAAGCTGATTTTATCTGCGTTAGATCCGGGGGAAGGTGCGATCGCGAAGCGTTGCGGATGCAACATCGTTAATAATCTCTAATCATCGCTAGTTATGACCAGTTATGGCCGCTTATATGTTCACAATTCCATCGGGCATCACCGTTTTAATCATCTGAGTATCCCTTAAATTCGCTTGATAAAGATTAGTATCAATTAAAATAGCCTGACTCAGATTTGCTTCAGTCAAATTCGACCAACTAAGATTCGCTCGATAGAGACTACAGCCTTCTAAGTTCGCGCCTCGCATCGAAGTCCAACTAATATTGGTGCTTCTAAGTTGTGCTTTACTCAAATTGGCTTTACTCAGATTAGAACCACTCAAATTTGCTCTAGTCAAATCCGCCTCAACGAGAATTGCATTCGTCAAATTAACCCCATTGAGAATAGCATTGGTCAGATTAGCTTTGGTCAAATTCGCACCTGTAATGATAGCAATACTTAGGTTAGCGGATTCTAATGACGATCCAGATAGGTCAGCATCCATTAAAATCGCTCGACTGAGGTTAGCATTACGACAATTGCTGCCACTAAGATTAGACAACCGAAAGCGCGTTTCACTAGCAATGCAGTGTTGAAGATTCACTTTTTCTAACGTCGCTCGCTCCACATTGGCTCGACTCAGGTTAACCGCACTTAAGTTAGCTTCACTTAAGTTGGCTCTACTGAGATTCGCGGCAATTAGGTTGGCTTGACGCAGGTCTACCGCAGTTAATTTGGCTCCAGAGAGATTTGCTTCTCGCAGATTTACCCCTGTTAAAATCGCCCCTGTGAGGTTTGCCTCCCTTAAATCACAATTCCTTAAGTTAGCCTCACTAAGGTTGATTCCCTGTAAGTGAGCCATTACCAGATCCAAGTTGCGAAAATCTCTTTCCCCTGCTTGATATCTTTCGCTTAGTTCATTGACATCCATCTAACATTACCCTCTGACTATAGAATCGGTCTAAATTTAATGGTCTATTGTTATAATTTATCGCCTTCAATGGACTATTTCAGCTACCTTGGTGGTAATCCGTACTAAATTGTCAGAGGTGCCGGGGATGCCAGGAACTCTTGACCGTGAAAAAAAATCCATAATCTGACGGGTGCGTTGTTTTCGACGCCGATCGCTTAAATGATAAACTGAATTAAAGAACAGGGATTTTTCATACATAAACTCTTCCGGGGTGCCTAAAATTGGCACGTTTAGAGTTTGATACAAGTTTTTAATGCTCTCAAAAAAGGCTTGTGTCCCTGGTTGTTGCTACTCTTAAAAGTAAACGGTACTAGGCCAAGTGGCGATCGCGCTCACCTGATGGCGATGTTGCATCCGCAACGCCGAAGCGAACGCACCCTTGAATATATTTAATTAAATTTTATTAAAATAAAAATTCATTTTAGCATGGCTTAAATTTTTCCAATCTTAAGCCATGCTAAAATTGTAAAATGGTTAAAAATGCGTAAAAATGCCAATTAAAATTTTTAAAAACCAATTAATTTTTTTAACAATCCAATGTTAATTAGCATAAAATTACCTCAAATTACCCAGACAAAAAAGCATAATGTTCTCCGCGTATTCGTGCATCAAAATAACAATCAATAGATTCAAAACCGTCCTCGACACAATCCACAGCAAGTTGATTGACGACTTGTGCTTTTTCAATGGAAGAATCGTCCGAAAGACTTCCTAAGCCAAAAGTCGTCGCGTCTAACAGCCAATCAACCCAATTGCCGTTAATACGGCCTGCATAATCTAGCTCAATCCAAGTTTTTACAGCTTGATTGTAGGAGCGTTTGCTAATCGTAAAATAAATATTTTTATCTCCCATAAATTAACCTTTTTGTTTAGGAATTCAACTTAGCCTAAGCTGCGAAAACCGACAATGATCAAACTTTTCCTAGAAAAAAAGAGATTAAAGCAATCAAGATTTTAAGCAAACCTGGTAATATAAAAGGGTAGGTGGGGATTAATCCCCAGCCGAC
>NZ_LIUQ01000103.1 GCF_001276715.1 Planktothricoides sp. SR001 | reverse complement strand
TTTATGGCGGCGAAGGGAATGATTTCCTCTGGGGAGGAGATGGTGAAGATTTCCTCTATGGAGATGAAGGCGATGATACCCTAATTGGTAATGCAGACAAAGATTATTTTGTCCTGCAATCTAGCTTTGGCTCTGATACAATTCTGGACTTTACTAATGGTATTGACCTAATTGGATTAGCCGGTAGTTTAACCTTTGACCAGTTAAGTATTACTGGCAGTAATGGGAATACTTTAATTGCCAGTGGCAATGAATTGTTAGCCACATTAACGGGTGTTGATGTTGGTTTGATTGATAGCGCTGATTTCACTTTAATGGTGTAAGGAAGTTAGAAACCGGGTTTTTTTCTTTGTGTCCTTTGTGTCTTTGTGGTGAAAATAAACCACAAAGGCACAAAGGACACAAAGTTTTAAATAAAAAAGAAACCCGGTTTCTTGGTCTTGGGAACGCGATCGCTACTCCTCAAATACTGGCGGCCATAAGTCAGAAATATGTAATTCCCATCCCGGAAGTAATTCAGGAATGGTGAGAGTTTCTCCGTTGGTAAATGAAATCGGTTGTTGGTTGGGACGATAAAGAGTTGCAGTTAATTCGTCTGGGTCAATTAAAATGCCAACTTTTACGCCTTGGTCGAGAAACATTTCAATTTTTTGGCGCAATTTGGCAATTTGATCGCTTTGAGATTTAATTTCTACTACTAAGTCCGGGACAGTTTCGCTAAAATAACGCACGGTACGGGGCATCCGTTCTCTGGAGACGTATGAAACATCCGGTGCGGTTAAGTCTGCGTTGGGCAGAATAAAACCGCCACTGGAATCAAAGACTAATCCCAATCCGCGAGGTGATGCCCAAAGTTTGAGCAGAAAGCTCAACTGTGCGCCAATATAGCTAGATACAATATCTGATGGACCCATGACGATTATTTCTCCATCGCGCAATTCTATCTGGTAATCATCCAAATCGTTTTGGAGTTGTGTTTGCAGTTTTTCTAGGTGCTTAACTGTCAAAGACGTCAAAGACATAGATTTTCCTAGGCTGATTTATTTTATTTTATTTTACAACATTTTACAACAGTGCTGTATATTATAACCAATATTATCAAAAACCAAATCTATGCAATCAACCAGTCCATCTCTGACCAGCGATCGCGAGTTTATTCCTTGGGTACAGCAACAGAACATTAGCCTTGCTTTTACTACTTATCAAACCAATTGGTTAGCTTTTATCGGGGTTAATCCCGAAACTGGGGGAATTTATGCTTTTCAACGCCAATTTAATCGGGCGATGGGTTTGTATTGCACTCCCGATCGCCTTTATCTGAGTTCTAAGTATCAATTATGGCAGCTAGATAATGTATTGCAACCGGGGCAGTTTTATCAAGGTCGCGATCGCCTTTTTATTCCTAGAATTGCTTATACTACTGGGGATATTGATGTTCACGATGTGGCGGTGACAGAAACAGGTGAACTAATCTTTATCAGTACCTTGTTAAATTGTTTGGCGACAACGAGCGATCGCCATAGTTGTAAACCTTTATGGAAACCGCCATTTATTAGCCAAATTATTAATGAAGATCGCTGTCATTTGAATGGGTTGGCAATGGTGGACGGACAACCGGGTTATGTGACAGCTTGTAGTCGTTCTGATGTAGTAGATGGTTGGCGCGATCGCCGAAAAGACGGCGGTGTGGCGATCGATATTGCCAGTAATGAAATTATCCTCACTGGCTTAAGTATGCCTCATTCGCCAAGATTTTATCAAGGGAAATTATGGCTATTAAATTCTGGGACAGGAGAGTTTGGTTATGTGGATTTAGATTTAGGAAAATTTGAACCCATTACTTTTTGTCCTGGATATGCGCGAGGGTTAGCTTTTTGGCAAGATTATGCCATTGTGGGACTGTCTAAACCCCGTTCTGGGGATGGGACTTTTTCCGGTTTATTGTTAGATGACCGGCTAAAAGAAAAAGATGCCGATGCCCGTTGTGGGTTGCTGGTTATTGATTTAAAGACGGGGACAATTGTTCACTGGGTACGCATTGAAGGAACGATTACGGAGTTATATGATGTGGGGGTATTACCGGGGACACAAAAACCGATGGCTTTGGGTTTTCAAACTCAGGAAATTGAGCAGTTAATTAGCCTGGAACCTCTGAGTGAGATTAACTTAGTTACTGGCGATAAAAAAGGCGGAGATCAAAAGGGCGATCGGGTTATTAACGAAAGACTATCTGGTATAGGGAGAAAAACTTCTGAAAAAGGGGCGATCGCTATGTCCACGTTGGGCAGAAATGGGCGGTTTGGTAATCAACTCTTTCAATATGCCTTTTTGAAACTCTACGCCAAACAAAACGATCTGCGAGTGGAAACTCCGAAATGGATCGGACAAACCTTATTTGGACATCGTGATCCGATGATTTCCCGTCACTATCCAGAAGTACGAGAAATCAGCAATAAATTATCCAATGCCCGAATTCCTCAAGCTAAAAAAACGTTTCAAAATGTAGACTTTTGGGGATTTTTTCAGTATCATACTTCCTATTACAAACCAGAACGAGACTATTGGCGATCGCTGTTTCAACCTGTACCGGAAATTCGCACCTGCATGGAAGTAGCGATCGCCCGTTTGCGTAGTCGGGGAAAAACTATCGTCGGACTGCATTTGCGTCGCGGTGACTATGGAAGAAAATACTTTTTTGTTGCCCCAAGTCAATGGTATTTAGATTGGCTGAAACAAATTTGGCATACCCTAGAAAATCCAGTTTTATTTATTGCTAGTGGCGAACTGGAAACGGTTATAAAAGATTTTGCTGCTTACCACCCGATAACTTACAAAGATTTAGGGGTTACATTGCCGGAAGCGGAATTTTATCCTGACTTTTATATTCTGAGTCACTGCGATCGCGTGGCTATTTCTAATAGTTCATTTTCCTTTGTTGCTTGCATGATGAACGAACAAGCGACTCAATTCGTTCGTCCCCATTTACCCAGTCAAAAACTGATTTCTTTTGACCCCTGGGATAGTGAAGTGATTTTTCTAGATATTCCCACCAAAGATCAAGAAGACCAACAAATTGAAGTAGAGAACAACAGCGATCGAGCGATACCTCCAACCCCCCTTAATCAGGTATGCTATAAAATTGGTGTGACAGAACAACCCAGCACTTCCCAAGATTTGTCCCAAATTATTGCCGAGTCTTTTCCTACATTAAACGTTCTGCTATTCTTTCAAGGGCCAAGAGACTATTATCGACCTATTTTATTTTCCCATAACGAAGTATTTTGTAGTCCCGATTGCCAAACGACCATCGAAGGCGATCGCATTCTTACCATAAAAACTCCCGTTGGTGAATTTGATGCCGCGAAAATTGTGAGTCAACTCCCATCAGCACAAAAACCAGATTTAATCATGGTGAAAGCTGACTCTACTCGTCGAGTCATGCCGAAAAACCTTCAGGCGATCGATTGTCCAAAAGTGCTATTTTGTGCGGATACCCACCACTTAGAAAAACCGATTCAGTCCTTACTCGATTATGCGGCAACAGAAAATTTTGATTTCTACCTATTTAGCTTTGATCGCCATCATGGTCATTATTTTCAAGAATCCGGGCTTAAAAATTTATTTTGGATTCCAGTCGTTGATATTTATCCTCGTCAACAACCTCCTCGCACCTCACATAAATATCCTCTTTCATTTGTCGGTCAAGCCGGAAAGTTTCACCCCTATCGTAAATATATTCTCGATTTAGTGCGTCAATGGCAATTTCCTTTAAATCAGCAGCAGCTACCTCACAATAAAGCCGCTGAAGTCTATGCGGATTCTCTGATTAATCTGAATATTAGCTTAAATGGAGATTTGAACCTGCGAACTTTTGAAGTATTAGCCAGTGGGGGATTTTTGCTAACCGATAAACTTAGCCCCCAAGCGGGATTAGACTTGTTATTTGAAGATGGCAAACACTTGGTCTATTATACAGATGAGGCTGACTTGCGCGAGAAAATTAATTATTTTTTAAATCATCCGCAAGCAGCCCAAGCCATTGCCGCAAATGGCTGTAAAGCTTTTTGGAATAATCATCGACCGGAACAAAACGTTCGACGATTGATGGATTATTTGAACGGGAAAGGAATTGACCCAATTTTTCAAATAGAAAGCGAACCGCGTAATGTTTATTTGACAAAATCAGAGGGCGAAGCATTTGTGACCGAAGTTATGGAAGCTAGAAAATATTTTGGCACAAATGCTTTGCCCCTACATCGACATGGTATTCAAAAACAAAATGCTTTGAAGCATCGGATATCGATTTATGAATATTTGCAAGAGATGCACCGCACGACGCCCAAAATAAAAGGACTCTTTTGGGATAGTATCGATGAAAAAATTGTGGCTGACGCGGTAGATTTACCGCGATTGCAAGTGCATTTATTACAAGAGAATGGCAGAGACTATGAATTGTTTGAACGCTGCCAAATTACTGAGCAAATTAGTTTCATCACCCCGGCACAACTCAATGGTAATATAAACCCTTGGGATTTGGTAATCATCAACGGGCAGGAATTACAAAAAATTGGGGTCGAAGCTTTTCTGAATCAGCTAAATTTAAAATTACTGATTCTCACCGATATCAAGGTGAATCCTGAATTGGAACAAAGCTTACAAACTGCTGGTTTGGTTAAACAAAGTCAGCAGCCATTAGTCTATGGGTGGCGCGGAAAAACTTCGCTTGATAAACAAAATAATATTGAGTTACTGCTTAACCAAGCTTTAACTTATCAACAGCAAGGACAATTTGCCCAAGCTATTCCTCTTTATCAACAAGTTTTAACCGCCGAACCAGATAACCTTTTACTGCTGACCAATTATGGGAAAGCCCTGCAAAAAGTGAACCGCCACCAAGAGGCAATTGACATTTTGCGTCGGGCAATTCAACTCAACCCCGAACGCGCCCAATTATACTTTTACCTCAGTCAATCCCTGAAAGTTCAAGGAGACATGGAAGCCGCAGCCGAATGTTTGCAAAAAGCCATTCAGTTGCAGCCAGACTTTTGGGGGGCTTACAATAACTTAGGGACTATTTTACAACAGCAAGGCAACTTAGCTGAAGCTGCCCAATGTTATGAAAAAGCCCTAGAATATAACCACAACTTTGCCCAAGCTCATTCTAATTTAGCCAGTATTTGGCAACTGCAAGGGGACTTAGAACGCGCCAAAGCAGGCTTGATTCGCGCTTTACAACTTGAACCTAATTATGTTCCCGCCCTGTTAAATTTAGCCTATATTTACAAACAACAGGGACGCTTACCTGGGGCAATTGATTGTTATCAGCAAGTCTTAGCCCAAGAACCTCGACCAGAAGCCTATTATAATCTAGGTGAAATATTAGATTATCAAGGTAATATAGCAGGGGCTTTAGCCTGTTATCAAAAAGTCCAGGAACTTGACCCGAAAAATTACAACATTGAAGGGGCGATCGCCTTTACGCGGTTAAAAATATGTGACTGGGAAGATTATGAATCGAGAACCGCAGAATTTATCCATTCGGTGCAAAAATATCTGAATCAAGAAACCGCATATAGTCCCAGTCCTCTTGCCCTCAGTAGTTTTCCAGTTCCCCTAGCATTACATCGACAATTTGCCGAATCATTGAGTCGGGCAACGGTGGCAAAAATGGCCAAAATTAAAGCAGGTTGCAATTTTGCATATCCCCCAAATACCGATAAGTTAAAAATTGGCTATATTTCCCCGGACTTTCGCGAACACGCGGTGGGGAAAATCCTTAAAGATATGTTTTCATATTGCGATCGCACTCGGTTTGAAGTATATGCTTATTCCACCGTTGATTATAATGATGCGATTACGGAAACTATTCGCAATGGGTGCGATTATTTTGTCAATATTTCTGCCATGACCGCCGAAACAGCCGCCCGGAAAATTAACGCTGACGGCATCCATATCTTAATCGATTTAGCCGGACGAACTATCGGCAATGGCGAAGAAATATTAGCCCTGCAACCGGCGCAGATTCAAGCCCATTTTTTAGGTTATCCTGATACAATGGGGGCGGATTTTATCCAATATGCGATCGCCGACTCTAAGTTAATCACTCCAGAAATTGCCCAAACTTACACCGAAGAAATTATCTATCTGCCCCATGCCTTCTTTTCCTCACCGATGGAAATATTTGAACGCATGATGACGCGGGCAGAATTTGGCATTCCCGAAGATGCTTTTGTCTTTTGTTGCTTCAACTCTCACTATAAAATTACCCCAGACCTATTTGATCTTTGGATGCGGATTTTAGCGCAAGTTTCTAATTCTGTCCTCTGGTTAACCGGAGGCAGCGAAATATTAATCGCCAACTTACGACGAGAGGCAGCAAAACGGGGAATAGACGGAAACCGCTTATTTTTTACGGAAAAATTACCCAACTCAGAATATTTAGCCCGTTATCGTTTAGCGGACTTATTCTTAGATACTTTTATCTATAATGGCGGTTCAACGGCCATTAGTGCATTATATGCCGGATGTCCAGTTTTGACGCGATCGGGAAATACCAATGCTTCCCGTATGGGGGCAAGTATTTGCGCGGCGGCTAAATTAAACTCCCTGATTTGTAGCAGCAGCCAAGAATACGAAAAACAGGCAATTTATCTAGCCAATCATCCGCGTTCTTTGGGCTATTACCGCCGCCACCTGAGCAAAAATCGCGACCAATTACCATTATTTAATGTACGCGGTTTTGTCCAAACCTTAGAAAATGCCTTGTGGCAAATGTGGGAGACTTATACTAAAGCTAAATAGACCCAGAAACCGGGTTTCTTTTCGGCATATCACAGTTATCTGTGGAATCCAAACAAGAAACCCGGTTTCTTATTCCTCGCAGCTAACCCAGAAACCGGGTTTCTTTGGTGAAAATGTAGGGGCGAATGGCCATTCGCCCCTACTGTTAAATCCCAACAAGAAACCCGGTTTCTTCGTCCTCGCAGATAACCCAGAAACCGGGTTTCTTTGGTGAAAATGTAGGGGCGAATGGCCATTCGCCCCTACTGTTAAATCCCAACAAGAAACCCGGTTTCTTAATCCTCGCAGATAACCCAGAAACCGGGTTTCTTAATCCCCGCAGACCACCCAGAAACCCGGTTTCTTAATCCCCGCAGACCAGCTAGAAACCGGGTTTCTTATCGGCATATCACAGTTATCTGTTTTAAGCAAACAAGAAACCCGGTTTCTTCGTCCTCGCAGATAACCCAGAAACCGGGTTTCTTTGGTGAAAATGTAGGGGCGAATGGCCATTCGCCCCTACTGTTAAATCCCAACAAGAAACCCGGTTTCTTAATCCCCGCAGATAACCCAGAAACCGGGTTTCTTAATCCCCGCAGCTAACCCAGAAACCGGGTTTCTTATCGGCATATCACAGTTATCTGTGGAATCCAAAAAAGAAACCCGGTTTCTTAGTCCCCGCAGACCACCCAGAAACCCGGTTTCTTATTCCTCGCAGCTAACCCAGAAAC
>NZ_LIUQ01000042.1:54759-60938 GCF_001276715.1 Planktothricoides sp. SR001 | reverse complement strand
CGAATCTCCAGAAAGCGATCGCAGCCTATGATGAAGCGGCTAATATTCTCCGTGAGTTGAAACTGGAGAAAGACCTTTCCAGCACTTTGACTAATCTGGGGAATGCCTACCTGACCCAAGCCCAATTGGGAGAACAGCCATCGGCGAATCTCCAGAAAGCGATCAACTGCTACCGAGAAGCCCTGAAATTCTTCCGCCCCCAACTTCTGCCAGTGGAATGCTTAAAGACTGCCCGGGCTTTAGGCAACCTGGGTTTCCAGCAAGGTGACTGGCAAATGGCATTGGAAGGCTACCAGACAGCAATGGCAGCCGTTGACTATAGTCGCACACAGCGGGTTAGCAATGCGGAACGGGAAGAAGTGGTGGCGAAGTCCATCTATATCTATGAAAACGCCATCCAAGCCGCCATCAACCTCAACGATATCCCCACCGCCTTGGAAATTGTGGAACGAGTCCGCGCTAAACGCCTAGTTGACCTGCTGGCAACCGCTGACCTGTATCAAAATGGCGATATCCCCGAACCAGTACGCCAATATCTGCAAAAATTAAACGACCTGGACGACAAAATTGCCCAAAAACGGGGCGAACTGGGCAATGATTCACGGGAAACCAAGCCCGACGGCAGTAAAACTCGTCAACTTCGCGCTGCTACCGCCGTTTCTGAGGACATTGCCCAACTAGAACAGCAAAAAGCAGTCATTCTCGACCAACTCAGCAACCTGGATGAAGTGGTAGCCAAACTGCGCCAAGTCCAACCGCCTAAACTAGCGGACTTTATCCCCTTGTTGCAAGATAGCCCTGGTGCAGCTATCCTCAGCTTCTATACTACTGATGACGATACCCATATTTTCATCCTGCGTCACGGGGAAACGGTTCCCACTTGCTTCACCTGCCAAGGACAGGGCTATAAAACTCTGCAACTCTGGCTGCGGGAAACTTGGGCTACTCCCTATATCAGCAATAAAACCCAATGGGTAGCCCAAATGTCCGCTACTTTGGCGGAACTGTCCCGACGTTTGGAGATTGACCGTTTAATTGCGGAGCAACTGCAAGGCTTAGATGAGCTTATTCTCATCCCCCATTTGTTCCTGCATCAAATTCCCTTCGCCGCTTTGCCGGTTTCTCACCCCTCCGCCTCCGGCACCTCCCCTTACCAAGGGGAGGCTGGGTGGGGTGATGATTCCTCCCACACTCCCCCATCCTCCCCATCCTCCCCATTCTACTTCGGCGATAAATTCCTCCTCCGCTACGCTCCCAGCGTGCAAGTTCTGGGTTTTTGCCACAACCGCAGCGCCGTCACTGCCCAGGAATACGGTATTGTGGAAAATGCCACCAATGACCTGCCCTGTAGTGGCTTTGAAGGGGCGAAAGTGGCGGAATTCTTTGGGGTGGGGCAGGAAAAACGGCTCATTGGTACTGACGCCACCCGCCAAAAGTACCGCCAATTACTAGAAAATACCACCCACCTGGTCAGCACTCACCACGCCCAAAGCCGCTATGACAATCCCCAGGAGTCGGGACTGCTGCTGAGTGATGGCCGCATTACGGTGAGTCAACTGCTGTCTCCCGGTTGGCGGTTTAAAGACTTAGATGAGATTTTCCTCTCCTGCTGCGAAACCGGGTTATTTTTGCCCAATAGTGCCTTAGATGAACCCGTAGCGGTGAGTACCGGCTTTCTCTGTGCGGGAGCAAGGGGCGTCATTGCTAGTCACTGGGCAATTTATGATTTATCGGCGGCGTTGCTGTCTATTCTTTACCACAACCAGCGCAAAGCGGGGAAAAATCGCCCAGTTGCCCTGCAAGCAGCCCAACAGGAGATGCGGAAAATGACTGGGGCAGAGTTTAAGAGTAAGTATCAGAAGGCATTAGAGGCGCATTTCAAAGCAGAAAAAGCCCGACTTCAGGCTATTCCTGGTTATGACCGCAGCCTTTTAACTCGCGTTTTGGATAGCGAGAAAAATATTAAACGTTATGCGGCTGATAAAGGTTGTCCGTTTCAGGAACCGGTCCATTGGGGTTCTTTGGGGTGTTATGGGCTGAGGTAGAGTTTCACCACAAAGACACAAAGACCACAAAGGAATTTCTTCTTCGTGTCCTTTGTGCCTTTGTGGTTCAAAAAATTTCTCAAATCAGCGATAATTTTCTCAAAGTTAGCATTGAGGAGGTGCGAAGTGACCCAAGACTGTCCCCATGAGGAACTAAAGGAGATTTTCCGGCAAGCGTTGCGGGCAGAGTCGGAAGAAGAGCGTTTGCGACTGCGACGGAAGGGGATCCGCATAATGTTGGCAGCGCCAGAAAGTTGTTTTTGGCCTTTGTCTGCGAAAAAGTCCAAAGCATCTCTTGACCAAGAACGATATATTAAAGCATGGGATATTGCTTGGGAGTATATTGAGCGTAAAATCTATGGCGATGTCCGAGGCAAAGGAACAGCCGAAGACAAAGCCTACGATCCAGATAAAGGAAATCGTAGTCCTATCGATATTTGGAATTTCAAGTGCGAAAAGGAATACAATAACCTTCCTAAAAATCCCAAACATATGACGCCTCCTAATCCGATCGACTCCAGAACAGGAGAACCTCTAAATGTCGATGATATAAGTGTCAATGATTTGGCAGATCCAACAAATGAAACACCACGTTTAGAACTTGTCCGTCAGGAATTTGAGACCGATCCGAGTGGAGAATTAAAAAGTTCTTTTGTCCGCAAAAAGCCACCACCGCCAATTACTGCCCAAGCCGTTTTGTTAGAAATTTACGATCGCACTTCCCGTGGTGAAGAATGGACACTTAAAATCCTGGCAGAACATTTTGGTATTAACACCAACACGATGAATAGCGCCTGGTCGCGGACTCTCTTGCCTTTGTTGCGAAAAATAGGCGATCGCTTGAGAGATGAGATGAAAAATGAGATTTAAGTACAGGGCAATAAGGACACGGCAATGCCGTGTCCCTACGAGAATATAACAAATGTTTAATTAGGAGAAAAAAGGATAATTATGAATATTCAACAATTTGGTCAATTAGTTCCCATTCCTTCAGTTCCGCGTCAGCTTTGTGAAGGGTTTGCCCGACAAATGCAGCCAGAACGCGCTGAAGCCGTCAAGCAAAGAGCGATCGCGGTTTGGGTGGTGTCCCGCTATCTTGATCGCTATAATTACCAATCCGATTATACCCAAAGTAGCGCCTGGAATTTAGCTTTACAAGCCCTAACCGAGTTAGCGGATTTAGAAATAAAAGAAGGCGAAATATCTTTAGGAATAGTTGAATGTATTCCGATAGCTGAGTCGGCGGAAACTTTGGAAATTCCCGAACAAGCAGTGATGAGCGATCGCATAGCTTATATTGCGGTAGAAATAAATCCCGAAAATACCTGGGGGGCGATCGTTGGGTTTACCCCAGCCTTAGAAATAGAATTTCCCGAATTAAGTATCGATCGCGATAACTTATTGCCAGCGGATCAACTCTTGGATTTATTAGATCATGCTAAAAATATAGCAGAAAAAGCAGAAAAAGATATCTGGGAACCGTTAAAAAATTATGATTGGCTAAAAAATCTTGGGGAAGAATGGTTTACGGAAAACCGCCAAGCAATTATCGCCCAATTAGAACGCGCTCTATTATTAGAAAATGAGGCAGTCTGGCAAATTGAATCTGCTGCCCAAGAAATTGAAGCATTGATAGGTCAATTTGCGGCAGTAGAATCAAGCAAAGAATTAGTGATGAGTCGAGAAGATGCAACAGATAGCAAGCGGCAGGAGTTGCGCCAGATTATTGGGGGATTATTCCGGTCTTTGCGAGATAACCAGAAGTAATATAAGTAGGTGAACATAATTAATTGCACTTTTCGTTCCCCGCCGATAGGCTGTGGATTCCCGCCTGCGCGGGAATGACAGTTTTTCTCCCGATCTGGTCTGTGGTGCATTTATTTCTGCCCACCTACTTAGTTGTTCTGAGTGCAGTTGAGACAACTATATTTGCGTAATTTGCATAAATTTTCCCCAATTGACCGTTAACGCTTTAGGAGAAACCTAGAGCGTTTTTTTATGCCTGACAACAGACGGTTGGCAAGTTTGCATAAAAATTGCTCCAAAGTAAGTTGATTATATAGCAGCAAAAATCAAATATCTATACCTATATAACCTATATAAGGGCAAGAGGACAAAAAATGGACCATATTGCTAATATTCTTCCCAATGTTATTCCCGCCATGACCGCCCCAAACGGCTCGTCTCCGTTACTTCCGGTGGTACTCCAGGCGATCGCCTCTTCTCAAGTACCTGCTAATACCTTACCCTACGCCGTCCACTGGCATATTCCCACTTGTAAATATGCCCAAGCAAAACCCTTTATCAAGAAATTAACTCTACCGGCTGGGGGGAACAATACGACTTTTTCTCATGGCAGTTGGTGGAATCCAGTGACTCAAACTTGGGTTACGGAACCAGTTCTGCTGGTTAAATCTTTTATGACTGGTGATGTGTTGCACCGACATCTTGACGCGATGCTGCGAGAGTCCTATCGCATGGGTCAAGCCCTGGGAGAACAGGCGATCGCGATGGATCTCTCGATCAACGATGCCATGTTAATCATTCCCACCGGCTAATTGATTTAAATCTCCTCTCAGGTGGGCAGGGGCGCGGCGGCTTGCGCCTCTTGTCTTTTTCAGCAAAATTGTAGGTTGGTTTGACCCCAGGAAACTCAACAAAATCACGAGGCAGAGCCTCTAGAATGGCATTCCCAGGCTCTGCCTGGGAACGAGAAATAACGAGAAATACGGGAACGAGAAATAATTTGCATAAAAAACTTCCCCACAATCGTTAATCCTTTAAGACCCAAGACATAAGCCTCATTTAAGCCTCCCTTTTGCAGGGTGGTTGGGGGTATCAACACCACGCAGTCATTAAAAGCAGTGATTATAAAAGGAAGCAAAACCGATGACTAACCCACTCACATTTTATCAAATTCCTGACCCGAAGGAAGAAGCCAAACAAGCTGCTGAAACCATCCGCGAACATCATCCCGAACTGCTAGAAATCCCCCCAAAACCAACGGGATGGAAATTGGCATTCCAAAAAATTATGGGAGGATGTAATTTTCTAAAAAACCTGGTATTTGCCAATCCTGATGAATTTTATGGCAAAAATTACGCGACCGATGAGTTAGTGGAACATTCTCGCCTGACTGCCCGCGTGGTGAGTATTGGTAGCCTCCTTAATGGGATCACAAATCAACCAATTTTATTCTTTGCTTTTAAAGATTTTGGCAACGGAGTCGCGATTATTTCTAGCGTAATTCTGAATGTGCTAATCGTTAAATTTACCAACGATAATGGCACCGCTGTAGCCGGACGAAAATACGGCAACCGTGCCTGGGCTCGTGCTGGGGCTGCTGGGATGATTTCTATGAGTATCCTCCAATCGATCGCCGCTGGGGTAGGCTGCGAAGCGATGAATAATCGCCCGGAACTTAGCCGATTAAAAGCTAGTTTGTTGATTGCCCAGCAAACAGAAAATCTGGAAAATATGTCGGTGACTAGCGAGGCTTTAGAAAGTGCCCGCGCCGAATATGCAGCGGCTTTACGGGAGTTTAAAGCTATGGATCGCAGTGCAGCTAACTGGGATACTTTTTATGTGCGCTTATTCGGTGCCTGGAGCGATCGCAGTCGGAGTTGGAGTCAAGTTTCCACGGAAAATTTATCCTTAGAACAGCGGGTTTTGCGCTTAGAACAGGAAGCCGGGAAAATCAAAGCCCAAGCCAAACAAGATTGGCAGAAAAAATTAGCTAAACGGCAAGAATTAGGGGATGATGTCTTATTTCTCCAAGACCAAATGCCTCAATTATTTACCCGCCATTTTGATGAAAATTACGAACTGCGATCGGGCACCGAAACCATCCGCCTTGCCGCCCTTAATCTTAACGATAAACTGATGCGATTAGATATTGCCGGACTAGGATTTCCCTTGTTTTTCCTGGTTCTTTCTGTTGTCACCAGCGGCGCCGCTTGTTGGATGACTCTTGCCCATGCTGAACGGGAAGATACAGCCATGTCCAGAGATGATGCGGTAGGAGAAGCATTGATTACTTATTTAGAGGATTTAATTCGGGCAGCCGAGGATTAGTTTTTTCAAGGGTGTGGGGCGGCGATCGGGGTGTGGGAAGCCGCCATCGGCCGCCATCGG
>NZ_LIUQ01000042.1:24356-54744 GCF_001276715.1 Planktothricoides sp. SR001 | reverse complement strand
AGAGAATAGAGAATTTTCCTATGCATCCTCTTTCCTATGCATCCTCTTTCCTCTTTCCTATGCATCCTCTTTCCTCTTTCCTATGCATCCTCTTTCCTCTTTCCTATGCATCCTCTTTCCTATGCATCCTCTCTCCTCTTTCCTCTTTCCTATGCATCCTCTTTCCTCTTTCCTATGCATCCTATGCATCCTCTCTTCCCCTACACCCTACACCCTACACCCTACACCCTACACCCCAGTTTGCATAAAAATTAGTGGCTATTCCGTAATTAATTTAACAGCCATTTAACAGAAATCAACCAAAGGAGAGGTATTCCATGCAAGACTATAACCAACCAGACCAAAACCGTAACCTCCTGCATCTAGTTGATTCTAATTCAATCCAGGAAACAGTGAGCGATCGCAGTCTTTTGCGCCGATTTATTGCCCAATATCGTCAGACGGGGCAATGTCAAACTTTGCCTCAGTTAATCGAAATCGCCCGACTCGCACGGCAAGGACAATTAATCACACCAAAAGAAGCCCGGATTTTATTAGCAGATTTAGCGGAAATAGAGGCAAATTTGCCAACTATTGCCCAGAATTTAACTATTTTGGTTGCCGCAGAGTTTAATAGTAATATCCAGCCAATTTTTCAACCTGAAAAAGGCTTAAATTTAATCCAAAATTTAACCGAAATAGGCGAATATTTGGATAAATTAATGGCGATCGGGCGTAACCATCCCGACCCAGAAGAACCGGGAGTTAAAGAAGGGTTTGCTCCTTGTTATATGGACACCATCAAACGAGTCAATGATTTGCGCTATGACTTAGCGTATCTTCGGGAACATTTACTCCCCCAAAGTCTGACCATTATGGGCAAGCAAAATGATTATGTTCATCTACAACTTAACACTATTTTAGATGTAATTAATGACCTTTATTACACGGCAATGGCATTGTTGCCTAGGTTGCGAGAAAACATTACTCGTAAAGTTCCACAAATGTTAGGTTCGCTGTCGGATGGCTAAACCAATCTAGCACCCAAAAAATAGGTTGTAAATTCATTGCGGCAAGGACAAAGCATTCGCGATTTCAGGTTATCGATCCTAATCAATATTTTGACGTGAATGCTTTGCCCCTACATTCTGAATATATCCTAAAAAAATCAAAACAGCTTACTAAATAACCAGAGAGGATTAATTATGTTTGACTTATTTAAGGCGTTCTTTAATGGTAATTATAGCGCCCATTACGATAAAACTGACAATCATCAACCGCTTAAAACTACCATGAATGGGCGGGAATTTCGCGAACGGTTAGAAAAGGGCGATCGCCAATTCAATAACTTATTATTATCCAAGGTTGATTTACGGGAATTGGATTTAAGTAACTTGGTATTAACCGATAGTATCTTACAAGATAGCGATTTAAGTTATGCTTGTTTAATCAATGCTAACTTTAGCCGCACCAAATGCGATCGCAGCAACTTTACTGGTAGTTTACTAAACGGAGCCAACTTATTTGAAATCAGCTTATGCGGGGCAAACCTTAGCCATTGCCATGCCATAAATGTTAATTTTAGCCGCGCCGATTTAACTAGCGCTAACTTAACCTGGACTAACCTGAGAGGGGCAAATCTTTACCGCACCAATTTAACCGGAGTTAACCTTTCCGGGGCTAACTTAGAAGGGGCAAACTTTGAGCATTCTAGCCGCGACAATATAGACTTAAAAATGTTACGCTTATCCGTAGGATCGCGAATTATTCAAAAAACAAAACCTGGATTTTACTTCGGAGAGTAAAGAGGAGAGAGGAGAGAGGAGAGAGGAGAGAGGAGAGAGGAGAGAGGAGAGAGGAGAGAGGAGAGAGAAAAGAGAAAAGAGAAAAGAGAAAAGAGAAAAGAGAAAAGAGGAGAGAGGAGAGAGAAAAGAGAAAAGAGAAAAGAGAAAAGAGAAAAGAGGAGAGAGGAGAGAGGAGAGAGGAGAGAGGAGAGAGGAGAAAGGAAAGAGAATTTTACTCTTTACTATTTCCTCTTTAATCTATCCTCTTTACTCTATCCTCTTTACTCTATCCTCTATCCTTGACTTGCCAAAAAATATGTGATTCTATGTGCCACAATTATTTCCTAAAAAGAAATAATCAAATAGCCATTTTGGAATTTAGCGCCTTTAACGGGTTTACCTCGCAACTGATTAGGTAGGAAAATATTGCGCCGTTGATCGCCTGCTTCAATGGTAACTTCCGGGCCATATTGTAATAGTTTGACCTGCTTTTTATCAAAAGTGGGCAAATATAACCGGACTGTCCCCGATACCACGTCAATTTCTACCGAACGAGGGGCTTGTGTGGCTTTGGTGAAATCCGGTAAAGCCGCGATCGCACCTTGCCAATCATCCCCAGACCGCTGGGGGATTGCTGCCAGATCCAAGGGGGCAAATTCAGCTTTTAATTCTTCGCTAACGGATGCTTGGTTTGCCAGCACCCCAGCCACCGTTAAACCGACTTGTTGGGCGCTGCCCCACAAATAACGGGCGGTAGCTATGGCAGTTTTATCCTGAGTCGTCACCAAATAAGCCACGACCCGCTGGGGATCGGATACCGCCGTTTTCCCTCGATCCAGCAGGTTATTCACTTCCTGGGCTGGCTTACCGCCAATATCATCACTACTCCAACTCACGTTAAAAACCGCACTGGTGACAGGTTGGACAAAGGGTGACAAGGCTTTACCGAGATCCGACTGCGCCAACACATCCTTAAAACGGCGCAAATACCAACTGAGAATTTCTGGCATCCCCAACATCCGCAGGGTATGCTTATCGCCGCTGCCATCATAGACGATCGCATCATAATCACCCGCTGCATCATACTCGCGAATCGCATTCAAGGCTAAGGCGCTATCCATCCCCGGTAAAACACCGAGTTCTTGACCATAAACTTCTTTAAAAAAAGGAGTGCGGACATATTCCGCTTCCAGTTTTTTCAACTGTTCCCAACTCCGATCTAGGAGTACCGCTGACTCCAACTGCACTGCCTTCAACTTCGGGGCAATTTCTTGTGGATCTGGGCCAACGGTCTGACCTAGAATTAGCCCAAATGTTGGGCTAGTATCTTGACTCGCGAGCAGCACCCGCTTGCCTTGGGCGGCCAAACTCCGGGCAGCGGCGATCGCCATTGTGGTTTTCCCTGTCCCACCCTTACCTAAAAACGTCAAAATCAAAGCCATAAGTTTCTGGTTGTAGCTTCTTGCTTGCTATTTGACGTTCAATATTAATCTTTATCGGCGGATTTGGCATGACTGACACGAATTAAATCGCGCCCCCCAAACCCCCAAAACGAGGAGAGAGGTTCTAATGAGAGAGGAGAGAGAATTTTCCTCTTTCCTCTTTCATGGTTCACCTCTTTCCTCTCTTCGCATGGATCTGGATGGGTTTGGAACTATTGCACCACTTGCACTTCGTCTTCAAAAAACCAAGTGGAAACGCCGTTGCCAAAATCAACCACTACGCCGACACCGCTGCCGTCAGTCATTTTGAAATCCTTAACGGTGCCCATCGGATTTTGCTTGATTTTTTCAATAACATCAGCGGCCATCTTTTGTCTGAGACGGAGGACTTTTACCTTTTGTCCGATTTTCATTGCAACTGTAATTCCTGTAATTATCTTGGGTGAATCATTCCACAGTTTATCAGCGATTCGCGCAACTGCGATCCGATCGCTCGCGGAATCGCATCCCATAGATTCTCCCAGTGAGACAATTAGACTGGATCGCAGCCGGTGGTAGAAAAATCATGTAATTTGAAACCCGCTGCGATCGCAATTATCGACCATCACTACTGAGAATTACCATGCTTGCGAAAAGAATCTTGCCTTGTTTAGATGTCAAAGCCGGTCGCGTTGTTAAAGGAGTCAACTTTGTCAACCTCCAAGACGCGGGCGACCCGGTAGAATTGGCCAAAGTTTACAATGATGCCGGAGCCGATGAATTGGTCTTTTTAGACATCACCGCCACCCATGAAGACCGCGACATTATTATTGATGTGGTGTATCGCACAGCGGAACAAGTATTTATCCCCCTCACCGTGGGCGGGGGGATTCAATCCTTAGATACCATTAAACAATTGTTACGGGCGGGCGCCGATAAAGTCAGTATTAACTCATCGGCAGTAAGAGATCCAGAGTTTGTCAACCGGGCCAGCGATCGCTTTGGCAATCAATGCATCGTCGTGGCGATCGATGCCCGTCGGCGCACGGACCCCAACAACCCGGGCTGGGATGTCTATGTCCGTGGGGGACGGGAAAATACCGGCATTGATGCGATCGCCTGGGCCAAAGAAGTCACCCAGCGGGGCGCCGGGGAACTCCTCGTCACCAGCATGGATGCCGATGGCACCCAAGCGGGCTATGACTTAGAACTCACTCGCACCATTGCCGAACAAGTAGAAATTCCCGTGATTGCCTCTGGTGGGGCAGGCAACTGCCAACATATTTACGAAGCCCTCACAGAGGGTAAATCCGAAGCCGCACTCCTGGCATCATTACTGCACTACGGTCAACTCTCCGTTGCCGAAATTAAAAATTACTTAGCCGAACACCATGTCCCCGTGCGTCGATAATCATCCCTAAGTAAATCATTTTCTTGTAGGGGCGTTTACCGAAACGCCCCTTATTTATAGTTGGTTATATGCAACTCACCGATTCCCGATCAATCATTTTATCGAAAAATTGACCGATTTCTAGTCCAATAATTAATTTTTGCCGAACAATACCTCATTTTTTTTAACGAACTGTTACAATGCTTCATATAAATAGCCGATATATGTAAAGTTATGTTTTTGATCCTCATTTTTATCGTCGCTTTGGTTGCCTGGTCACTGCATCTGATGCAAGAAGCCTTTGACCGTCAGGAGTCCTCCTTAATCTTGGCAGGGACTCTCGTGGCGATGGCGGCAGCGGCGATGCTGGCCGTTTACTTCCTCGTCGGGGATTGCATGGTGTATTTAAATCGGATGGCCGAATACTCTGCCGAATTTAGTCAATATCCTGACCCCATGAATTCAGCGATCGTCACTGCCCAAGCGGAACCGGGGTTAACGGAATACTACCAAGTGGTAGACGCGGACTTGATCTCTATCCCCTAGGGCGGCGTTACGGGTAATTTATGGGCTAAAACTATCTCTCCGCTTAGGTTTGAGCCTTTTATAGATTGGGATTTTGTCAGACTCGTTCACCCATCCCCAAAAAATTTTTGACAAAACACTTGACAAAATAGGAGTAATTAGGAGATTATATACAAGGCAGTCGGGGGCTATAGCTCAGTTGGTAGAGCACCTCAATGGCATTGAGGGGGCCAGCGGTTCGAGTCCGCTTAGCTCCATTCCGCAAATAATCAATCAAATAAAAAGTGCCTTAATTGATCCAGCGATCGACATAAATTAAGGCAATTTTTATTTGCCATGAGATGAGTCTTGGTAGTTCAGCCGGTCAATGTGGCGATTCCCGTAAGGAATCGGATATGCACGCGGAATCGCTCATAATGCGGATAGGGGCAATTCATCAATTGCCCCTACCATCAATTTCTAGTCAAACAATTGAGACCAGAAATCAGATTAACCAGAAATTAAGACTCATAAATCCGCGCTTCTACCGCTTCTGGATTGTCCTCGCAGTATTGTTCAAAGGCACTTTGTGGGGGTTTTTTGGCTTGTTGATGTGCCGCTTCAGCTTGAAGTTCTTCTACAATATCCCAAGCGGCAGCACATTCTTTAGAACTGGCGCCTTTAGCGGCACAAATTGCCCGTGCTTCTTCAATGGCTTTTTGGATTTCAGTTTGCATCACCGTTTCTTGCGGTTTCTCAACAAATTGACTCTTGGTGAGAATATCTGTCACGGATATAATGCCGAGAAGGCTGCCTTTAATCACTGGAGCGCGGCGAATTCCCGTATTAGCAAATAACCGCGCCACATATTCCACTCCCAGTTCGGGATTAACCACAATGCAGGGTTTGGTCATAATTTCATAGACCCGAAGTTTTTTCGGATCTTTCCCAAATGCAGCAACTTTATATACAATGTCGGTTTCGGTGACAATTCCGTAAGAATCTTGATCGTGACGACGTTGTACAATCAAGGCGCGTAAGCTTTTTTCTTTCATCAGCTTGACTGCATCGGCAACTGTGGCTGACCCCCGAATGGTCACCACATCTTTGGTCATAATTTCTCCAGCTTTCATCATGGCGATCGCCTTTTTCTAATTATTTCTTTATTCCTATATTAAACCTATTCGGTGCTCTTGTTAGTTGCTCTTGTTAAAATTTAGGCTAAAATTATCGGCGATTCGCAAGAGCGTCCGCTATCGCGGAATCGCAAATTGTTACATTTGAATTTTAACTTTTAATTTTAGCCTGCCATTACCCGGTCTTCTATAAATCAATTTGGCTCATTTTTTCCTTAAAAAACCACCAATTTTTCGTAAATTTATATTTTATTTTGTAAAGAAAAGTTAATAATTGACAATAACTAATTATTAATTAATAATTAGTTATTGTCAATTGTCAATTAGCGATACTAAGCCGCATTCTCCCGCTAGAAGCGCGATCGCCCAACATCACCTGTTTAGCCAGTAGATCGATCGCAGCTTGATATTGTGGGTCTGCTGCCGTCGCCACTTGCTGACGAGTCAGGGCATCAAGGGGAACCACATAATCTGGCGTAATCCCTAACTTATGAATATCGCGATGATTGGGGGTCTCATATTTGGCCACGGTGACGGCCAATCCAGAGCCATCAAACAAGTCAAATAAGGACTGAATCAAGCCTTTGCCAAAGGTTTTTTCCCCCACGAGCACAGCGCGACCATTATCCTGTAAGGCACCAGCCAGAATCTCGCTGGCGCTGGCAGTTCCCTGGTTGACTAACACCACCAGTGGATCGTCGGTTAATTCTGTTTCCGTAGCTTCAAAACTGTCGAGAATGCCTTGGCGATTGACGGTGTAGACGATCGCACCTTCTTTCAGCCACAACCGGGCAATTTCGATCCCCGCTTGCAGCAGTCCCCCTGGATTGTTGCGTAAATCCAGAATATAAGCATCTGCCCCTTTTGCTTCCAAATCATTAATCGCCTTAGTCACTTCTGCGGTGGCGTTGGCATTAAATTGAGTTAAACGAATATAGCCCACATTAATGTTCTCGGTGGCTTTCAGTTCAGCCACGACGGGGTTCAGTTCAATGCGATCGCGCACAATGGCAATATCTTCAATGCTTTGGTCGCTGTAGTGTTGAATCGTCAGAATCACCGTAGTTCCCACCTTACCCCGCATCCGTTGCGCCGCTTCATCCAAAGACAGGCCCAAAGTAGACAAGCCATCGATTTGAAGAATGCGATCGCGGGGTTGCAATCCCGCTGCCTCTGCCGGGGATCCAGAAATCGGCGCAATCACCTCGATATTTCCCTGCTCATCCAGGGCAATTTGCAAACCCACCCCGGTCAGTTCCCCGGAAGTATTCACCCGTAAACTGCGATACTGCTCAGGGGGCAAAAATCGAGTAAACGGGTCATCCAGACTAGCCAGCATTTCTTGAATCGCCCCATAAGACTCCTCGCGATCGCGCAAAGGCTTCTTCAATGCCTTTTGGCGAATTAACCACCAATTTTGATGATTAAACGACTCATCCACATAAGCGCGGTTCAAAATCCCCCACGCTTGATTAAATAACTTTTGCTCGTCCGTTAACGCCGCTGCCGATGGCGTTCCCCAAAAACTGGTGAAAACCAGTTGCACCAACAGTAACAGCCCAACCCAGAAAACTCGTTTGCTCATAATCAAGATAATTTAATTGTTTTCACAACTTAACTAATATGCCAGCAATGGCTGCCCGGAGTAATCGTCCAGACTCTCCCCAAAGAAATCGGGATATGTTCCGCCGTCTGCATCCCTTGGCGACAAACCTTTTAGCTTTATCTCCCTACCCCCTCCACAGGGGAATCTACTCCTGGGGTCATTGCTAGAGGGGTAATGCGATCGCCCCTATAGCTGTCAGATCGACTCAAATCCCACATCCTCTCAGGCGGGACAAGTGACCAAATCTCTTTGATAAATTTTTCTTTAAAATATGTTACATTCTTGAGGAACGGGAATAAATTCAACTCCTTCGCTTGTTAAATGTTTTCCAAGGAAGTCACAAACTCAAAAACCTACCAGTGGTTTCAAGAGCGCCTAGAAATCCAGGCGATCTCTGATGATATCAGCAGCAAGTACGTCCCCCCCCATGTAAATATCTTTTACTGCCTCGGCGGGATTACCCTAGTTTGCTTTTTAATCCAGTTTGCCACTGGATTTGCCATGACCTTCTACTATAAGCCAACCGTCACCGAAGCCTTTGCCTCCGTGCAATACATTATGACTGAGGTGAACTTTGGCTGGCTGATCCGCTCCATCCACCGCTGGTCTGCCAGCATGATGGTGCTGATGATGATTCTGCACATTTTCCGGGTTTACCTCACCGGCGGTTTCAAGAAACCCCGTGAACTCACCTGGGTGACTGGCGTGATTATGGCCGTAATTACCGTCTCTTTTGGTGTAACCGGCTATTCCCTGCCTTGGGACCAAATCGGTTATTGGGCGGTGAAAATCGTTTCCGGCGTTCCTGAAGCAATTCCCGTGGTCGGTTCTACCATTGTGGAACTCCTCCGGGGTGGCACCAGTGTTGGTCAAGGAACTCTGACTCGTTACTACAGCCTGCACACCTTCGTGCTGCCTTGGCTGCTGGCAGTATTCATGCTGCTGCACTTCTTAATGATTCGCAAACAAGGTATCTCTGGTCCATTGTAAAAAGTTAATCCACAACTTTTTCTAATTGTGACGATTGGGATTACCTTTTTGGCAGAATTAATCATATCTGCCGATCTATCAGCAAGAGAGGAATTGTAACGATGTCAATCCTAAAAAAACCGGATCTGAGCGATCCAGCACTTCGAGCTAAACTGGCCAAAGGCATGGGTCACAACTATTATGGTGAACCCGCTTGGCCAAATGACCTGCTTTATATCTTCCCCGTCTGCATTCTGGGCACCATTGCCCTGATGGTAGGTTTAGCAGTTCTTGACCCCGCTGTGGTTGGAGAACCTGCGGATCCCTTTGCCACTCCGTTAGAAATTCTGCCGGAATGGTATTTGTGGCCTGTGTTCCAAATCCTGCGCGTTATCCCCAACAAACTTCTGGGAATTGCCATCATGGGTGGAATTCCTCTGGGTTTGATGTCAGTGCCTTTTATTGAAAGCATCAATAAATTCCAAAACCCCTTCCGTCGTCCAGTGGCCATGACTGTGTTCTTATTTGGCACATTCGTGACTCTGTGGTTGGGTATTGGTGCTGTATTCCCGCTCGATAAATCTCTGACTTTGGGACTGTTCTAAATCGGTCTTTTAATATTCAGTTCAGAGTATTTTATTCAGATTCATTCAGACGCCTGTGTGGTTTTCAGACTTTGTTTTTCTGAGATACTCACACGGGCGTCTATATTATTTGCGATATTATTTGTGATGATTATTTGAAATTTAGGGATTTCAGTCTATAGAATCCTGAAAGCCATAACCGGCAGTGGTAAGGGATAATCACAGAAGCAGGACTCAGCAAAAGCGTCTCCAAATAAGTTCTCAGCAGGAATCAAAGGATGGGAGTAAGCAGACTGTGGCAACTTCAGAGGCAATTTCAAAAAATGATCGGTTCGTGTTTTTGGAAATTTTTGGCTTAGAGGGGGGGATTCAATCTTATGTGAAAGATATTCTCAAAACATATATTGCACTGGTTTCTGAGTATAACCAGGGAAACCCAGAACCCCTTAAGGCCGAGGTATTTTTGTTGCGCGATCGCCCGGATTGTGAAAATCCCTTAGCCAGCCAGTCGGTGATGAAATTCCACTATCTCTATACTCAGCCTCCAGCTTTGGGACGGCTGCGGCTTTCGGGCAGGCTGGCTCTAAATCTGCTGGCGGCATTTTTTTCGGGTCGTCCCCAGCGGGTCTTTTGCGGTCATATTAACTTAGCGCCCTTGGTGCAGTGGTTGTGTCAACCTTTGGGAATTCCTTATATTATCCTGACTTATGGCAAAGAGGTTTGGGAACCCTTAACCCCTCCTTACCAAAAAGCATTACAACAAGCAGCGGCGATTTGGACGATTAGTCGCTACAGCCGCGATCGCGCTTGTGAAGTGAACCAACTGGATCCAGCGAAATTTCAAATATTGCCCTGTGCGGTGAATTGCGATCTATTTCGCCCCGGCCCAAAGCCACTAGACTTAATCCAACGCTACGATCTCGCCGACGCTAAGGTGTTGATGACCGTCGCTCGTTTATGGCCGGGAGATATCTATAAAGGCGTCGATGTCACCATTCGCGCCTTACCGCGCATAGCACAAATTATTCAAAATGTCAAGTATTTAGTCATCGGTCGGGGGGATGACCAACCGCGACTGGCTCAATTAGCGCTGGATCTGGGAGTGAGCGATCGCGTAGTCTTTGCCGGTTTTGTCCCCACGGCGGACTTACCCGCCCATTACCGGGTGGCGGATGCATATGTCATGCCCTCCCAAGAAGGCTTTGGCATTGTGTATCTAGAGGCGATGGCCTCTGGAGTCCCCGTGGTTGCAGGAAAAGATGACGGTTCCGCCGATCCCCTGCAAGATGGTCGAGTCGGTTGGCAAGTGCCGCACCGAGACCCAGAAGCGGTCGCCAATGCTTGTATTGAAATTCTCCAAGGCCATGACCCTCGTTGCAATGGGGCTTGGTTGCGAGAGCAGACTCAAGACAAATTTGGTACGGATGCCTTCACCCAACGTCTGCGGCAACTTATGCAATTTGAACAGTAGGATAGAAATGTAGGCAAGTATCAAGGTAAAAGCTGTGAACCAAGGTAGCCCTAAATTATGGTCTTTAACTCTTTCTGACTTCAGTCGTCTGCTGGTGCCACTGTTAATTATTTGGTTACTGGCCTCAATTGGTCTTGGTTGGTTAGTCAATTCCTTTTTAATTTTAGTCGGACTGCTGTTGATCTCTCCCGTGATTGCCGTATTTGTGTTGCGCTGGTGGGTGAGTCGAAATGTGATTACTGACCAATGTCCTGTTTGTGATTATGAATTTACCGGGTTAAATCAGGCTCAATTTCAATGTCCCAACTGTGGTGAAACCCTGAAAGTCGAAAATCGCCAATTTCAACGGGTGACTCCCCCAGGCACTATTGATGTGCAAGCCGTTGAGGTATCCAGTTCTCCCGTTGATAATTAGTCATAAAAAATTAGCCATAAAATTACCCAATCTTGATCGATTCAGAAGCCTGCCGTAAAATCAGCATTTTTGCACGATTCTTTGATGAGCAGACTGCCGCTAGAGAGAATCGCCGCCAAAGAATTGACTTTGGCGGCGGCTCCAGATAGGCGATTTTCATGTGCGATCGCTCAAATTATCCTCAAATTAATTGGGTTTTTGAGTAATTTTTAAAGTATAAGAATAATCACCAGGGGTGCGATTGCCGATGTAAATATTGTAGGTTCCCGCATCCCACAATCCAGAGATTTCTGGATTGTCTCCAGAGTAATTATCCGCGAGGACGCAGAAACGTCCCCCCGGCCCTTCAATAATGAGGACGGGTTCCCCTTCCCCTTGGATGCTAAAACGAAGGTAGGGAAATGGCTGGGTCATCTCAATGACCCAATTCGCGGCTGTGGGTGTCGCATTACAGTTTAAAGTGGGTTGTCCTGAGATGGCTTGGGTAAATTCTAAAGGATCTTGAGGGATTTGAGTCGCCAGTTGGATCGTTGAGGGCGGGCCGCTATTCATGGATAGTTGATTACTCCTAGCGATTTGCGGGCTGGAGAAGCTCACTATAACGGCAGTGGTTAGCAGCATGGAACGAATTAGGGTTTTCATAGTTTTTTGGCTCCGGTAAATTCAATTTCCCCATGATTTTTTTAAAGCCTTCTCTGATTTAAGACGCTGATAATTCAGGCTAGTTTCCGGTTTCCCTTTGTTCCAGTGCTGAATGGGAGTGAGTTCGCGCAAGAAAGCAATTTGGTTTTCCCTCCTGTTTGGTGAGCGATCGCCTCTTGAGGTCAATTTGTCCACCAGAGGATCTGACTCTATTTCCATTATAAACACAGGGTAATGGGCGATCGCTGCTTCCTTGTGGCTGTTCCTGGAGTGGCCATTGATTTCGTCCTCGATTGATGGCGCAAGAGATTAGGTCATCTACCAGGGGAAAATTTCTCATCCAGATGATATATTTAGATGATATATTTAGATTAATAACTAATGGTTTTTTTTAGATGGGACTATCCCACAAACAACCGATTATAACTCAGAACCATCACTCAGAACCATCACTCAGAACCATCACTCAGAACCATCACTCACACAGAAAAATTTTGATTAAGGGAGAACAAACACCATGACTGAAGGCGGATCTATTCGGGTAAACCAGGATGCCCCTGACTTTACGGCCACTGCGGTGCTGGATAAAGAGTTCAAAACCATTAAACTTTCTGACTATCGGGGTCAGTATGTGATTTTATTTTTCTATTCTTTAGATTTTACTTTTGTTTGCCCCACAGAAATTATTGCTTTTAGCGATCGCTATGAAGAATTTAAGAAGCTGAATACAGAAATATTAGCGGTTTCAGTGGATAGTGAATTTTCCCATCTTGCTTGGCTTGAAACTGACCGCAAATCAGGGGGATTAGGCAATATTAAATATCCGTTAATTTCTGATTTGAAAAAAGAAATTTGTACCGCTTATAACGTCTTAGACCCAGAAACTGGAATTGCCCTGCGGGGTCTATTTATTATTGACAAAGATGGGATTATTCAACACGCCACTATTAATAATTTAGCTTTTGGTCGGAATGTGGATGAAACCTTGCGAACCCTGCAAGCGATTCAATATGTCCAGTCCCACCCGGATGCCGTCTGTCCTGTGGGTTGGCAACCGGGTGATAAAACGATGACTCCGGATCCGGTGAAATCAAAAGAGTTTTTTGCTGCCGTTAAATCATCCTAATTTGGGCATGGACGAATTGGGGTTGCGATCGCTGGCAATTTTTGGTAAAATTTACTAGATTAATTAATCGAACTATTGAAAAAAATTGCGGAAAACTATGATGCTGACTTCTACAGATTTTAGTGGTTTATTTAATCGTCGATTTTTCAATAACTTTTTACCAATTCCCGCTCGTCATCAACTTTATCTGGGAGTGGGGACGCCGAGTTTTGAATTACCGGATATTACGGGCAATCGCACCGTAAAATTGGCCGATTACCGAGGCAAACAGCCGGTGATTTTAGCCTTCACCCGGATTTTTACTGAAAAACAATATTGCCCCCTTTGTTTTCCCCATATTGTCGCTTTGAATGAAAACTATGAAAAGTTTACGGAAAAAGGGGCAGAAATTTTAATGATCACCAGTACCGATGAACAGCAAAGTAAAATAGTGGTCAAAGATTTAGGCTTAAAAATGCCCCTACTCAGCGATCCAAGCTGTAGTGTATTTCGGCGGTATGGCACGGGACAATCTCTGGGGGCGCCGTTACCGGCTCAGTTTGTTTTAGACCAAGAAGGAAAACTGCAATTTACCCATTTATTCTCATTTCTAGACCCAAATGCCAGTGTGGAAAGATTGCTGGCTGCCTTAGAAATCAGCGATGAAAAATAATCCTAATTAGGTTTAAACGATTGGGGCGGCAAAAGGGATTGTTTGAGCGATCGGTGAAAGGTCAGGGATTTTCACCCATGACCTTTCACCGATTTTTGATGGGCGTTTTTTCGGTGCAACCGGGGGTTTGTTTACAGTCGAATGCCCAGTAAATCACTGCGGGGATTAAAACTACGAACGGCTCGGATTTTTTCATAGTATTCTCGTTCCGTAGCACTGATAGTTTTTGGTGTCATAATCTGAATTCGCACCAATTGATCGCCGCGATCGCCTTTGGCTTGTGGCCAACCTTTGCCTCGTAATCGTAATGATTGACCGCTGCGAATTCCGGCGGGTATATTCATTTTTACCGCGCCATCAGGAGTGGGAACATCGATGGTAGCCCCTAAAACCGCTTCATCTGGGGCGATCGGCACTTCACAAATCAGGTTATCCCCTTCAAATTGGAAAAATTGATGGGGTTGAATTTGCACTGTTAAATATAAATCCCCGCGTTTTCCGTAAGCAGTCATTTGTCCTTTGCCTCGTAAGCGAATGCGGCTACCCGGTTTAGCCCCAGCGGGAATCCGCACATTGATCGTTTCATTCCCCAAACTTAGGCGCTTGGTTGTGCCATGAAAGGCTTCTGCTAATGTTAGAGTGAGATTTCCTTCGCGATCGCCCGAAGCAGTCCCTCCAGCACCACCATAAGCAAAATCCTCAAATCCATTACCACCGGGCGCAGTGTTTTGGCGATAAGAAGCATTCCATCGGTTATTCCGAGTGTTGTTACCACCGACTCGACCCAGCAATTCATTGATAAAGTCATCAAAACTATTGAACTGGCTAAAGTCGAAGCCATTCATATCCGTGGGAAAACCGGAGGGGGCGCCGCCACCTGGCCATCCTCCCGCCCCTGGAGTGGCCGCTTGCTTCCAGTATTGACCGTATTGGTCATATTTCTGACGTTTTTCTGGTTCCGATAAGACTTCGTAAGCTTCACCAATTTCTTTAAACCGGGCTTCCGCTTGGCGATCTCCTGGGTTCATATCTGGGTGGTATTTCCGAGCCAATTTGCGATACGCTCGTTTGATATCGTCAGCAGTAGCACTTTTATTCACTCCCAAAACGGCGTAATAGTCTTTGAAATCCGTTGCCGCCATAAATCATCAGCCTCCTGTTCTTTAATGATTCAGTTTATCGAGTTTTTCTGGCAATTTTCTAATATTGGATACAAGCAAATACACTATTATGGCAAATCAGTCCGTTTAAATCTGTTCTGGTAAATGGTTTCTCTTGGTGTGACCACCTCTTGTAGGTTCGCAACCGTGACACAGGAACTGGCGATCGCCCACAATATCCGTTAGCCTGCGTTGGCACAATATTCTGCCTCCAATATCCTGCCTCCAATATCCTGCCTCCCAGTCAAAGTATCTCTCCCTTTGACTATATCTAAGACTCACCCAGATTCAAGTTCGGTTCTTTCTCTCTCAATGCAGGGAAATTGCCGTATCTTTTAGATTAGTAATTAGTTATTAGTTATTAGATTAGAGTTATGGGTGATTGTATTCTGATTTTTTAATTCTTTAATATTTTTTTGCTTTCACATCGGGAAAATCGATCGCCTCCCTCAAATTATTCATTTCATACTTGCCTCTTAAGATTTTTTCCAATTTCCCCTGGATATGTTCGGCATCCCTAGTTATATACTGAAGCATTAAAAGCCTATTTGCAGCGATATAACCGAAAGCGGATTTTAGCGAAAATAAACGTAGTTTACTCTCAAGAATATTCCGATTTAAATCCAGTAAAAAAAAATATACAATTTATGTCTTTACCACAGGACAGTTGGTAATGTAAGATCGGTTTATTATCAGAGATGAAAGAAACCGTGTTTCTGCGGATTTTTTTGTGTTTTACCGATAATTTTTCAAAAAAAACCAGTTTCTTGACTTGCCGTGATCGCTCTTTTTATTCTCGGAAAGCGATCGCTTAGATTAGATAATTTTAGGGAATGATGACCGGAGGCAGAGCCTCCCGTGGGGCATTCCCAGGCAGAGCCTGGGAACGAGAAAATCCATAATTGAAAGCGGTATTTATTGCCATTTTGTGGTGCGTTACGGCTGGCATAAAAGTTAATTGTTTATATCACAGTTATCTGCCAGCCTAACACACCCTACATTTCTTGGTTTCTCTAGCATAAGCTTTCTGGGTTAAAAATTAATAAATGAGATAAAATAATTAGCAGATAGCCATTAAAGATAAATTATGAAGATTAAAGCAATTATTTGGCAAGAAGATGATGTATGGTGTGCCTCAGTTCCAGCCCTTCCCGGTTGTCACACCTGGGCTGAGAGTTATGAACAGTTGTTGGAGATGCTTGAAGATGCTGTTCAGGGTTGGCTGGAAGTAGCCAGTGAACAACAGGAACTTACCCCAGAAAAACAGTTAATTGAGTTATCTTTATGAAATCCATAATTGAAAGCGGTATTTATTGCCCTTTTGTGGTGCGTTACGGCTGGCATAAAAGTTAATTGTTTATGTCAAATTTATCTGCCAGCCTAACACACCCTACATTTTGCTACATTTGTGCAGATTGTGGTGCGTTACGGCTGGCATAAAAGTTAATTGTTTATATCACAGTTATCTGCCAGCCTTTAGCGTAGCCATGCCGAAGGCTATACACACCCTACATTTTTATCTTTTGGATCTAACTAAAACGAATAGACTCATCTCAGAAATGATTTATAGACATAATTAAAATCTATATGTCAAAATATCAAAATGTGTTATAATGTCTTAGGATAAAAACATAAAATTCGATGAATTTACTGCCGGAATGCTCTTACTTATAATGTTGAGCGGTTACTTGATATCGATTGTTTGCCCAATTTCCCACACTAATGAAACCACTTAAAATTGCGATCGCCCTTTTCTTGCCGTTACTCCCGTTATTACCCTTAATCGGTTGTGCGGAGTCATTTTCCCCACAATCTACGGTAGCCGTTGAACAATCCATAGACAATCAAACAAAAGAAGAGGCATTTCAACAACGGAGTCTGGCAATTCGGGAAAAGTTAGCCGCCAGAGATTTAGAAGAACTTGATGCTTGGTGGCGAAGAATAAATTTGGGCGACCCTCATAAATATTTATTACCAGTAATTTTATCCCGGTTGAGTTTACCAGAACAATACAAACATGAACCCATTTGGGAACTGCTGCTAAAGTTAGAAAAAGAACAACCGGATATTTATCATTTTCGCAGCGTTTACGATGTTCGCATCTTTTTTCTATTTCAAGATATCATGCCCAATTCAGTCAAAGGATCTTATCGCAGTATGGTAGAAATGCCGCGTATTTTGGAATGGATGGAAGAAGGAACAGAAAACCATATGTTTATGCAGCGGCTATCTGGTTTAGCGCTAATGGATGGCAGCGGTTGGCCAAATTCTCGTCCAGGAGTTGCTGCGACCAATGAAGCTTGGTTGCGTTCGGAATTAAACAAATTTTTAACCATTGGTCAGGGAGAGTTTCATTCTTCTACTTATTACGGATATGCTATTGGTGGGCTACTGAATCTTTACGATTTTGCCCAAACTCCCGAATTACGAGAATTGGCAAAAATTGGTTTAGATTGGTATGCAGCAAATATGGCAGTTCGTCTCAGTTGGGGCACTGCGGGAGGGGCAGAAAGTCGAGGATTCGATCGCGGAACTTGGAATGGTAGTGAATTAAGTGCAGTGGCTTGGATGTGGTGGGGAAATGACCTGAAACCTGTAGAAAAAATGGATGACAAAAAAGCGAGAGTAGCCCTATTCGCAGCATTAAGTGATTATCGTCCACCACAGGAATTAGCAGCTTTGGCAAAGAAAGAGGTGCCTTTGCCGTTTGAGTTAAAAGCCAGTCATCCTGGATATTACAGTTATCACGCAGATAATCAGTTTTGGGAAATATTTTATATCACCGATGATTATAGTTTAGGGACTCTGCTAGTGCCTCATCGTTCCTATCAAGTGCAAGGGACAATCAATGCTCAATATGCAACCTATAAGCTAGTGATTCGCGATCGCCAAGGAGCAAATAATGCGGTGGTCAGTTTGGGGGGAACTTATCACAGTCCAATGGCGGATGGAAGTTCCCCAGGCGACCAATTTTTGCAGGAAAAAGGCGCGGTCATTTATCAATTACGGTTGAATGAGGAAGATATTGCCGCTGGAGTTCCCGCAGTTTCTCATTTAGTTTTACCCAGTCGCTATGGTGAACCGCAACAGTATAAAAATTGGTACATTTGGCAAGTTGAGCAAACTTGGTTAGCGGCGCGACCTTGGGGAGATAAAATCGAGTGGCGATCGCCGGTTTCTGAAAAAAATTCAGATTACCAGGTACTCGCAGCGAATGGTAATCAAACCGCTTGGATTACGGATGTGGTCAGTACCACTGATTACCCAGATTTAGATGCTTTAAAAAAAGCTTTGGATCATACCGCAGTCAATGATACAGAATGGCAGATTCAGGGTAAATTAACTTACAAAACCTTAGCGGGCGATCGCCTATCTTTAACCTACGTTCCTGATAGTGGAGTGGGTCTTGGTCGCATCAACGGCGAAGAAGTTAGACTCCAGAATTGGCCGGTGTTCTCCAGTCCTTATTTAAATCAAGACCTTTACAGTGGATTGTTAGAACTTGATTATCCAGGGGGTCAATGGCGTTTAGAAATGAATTCTCCCAAGCCAAAATCCAACCAGAATTAACCCGTTGTCATCAAGTAATCTTGGGCTGAACTGACTCGCTGACTCGCCAAGTTTCATCACCGATTACTTCTAAAACTTGGTGATGATATGGTAACAACGTTGGGCGATGTCCCACACTAATATAAGTGGTGGATAGATTTTGCAAATGTTGGTAAAGACTTTGTTCGTTATTCACATCTAAAGCACTGGTTGCTTCATCTAACATTGCATATCGAGGTTGAGTAAGTAACAAACGGGCAAAAGCAACGCGCTGTTGTTCTCCCATTGACAATACATGATCCCAATCTTCTATCGCATCTAAACCCCCAAATCTTTCTGCTAAGTCTGATAAATTTACCTGTTCTAAAACTTGATATATTTTTTGCTCAGATATATTCAGATCGGTACGCGGATATAAGAGTTGATCTCGCAAAGAACCTAAAATCATATAAGGACGTTGGGGTAAAAAGAGAATCTCTTTTAATGGTGGTCGGTAAATTTGCCCCGTTCCCGAATTCCATAAACCAGCGATCGCTCTTAAAATTGAACTTTTACCACAACCACTTACTCCTATAATTAAAAGTCCTTTTTTTGGTTCTACTCCAACAGATAAATCCTTGACTAAAGTTCGTTCACTATTAGGAGTTTGTAAAGTAAGATGCTGTAAACTTAAACGAGAATCTTCAACGCTATTAATGATCGAAGTTCCCTTTGGTGATACTGTTTTTGCTGATTCTAGGACTTTTTCAAAACTTTCTAACCGTTCAATTCCCGCTGCAAAGCTGGTCAGGTACTCAAACATATTAATTAAGATTGTCAAAGAATAAAATATTCTCCCAAAAGCTGAACCAGTTTCTGATAAAACTCCCACCTCTGCTTCACCTGCCAAAATCATCGGACCCACAATTAAAGCTGGTACAACCCAGGTAATATAGCTATAGATATTTTTAAATATCTCTAAATTTCTTTCCCAGGTAATCACTCGGTTATAAATACTTAAAACCGGAGTAAATATTTGTTGAAGATGAGTATATTCTCTATGGTCTCCATCATAAAAAGCAATAGATTCAGCATTTTCTCGCACTCTGACTAAACTAAATCGGAAATTCGCCTCTCGTTTGAGTTGTTCTTTTTTAATTGGAATCAAAATTTTGCCAAATCCTAGAGTGGTAATGAGAATACCTACTACAGAATATATGACCAAAATAAAAACAAAAAGCTTGGATTTTGACCACAACACAATTCCAAATGCCATAACATCAAAAATTGCTTTCATCCATTGAGTGAACACATGGACTGAACGATGACAAAATGCTTGAATATCTTCAGCTATTCTTTGATCTGGGTTGTCAATCTCTGAATCAAAAACCTTGATTTGATAAAAATTTTTATTCTGAAAATATTTTTCTAAATAATATTTGGTAAACCAATCACGAGAATATAATCGAATCTTATCTTGTAAATAATTCCAAGTTGCTACAGTAATCGCTAATAAAATAGAAGCCAATAAATAAAAAAATACCGCTTGCCAGAACCGTTCTGGTTGTTGATTTGCTAAACCCGAAAAAAATTCGCCACGTTGTGTATTTTGATTCACCGCTATGGTGGACTCCAGACTAACTAAAGCCAGCAGCAATATTAATAAACCAATGGCTCGCCATTTTTCTTTGGACTCCCACCAATATAGTTTACCAACAGCCCAGAAACTCTGAAAAATTTTAAAATTAATTTTTAGACTACTCATAATTTTTATGAATCATTGTGGTTTACTTCAACAGATGCGATCGCTAATTTTGTTTTAAAATTGAGTCTTTTTCATTGTCCAAGTAGATTATTTTACCTTGATTGGTGAGTTGGCTTAATTTTTGTTGCCAGATTAATGTGACATTTTACAAATTTTCTATTGCAATCTGAATTTTTACTCAGAATAAATTTTGGATCTACTATGCCATTGATATCCCCATCACTGGCTGGAAATTTGCTAATGGTTGCTAAATTCTGATTCTAGAGATTTGGCGTATTAGCTAATCACCAAAACGAGCGATCGCTTATTTTTTACCTACCAATAAAACTGTCGGTAAACATTTTTTTGCCAGGAATAATTTTTTTATTTGCGATTTCTGCATTTTTAAAATGTAATACCAATAAACAAAAAAATGCGTCTATTTCGATGGTAGGGGTGCAATGCTTGCGCCCCTAAACTCCCGCTCCTCCGCTTTACTCTGGGGGCTAAAGCCACAATAGAGCAGAATTACCCCCGCCTCGTAACGAGAAACGACTAATAGTTATGATTATTATAAAAGCTTTTGTAGTTATTTTCAACTATTGGTGATTTCGTCGGGAAAAATCTGTTATACCGTTTCCTGCTTGTGGTGCGTCTAGGCTGGCATAAAAGTTAATTGTTTATGTCAAAGTTTCCGCGAACACACCCTACACCCTACACCCTACACCCTCCGCATGGTGCGTCTAGGCTGGCATAAAAGTTAATTGTTTATGTCAAAGTTTCCGCGAACACACCCTACATTTCTAATTTTCCCTTTGATAATTTTTTTAGGACTCAAAATCCCCCAAGATGAAAGCACAGGTTAAACTAATAAAAGATTTCAATGCTTACGGTGAATGGCCAAGACTTATGAAGTTTAATGTAATAGTAGACCGAGATGAAGATGGGGTTTGGATTGTAGAATGTCCGAGCATTCCCGGTTGTGTCAGCCAAGGTGAAACTAGAGAAAAAGCTTTGGAAAATATTAAAGATGCGATCGCGCTTTGTTTGCAAGTTCGTTCCGAACATGGGCTACCGCTTACGGTGGAAACACATTTCTGTTGAGGTGGTGGCATAATCATGTCTTCTAACCTTCCGGTTCTGAGCGGACGAGAAGTAGTCCGTGTGTTTGAAGCTGTTGGCTGGCAAGTTGCGCGTCAGAGTGGGAGTCACATCATTATGGTTAAAGAAGGTGAACAAGCGACACTTTCAATTCCCGATCATCGAGAAGTAGCAAAAGGCACTTTACGCAGTTTGATTCGTGCTGCTGGACTGACTGTAGAAGAGTTTGTTTCCGCTATGGAATAAGTGTTCCCAGCACTGTATCTTGATAACGGCGATATCCTCTCTCCTTGTTCCTCGATCGACCCGGTAGAAAAACCGGGTTTCTATTCTATTGATTGCCTTGTTTTCACATAAAGCGATCGCTTAGATTAGATAATTTTAGATAATTATGACCGGAGGCAGAGCCTCCCGTGGGACATTCCCAGGGCGAGCCTGGGAACGAGAAAACACACCCTACACCCTACACCCTACACCCTCCGCATGGTGCGTTACGGCTGGCATAAAAGTTAATTGTTTATGTCAAAGTTATCTGCCAGCCTAACACACCCTACATTTTGCTACTTCGCCCTTAAATTTGGGGAAAAAACCCGGTTTCTAGTGGTGCGTTACGGCTGGCATAAAAGTTAATTGTTGATGTCAAATTTATCTGCCAGCCTAACACACCCTACATTTTGCTACATTTGTGCAGATTGTGGTGCGTTACGGCTGGCATAAAAGTTAATTGTTGATGTCAAATTTATCTGCCAGCCTAACACACCCTACATTTTGTTCCTTCTCCGGTCATGCAACGCCCTTAAATTTGGGTAAAAACCCGGTTTTTAGGCTATCTAGAAATTATCGCAATTCGCGATCGCCATCCTCATGGTTTCCAGCACTTCCACTTCTGCCCGAATGCTCAATTTTAAAATTCCTTAATATTCTTCTCTTCTAGTTTCACCCCATATTGCTGGGCAAATTTAACTTTTCTGTTCTTGCGAGATGAGGTGTCTCTGGGATATTTTTCCGAGCGGAAAACAATATAAGCTTCATAAGTAAAACCTAGGTTCATAAAATCCTGGGAATTTTCCTTAAACTTGGTCTGAAAAAAGTCGATAGTTGCTCCGAGTTGCTTCATCGCTTCTTCGGCCCGATCGCACCTGGTATTCTGATTATCTGATGTAACATTGAGCTTCAATTCGGCAAAGCAAAGAGTTTGATTGTTGAAAACCATACAATCCGATCGCTTTCCTGTATCACTGTCACTATCGGGAAAAAAGCAGCTATCCAGGGCTAAAAAATGAATGGGTTTAGGTGCTTGAGAATTAATAATGATAAAACTGGGGAAAGATTCATCATTATGGGTGGGGACGATATACGATCGCCCTTGGGAATTTTCGCGGATGTGAAAGCGATCGCGGTCATCAATATCATAGCATTCCTCTATCGGGCGATCGGGAAAAATTTCTGCTAAAGCTGCCAAAAACTGCTGGTCAATACTCAATTTTTCTGCCTCCTCAGAAATCGGTCATATAGGCGATCGAACTCATCTGCTAACTCATCAGATACTTCATCCAAAGAATTTTGATCGATTAAATTAGTTTCTGGATCGATAATCGATTCACTCCTGCCATCTTTCAACCGATAAACCCCGGTTTGTCCTGGTCGGAGAAAAAATCCTTGATTCTGTTCCAGAGAGTCACCCTGTTCCTGTACCATCGAAGCAAACAATAAATTATTAATCACGCTGAGGATATAGGGACTATGAGTGGTTAAAAACACTTGACTTTGGGTTTTGTTTAGCAGCATCGTCATCATTTCAATTAAGTGCTTTTGGGCGGTGGGAAATAGATGCGCTTCTGGTTCTTCAACGACTCTAAAGGTATTTTCTCCATTCAGCAATATCAGAAAAATATCTTGCAGTATTCTAATCACTTCTTGTTGTCCTGATGAGGCATTATTCAGGTAAACATAACCCTGGCGATCGGGCAAATTGATGACCTCACCAAAATCATTCATTTCATACTTGCCTTTTAATATTTTTTCAACTTTACCCTGGATATATTCGACATCCCTCTCACTGAGGTGAGATTCTCTGGTTAAATAGTCTGTCGTCAAAATGGCAAAAGTTTTTAACTCTTTAAAGCTGGCATTGATATAATTAACTCTTTCGAGAAACTTAATCATTAAATAAGTATCCTGGACAAATTTGTTGTTAATCTTGTTCTCGTCAGTTAATCGTTGTAAGTTGCTGGTTAAACTCCCATAAAAAGTCTGTTGAAAAAAATCAGCATAAGTGACCGCCATATTTCGACCAGCCGGAATAAAAACTGGGGACAGATGACTGTTGAATGAATCAATGACAAGTTGTGATAATTTTTTCAGTGAATCCTGATAAGCTTTTTTTTCATGTCTGTTTTTTTGCGCCGATGATTGCTCTAATTCCTGAATAATAGCTAAGATTTCACCGGCAATTAATTTCTCGTAAAGCGGCGGTGATAATTGAGTTTGTAACTTATTAAAAGCATTATAACCTGTTTCTGGACAAAGAGTTATTTTATGATTTACTCTTGAATCATCATACTGAATTTTGAAATTACCTGAAAATTGGATTGAACCAAAAAACTGATAAAATTTACGACTAATTTCAGATCCTAAACTTGTTTCAAAGTTTTTCTGCCAGTCGAAACCAGTTCCTAGGCGATCGGAGATAAAATCAAAATACAGATCGCCTAGGGATTGAAAAAAATAGACCAGTTTAGCCAGAGTGCTTTTTCCCGTGGCTTGTTCTCCGATGAGAACTACCATGTCTCTGATTTCTATTTCAGCATTTTGAATGCCTTTGAATTTTTCTACTATAATTTTTGGCATTTTTTTATATATTCAAAAATCAGGTAATTTTAGCTAACCATGACCGGAGGCAGAGCCTCCCGTGGGGCATTCCCAGGCAGAGCCTGGGAACGAGAAAAATAAATCAGGACAAAGTAATGCTGTGTCCTCAAGCTTTAGAAAATTAGATCGTATTCCGGTTTTCTGTTGACTTTGTTAAGCCATTTCTGCTTCTGAATTTCTCCCAACTGAAGAAATTCCCCCAGCTTGATAATCTCTTTCCCATCCATCGTTCCATTCTTGCTGAACTGTATCTGCGGTCTTTCTCGTTACTTTTTTAATGGCTTTACCTGCGCCCAGTTCATCCGCAACATTTGTAGCCACATAAGTTGCTCCAAAAACAGTCACAGTAACAACACCACCTGTTACATCCATAGTTTTTAATTTTCCAAAAATAGTTTCTGTTAGCATTTTAAACCAAATCATTAAGATTGTCTACCAAACTCTTAAAAAGATTCAATATTTCAGTAAATTTACGGAGTATAATGGTAGTTATATGACAGGAGGCCGAGCCTCCCGTGGGGCATTCCCAGGCAGAGCCTGGGAACGAGAAAGTATTAATTAAAAATTGACACGAGCGCTATTGCCCCAGCACCTATCAAACCCGTCAAGCCACAATATCCCCAAAGCAATATGCGATCAATGTCGATATTGAAATCGGATTTGCGTGGTTCCGGTTTTGGTTCCGATTTTGGTTCCGGTTTTGGTTCCGGTTTTGGTTCCGATTTTGCTTTCGGTTTCCAGTCATCCAATGAAGCACCTGGATTATTAAGAACAACCATTTCTTCAACTACTTCTCCTACGGAAATCGTGCCTAATTCCCCATTAGCACGAGTGCGAATACTGAGGGAATTGGCCTCAACTTCTTTGGCCCCGACTACCGCCATGACGGGAATTTTAAGCTTTTCCGCATTGCGAATTAACTTACCCAAGCGATCGCCGCTGGTATCCACTTCGGCGCGAATTCCGCGCATCTGCATTTGCTTAACCACGTCGTGAGCAAAGGGCAAATATTCATCGCTGACCGGCAACAAACGGGCTTGAATTGGCGCTAACCACAGCGGAAAATCGCCGGTATATTCTTCAATTAAAATCCCGATTAAGCGTTCCAAAGACCCAAATGGGGCACGATGAATCATTACCGGACGTTGCCGAGAACCATCGGCGGCGGTATATTCTAAACTAAATCGTTCGGGCAAATTATAGTCTACTTGCACGGTGCCTAATTGCCATTCGCGATCGAGGGCATCCCGGAAAATAAAGTCTAATTTTGGCCCATAAAATGCCGCTTCCCCTGGGGCTTCAAAATATTCCATGCCCAAAGTTGTCACCGCATGACGGATAGCATTTTCCGCTTTTTGCCACACTTCATCAGAACCAATATATTTATCAGAATCCGGGTCACGGAAACTTAAACGAGCCTTAAAGTTCTTCAGTTGCAGACTCTTAAAGACTGATAAGATTAAATCGACGACGGCTAAAAATTCCCCTTCTAACTGTTCTGGAGTAACAAATAAGTGGGAGTCATCCACGGTAAAGCCGCGTACCCGTGTTAAACCTCCTAATTCTCCCGATTGTTCATAGCGGTAAACCGTGCCAAATTCTGCTAACCGCATGGGCAAATCACGATAGGACCGCAATTCACTCTTATATATTTGAATATGGAAGGGGCAGTTCATCGGTTTGAGGACAAAACCTTGTTCGGCGATCGCGGCTTTTTCATCTTCCGCCATCATGGGGAACATATCCTCTTTATATTTTTGCCAATGGCCGGACATTTTGAATAAATCCACACGAGCAATATGCGGTGTCACTACTGGCAAATAACCGCGTTTCAGTTGTTCTTGTTTGAGGAAATCTTCCAAAAGCGATCGCAAAATCGTCCCTTTTGGCGTCCACAACGGCAGCCCAGGCCCAACGGGATCGGAGAAAATAAATAAGCCCAATTCTTTGCCTAATTTACGATGGTCCCGTTTCAGGGCTTCTTCCTTGCGGCGTTGATATTCTTGTAATTGCTCTGGAGTTTCCCACGCGGTGCCATAAATCCGCTGTAACTGCTGTTTATTCGCATCTCCACGCCAATAAGCCCCCGCCACACTTTCCAGGGCGATCGCTTTTGGGTTCAGTTCGGCGGTATTTTCCACATGAGGACCCGCGCATAAATCCCACCATTCGTCACCCAGGTGGTAGAGGGTAATCGGTTCTTTTAAATCCGCGAGAATTTCTAACTTATATGGCTCGTTAATCGCTTCAATTCGCCGTTGGGCTTCTTCGCGGCTGACTTCTTCCCTAATGACCGGCAATTTTTTCTTAATAATCTTGGCCATTTCTTGTTTAATGGCTTTCAGATCCGCTTCCGTGAAGGCTTCGGGATTGTCAAAATCATAATAGAAACCGTAATCAATCCACGGCCCAATGGTCACTTGGGCCTGGGGAAATAGCTTTTGCACCGCCATTGCCATAACGTGAGACGTGGTGTGGCGAATTTTCTTGAGTTGCTCAGACTCGCTGGTGCGCGGTAAATAGAGCATTTCGGGCTGTTCTGTTTTGCCTGAAGATGAAGACATATCCGAATCAATCGATCAATATATGTGCCCATTTATTATCTCACAGACAGAAACCGGGTTAATTTAATTCATCTCGGTGTTGATGGAAATGCGATCGCAGAAACCCGGTTTCCCATCCCAGGTTTTTTATTTCAGCAAGCGATCGCATTTCATTTTGGCTTTTATCCTGCCGGTTTATTAGTTTTCATTTAGTTTTGTCATTTAGTTTTGATTAGGATTAGCACCGGACTGATTTTTAGCCACTGTTTCTACTAACTCAAGGTCTAGCCCTAGACTTTGTGCGATACGTTCTACAGTCAATCCCGCTTCTAATAATAAGGGGATAGTTTCTAGCTTGCCTTCTAGCTTGCCTTCTACCTTATAGTCCGCTGCTACATCTTGAAAATAGCGGGTCTTTTTTAAATCCTCTAAACCAAACATTGCTTCTAACTCCTTGCGACTTAACTGCGGTAATTTGTAAATCAAGATTATCTCTATCAATTCTACAACTTTTTGCTTTAGGGCTGCCTCCTTTAATTGCGATCGCCCATCATCATCTATAATTTACTCTGTGATTCTCTGTGTCTGAAGTGGTAAACATAAACCACCAAGACACGAAGAAATTGATCGGCAAGAAAAGAAACCGGGTTTCTTTGGTGGATCGCAAAGATAATTGTTTATAGCGGAGAAGAAACCCGGTTTCTGGGCACGGTCTGCACTCCTTTTAACAGGGAACATTATAAATTTTCAATAAATTGCTCAACTGTTATTTGAGCTTGCTTGAGGATTCCGCTTAAAGTCCCCACTTTTAATTCTTGATGTACCGGAACAACACAACCAATTTTTACCGATTCAGTTTCTTTTTTCATTACAACATGACTGCCGGGAAAGTCTAACTTGCTCAAATCCTAAAAGTTCCAGCACTCGAATTGCTTCTTTACTAGAAATTCGCGGCATTTTAGGCATAGCTAACCTCAATGCTAGTCACAAATCTAGGAGATATTTCTGAGTCAGAAAATTCTTCTAAATAAAGTCGTGTTGCTTCTCTGAGACCAGCGAAAAGCCTTACGGCATAGCTTCGCTTACCGCCTGTTCGATTGTTTCTCCTTGATCCACTGTGCCGATTTCAGGACATTCGGCAATATACATATCATCTTCTTTATAAACAACCACTGCAAGGCTACGACTTTTCATAGGATGGCTTTTCTCCAATTACTATCATAGATTATGATATCACTTTTTTTAAAATTATTATCGACATCAGTTCAGTAACCGGCAAATCGCATATTATAATATAATTTACTCTGTGATTCTCTGTGTCTGAAGTGGTAAAGATAAACCACAAAGGCACGAAGAACACAAAGGACAAGATATATCGCTCATTTGCTTGGGAAAGAATAATGAACAATTTTGGCGAAAAAGTTAGTTTTATTTGGAGTGTAGCGGATTTAATCCGGGATACCTTTAAACGGGGAAAATATCAGGATGTAATTTTGCCGTTTACGGTGTTGCGGCGGTTGGATTGTGTGCTGAAAGAAACGAAAGCAGAGGTTTTAGAAGCTTATTATAAATATAAGGATAAGTTGAACAATCCTTACGATATTTTATGCAAAAAATCGGGATTCGCTTTTTACAATATATGTCGCTTTGATTTTGACAAGCTGGTAGAAAATCACGCTGATTTAGCAGCGAATTTAAATCACTATATCCTCAGCTTTAGCCCGAACATGAGGGAAGTGTTAGAAAAGTTTGACTTTGCCAATACTATTAAAAAGCTAGATGAGTCGGATTTACTCTATTTGGTGACAGAAAAGTTTAAGGATATTGACCTACACCCGGAT
Source organism: Planktothricoides sp. SR001 (assembly GCF_001276715.1). GTDB lineage: Bacteria > Cyanobacteriota > Cyanobacteriia > Cyanobacteriales > Laspinemataceae > Planktothricoides > Planktothricoides raciborskii. Next base: position 26,277 of record NZ_LIUQ01000042.1, on the reverse strand, counting down.
AAAGTGTCTAATCTGGAAATGGGTTATATTTTTGAGGAGTTAATTCGCAAGTTTAATGAAGCCCTCGACGAAAACCCAGGGGAACATTTTACCCCCCGCGAGGTGATTCAGTTAATGGTGAATCTGATTTTTTCCCAAGATCAAGACCAGTTAAGTCAAGATTATATTACCCGGACGATTTATGACCCTTGTTGTGGGTCGGGGGGAATGCTGACTACTGCTAAGGAAAGGATGCTGGATTTGAACCCAAAGGCGAAGGTTTATTTATTTGGGCAAGAGGTGAATCCTGAGACTTTTGCTATTTGTAAATCTGATTTATATATGAAGAGTGAAGATGGCAAGGATGCGGAGAATATTAAATGTGGCAGTACCTTGGCTAAGGATGAGCATTTTGATACAAATTTTGACTATTTGTTGGCAAATCCGCCCTATGGGAAAGATTGGAAACGGGATCAAGAGGCAGTGGCAGCAGAGGCAGGGGTTCCTAATAGTCGATTTGCCGCCGGGACGCCGCGAATTAGTGACGGGCAGTTGCTATTTTTGCAGCATATGTTATCAAAAATTAAGCCAGTACAAGACGGAGGCAGTCGGGTGGCGATCGTGATGAATGGGTCGCCGTTGTTTACCGGAGACGCGGGCAGTGGAGAGAGTGAAATTCGCCGTTGGATTTTGGAGAATGACTGGTTAGAGGCGATTGTGGCTTTGCCGGAACAGCTTTTTTATAATACGGGAATTGCTACTTATATTTGGGTTTTGAGTAATAAGAAAGCCCCGGAAAGAAAGGGTAAGGTGCAGTTAATTAATGCCGCTGATTTTTGGGTGCCGATGCGGAAAAGTTTGGGCAGCAAGCGGCGAGAAATTAGTGATGAGCAAATTTCGCAGATTACCCAGATTTTTACGGAGTTTACGGAGACGGAAGTTAGTAAAATTTTTGATAGTGAAGATTTTGGTTATCGGAAGATTGCGATCGAGCGACCGTTGCGGCTGAATTTCCATGTCACCCCGGAAAGAATTGCCAGAGTAAAGGAGCAATCGGCGTTTATTAATTTGGCCAAAAGTAAGAAGAAAAGCCCGGAAATGCGGGAAATTGAGGAACAGGCAGGAGAGGAACAACAAAAGCTAATTTTAGGGATGTTGGGGACTTTGCCGGATACTTTATTTAAGAGTGGGCAGGAGTTTGAGAGGGTGTTGAATAAAGCCATCAAAGCCCAGGGTTTAAAGCTATCCGCAGGGTTGAAAAAGGCAATTTTAACGGCGCTTTCCGAGAAGGATGAAACGGCGGATATTTGTTTAGATAAGGATGATAATCCCGAACCGGATGCGGATTTACGGGATACGGAAAATGTGCCGTTAAAAGAAGATGTGATGAGTTATTTTAATCGGGAGGTTAAGCCCCATGTTGCGGATGCTTGGATTAGTGATGCGGTGCGAGATGCTTGGGATGGGGAGTTAGGTAAGGTGGGTTATGAGATTAATTTTAATCGTTATTTTTATCAGTATCAGCCGCCCCGCGATTTAGCAGAAATTGAGGCGGATATCCGGGATATTGAAGGGGAAATTTTGGCGATGTTAGGAGAGGTGGTAAGATAGCTATCGGTAGGGTGTGAAAGCGCGAAGCGTAACGCACCAATCCCTTATATATAAAGCTAACAGATCGCTGACGCAATAATCCGCCGGGGGTTAAAACCCCCGGCTAATAGCCCAAGTCGGTTAAAACCGACTAAATTTTTCACTAATAAACATGATTAGTCGGATTTATTCACAATTCCCTGTAGGGGCAAAGCATTCCGGCAAATAAAATAATGCTTAAAACATTAACTTGACTACCGGAATGCTTTGCCCTTAGCCTGGGGATCTAACCCCCGGCGGTTGGTGCGATCGCTGACATTTTTAACCGATCGCCGGTCAAATAATCCGCCGG
>NZ_LIUQ01000042.1:0-24205 GCF_001276715.1 Planktothricoides sp. SR001 | reverse complement strand
CGCCGGTCAAATAATCCGCCGGCTAATAGCCCAAGTCGGTTAAAACCGACTGAAATTTTTAACCGATCGCTATAATTAGTAGGATTTATCCGACTTTCGCTATGAGACCGCCATCGTTTTAACCCCCGGCGGTTGGTGCGATCGCAGTACAATATATCATCGAATAAAATAGGGGTTTTCCGTATCGGGGCAACGACCCAACGGATTGCCCCTACGCACAATTAAAATATCGCAGGTTAAAGGTATGAAAAATTGGCAGCGTTATCCAGAGTATAAGGATTCTGGGGTTGAGTGGTTGGGAGAAATTCCAAAGCATTGGGAGGTGAAGAAGTTAAAATATGTATGTCAAATACTGAGAGGAAAATTTACTCATAGACCTCGTAACGATCCTCGTTTTTATGATGGGTCTTATCCTTTTATTCAAACAGGTGATGTAGCAGCCGCTAATAAATATATTACGACTCACAAACAAACACTGAATGATTTGGGCTTTGCTGTAAGTAAAGAGTTTCCCAAAGGGACTCTTATTATGACAATTGCTGCAAACATTGGTGATATTGCTATTTTAGATTTTGCGGCTTGTTTTCCAGATAGTATAGTTGGTTTTGTTCCTGAAAATAAAAATAATCTTAATTATCTGTATTACAATTTTTTGGCCATGAGGCCAGACTTGCTTAAAACAGCAACCTTAAATACTCAAATGAATCTAAATGTTGATCAAATAGGAAGCTTATTGACTATTTTACCACCTCTCTCCGAACAAAAATCGATCGCGCATTTCCTCGATCGCGAAACCACCAAACTTGACAAACTCATCGCCAAAAAAGAGCGATTTATTGAACTTCTCCAAGAAAAGCGCACTGCCCTAATTAGTCATGCTGTCACCAAAGGACTAAACCCCGATATCCCGATGAAAGATTCTGGCATTTCGTGGTTGGGACAAATTCCAAAACATTGGAAATTTGCTGCACTTGGTTATAGTTGTAATCTTACATCTGGAGGAACTCCCGATAGAAATAAAATAGAGTATTGGGATGGAAATATTCCTTGGGTAAAAACCGGAGAAATTAACTATAATGAAATCACCAAAACTGAAGAATATATAACTGAACATGGCTTAAAAAATTCATCAGCTAAATTAGCACAACCTGGTTCGCTATTGATGGCTATGTATGGTCAAGGGGTAACAAGAGGGCGAGTAGCCTTACTATCTGTTATGGCTGCTTTTAATCAAGCTTGTGTTGCCATGTCAGATTTTAAAAATATTCAAGTAAAGTTTTTATTCTACTTTTTTGTAAATGCTTACCAGTATATAAGAGATAATGGAAATCTTAACAGTCAAATGAATCTAAGTGAAGGAGTGATAAAAAAAATAAAGGTTTTGATTCCTCCTGTTAATGAACAAAAAGATATTATCAATTTCCTAGACCAAGAAACCGCGAAAATTGACACCCTAATCGAAAAAACCAAAACCAGCATAGAAAAACTCAAAGAATATCGCACCGCCCTAATTTCTGCTGCCGTCACCGGGAAAATCGACATTCGAGAGGAGATTTAGGGATCCGCCATTTCTTAGTGTCCTTCGTGTCTTCGTGGTGAAAAAAACCACAAAGACACAAAGAACACAAAGATATTCGTCCGGTGGGCAAAAGAATCCCTACCCAAAAATTAATAATTTATCCCAAAATATCCGGGGAAAAAGCGCTCGCAATCTAATTAATCATTATTACGAAAGCGATCGATTAACTCCTCACGAGATAACTGCATCAACAAGGGAGTAAACTCTGACGGTGGTAAACTCAATACCGAGTCAATAATCAAGGTTAATTCTGGGTCAACTGCCCCAAAACGAAACCTCAATAAATTCTCAACAACCAAACGTTCTCCTTGTTGCAAACCCGACAGTTTTGCGGATTCTAACTGTTGATCGAAAAGAGGAGATAAGCGCATAATTAATTCTCTATCCTCCAAACTACTACTTTGTTTAGATTCTAAATCGGCCTTTAGTCGATTTAACAGAATAAACGCATTGGCCCGAAAAGGATTATCTGGGGGAAGCTGTTCGATTTCATTAATAGCTTGCGCCTGAACTTTACCCCGCCCTAAAACCCGCAACCAAAGGGTGTCCAAATTCCGGGGTAATTGGTGAATCACCACAATTACAGTTCGCAATTGCGGCGGCAGAAAGTAAACCCCCATTGGCCAATATTCTAAATCTAGGGTAGCACCAAATTCTTGCAACAGGTTTTCCGACGCCGTTGGAGTAAGAATCCATAATTTCGGTTTCCCTTCTTCCGCAATACTACCCCGGTTGCGGTTAGCCTCTCGTTGCAATTCCCCCCGAATTTCCAATAACTTTAACAGACAATCAGAAATTTCATCGGCAGTCACCGGGTTACGAAATGGTTCAAAAATTGCCGGAGTAGCGATCGCGCGGGCTAAAATTCCCAACGAGTCTGGGGGCAATGTGAATTCTGATTTAGGCGAAAACCATAAATCAACTTGTCTAACTTCTCCGGCAACCCGACGCGGGGACTGAATAGTTCCGTAGGGAGTGAGTAATTCTTCTAGATAATCTTTGGCAAATTGGTCATGGATAAAACGAGTCACTGGCTGAGATAGATTAAAATAGTAAAATCATCATTAATTCTATCATTATTATTTATTCGTAGGGTGGGTTAGGCGGCCTAAAATTTTCGGAAAACATCACAATATTTTTATCCGCCGTAACCCACCTTCCGCGACTTATAGTTAGTCTTAGGGTGGGCCAACTATCAAAACTTAATAATTTATCCCACATATTCATATAATTTGCCCACGCGACATTTTCGGAGACAATTCAAATGCTAACTGCCAACCATAAAAGCAGACATCAAACTCCATAAAAAAGTTTAACTGACCTAAAATAATCGGCGGATCGTTAGATTTAGCCCAAGCAAAAGCCAAAGAAATAGGTGGAAAATCACCAATTTGACCCACCACAGCCAAACCCCTTGCTTCTACAGGGGCAAGATTACCCGCTAAGGCAATTGAAAGGGTTTGCTCTTCCCAAACGGCTCCTAACTCTAAACCCACATTATATGGTAAAACATTCAGACTCGATCCCGTATCTAATAAAGCAAAAAATTCCCAAACAGAATCTCGATAACCTAAAGTAATAGGCACACAAGGAAAAAAATTGGTTTGTCCTGCTTTATTCCTTCGTTCGATAAAAGGAAATCGTTGAGAATTTCGCATTTTATTTTTTCTTCTCTTGTTCTAATAGACTCATTAACTTTTGAGCAGCATCACTATAATCATAAGGCGACCACAGACGATAAGCCACTTCATTATCTAATGATTCTAATCCTTTTCTTTTGGCTAATTCAGCAGTTAAAATTTGAATAATTTCCACTTGATCGGCATCGGATAACTGCCGCAGTTGCTCTAACAATTCAGGATTTGACATAAAATCACCTTGAATTCACGTTTCTATTTTACCACGATCGATAGCTTTAGTTACCCGTAGGGTGGGCAAATTATCAAAATTTAATAATTTATCCCGAATAATCATAGGATTTGCCCACCCGACATTTACCTCTGTGTCCTTTGTGTCTCTGTGGTTGATTCATTTATTTCCACCACAGAGACACAGAAACAGAGATATCACCAGAATTACCAATCTTTAAAACCTAATAACTCAGCTTGGTCAGAATTTTGCCAAAATTTCTGCCTTTCTGCATGACTCATTATTACATTGGTTCCCACTCGGACTTGTTCAGCATTCAAAAGGTGTTGCTTTTCCCCATTCTCTTTCTTGTCTTGTGCAGAAAGCGACGGCGTTTTCTCTGTTGAATTTAAAGGCATATCCATCTTCTCCTGGGGCGATCGTCATTGGCCCTACATACTCCATCCCTATTATATCTCTGTAATAGTCGAAAGCTGAATCTAAGGCAATTAACACAACTAGGGGATTACTTCCTAATGCTGAACAATTTCGCAAACCCACTTGAACCCCATACCAGATTAACCATTTGCCAATCGGTGAAATCAGTCGTTTCGCTTGCTGACCTGTACTAATTGGATTAGCTTCTAAATTTTCAATTTCTAAAATTTCTGGTTGCCCAGGATAGGGATATAAACCATATTTAACTAATCCCCAGAGTTGCTGGTTATACACCAATTTCACAATATTTTGCAAATCAAAGTCAGTTTTTTTCCATAACTCTGGCCAATTACAAGTCCAATCATAAGGCAGATCATCCACTGTTGCAGGGGCAATGATAGCCTTTTCAATCTCTGCACCTTGAATTCGGACTGGCACCAGATAGGAACCAATTTGTGTCATTACTCTTTATCCTTAAACAGTTAAAAAAATTATATTTTATTAATGCAAAAATTATTATAATGATACCATTTTTTTATTTATTAAGTAGGTGGGCAGAAATAAATGCACCACAGACCAGATCGGGAGAAAAACTGTCATTCCCGCCCCACGCCTTCGCGGGGGTAAACTCCGGCGGGAATCCACAGCCTATCGGCGGGGAACGAAAAGTGCAATTAATTATGTTCACCTACTTTAGTATTTTTTTATTGATAATTAAATCTTATAACTTTTTGGTTTATTGGCAAGGGTGCATCTCACTTTTGTAATTCCTCTGTGTACCTCTGTGTCTCTGTGGTTGATTCATTACACCTCTTGCTTTCATAGCGGATCGATCCCCCCAACCCCCCTTTTTAAGGGGGGCTTTTGATTTACCCGTAGGGTGGGCAAAAGAATACCTACCCAAAAATTAATGATTTATCCCAAATATTCATATAATTTGCCCACCCTACATCTGGCAACGAGTCGAGCTTGTATGTTATCATATAAATAGTACATGACTTAAGCATAATCCCTTTGTGTCCTTTGTGCCTTCGTGGTGAAAAAAAACCACAAAAACACAGAAAAACACCAAGACCAACCCTAAAAATAAAATCAACCATGATTGACATTTCCGAGAAAAACTTTGAAGCCACCATAGAACAAAGCCTACTAAATAGCGGCTATCAAAAACGCCACTCTAAAGACTTTGATAAAACCCATTGCCTGATTCCCCAAGATGTGCTTTCCTTCATCCAAACCACCCAACCCCAGGAATGGGATAAATTTAAATCCCACTATGGAGAAGATGCAGAAACAAAACTGCTTAAACGTCTTGCCAATTTCATCCAAAATCACACCACTTTAGAAGTTTTCCGTAAGGGTCTTAAAGTCAATGGCTGCCAATTTAAACTAACTTATTTCCAACCTGCAAACAACCTAAACCCAGAAACTCAAAAACTCTATCAATCTAATATTTTTACGGTGATTCGCCAACTTTACTACAGCGACAAAAACCCGAAACAAAGCCTTGACCTCACCCTATTTTTAAATGGCTTACCCATCTTTACCGCTGAACTGAAAAACCCCTTAAATGGGCAAACCGTTGAAAATGCCATTAAACAATACAAAAATGACCGCAAACCCCACGAAACCCTATTTAAATTTGGGGTTTGCTTATCTCATTTTGCCCTTGACCCCAACCTGGTCTATATGACCACGCAACTAAAAGGAACTGATACTTATTTTCTCCCTTTTAACCAAGGTCAAGACGAAGGCGCCGGAAACCCCCCAAAAAATTCCGATAAGTCCGGTTATCCCAGCGAATATCTGTGGGAAACTATCTGGGAAAAAAATAGTATCCTCGATTTAATCCAAAATTTTATGACTCTGGTTAAAGAAGAAGCAACCGACCAGAAATCCGCCAGCAAAAAACTAATTTTTCCCCGCTATCACCAACTGGATACGGTCAGACGCTTGCTGGCAGATGCCAAAGTTCACGGAACCGGGAAACGTTACCTAATTCAACATAGCGCAGGCAGCGGCAAAAGCAACACGATCGCCTGGTTAGCCCACGGATTTTCTAACCTCCATGATGCTAATAATAACCGCGTATTTGATTCGGTAATTGTGGTAAGCGATCGCCGGGTTATCGATAGACAATTGCAAAATGCGATCGGTCAATTTCAGCAAACCACTGGAGTAGTGGAAAATATCGATCAAACCGCCAAACAACTAAAAGATGCCCTAGAGTCCGGCAAAAATATTATTGTCACCACCCTACAAAAATTTGGGGTAATCGTCGATCAAATTCAAGCCCTATGCGGCAAAAAATTTGCCGTTATCATCGATGAAGCCCATTCTTCCCAAAGTGGAGAAAGTAGCCAAAACCTCAAAAGTGTTTTATCAGCTACCACCCTGGAAGCCGCCGAAAAAGAGGATAGCAGCCCCGAACACGATATCGAAGATCGGATTACGGAGGAAGCCAGAAAACGCGGTTTTATTCAAAACCTGAGTTATTTTGCCTTTACCGCTACCCCAAAAAAAGAGACTTTAGAACTGTTTGGCAGCCAACAACCGGACGGCAGTTTTGTGCCATTTAGCCTTTATTCTATGAAACAGGCGATCGAAGAAGGATTTATTCTCGATGTCTTAGCTAATTATACCACATATCAGAGTTATTTTAAACTATTAAAAACAATTGAATCTGACCCCAAATACGATCGCCAAAAAGCCGCCTCTCTCCTGCGTAACTTTGTGGAACTCCACGAACATACCATTAAACAGAAAGTGGCGATTATGATCGAACATTTTCACGACCATATTGCCCAGCAACTCAACGGCAAAGCCAAAGCCATGATTGTCACCCGTTCCCGACTCCATGCGGTCAGATACAAACTAGCATTAGATGACTATTTACGCGCCAAACAATTACCCTATCAATCCTTAGTTGCCTTCACCGGAAAAGTCAATGATGGGGCAGAATTTACCGAAACCAGCATGAATACCGCCTCAGCAGGGACAAAAATATCAGAAAGTGCCACCGCTGAAACCTTTAAACAAGATAAATATCGCTTTTTAATTGTGGCGAATAAATTCCAAACTGGCTTCGATCAACCCCTCCTAGTTGCCATGTATGTAGATAAAAAAATCGCGGGATTAATTGCCGTACAAACCCTCTCGCGGCTGAATCGCATTTATCCGGGCAAAGAGTCAGTATTTGTCCTGGATTTTGCCAACGAAGCGGATGATATCCAGAAAGCTTTTGCCCCTTATTACGATCGCACCTTATTAACCGAAGCCACCGACCCCAACATATTATATGATCTGCAAATAAAACTGGATAACTACCACTTTTATCAACCCAGAGAAATAGAACAATTCGCCCAAATTTATTTTAACACCCAGGGCAGTCAAGCAAAACTGTATGCGGTACTGACCCCAACGTGCGATCGCTACAAACAAGCCCCCGCAGAAACCCAGCTTAAATTTTATCGCCAACTCAAAGAATTTATTAACCTCTATCGTTTTCTCTCCCAACTGTTGCCCAGCCCCGACCCCGAATTAGAAAAATTATATCATTTTTATCGCTATTTAATCCGTCTATTACCCCTTGCCAAAACTACCCTACCCTTAGACATACAGCAGAATATTGAACTGGAATCATATCGCATCAAACAAACCTATCAGGGTCAAATTGACCTAAAACAAGAAGTTACAGAAAATCCCAGCAATTCTCACGGTAAAACTCCGAAAATTGCTAAAGAAGAAATTGCCACTCTCTCCCAAATCATCCAAGACATTAACCAACAATTTGGCACAAATTTCACGGAAAATGAGCGAGTATTTCTTGAACAAATGGAAACCACGTTAGATCGAACCCTGCAAACCAGCATAACCGTCAATGACCGGACAAATATTAAATTAGAATTTGATCACCAAGCCAAAGAACTAATCCAAGAGGCGATCGACTCTCATTTTGAGTTATATAAAAAATTTAATGATAATCAAGAATTCAGGGCATTTTTACTCGGTGCTTTATTTAACCGATTCTTGGAACGTGCTAATCTGGGACAGAAGAGAAAGCCGGTTTCTTGAACAAACCGGCTTTCTGGATTTCTAATATAATAGAATGGATGAATAGAATGGATAATCAGTGAGGTCTAATGATGCCACAAATCACCATTGAAATTCCCGAAAAGCTTGCTGCAAAAATTACTCAAATGGGCGATCGCCTACCAGAATTACTGACCCTAAGTCTCGATCAGCCCGCATTACCAGCCCACATCTACCGATATATTCTAGATTTTCTAGCCAGCAACCCCACACCAGAACAAATTGCCGCTTTCAGTCCTACCCCCGAAATGCAAGAACGTCTGCGGCTTTTGCTCAACCGTAGTCACGCTGGGGAACTGACTGATGCCGAACAAAGAGAACTTGATGAGTATGAAAATATCGAACATTTAGTCATTATGCTCAAAGCTGGTTGCCTACCTTATTTATCTACTACGCCATGAGTTCAACCTATATCCCAACCACACTTCGCCGTCTGGTTGAAGAACGAGCCAATTATCGATGTGAGTATTGTCTAATTCCTGCCTTTGTGGTCTTTTTTCCCCATGAAATTGACCATGTCGTCGCCAAAAAGCACGGGGGTGAGACGGATGAGAATAATTCAAGAAGGGAATTTAAGGAGGCTCTTTTCCCTCTTATATATATGGGCGCATAATATTCCCATTATAACATTTTAATTTGATTTTATTGTACCGTAAGCGATCGCCCATTGTCAAGACTTTTTTAAAAAAATTTTGGTTAAGAATTAAGGAGTGAAATAGAGGGGAGATTTCATAAGCGATCGCAGTTATTTTTTTATTTTCACCACAAAAACACTTCAGACTCCAAAAAGGTTTTCTCTTTGTCTGAAGCGGCGAAAAATTATTTTGCCAATCTGAAAAAATAGCCCGCTAAATTTCCTCTTCCCCGTCCAAATCTGCATACAAATCTTGTAACGTTTGATGCTGCAAACGTCGAGACATCCGCCGATATTTCTTAGACTCCAACTTAGGCTCATATTCCTGATAACCAGAACCCTTAGTTTTCACCTTCAGGCTAGATTCTGTATTACTCTGATTTTGGAGCGACTCTTGATAAGCGATCGCCTCTAACAAAAACTCCCGATAATAATCATAACGCTCCCAATCTCCCCGTACCATACAATTAGGCTCATCCTGGTGCAAACAATCACTAAACTGACATTGATCTGCTGCCAACCTTTGCCGCACTTCTGGGAACAACTGACCCAACTCCTGGGGCGTAAAATCAATATCCGGCTGATTAAAACCCGGAGTATCCGCCAAAAGTCCCCCATTGGGTAACTCAAACAACTCCACATGACGAGTCGTATGACGACCCCGCCCCAATTTCCCCGAAACCTTCGCCACCCGCAAATCAACGTTAGGAATCAACAAATTAATTAAACTAGACTTGCCCACACCGGACGGCCCAGAAATCACCGTCATTTTCCCCGTAAGCTTCCGGTGAACCGCCTCAATATTTAACCGATTTTGCACGCTAATAAACAGAGGATCATAACCCCACTGCTGCAAACGTTCCTGATAGTTGCCGCGTTCTGCCTCGGAAACCAAATCACTTTTATTCAAACATAAACAAACCTCTAAACCCGTAGATTCCGCTTTAATTAAAAAGCGACTCAACTGATGGGGGTCTAGAGTAGGTTCTTCTAAAGCAAAAACTAATAAAATTTGATTGGCATTGGCTACCGGGGGACGATCCAGTTCACTCTCACGGGGAAAAACCTGACTAATAGCCCCTCGTCCTCCTTCCCAGTCCGGTTGCTCCACCACCACGCGATCGCCCACCATCACTTGCTGACCCAGCTTTTTCAGCAGCGATCGCCGGGTACAGAGCAAAGACCGTGGCAAATCCGTAGTTTCTGCCCCAGGCAGCGGATCCAACTGCACCTGATAATAATTAGCTTGCACCGCCAAAACCGTCCCCGTCGGGGTCAACTCTCGTTGACCCTCATCCTTACCGGGGGAATTTTGCTGCTGTTGCACCATCAAACTCATCGGGATATCGGGCCTCGACGAACCATCAGGGCAAAAAAGCCACCGCGATCGCAAATACTTTCAACCTCGTGACCTTCCATCACCAAACTATCGGGCACCTGCTCAATTGGTTCTCCTGGGTCCAACCAAACCTCCAACAACTGCCCTGGTTGCATTGGCTGTAAACGGAGTTTCGTTCGCACGAAATTCAGGGGACAAGGTGTCCCCCGCAGGTCAATTTGAGCATCAGGAGTGGATAAAGCTGAATCACCCATCACTTAAACAGACCCAAAAATCCATCTTTACCACCCTTGCCAATGCGAGCCCCCTTGAGTTTGGCTAACTCTTCGAGATGTTTTCGCTCATCAGCCGAGACTTTTTCCGGAATCTCAACGAGTACCGTAATTAAATGATCCCCTCGGCTCACCGGATTGCCCAACCGAGGCACCCCTTTGCCCGGCAGGGTTAACACCTTATTCGGTTGAGTCCCAGGGTCAATAGTGAACTCTGTCGGTCCATCCACCGTATCCACATCAATCTGACAGCCTAAAATCGCTTGGAGATAATTAATCTTCACCTCGGAAAGAATATTAATCCCTTCGCGATTAAATACGGAGTCCTCATTGACAAACAAGTAAACATACAAATCTCCCGAAGGACCGCCTTGCTTACCCGCATCCCCTTCTCCAGAGACTCTTAAGCGAGTGCCATTATCGACCCCAGCCGGAATATTGATTTTGAGTTTTTTCGTTTCTTGTTTATGACCTGCACCACTACAGTCTTGGCACTTACTTTCAATCATTTGACCTGTGCCATTACAAGTTGGACAGACCGAAACTTGAGTAAAGCTGCCAAAAGGAGTCCGGGTGGCCCGTCGCACTTGACCGGATCCGCTACAAGTGCTACAGGTAGTCGGTCGGGTGCCTGGTTTGGCTCCTGTCCCAGCGCAAGTCTTGCAAGTTTCCAGGTGGCTGATGCGAATTTCTTTTTCGCCCCCAAAAATTGCTTCCCGAAACTCTAACTTCAAATCCAGGCGTAAATCATCCCCACGAGTGGGGCCGGTGCGTCGGGGACGAGTTTGAGTGGCTCCACCAAAACCGCCAAAGCCACCGAAAACGCTTTCAAAGATATCCGCAAAACTATCGCCAAAGTCTCCCATTCCCGCACCAGCGGCAGCAGCGCCAGAGACTCCGGCTTCGCCAAAGCGGTCATAGCGAGCGCGGACTTCTGGTTCCGAGAGGACTTCATAGGCTCGATTAATTTCTTTGAACCGTTCCTCTGCGCCCTCTTCTTTGTTTACGTCTGGGTGATATTTCCGTGCTAACCGGCGATAAGCTCGTTTAATTTCTTCTTTATCCGCATTGCGAGAGACACCTAGGATTTCATAATAATCGGTGGCCATAAAGCGCTTCTGGTATGAGTGATATCTTTTGTCCCATGATTGGGATGAATTATTGACATTAGCTGGTCAGCTACCTAACATTGGGGGCGAGATGCCCCTTATGCGTGAAAGCGGGCGGCTGACGAAAGACTTTACATTCGATATAGTATAACCAGCCTCTGGTCAAGCTGTCAACTTTACTTCTCCAGGATATCCTGAAAAGATTCTCTCAATTCCTCCAGCTATCCGAGCAATATTTTCTTAACCAGACTATACCTGTTTTTTATGATATTTTCTTTGACTATATTTTGCCATAGTTTTTATCATATATATAATCATATATATAATCAAATATATATATGATTATATATCTTTGGTTAATTTAGGTTGTTTGTGTAGTGGTTTTATCTGGATGAAAACTTAATAAAATACGCCAAAAAATATCTGTAAAAATGCAATTTTACGGATATTTTTCGGCAAAAAACTGCTAATTTACCGATGGTTCTAAAGCGGCGGCTGGTTCAGAATCCTCAGCTTCTGTTTTAGAATTGACGGTTTCTGGGTTTTCCGGGGATAGGGAAGTTTCCTTGCTGTACACTTCTATGCCCACGGAAAACATTGTTTGTTGAAAAGCGGAGATTTTTTCTCGTAAATCTTCGAGGGTGACTTTCGGATCGGCGATCGCCTCTTTCAGACTGGCGGCTTTTTGCTTAATATCAAGTTTTAGCTCTTTACTCAGCAATTTGACCTTATCTTTCACCGTCGAATCTAAATTATTAAATAAACTGATCGCCTCACTTTTTGCCTCCGCAATTTGTCGGCGCAGCTTATCTTGGTCAGCAAACGCTTCCGCATCTTGGCGCATCTTCTCGATTTCCGTGTTACTCAAGCCCCCAGTATTGGTAATTTGAATGCTTTGGGCTTTGCCACTGGTTTTATCCTCCGCCACCACATTCAAAATGCCATTAGCATCAATGTCAAAGGACACCTCAATTTGGGGTATCCCTTTAGGGGCGGGGGGAATATCACCGAGGATAAACTTACCCAGGCTTTTATTATCTTGTGCCATTGCCCGTTCCCCTTGGAGCACATGGATTTCCACGCTGGTTTGGTTATCGACAGCGGTGGAAAACGCTTGACTGCGACTGGTGGGGATGGTGGTGTTACGTTCAATAATTTTTGTAAAGACTCCCCCCAAGGTTTCCAAGCCAAAGGATAAGGGGATCACATCCAACAGCAACACATCACTGACTTCACCGCTTAACACCGCCCCTTGAATGGCGGCACCGATCGCCACTGCCTCATCAGGATTCACCGTGCGATCGGGTTCTCTGTCGCCAAAATATTCTTGAATCCGGGCTTGGACAGCGGGGATTCGCGTTGAACCACCCACTAAAACAATCCGACTAATATCATCGGGTTTTAACCCGGCATCTTTGATCGCTTGGGCCACAGGTTCCATCGTGCTTTGCACCAGATGGGTCACCAGTTCTTCAAACTTAGTCCGAGTCAGTTCCATATCCAAATTTTTCGGCCCCATATCATCAGCGGCAATAAAGGGCAAATTAATGGATGTAGTTTCGTGACTGGATAATTCAATTTTGGCTTGTTCCGCCGCTTCGCGAATTCGCTGCATCGCCATTTTATCCACGGACAGGTCAATTCCTTCTTCCACCCGGAATTGTTCCACCACCCAATTCATCAAACAAGTATCAAAGTCATCTCCCCCCAGATGGTTATTGCCTGCGGTGGATTTAACTTCAAAAATGCCGTCTCCCAGTTGCAGAATGGAGACATCGAAAGTGCCACCCCCCAGGTCAAAGACTAAAATTTTCAAATCTTGGTCTTGTTTATCCAAGCCATAAGACAAGGCCGCAGCGGTAGGTTCATTAATGATTCGCAGCACTTCCAGACCGGCGATCGTCCCTGCGTCTTTAGTTGCGTGGCGTTGGGCGTCGGTGAAATAAGCGGGCACCGTAATCACCGCTTGAGTCACCTCTTCTCCCAAATAATTTTCCGCTTCTTGCTTGAGTTTTTGCAGAATAATCGAGGAAATTTCTTGGGGAGTGTATTGAGTCCCGCGAATTTCTACATCTACAGTGTCATCTTTCCCTTTCACGCAGCGGTAGGGAACCCGCGATCGCTCCTCTTCCGTATCATCCCACCGGCGACCAATAAATCGTTTAATACTATAAACCGTATTTTCCGCATTGGTGACGGCCTGCCGCTTGGCCAGATGACCAATTAATCGACTGCCACTTTTCCCAAATCCCACAATCGAAGGAGTGGTTCGTCCCCCCTCCGAGTTGGGAATCACAATCGGTTTGCCCCCTTCTAGTACGGACACGCAACTATTGGTAGTACCCAGGTCGATGCCAATGACTTTTCCCATAGTGATTCGGCGGTGGTCTCAAATTTGATGCTTGTTTCAATCCAAGACTTCCGACATAGCCAGAAGTCTTGTTAGGTCTTAAATCCCCAGCGCGAAAGACCTGGAGATAATCCAGCTATTCTCCCGGTCTTTCGCCGCTCTTGCTTCAGTTTTCGGTTACTGGAGTTTCTGGATTTTCCTCTGCGGCTGCCACCGGTTCTGGTGCCACCGCCACTTTCACCATTGCATGGCGCAAAATCCGCGAATCCAGAACATAACCGCGCATCAGTTCTTCAACCACGGTGCCTTCCGGATATTGATCCGTTGTTTCTCGCATAATGGCCTCGTGCAGATTCGGATCAAACTCTTGTCCTTCGGGACGCATGGGAGAAACGCCGAGTTTTTTCAGCGCATCTACCATTTGTTTGTAAACACTTTGATAGCTTTTGTGAATGTTCATTTCCGCATCATTTTGAGGCTTGATCTGCGATCGCGCCCGTTCAAAATTATCGATCACGGGCAACAGTTCGCGGATCGTCGCACATTTAGACAGAAGGTCGAGTTCTTCTTTTTCTTTTTCGGTCCGCTTGCGGAAATTATCAAAATCGGCACCTAACCGGGCATATTGAGCTTTCAGTTCTTCAACTTGTCCTTTAAGCTCTTCAATTTGGGCCTGGTATGCCTGGTTAGACATCATCAAGCTTTCTACGGCAGCCGCTTGTTCTGCGGCCCTCGCCACTGCGGCGGCCATTTCTGCCGCCGAAACCGTCCGGCCTTGATTTCCATCGTCCGTGTCAAATTCTTCTTCTTCAGAAAGATCCTGGTCTGGAACTGAGGGCGCTTGTTTGGCCTCGGTAGAGGTAGTTGGTGCTTCAACCGAGGTCGCATCACTCTGGTTCGATGACTGTTCTAAAGAGTCATCCTGTTGATTGTCCAGATTTTCTTGCTGCTTGTCCTCTTCGATCATGATTGGCTATTTCCCGTTGCTCAAAATTGCGTTCCCAGGCTGATTCTAAGATTTCTTACGATTGTATCTATGGGGCTGAAGGATGTGCCTAGTTTCATCCGCTCGGCCCTAGCATTTAGGATCATATCGCGTTCCGCGAGATTTTTTACTCACTGGATCGACTGATCTGTAGAGGAGAGAGGTTTTTCGGTTCGTAGACTCGAGGTAAGGCTGACCAAAAATCACTTTTTGGATGTTTTTTGTCCGCCGCCTGCCCTCGTTTTGGGTGTAAGCATATCGGTGTAAAGCATATCATAGATATGAATGACTAATGACTAATGACTAATGACTAATGACTGAGAGTAAATCACCAATAAATAATAAGCAATTATTAGTCATAAGCCATGATTAACCATGATTAACCATCATATATAACTTGTTGCAAACTAGCAATAATATAAAAGAGTCAAATCTTTAGGAAGATTAGGGTTTTTGTGAAATCAGGCTATAGTGAAGTTGATGTCCAGATGTTTTGGCAGCAAATCGGTTTGTGCTGGTGTGGGGTTGGGTATTTTTTGCTTCTATGGGTAAAATGCTGACTGCGATCGCACATGATAAAATGTGGCGATTTCGTGATGGACAGGCTCTCGTTGAGACTCATAGAATTTCTCACATAACCCATAAAGCCTTTTGGGATTAGAGCTTTTGATTAGCATCCTTAACCATCAGTGCAAATCCTTAATCAGTTGGAGCGATCGGATTAATGATTGCCATATTAAAAATTAGTAAGATTAGTAAGCTCGATGCGGTCTTATTTTTGCCCGCCCTCCAAGATCCCTACTCAAAAATCCCAGGAGGTTAATAAATTTCTGCCAAAAGGCCAATGTCGTCACAAGCTGCCGCGAAGCGTTGCCCTCAAAGTCCTAATTAAAGAGGAAATCCTTTGCTTAGGACTTTACCAAAATTGATCGTTCACTATCCTATATTTGCTTGAGCAATTATGACTTACGCATCCCAACGACAGGCTCTTGTCGTCCAAAGTAATTTTTCTCCCTTTGGGAATAAGCTTCTTTCATCCGGTTATGTGGATCATAACCAGATGAAAGAAGCAATTAAACAAAGCCGGGACATGAAAAAGCCCCTGCTAGAAGTTCTCCAAGAACTGACAGACAAACCACTGCCCCCGGAATTACTGCGCCAGTACAAAGTGCAGCAACTCTTTGAACTGAAGCTGATTTATGCGATCGAAGCCTTCGATCCCGAACTAACCGAAATTAGCCAAGAACAGCTAATTGATCTGATTGACAATTTGCTGCCCATTGAAACCTGTCGCCTCCATCGCATTCTGCCGCTATATAAAACCGAAACGAATCCCGCAGCTTTGGTCGTAGGGATGGTCGATCCAGACAAGTTGGATGCACAGGATGACCTCAACCGAATCTTGAAATCCCATTCCCTGGGATTCCAGCGTCGGGTAATTACCCTCGAAGATTATCAACACTTCCTGAATCAATACATAGAAGAAAAAGCGCAGGAAGAAGCCGCCCGGAAAAAGCAGGCGCAAGATAAAGCCAACCAAGTCGATCTCACCGTCGATCCGAATGCCTTCGCCGATGTGGATATTCAGGAAGCTGACGCTGAGGATCAAGATGACATGGACCTCAACAAGTCTCTGCACGCAGCCGAGTCAGCGCCGATTGTGAAGACCGTGAACCAAATCCTGGCTAAAGCCTTGAGCGATGGGGTATCGGACATCCACGTCGAACCCCAAGAAGAATTTCTCCGGATCCGGATGCGGAAAGACGGGGTACTCCAAGAAATCTATAGGCTGCCCTCAAAAGTGGTCAACCCCTTGGTGGCTCGCTTTAAAATTATTGCCGACCTGGACATTGCCGAACGCCGGAATGCTCAAGACGGTCGGATCCGCCGGATCTTTCAGGGACGCACGGTGGATTTCCGGGTGAATGTTCTGCCCAGCCGATTTGGGGAAAAAATCTGTATGCGGATTTTGGATAACTCCTCCACCCAACTCGGTTTGGATATGTTAATCAGCGATCCGGAAGCTTTGGCCAAAGTGCGGGAGTTCGCCAGTCGTCCTTTTGGCATGATTTTGGTGACGGGGCCGACGGGTTCTGGGAAGTCCACCTCTTTGTATTCGGTGTTAGCGGAACGCAACTCCCCAGAGGTGAATATTTCCACGGCAGAAGACCCGATTGAGTATGCGTTGCCGGGGATTACCCAATGTCAGGTGATTCGGGCGAAGGGTTTGGATTTTAACGCGCTGTTGCGGGCGTTTATGCGCCAAGACCCGGATATTATTCTGGTGGGGGAAACGCGGGACCATGAAACGGCCAAAGCAGCTATGGAAGCGGCGTTAACCGGCCACTTAGTGTTAACCACTCTGCATACTAACGACGCCGCAGGAGCGATCGCCCGTTTAGATGAAATGGGCATTGAACCCTTCATGGTGGCAGGGGCGCTGATTGGCATTTCCGCACAGCGCTTAATGCGTCGGGTTTGCAGCAATTGCAAAGTTCCCTATCAACCCAGCCCAGAAGATTTGGCTCGATATGGTTTATCCGCCGCCAAAGAATCCGGGGTGATATTCCACAAAGCCAATTTTATTGCTCCGAGCGATCGAAAAGCCGCCGAAGAAGCGGGCACCCTTTGTCCCAAATGTCGCGGTGGTGGCTACAAAGGTCGGGTTGGCGTCTATGAAGTGCTGAAAAACAGTGATGAAATCTCGGCCTTAATCACTCAACGGGCTCCGACCGCTTTGATTAAAGAAAGAGCAGTCCAAGAAGGGATGGTATCCCTACTGCCCTATAGCCTCAATCTCGTGCGGGAAGGCCATACAACTTTTGAAGAAGTAGACCGGGTGACTTTTACCGATACGGGCTTAGAGGCGGAACTCAAAGCCAAGCGGAAAACAGGTCTGACCTGTCAGGGTTGTGGGGCGGGTTTACAGCCAGAATGGTTAGATTGTCCCTACTGCATGACCCCTCGCTTTAAAGATTAAAGATGAAAGTTAGTCGGAAAATTGACGCTTACCTTCATGCCATCCTATTCACAATCAAGCAAAATTTCGCTAGATAATATAGATAAATAGCGGTAATTGGGGGATAAACAACAATGCCACCACAAGGTTTAGTCATTGAAGATGTTCTGGAAGCCTTGATCGAGTCAGGGGGTTCCGATATCCACATCCAAGCGGGAGCACCGATCTACTTCCGAATTAGTGGTAAATTAACCCCTCAGCCTCAATTTGGTGAAACCCTAGCACCAGAAGAGTCGCAGGCTTTAATCTTCCAGATGCTGAACAACCAGCAACGGAAAGAATTAGAACAAAACTGGGATTTAGACAGCGCCTATGGGGTGAAAGGATTAGCTCGTTTCCGGCTGAATGTTTACCGAGAACGAGGCTGCTGGGCGGCTTGTATGCGAGCGTTGGGGGCGAAAATTCCCAATGCGGACAAACTGGGGGTGCCACAAATTCTCCGGGATCTGACTCACCGTCCTCGGGGGATGGTGTTGGTGACGGGACAAACGGGTTCTGGGAAAACGACGACTTTAGCGGCTCTGCTGGATTTGGTTAACCGCACTCGTTCAGAACATATTCTCACGGTGGAAGAACCGATTGAGTATGTTTACCCAAATATCAATAGCTTGTTTCACCAACGCCAAAAAGGTGAAGACACGAAGAGTTTTACCAATGCTCTGAAAGGAGCACTCCGTCAAGACCCAGATATTATTGTCGTGGGCGAAATGCGGGACTTGGAGACGATTTCTCTGGCTTGTTCTGCGGCAGAAACGGGTCACTTGGTGATGGGAACTTTGCATACCAACTCCGCTGCGGGTACTGTCACCCGGATGCTTGAGGTGTTTCCGCCTCAAATTAAACCGGCGATGCAAGCTCAGTTGGGTAACTCTTTGCAAGGGATTTGTAGCCAAAACTTGGTGCAGAAAATTGGCGGCGGTCGGGTCTGTGCCCAGGAAATTCTGGTGAATACGGCAGCTATCAGCAACCTGATTAAAGAAGGTAAGTTTAGTCAGATTTATTCGATGATCCAAACCGGCATGAAATTAGGAATGCAGACAATGGAAATGGCTTTGGCTAAACATTACAAAGATGGCAAAGTTAGCTGGAGTGATGCGATGGGTAAAGCGGTGGTGCCCGATGAATTGGTACGATTGATTGGGCCTAATCCAGAGTTGACTGGAGCCCAGAAAAATTAGAAATCGGTGATTTCACCAACTTGAATGCGAAGAGTGAGATTGGAAATTTCCCAGTGAAAATATGCAAATGATCATATCAGATAGCCAGGAAAATCTCCAATCTCTTTACTATAGCAAGAAACGAGTTGGTTAGGACGGTTATTTTTTTAGGGAATAGGGAACAGGGAATAGGGAACAGGGAAGAGAAGTTGTCCTAAATATCCCTAACATTGGTATAATAAAATTCTATTAAACCAAGGGAAAAGATTGTTGAGCGCAAATGTCTGATATTAATTTGGCTTAAATTTTATGGTTCAAGTAGTTTAGTCAAATTCACTGGTTTTTTCGCTGGTTAAACATCCGACCCTAATAGGGAATAGGGAACAGGGAATAGGGAACAGGGAAGAGAAGTTGTCCTAAATATCCCTAACACTGGTAATTGAATGAATATTGATTAAACCTTTGATTGATTTTCATCAAAGGTTTAATCAAATTTGTTCGATCGCTGTTATCCTCAATTATCCAGAATTTAGCGAAAATTTAAG
This sequence comes from Planktothricoides sp. SR001, assembly GCF_001276715.1. Classification (GTDB taxonomy): domain Bacteria; phylum Cyanobacteriota; class Cyanobacteriia; order Cyanobacteriales; family Laspinemataceae; genus Planktothricoides; species Planktothricoides raciborskii. Next base: position 4,838 of record NZ_LIUQ01000042.1, on the reverse strand, counting down.
CGGGTAAATTTCCGCCATCAATGTGATTTTCATTGGATTATAATTGATGGCGGATTTTTTTGGCAGGCAAAAAAATTAGGGCTCAATTTGGATTTAGACTATTTTAAATTCTAAAAGGTTCTAACGATCGCTCCCCCTGAGATGAACGAAGTTTTTTTGGTTCATTTTTGTTGACAATGAATCAGCCCCATTGATTCCCAGTATTGGCGCGATCGCCAACTACCGGGCTAATCCGATCCAATGGTGGTTTTTTTCCTAGATTGTCAGCCAGTTGGTCAAGCGTCTGCCAATCCACGGCTTCAACAATTTAGGAACAGTGACCGGAACCGATCCAGTTGGAAAAGCGACACAAATCCCAAACAACTCTCTACAAACAACAATTAGATTTAAATTGTTGAACGCAAAGGAAAACCACCATGAAATTCTCTAACCAATCTAATCAAGTTTCTTCTTTCTCTGGCAACGCTTTCTCTCAAGGTCGTCAATTTGGTAATATGACTCTGGCTGCGAGTTTGGCTGCTTTACTGCTCTGTGGCAGCGGTGCGACGTTTAGACCAATGGCAGCGAAAGCGCAAACCAATCTCGGCCTGATCGCCCAAGCCACAGCCCAAGCCACAACTGAGCAAACTGTAATCTATGTGAACTCGGCGCAAGGCAGCGATCGCCCTGGGGCAGGGTTGAGTGAAGCCACCGCTTATCGCACTATTTCTTATGCGCTACAACAAGCAAAGGCGGGGACGATTATTCAACTGGCTGACGGCACTTACAGTGCAGAAACTGGGGAAAATTTCCCCCTGAATATTCCCTCTAAGGTGACATTGCGGGGTAAGACTTCCAGTAAGGGTCAAGGGGTGATGATTGTTGGGGGCGGTTCTCATGTGAGTGCTTCCTTTGCCCGTCAAAACGTGACTGTTGTGGCTTTAGATGAGGCGATCGTGGAAGGGGTGACGATTACGAATACCCTATCTCGTGGGACGGGACTGTGGATTGAACAAGGCAAACCTACCATTGCCAACAATACTTTTGCTAATAGTTTGCGAGAAGGTATTTTTGTCACGGGCAATGCACAACCCACGATTTCTAGTAACCTTTTTATTAAAAATGATGCCAACGGAATTTCTGTGGCTCGTGCGGCTAAGGGTGTGATTCGCGATAATACTTTCCAAGAAACTGGATATGGGATGGCGATTAGTGATACTTCCGCCCCCTTGGTGAGTAACAATGGTGTGTTTAAAAATAAGGCGGGTATTGTGGTGTCTAATTCCGCTACGCCAATTCTCCGCAATAATGTGATTGAAAATAATTTGGCTGGTGGGGTGGTGGTCATTGGCACCGCGAATCCGAATTTAGGCACCGTGAATGACCAGGGAAATAATCGCATTCGCAGTAATGGCAGTTCTGATGTGTTGAATAGCACCTCGAATTTGCTGTTGGCGATCGGTAATGATATCAACCCCAATGGGATTCAAGGGAATGTCAACTTTGTTCCCGCCGATGTTCAAGTTGCCTTTTCTGATGTGCAAGGTCACTGGGCGCAATCTTATATTACCGCTTTGGCCAAACGGGGGGTGATTTCTGGTTTCCCCGATGGTACTTATCGCCCCAATGAACCCGTGACTCGTGCTCAGTTTGCGGCGATCGTGAATAAAGCTTTTGCTCCCAAACCCGTTCGGATTAATAAGGTGTTTGCCGATGTGGTCAGCACTTTCTGGGGGGCTGATGCGATTCAAACCGCCTATCGCGGTGGCTTCTTGGCTGGTTATCCTGGGGATATTTTCCGCCCCAATCAAGAAATTCCCAAGGTGCAAGCTTTGGTAGCGTTGACCAGTGGTTTAGGATTGCCTGAAGCCAGTCAGAGTCTGCTTTCTCGGTATTCTGATGCCGCGCAAATTCCTGATTATGCGAAAAATGCGATCGCCTCTGCAACGGCCAGTCAATTGGTAGTCAACTATCCCAACCTGAGTCAATTCAATCCCAACCAACAAGCCACTCGCGCTGAAGTCGCTGCCTTTGTTTATCAAGCACTGGTTAATGCCGGACAAGCGGAAGTTATTCCTTCTCCTTATGTCGTTGCCACTCCATAATCTTCAGTTATTTGTAGTTATTCGTATGGTGGGCAATATTTTGCCCACTTTACTACTCAGATGATTAAAACTAGAACCCAGGCGATCGCATCCCTGGGTTCTTTCTCATTAGTCCTCGCAGATAACCCAGAAACCGGGTTTCCTTGGTGAAAATTACAGTTATCTGTTTTAAGCAAACAAGAAACCCGGTTTCTTAGTCCTCCGCCCCTCCGCCCCTCCGCCCTTCCGCCCCTCCGCCTCTCTCATTGTGTACATTAATAGGGGCAGGAATGCGGGTAGCAATGCCCATCCTACTTTTACTTTTACTTTTACTTTTACTTCACCTGAAGAATGCAGAACAAAATTCATTTTATATCTGGTTTACCGCGATCGGGTTCCACCTTACTCGGTGCCATTCTCCGGCAAAATCCTCGATTTCATGCGGGAATGACCAGCCCCGTAGGGGGATTAGTCGAGCAAATGCTGGCAGCAATGAGCGATCAAAACGAATATTCCGTATTCATATCCGAAGAACAGAAACGGCAACTGATCCACAGCATATTTAACACTTATTATCAGCCGCAAGCGGACAAAGCCGTAATTTTTGACACAAATCGCTTATGGTGTGCGAAATTAAGCTTAATTAACGAACTATTTCCCGAAGCTAAAATTATCTGCTGTGTCAGAAATATCGCCTGGGTGATGGACAGCATCGAAAGACTAATTCGCCGCAACGCCTTTGACGTTTCTCGCCTATTTAATAATCTGGGAGAAAGAGCTACCGTATATAGTAGAACAGAAGCCCTAAGTCAGGGCGGCAGATTAGTCGGATTTGCCTACAGTGCTGTCAAAGAAGCATTTTACAGCGAAAATAGCCATAAACTACTCATAGTTGATTACGACCTCTTGGCCAAAGGACCCCAGCAAACCATCTCCTTAATTTATCAATTTCTTGGGGAAACACCGTTCAAACACGACTTTGAAAACATCGAATATGACGAGCCAGAATTTGACCTGAATCTGAATACCAAAGGGCTGCATAAAGTACGGCAAAAAGTAGCATTTCAACCGAGACAAACCATATTACCGCCCGATTTGTTTGAACGCTACAACAGCTTATCTTTTTGGGAACAACCCAGCCCCACCAGGGCTAACTTAATTGTTGCCAAACCGAAGAATTAGCCACGGGTTAAATAAAAACCACAAAGACACAAAGAACACGAATAATATCTCTTTGTGTCCTTTGTGTCTTTGTGGTAAAATCTATTCTAAAAAAACTTGACAATCTGTTAATAAATGGATAAGATATAAGTAGCAAAATAATTCAGGTTTATTGGGGCTGGAAAAACATCCAACAAGCCCAAACGATACCTGGGAGTACCCGGCCCGGAGTGGCGAAGAAAGTAAGAGCAAAAAGCCCCTACGCTCTCCGGGCCAGGTAAAATCCCTAACTCGTTTCCAAACTCACTTCGGGGAGCCCCGGTGAGGGGCTTCCTCCTGCCCAGAAATAAGAAAGCGGGTTTCTTTTCGGGAAATCTATCATGGAAGAAAAGAAAGGGAGTCAAAATAAATGACAGCTATCCAATCAATCACAACGGCAACAACATCCCTTTATGAACAAGATTTTTATCTGTGGCTACAGACAAATATCAACTTATTAAAAGAGGGAAATTTTGCCGAAATCGATTTAGAAAACTTGCTTGAGGAATTGGAAAGTATGGGGAGAAGCGATAAAAATGCTTTAAAAAGTAATTTAAAAATACTTTTAATGCACTTACTCAAGTATAAATATCAGAATCAAAAGCGCACAAATAGTTGGCTTTACACGATTCGAGAACATCGTCAACGCCTCCGAGATACTTTCAAAACCAGTCCGAGTTTATATCGTTTTTTTGAAGATATTTTTAACGAATCCTATCAAGATGCGAGAGAACTAGCCGCCGATGAAACGGGTTTATCCATCCAGATATTTCCTCCAGAGTCTCCCTTTAGTAAAGAAGAAGTGCTTAACCCTAATTTTTTACCGGCTGATGAGTGAGTTGTTGGTGGAGGTTCAGAAACCGGGTTTCTGTGGTGAAAATTACGGTTATCGGTGGGTGGCATAAAAGAAACCCGGTTTCTTAGTCTAAGCAGACCACCCAGAAACCGGGTTTCTTTGGTGAAAATGTAGGGGCGAATGGCCATTCGCCCCTACTGTTAAATCCAAACAAGAAACCCGGTTTCTTAATCCCCGCAGCTAACCCAGAAACCCGGTTTCTTAATCCCCGCAGCTAACCCAGAAACCGGGTTTCTTTTCGGCATATCACAGTTATCTTTAGGTTTCACGACAGAAACCCGGTTTGTTATTCCCCGCAGACCAGCTAGAAACCGGGTTTCTTTGGTGAAAATGTAGGGGCGAATGGCCATTCGCCCCTACTGTTAAATCCCAACAAGAAACCCGGTTTCTTATTCCTCGCAGATAACCCAGAAACCGGGTTTCTTAATCCCCGCAGCTAACCCAGAAACCGGGTTTCTTTTCGGCATATCACAGTTATCTGTGGAATCCCAACAAGAAACCCGGTTTCTTAGTCCCCGCAGACCACCCAGAAACCGGGTTTCTTATTCCCCGCAGACCACCCAGAAACCGGGTTTCTTATTCCCCGCAGCTAACCAAGAAACCCGGTTTCTTATTTAGAATATATAACGTATTGACAACATATCATACATAAAATAGTCACCAATACCCCTGCCAGCCCGTTGCCAATCTAATTAAAATAAGCCATAAAAACCGGACAG
>NZ_LIUQ01000043.1:39538-60295 GCF_001276715.1 Planktothricoides sp. SR001 | reverse complement strand
GCGGTACTTGCGACATCTCCGCATGGGATTCCTTCTACCTAGCCATGTTCTGGATGCTCAACACCCTAGGGTGGTTGACCTTCTACTGGCACTGGAAGCACCTAGCCTTGTGGCAAGGAAACGTGGCCCAGTTCAACGAATCCTCCACCTATTTAATGGGATGGTTCCGGGATTATCTGTGGTTAAACTCTTCCCAGTTAATCAACGGATACAACCCCTACGGGACGAACAACCTGTCCGTGTGGGCTTGGATGTTCTTATTCGGACACCTGGTCTGGGCGACTGGTTTCATGTTCCTGATTAGCTGGCGCGGTTACTGGCAAGAGTTGATTGAAACTCTGGTCTGGGCCCACGAGCGCACTCCGTTAGCCAACTTGGTTCGCTGGAAAGACAAGCCGGTGGCTCTGAGCATTGTTCAAGCTCGCTTGGTCGGTCTGGCTCACTTCACCGTGGGTTATGTCCTCACCTATGCCGCCTTCTTGATTGCTTCTACCGCAGGCAAGTTCGGTTGATCAACGCTTCTCGTTGCTAGTTAAGCAAATATAACTAAAAAATCCCCTGCCTCCGGGCGGGGGATTTTTTTTAGGGTTGGTGATAAATATGGAATCAATGAGCAGAATTTGATTCGCTCAATGAACAACTATGGGTATAATCGTTTACAGCGCTTTTCTCCGCGAGTAAACCACAAAGCATCTGTAGGGGTGTGATCTTTCCGGCATTTGATGCTTAAAATATTAATGTACGGGCGAAGCATTCCGGCAGATAACCTATTGCTGAAAATATTAATCTGACTGCCGGAATGCTTCGCCCCTACGGAATGCTTCGCCCTACCGTGGTTCAGTAATCTGAAAACCGCTGTAAGAATATGCTTTTCAACTAAGACGGTTGTGTTTTGACTGTCTTGTAGTCGCCAATGTAATTATCAGTTTCCTGAAACTCGATTAGTATGTCCAATAAACCCATTCAAAAAATTATCTTCGGAAGCCCTGGAACCGGAAAAAGTTATAGAGTTGAAAATAAAATAATTCCTAACCAGTTAAATATAACTGACAAATCAAATATTATTCCAACTGTATTTCACCCAGAATATACTTATGGTGATTTTATGGGTAAACTTATGCCATTAACTGATGATAGTGGAAAGGTAGACTATAAATACTACCCAGGACATTTTTTAAAAGCAATAGCTAAAGCGTATAAAAATATAATTACTAGCTGCATTCAGTTAGAAAAAGATAAAAAAGATGAAACAGAGAAATACAAAAAAGAAATTGGAAAAAATCTAGGCGAGTTCACTAGCGAAGAAAAGTTTACTTTAGAACAAAAACACAAAAAAATAATTAAAAAACCTGATAATGTTGTTTTGGTTATTGATGAAATTAATAGAGGTAATTCAGCCGCAATTTTTGGTACAGTATTTCAACTTCTCGATAGAAACAAAAGCGGTTGGTCACAATATCCAATAACAATTTCAGATTTAGAAAAAGTTGGATTGTTGCAAGAAGTGGGATTTAAAAAATATTTTCTTTCTAAAGAGAAGGGATACTCTTTTGAGTATGATGGTCAGACTTTAAAAGAAACCGAATACGATAAATATCTTAACTATATTTTCAGCGATTTGAGCGAAAGTGACAGAGTTCAACTTCAAGAGTGCAAAATTAAATTGCCCCCCAATCTATCAATCTTGGCTACCATGAATACATCGGACAATTCAATCTATTTCATGGACAATGCATTTAAACGTCGTTGGGATTGGGAGTTTATAAATGTTGACGATGACAACCAAAGAGATGTAGTGTCCATCCGAAGAGTAAACCTTGACAATAATGATACTTGTGCTTGGAATGATTTTGTTGATAATTTAAATAAATTCATCTGCGATCCAAAGCATAAAATTAGGAAAGTTGAGGACAAACAAATTGGGTACTTTTTCATTAATGAAAAAACTATAACTGAAGAACACATCAAAAATAAATTGATGTTTTTTCTATGGGATAGTGTGTTTAGCAACAATAGAGATCCATTGACTAACCTTTTGGGAATGGAGAAAGGCACTTTAGTTACCTTTGGACAATTTACGAAAAAAGTTAAAAATTTTGTTGAGGCAATCAAGGAATATAAGGGATAAAATGTTTGACCTGAATAATATAGATATCATCAAAACCGATGAACAACGTAATCATAGCCAGTATTCATTTGTTGGTCTTCAGAGAAATCAAGAGAGCAATCGTTTAGAATTTTGGCTTCCGTTAGGATTCGATGATTTTGATGATAAAGATTTTAACCTAGTTAAAGAATTTTTCTTCAAGATGTATCGAACCTTCAAAATTTATAGGCAAAAAAAACAAAACGATTTGGAAAAAGAATACATCACCAGTTATAGAGACGGAATTATTGAAGCTGAAAAGGGATTTAGCTTTATTAATGAAAACAACGAACAGGTAATTTTTTACGGTAAACTCAATTCCTTAGACAAAATACTTGAGGGTTACGATGAATTACGAATTTCATCTTTAGGAAAAAAACAAATGAGCAGCCCTGAAATTGACTATTCCAAAATTTATCGGTATATGCACCAAGGGATATATCTTGATGAGGATGTGATTTATATTGATGAAATGAATATTGCCAAAAATATTTTAATCAAAGAAAGCCCGCCAATTTTACAAATGTTTGGTTTTATCTACACGGAAATAAAAAAAGAGTTGGAAGAATTAGAACAGATACCCGATCGGGCTGTTGAACTTGCCGATCAGTTCAAAGAAAACTATTTACAACCTGATAGTAGTTTATTTGGCGAAGATACATTTGCCGAAACCATAGAAATATTAAGAAAAACCCTGGAAGATATTGACCTAAAAACAACCTATAAAGATGAGGACTATTGGCATTTTTTTGAGGCTGTTGAGGCATTTTTGTATGGAGAACGACAAGAAGACGACCAAGGTATTTACTGGGGGTTTAGTAATTTCTATGATATATGGGAGGATATGTGCCAGACTTATGTACTTAATACACCTGAATATCGTCAAAGGGCAGTCTTTGCGGATGTTGGAGGAAAGCTAAAACTATTCCTAAATTACCATGATATTAATCCATTTAAAGTGGAATTAAATGATTTGCCAGAACCACGTTACTTGCGTCCTGATTTAGTATTGAAAACGAGCGTAAGCAAAATAGATCAGTATTATTTAGTTGATGAAAAACTCTCTAATGAAGCTGAGGTTGCAGTTAAATTGAACTTGCGTGCAGTAAAAGATCATCCAAAAATTCAAAGTGAATATAAAGAACTTTCTTATAAGACTTCTGTGATCAACACGACAGATAAGCTTGGCAGTGGATATAAATATATGTCTCAAAAAAAATTTAGCGACTTTAAAAATTTTGTAAAGCAATACTTTGAAGAATCATCTGCCTCAGTCCAAATCATTGATTACAAATATATGCGTGTTTCCGATTATGAAAAATACTCACCAAACAAGCCTGGAGAAAACAAAGTAAAAGATGATATACAGAAACAATTAGTCTATGAATGGACAGTTCAAAAAAATTGGAAAGTCAAAACAGAAAGTGAGTTTTGGATACCTTATTTTTCTAACTCAGAATTTGAAAAAATAGAAAATGTAAAGAATACTTGTTTTCAGCAAAGCCAAATTAAATTGGTAAAAATTAATTTCACAACCCTTCAAGATTTTTATATCAAGCAACAATTAGTATGATTGAGCAGATTAAGTTTCGGCATAGTGTTATTAGTGATTTTAATCCAGTTGTTTCCTTGAATTTAACAGCTTGTAAAATCGTCAATGAACAATTTATTTATCCAAAGTTAAAGGATTTTTTTGATGATAAAGGAGGCATAGATTATTATGAAGAATTAGATCCTGACAAAATTAAAACTGACATTGAATTTAGGCAAAAAGATAGCCAAGAAAGCTATGTTAAATCGTATATTTACAAAGAATTGATAAATACAATAAGTAAGAACGATGATGGCAGCATAAATTTCAAACCGAGATATGTTGTTTCTTTTGATGAAGAGTTAACCCCCGAAACAGATGCAAAAACGCAAATAAAATACGGAAAATTGAAACTTGGACAGCAGGCAATTTTATATTTTATTTATATTGATCTAAAGGATATTATTAGCTTTATCAAGCAATAAAAATTATGAAAGAATATGTGGTGGTTTTTGAATGGGCTGGCAGTAACTATTCAGCGTATGTTCGCGATTTGCCCGGTTGTATTTCGACAGGAAAAACTATTGAAGAAACCGAACAAAATATTAAAGAAGCGATCGCGCTTTATATTGAAACTCTGCGAGAAGACGGGCAAGAAATTCCCGAACCTTGTTTTTATGCTAAGGCAATTGCTGTAGCCGCTTAATCAGGCAGGTCAAAGTCAAAGGGCTTGCTCTGATCGCCCATCATTCTGTGAATATTGGCACAATCGCCACATTAAAAATGGCATAAAATATTGGGTAATAGGCACAATTAAAAAATAAATGATTATATTGGATAAATAATAAAATGCTAGTATTTTTTCTGCACGGCACGGCGGTGCGTAACCCTGGTTATAGCGATCGCACCCAAAATTTTATTCTTCAAGAATTCAGCCAACGAGGAGAAATAGAAATCCCCTCCTTTGGGGCGGCTTTTTTCGGAGATATTCTCGGTGCCGATGAACTCTGGGATTGGGTGTTGCAAGATTTAGAAAATTTTAAATGGGATCATCCCGGAGTGGATCTGGAGACAATCTTCTCTTATCAAAATTTTAGAGAACAGCTAATCAGCAAAATTTTTGGGGATATTTTTACTTATTTAAATCCTGATTATGGACACGCCGCCCGAAAAACCATTGCGGTTCAATTATTACAATTTATTAAGGAAAATCCCGGAGACGATGATTTGCATTTAGTGGCACATTCTCTGGGCAGTGTCATTTTATGGGATATTTTATTTTCTGATAAATTAAGCCCGTCTGACCCGGCTTTTTATATTCGAGATATCATTAAAGGATTAAGTGGGTATCGGCAAGGCAGAAAGGTTTACCTGAGAACTGTCACCACAATGGGTTCTCCACTGCTATTTTTTAATCGAATGTTGGGCATCGCCCCGGAGAAACTAAAAATCTTTGCCCAGCGATATGTCAAAAATCCCCTACGGTGGATTAACATTATTAATGCCGGAGATATTTTTGCTTATCCTTTAGCATCTAGTCTAAATTTGCATGATAATTCTATATTTTTTCAGGATAAGTATCTTGAAGATAAGGATATTCTTAAAAGAAGTCTGGGGAATGTGGCTATGGCTTTGGGGTTGGTGGACGATCATACAATTTATTGGAAAAGTCAGCGAGTTGCTAATCTAATTACGGCCAATTTACTGGGAGATATATCTATTTTATCTCAGGATAATGTATTGCCCGGATTCGGGAGCATTTGGGAATAATTTTTATAAAAAAAATAAAAAAATATAACAATATGATATTTTTGACCCTAAATTAGGGATAATTTAGCTAGGTAAAAATTAGAGGAAGGAGAGCATTTGATGGTAGTAGGAGTGATTATCATTAATGTTGTGATTTCCATGATTTGCCTGTATCTGGCGGCAAAATTATGGAAGATTGGCAAAAAAGTTGACAAAGCAGCTAATGCAATATTAAGAGCCGATCGCGGCACTTATAATGTCCTGCACAAGGCTCCAAGAGCGATCGCCAAAGGCGAAACAGGCACCAGAAAGTTGCGGCAAAAATACCAAAAGCTGCAAAAACAAGTTCAAACCATGCGCCAACTTCTCTTAGTGGTCAATTTTCTGGGGAAATTTACTCTGAGACGATCCTGGAAAACTCGTCCTTAGTGACAGCGGCAGAAAAATAGATCGGCCATGATTAATTTAAATCCGGCTGGGTAAAATTAGGTTTCAGGGCAATTCTGACTAAGCCTGGGTCAAATCCGCCTAAAATAAGTAAAAAGTTAATTGCTATAGAAAATGTCTAAGAATCGTTCGGGATCTTTTATTATGGGTATGCTGGTAGGAACTGCGATCGGTGCGATCGCTGGGATCTTAGTAGCACCGCGCAGTGGTCGTCAAACCCGACAACGGCTGAAAAAATCTGTTGAGGCTTTACCAGAGTTGGCAGACGACTTAGCCAAAACTGTCCAAAGTCAAGCCGATCGCCTCTCAGAATCAACTCTGCGTAATTGGGATGAAACTTTGCAAAGACTTAGAGAAGCGATCGCCGCTGGACTCGAAGCCAGCAAACAAGAACGGGAAACCCTCAACCAATTGGACAATGGTTTTTCGACGAAATCAGCGGCCAAAAACTCATCCCCTGATTGAACCCAAATCATTACCCTAGATCCCTAGATCCCAAGGGAGCGATCGCTGATTTATCCTTGTCTTGTTACTTGTCCCATGACTAGCTCCGATCCTCTAAGTAAGCAATAAGCAAAAAACCTGCTGTGACTGATCCTCTTTTTTGGCTTGGACTATCCTTTTTACTGGTTTGTGTCAGCATCATTCTGTTGTTACTGGCTGCCTTGCCCGCTTTGCAGTCTGTCGGGCGGGCAGCCCGTAGCGTGGAAAAATTAGCGGACACCTTAGCCAGAGAACTTCCCCCCACCTTACAAGCCATTCGTCTCACCGGCATGGAAATTAGTGACCTCACTGATGATGTCAACCAAGGGGTTCAAAGCGCTGGCAAAGTTGTCAAACAAGTAGATGAGAGTATCAGCAGTGCCAAGAAACAAGCAAAACGAGCACAAGTGAGCACCCAAAGCCTGATCGTTGGGGTCAAAGCCGCTTGGAAAACTTTTCGCTCCCTACCAAGCAGTTCATCCGGGGGATCTCGTAGTCTCGAAAGACTACCGCCTTCAAAACGCAGACCTTTGGACTTACGGAAAAAAACATCCAATCAGTCCAACACCTCTAGCAGTAATCAAGGAGCAATGGATCCTTATGTAGATTCATTTGAGGAATCCAGCCAGTCATATCCGTCAGCAGAAAAAAGTAGTCGATCTATCAATAACGCCAGTAATCAAACAGATATCTAGCCATCTACTGTGTTAAGTTACATGGTAAAGGATTTTTGTCCCAGTTTCAGGGGGGCAATATGTGATTTTCCCTGCCACGCATTCCGGGAATAAATCCTGAATTTTGTCGTTGATGATTTCAATAGTTGAGTTATGTCAGGACTAAAAAAAACACCAGGTTATGTCAATGCATGGACTCTTTGGTTTGAACGATTGATGGGACTATTAGTTCTGGCAAATTTACTTTTTGTAGGATTTGATTGGAGCTATGTGAAGCTGCGACCATTTTATCTCCGAAGCCATTTATGGCTGGAAGCAAATTTTCGGCAAAAACAATCTGAACAGTTTCTCAACACAGTGGAGGAACTAAAAAATGTATTAGCCGAAGATGGGTTTAATTCAGCAGATGCCATAAATTTACTTGATAAATTACGCCAACAAAATAAAGAATTATTTCAAGAAAGTCCGTTGCCGATTTTGCCAACCCAGGCTTCTTGGCAAGAAGTAAAAAAAATCCTCATGGATCATGTGGATAAAGATAATATTAATCAGGCAATAGAAATTTTTTGGAGTCAAGAATATTTAGCCGAAAAAGGTTGGCAGCAAGAGTTGGCGGTATTCGATAGAAAAATGAGTTATTTAATTGATTTTTATGAACCAAAACTGTTTTACGATCCCATCAAAGGCATCGAACCCAATCGCACTACCCAAGAGTATCTGAAAAAAGTTGATGAACTCAAGATAGTGCTTAAACTTGAAGGAATCAATGGCTCAGAAGTTGAACCTTTGTTGGCAGAACTGCGGCTTCTTAGCATGGAGATGATTGATACCGATCCATTCGCCAGAGTAAATAAAAGTGGGACTTTAGAAGAAATTAAATATAAAATGCGGGAGTATATTTATTCTAGAGATCCTAATAATCTGCCAAAACTTGTCAATATTCAATGGGTGAATTCTGCCATCATTGGGGTTTTAGACTGGTTTTCCCCGGAAGTTTTGTGGGCTAATTATTCGGCTAAAGGATCATTTAGAACATTTTGGTCAAAAGAAAACCTGATAGCGCATGGATGGGAAAAAGAGTTAGATTTTTTCGATCGTGAAATTCGCTTTTTACTGGAAAGCAACTATTTTCGTCATTTGGGGGCAAATAGTGATTGGCTAGACAGGTTCTGGCTGCTCGATCTCCCTTGGATGACGCTATTTTTAGGAGAATTTATCGGTCGAATTTGGCTATTACATCATCACAAAAAAATGTCATGGGGTAGCGCGATCGCCCACCGTTGGTACGATCTGACTTTATGGTTGCCCGTGTCAGTATTTGTACCTGGTTTTCGGTGGTTACGAGTGATTCCGGTGATTATTCGTCTGGATCAAACTAAATTTCCGGATCTGGAACCGATTAGGAATCGCCTGAGCATAAATTTTATCGCCAGTTTTGCTGAGGAACTGACCCAGGTGGTGGTGATTCGAGCGATTAACCAGATGCAGGAAGCCGTGGAAACTGGTAAGTTTACCCGATCGCTCTTTGAACCGAAAAACAAAACCCAAAAAACTTATATCGATATTAATGATATCGATGAAATTCCGACGATCGTCAACCGCTTGCTACAAGTGACCCTTTGCCAAGTTCTCCCCACCATTCAACCGGAACTGGAAGCGGTGGTTCGCTATCAAATTGAAAAAGCCATGAAAAATTCGTCCGTGTACCAGCGAATTCATCGGGTGCCCGGATTAGGTCGCTTACCAGATCAAATCGCGGAAGGTGTGATCGCGCAAGTGACGAAACTGGTGACGGAAAAACCTCAAGAAGCTTATATATCCAGTCAAAACACCACTCCCGATCCGATCGCCACTGAACTCTCAGAACGGTTAGTGAAAAAATTTACCGTCACCCTCCGCAAGGAATTGCAGCGAGATAATACCCTGGACGAAATTGAATCGTTACTGAGTGACTTTCTCGAAGAGGTTAAACTAAATTACGTCAAGAACCTCACCGAGGAGGAAATCCAAGAACTTTTGCCCATCGTCAAACAGCCGCCGCAGCTAACTGGGAGTTAGTTTTTCCCCCAACCAGACTCCCGCGATCGGTTTTTAATCCAAAAAAATTGATGGGATCGGTTTATGGTATGCTAGACTACCTTATGGAAGTTCTTAGATTGCTGAGGAGCGTTCGGAGAAATATTTTCTGATCCCAAGAGCGCTCCTTACACATGGCTTCGATGCTTCAAATCAAGCACAGATGAAAGCGACCGATGTTTAATGCTAAACTAAAGTTGGCTGAAACACCAATCCTCAGCACGAAAATCTTTTCTTCCAGTCACTTTTCTCGGCTCAAAGTCAGTCTGATGCTGAGTATCAGCCAAAACCAGGCCGTTGAATTCGAGGCATATCTGGTGAGTGCATCGGTGCATTACTGCTGAAAACAAAAAGCGGCTTTTGTCATCGAGGATTCTAGCGCCGCCACTTGATTCGTGTTCAGCGATCTGAGAAGTTTTCCTTGTCGTGAAGGAGAACGATCGAAGGTGACAAGGGTTTGAACCTGCCCCATGTCTCGTTTAGAGAGCCGCAGGAGAAAAACCTGAATACTTGCACCGAAAGTGGGTGACAACCCGCTTTTTTTATTGGAGTTTTATTATGACTCATCCATTGATCCCACAAATTATCGATTTAGCCAAACCAGTGGCAGAAAACCTGGGACTACAGGTTGTTGGAGCGGTATTTCAAACGAATCATCGCCCCCCGGTTCTTCGTGTAGACATCTGTAACCCTGATAATGACACGAGTTTAGAGGATTGTGAAAAAATGAGTCGAGCATTAGAAATGACTCTAGATGCCACCGACTTGATCCCGGATGCTTATGTCCTAGAAATCTCTAGTCCGGGTCTTTCCGGTCAACTGACTACAGACCGAGATTTTATCTCTTTTAAGGGTTTTGGGGTTCGCATTGAAACGGTTGAACCCTACAAAGGGCAGAAAGAATGGCAAGGCAACCTAGTCAGTCGAGATGAAACTAACGTTTATTTGAATCAAAAAGGTCGGGTGATTTCCATTCCGCGATCGCTCATTGCCTTAGTTGAACTCCTATAAGGAACCTAAAACCGTGGACTCACAACCATTGATCGGCGATCGTCTCAGATTTTTCTGGCCAGAAAAATCTGGAGGCGTGTTTCAGTGATGGGGCGATCCATTGGTTCTATGCCATGAAACACTTAAAAATTGCAGGAAAAATTTATGACAATGATCAATTTACCCGGACTCCGGGATATGATCGAAAAAATTAGCCAAGAACGAAATTTGCCCAAATCCTCTGTACAAGCGGCCTTAAGAGAAGCCCTAATTAAAGGATATGAACGCTACAGGCGCACCCAAAATATGGAGGGTGACAATTTTGATGAAGATTTTTTTGATAATTTTGAAGTCGAACTGGATACAGAAGAAGAAGGGTTTCGGATTTTAGCCACCAAGACCATTGTCGAAACTGTAGAAAGTATCGATCATCAAATTGCTCTGAAAGAAGTGCAGGAAGTCGCCCCGGAAGCTCAGATGGGAGATACGGTGGTTTTGGATGTGACTCCTTCTCAGCGAGAGTTTGGTCGCATGGCAGCGATTCAGACCAAGCAGGTTCTCTCCCAAAAGTTGCGGGATCAGCAGCGCCAAATGGTTCAAGAAGAGTTTCAAGAACTCGAAGGTACGGTGTTACAAGCCAAAGTGCTTAGGTTTGAACGCCAATCGGCAATTCTGGCGGTGAATAGTGGTTTGGGTAAACCGGATGTGGAAGCTGAACTGCCTAAGCGGGAACAGCTACCGAACGATAATTATCGAGCGGGATCGACGATTAAGGTTTATTTGAAAAAAGTCCGGGAAGGCCCGCATCGTGGCCCGCAATTGTTGGTGTCTCGTGCGGATGCCGGTTTAGTGGTTTATTTGTTTGCCAACGAAGTCCCAGAAATTGAGGATGAGGTGGTACGCATTGTGGCGGTCGCCCGCGAAGCTAATCCCCCTTCCCGATATGTTGGGCCACGGACAAAAATTGCCGTAGATACTTTAGAACGTGATGTGGATCCCGTGGGGGCTTGTATTGGCGCCCGGGGATCGCGGATTCAAGTGGTGGTTAATGAATTGCGGGGCGAAAAAATTGATGTGATCCGCTGGTCTCCAGATCCAGCCACTTATATTGCCAATGCTCTGAGTCCGGCAAAAGTCGATCAGGTGCTTTTGGTGGATCCTGATTCCAGGCAAGCTCATGTGCTGGTGCCAGACGATCAACTCAGCTTGGCGATTGGTAAGGAGGGACAAAATGTCCGGCTGGCAGCCCGATTGACGGGTTGGAAAATAGATATTAAAGATACGGCTAAATATGAGGAAGTGATGGACAGTCCCGAAGAGAATGAGGATGAAGAATCTCTGGATGAAGAATTTCTGGAAGAACCAGAATTAGAGGTACAAACGAAAAAATCTTAGTTAGAGGGGAGGAGCGGCGACCTCAGCACCGTAGACGATTGCGCCATTCCTTCCTGGGTGGATGATGGGTTAGAATCACGGCGATTCCCATTTTCAATTTATTTCTGAATTCATCTCTAGGATTTCTGAGCTTTGTTACTCGTTTCAGAGATGTTACTCCTAATTTTGAAGATGGGAATCACAATCGTTCTGATTATCGTTTGATCCCGGATCGCTCAGTGCTGATGCTCAAAATTTTCTGGATTTGATCACATAACAACAGATCCGGGAAAACCGCGATCGCCTAAAATAAATAAGAGTCCTCTATTTTGTCATTGATCCTAGGTGAAAGACGATCGAGATCCCTATGCTTTCTTGGACTGAGCACAGTATATTTGTACATGAAACCAAACTACCGGCGTTGTGTCAGTTGCCGCCAAGTCTTCGCCAAACATGAGTTATGGCGCGTTGTTCGGGTCTATCCATCTCATCAGGTACAATTGGATCGTGGGATGGGTAGATCGGCTTATCTGTGTCCGCAAGCAACTTGCCTACAAGCGGCTCAAAAGAAAAATCGCCTGGGCAAAGCGCTCAGATCCCCGGTTCCTCCAGAACTTTATCAAACACTCTGGGAAAAAATTCCCCTGATGTCTTCAACCGAGCGAACCCAAGACCCCTGAGCTAACCCGGAATGTTAATTCAGCAGATGCTCAAATTCCCCGGCTGCGATCGTTAGCATAACCAACTATCTCAGTAACTCTGCCCATCCTAACCTCTGACAACCCTAGCGAACATCTGAAGTGAGCCGCCCTAACACAGCACAACTAACAAATGACAAAGTTCAACAGCTTAAGATTTGAAAATCAAATTCATAGTGATCCATTTCATCTACAATTCTATAAAAATTCGTGCCAAACTATCAAAGAAGCTGTTTTACAACTTGACTGGGGATGGGCTACACCAACATATATGAACTTTGATTACTGGAATAGCTACATCAAGATTCGTGGTCAACCTAGATCCAATCTAGATAGCTCCGGCTTAACAAGAAAACCTAAATTTCATCGCGTAGGCAATCATCCTGCCACTGTTGGTGGTGTTACATGGGTTCTCCTGATGAAAACACACCAGATGATTCCTGACTATCGTTTGGCAAAATATCGGGATTAATGACATTAATGTTAACCAGATAAAAATAGCGTTTAAACCTCAAACTCGGATGAGAGATAAAGGGTCATAATTATTGCCAAAAAGCTGGTTTTCAACATATGGTTTCTTGTATAAGTCAAATCAGACAGGAAAGCAAATTCCCCTGATTTGTCAATAATGTCGGAGCAACAAAAAGAATCGTCGGCAGGAGGTTTTATGAGTGAAAAAGTCAGAATTTATGAACTTTCAAAAGAACTTAATTTGGATAATAGAGACATTTTAGCAGTTTGCGAACAGCTAAATATTTCCGTAAAAAGCCATAGCAGCACAATCACAGAAGATGATGCTGCTCGTATTCGTGCTTACTCAGAAAAGCACCCAGAAGCACGCTCATTAGGTCTAATGAAAAATAAAGCATCTTTCAATCCAGACGATCTAGAATCTGGAGGCAAGAAAAAATTAGAAATTCGCCAATTCAAAAAATCACAGGATCACGAACAACATTTGGATAGCATTTCACAAGTAGACCAAACAGAAGTCAAACAACTACAACCACCCCCGGTAAAAAAACAGCCCAACTTGTCTATGAAGCAAAATACCCTATCAAAACCATCTGAAATCTTGGAAACCCGTAGCAATCAGGCAGCGGATGTCGCTACATATGTCACAGAAAAGGAAGCATCGCCAGTGCAGGTAAATTCATCATCAGAACCCCAATATTCCCAAGAATTAGAAACTTCTGCGAGCATGACTGAACCAGAAAACTCCAGCGAGTCATTAGAAGCGACGGCTGCCTCTCTCATGGCACCCCCCGTAAGACCAGAACCTCCCCAAAAGAAATCAAGGGAAGCTGGCAAGAATCGGCCTATTCCCAAAAATCAAAAAAATAAACCACAGAAACCAGTGGGGATCAAATCAGTTGGCCCTGAATCCAAGCCAGCGGAAATCAGTGGCTCTAAAGAGGAAGTCAAAAAACCGGCGCAGGTAACTAAAACATCTCCAACTCGCCTGAAAAAAAATGCTTCTGTTCCCTCTAAATCAGTCCCAGAACTGGTGCGTCCTCGTGCCTCTGTTCCCCCAGTGATTGACAAGGATGATATAGAAGATGATGAGCCGATCATTGAAACTGAGGCGATCGTGGATTTTGATGAGGAAATCGTCGAGATCGAAAAACCCCGTTTGAAACGACCCATTCCTCCTAAGAGTGCTAAAAAATCTAAAAAGCAGAAAGATACCAAAGATATTGATGATGAGGACAATCCAGAATTACTTGATGGTTCTCAGAAAAAAGTTGCCCCTGGAAAACGTCGTCTCAAACCCTTGAAAGTTGAAGACGATGATGATGATTTTGATAGTGAATTAGACTTTGGTAATTCCATTACTAAGGTGGGTCTTTCGATCGCCCGTCCTCCCAAAGCGAAATCATCTCCTGGCAACCAGCCAAAAACCCCAGGGCCATCTACAGGTGGGTCAGGGGTTAAAGCGAAAAAAGCAGACCGGGATGGTTCGGCGGCGGCAAATCGTCGATATCGTCGCCAAGAAACTCCAGGGAAAAAACCCCGCCCTGAGAAAATTACCATGACTGGGCTGTTGACAATTCGCGAACTGGCAGACTTAATGGCGGTTCCAGAAACAGAAATTGTCAAAACCTTATTCTTCAAGGGGATCGCCGTTAATATTACCCAGAGCTTGGATTACGAAACTGCCAAAATGGTGGCAGAAGAGTTTGAGATCCAAGTAGAAGCGGCTGAAGCTAAATCTGAAGCCAAAAAAGTCCGAGAATTCCTCAATGCCGAAGATTTAGATAATCTTCAGTTGCGACCCCCAGTGGTGACGATTATGGGTCACGTAGACCACGGGAAAACCACTCTACTCGACTCGATTCGGAAAACCAAGGTCGCTCAGGGCGAAGCGGGCGGCATTACCCAGCATATTGGTGCCTACCATGTGGATGTGGAATATAATGGGGCGCTTCAGCAGGTGGTGTTCCTGGATACTCCTGGTCACGAGGCTTTTACTGCTATGCGAGCTCGCGGCACCCGCGTCACTGATATTGCCATTCTGGTGGTCGCCGCTGATGATGGGGTGCAACCACAAACCATCGAAGCGATCAGTCACGCTAAAGCAGCGGAAGTCCCCATCATCGTAGCGATTAATAAAATCGACAAAGAAGGCGCCCAACCTGAGCGGGTGATGCAACAGTTGGCCGAATATGGTCTGGTGTCAGAAGACTGGGGCGGTGATACCACTATGGTGCCTATCAGTGCCATGAAAGGTCAAAACCTGGATGAGCTTTTAGAGATGATCCTCTTGCAGGCGGAAATTGAAGAACTCTCCGCTAACCCAGACCGTGCAGCGGTCGGTACGGTGATTGAAGCCCATTTGGATAAAGCCAAAGGCCCCGTGGCTAGTTTGCTGGTGCAAAATGGTACGCTCCGTGTGGGCGATATTTTGGTGGCTGGCTCCACGATCGGTAAGGTCCGCGCCATGATTGATGACCGAGGACAGCGGGTTGAAGAAGCTCGGCCATCTTTTGCGGTGGAAGTGTTGGGCTTGAATGATGTTCCCGCTGCCGGGGATGATTTCGAGGTATTCGAGAATGAAAAAGATGGTCGTGCGGTTGCGGAAGCACGGGCCGATGAAAAACGGGCATCTCGTTTACAGCAAACAATGGCATCCCGACGGGTGACTCTGACTACTATTTCCGAGCAAGCCAAGGAAGGTGAACTGAAGGATCTGAATTTGATCCTTAAGGCAGACGTACAAGGATCCGTTGAGGCGATCTTGCAGTCTCTGGAACAGTTACCTCAAAATGAGGTGCAGGTGCGAGTGCTGTTAAGTGCGCCTGGTGAAATCACCGAGACGGATGTGGATTTGGCCGCTGCCAGTAATGCGGTGATTATTGGCTTTAATACCACTTTTGCCCCGGGCGCCCGCCATGCAGCGGATCAAGCAGGAGTTGATGTTCGCGATTACGACATTATTTATAATCTCCTGGATGATATCCGCGCCGCTATGGAAGGTCTGTTGGAACCAGAATTGGTTGAAGAACACCTGGGACAAGCGGAAGTCCGTGCGGTGTTTAGCATTGGCAAGGGCGCGGTGGCCGGTTGCTACATTCAAAATGGCAAGGTGATTCGCAACTGTAAGGTGCGAGTCCGTCGTCGCGATCAAGTGATCTATGAAGGAATGCTTGATTCTCTCAAACGGATGAAGGAAGATGCCCGCGAAGTTAACACAGGTTATGAGTGCGGTATCGGCATTGATAGTTTCAGTGATTGGAATGAAGGGGATATTATTGAGGCTTACCGGATGGTGACTAAGCGTCGGACTCTGGCTTCTAAGTAGCTTCTCAGTAGTTCCACATCCCGTTAGCGATCGCCGCTAATCGCCGATTTAGTTAGCGATCGCCATTTGTTAGTTCTGAAGAATAATCAAAAAGGATCGAGTCCTAAAACAGGCTTGATCCTTTTTTTCTTTTTTCGTCGGTGGGTGCGGGGGAGGCGGAGGTGCAAGGGGGTGTAGGGGTGATAATGTCGAAGCACTGGTCTTCCTATGGGTGGATACCAGTGCTTCGCATTTTATGAGTCGTATTTATTTTTAGGGTCTTTATTTCGGCTGACCCCATTTCAACTGCAACACTTATAT
The DNA here is from genome assembly GCF_001276715.1 of Planktothricoides sp. SR001. Lineage (GTDB taxonomy): Bacteria > Cyanobacteriota > Cyanobacteriia > Cyanobacteriales > Laspinemataceae > Planktothricoides > Planktothricoides raciborskii. Next base: position 44,028 of record NZ_LIUQ01000043.1, on the reverse strand, counting down.
CTTGACACATATATGGGCAAACCCTGACTTTCGTAATAATTTCTTTAGATTCTTCAGCGCCATTTAATGATTGGGATCTGAGTTTTTGTTTCCAACATCCGGTTCACCGTCGATTTTGGCGAATTCCGCTCCGGGATGGAATGGCGAAAAAGTTCATTTGATCAGGGTTGGGTTATTTTTTGCGGTTTTCCCAGCGGAATAGCCAAACCATCAGGGCGATGACGCCGATTTGCAGGGCGAGGCTGGGTAAGGTGGAAGTGTCTTGGCGACCAGCCAGTAGTTGTAAGCAGAAGATAAAGGCACCAATGGCACCAGAGGCGCCAAAGGAGATATACACGAATTTCCGCAGTCCCCGATAAGGAGCGATCGCCTCCGCTTTTAACCGAGTATATTTTTCTCTGCTTAAGTTTTGGGGATTACGGGGGTAATTCACGGTTTTCTTAGGAGTGGGATTAGGACTGGGATTGGTCATAATTTTGCGATCGATTTTTAGGATTTTTCTGCTTGAATCTGAGTGATTTTTTCGGAATTATTGACTCTCTTGGAAAAATTCATATTGCTGGCTATCAATGCGTTTGGTTTCATACAATGTTTTGGCAATTTCTGATATGCTCAGAACTGAATGTCCCCGATAGCCATTTTGTTGCAGTCGGTCTTTAACCCCTTTTTCGTGATCGATTAATACGACAATATCTTCAACGTTTAATCCCGTTGATTTGAGTTTTTCTGCCCCTTCCATGACACTTTTGCCGCTAATCAAAATATCATCAACGACTACTACGGTTTCTCCAGGATTAAAATGCCCTTCTACCAGTCGTCGAGTGCCATGAGCTTTGACTTCTTTGCGGGGAAAAATCATGGGGTAATTCATCCGTAATGCTAATCCGGTGGCGGTGGGTAAGGCGCCGTAGGGAATTCCGGCAATGCGATCGAATTTAAGCTGTTGTAAAATTTCCGCGTAGGCGCTGATAATTCGGTCGAATATTTGGGGGTTAGAGATAATTTTTCGCAGATCAATATAATAAGGAAATGTAGCGCCAGAGGCTTGCACATATTGACCAAACATAATGCAGCCTAAGTCGTGTAGTTGTAAAATTAATTCCGTATTAGGGTTTTGTTCCGGTAAAGTAAAATCGGGAAACCACACGGAACAAGCCTGATTTTCATGGGTAATTCTAATTCGGGCTTGATTGATTATTTCACAAAGATCCAAGATTTCTATTTTGGGTTCTGCTCGGCTTAAAATGTCTTGGGGAATGGGAATAATTAAGCCGTTGCCACTAGGATTTAAGCCCGCAGTTAAGGTTTGAGCCAAATCATTTCCTTCAGCCCAAATACTGCGAGCAAGGATTAATCTTTCTGGGGCGATCGCGCGAATTTTTGCCAGAACATCGGCCCCTGCCACACCCACTTCTAAAGCTACTTGTTCTGGGGTTCCCCAGGTTTGCGCCTCTTTGACCACCTGTAAGTAAAGGGGTGATTTCTCTGTGGGATATTGTTGGATGGGAATAGCTGCGGGATTGGATGTATAGCAGAGAACCACGATCGCTTTATCCGTATAGATTAAAAAAGGTGCCGCTAAGTCTTGTCCTGGGTAAGGACTAATGGTGACTGCATCTACTTGCCAATGTTCAAAAATAGTTTCGGCAAAGATACTACTACTATTAAGATCCCCGTGGGTGGCATCCAGAATGATGGGAATATGGGCAGGAATTGCCGCTAAAGTTGTTTGCAATAATTCGATTCCGGGGGCTCCCAAGGCGGTATAAAATCCCAGGGTGGGTTTGTAAGCACAGACTAAATCCGCACTTTGCTTGATTAGGAAGTGCAGCCAGTCTTGCAAGCAATGCATCAAGTCAGAGGAATTTTCCGGGGTGCCATAATGCACCGGCAACAATTCTGGGTTGGGATCTAGTCCGAGATATAGGACACTTTGATTTTGCTCAATGGCGGCATTTAATTTATCTAAAAAGTTCATATTTTTATGGGTGATATTTTTAGTTCAATCGGTAATTTATGACCAATAATATTAGCTAATTTATATCAATTTGCTTTAATGATTCAGATTACTGGCGAGCATATGAGTTAGTTTATTTTTTGGGTGCAGCCTTTTTTAATATGAATTAGCAACGATACTCTCGCCAACGATAAATTAAACCGGATTTAAAGTCAAGCACGATCGCATTATTCCGACATTTGGTTTCGCCGGTAATCTGATTCCGGTCTTCCCAACACCACTCCACCAGGGCTTGATCTCCTTCTACCAGAATCCGGTTGATGTTAATTTTGATATCGACTAAAGTGCGGAGATAATCTGCGGTGATTTTTTGAATTGCCGCTTTGCCGATGAGGTGATGATCCGGCAAGATAATCTCACTATTGACCGCAAATAGGGCAGCAAATGCCTGGGCGTTTTTGGTCATGCACGCATGAGCGGCTTGTTGAATTATTGCTCTAATGGTTTCTGGCCTCATTAATGTGCTAATTGTTAAGGTTCGTTAAATTATAATAGCATTAGACGCTCAAATATTGGTTATTGGGAACACAATTTAAACGTCAGCTAGAGAATATAATACGATAATTTTTGACTGGCTGAATCTGCATAAATTTAGTTGAATTTATCATAAATCTCTGGTAAGATAAAACATTGAACCTCCTAGTTATATAATTTAATGATATAATTATTGTATGCGATCGATGGTGCGATATTGAATCGCTTCGGCCACATGGTGAATTTTTAACTGTTCATCCCCGGCTAGGTCGGCAATGGTGCGGGAAACTTTGAGGATGCGATCGGTCGCTCTGGCAGAAAGTCCGAGTTTGCGAATGGCTCCTTCTAATAAGTTGCGGATCGGTTCATCTATGGGACACCATTGGCGGATATGACTAGCTTGCATATTGGCATTGCATTGCAGGGCAGGGTCTTGTTTGAAACGGTGATGGGCGCGATCGCGGGCTGCTTTGACTCGTTCTCTGACTGGGGCGGATGCTTCCCCGGTAGTTTGGCGGGTGATTTCTTCGGGTTTGAGGCGATTCACCATTACTTGTAAGTCGATGCGATCCATTAAAGGGCCGGAGAGTTTGGCCCAATATTGCTCCCTTTGGCGCGGGGTACAAGTACAAGCTTGAATCGGATCGCCGTAATAGCCGCAGGGACAAGGGTTGGTACTGGCGACTAGGGTAAACTGGGCGGGAAACCGGACGGTTTGCTTGGTTCGGGATATGGTGACATGACCATCTTCGAGGGGTTGGCGGAGAAATTCCAGGACATCCCGCTTAAACTCCGTGAGCTCGTCGGCGAAAAGTACACCTCGGTGGGCCAGGGAAATTTCTCCGGGACGGGGATAGGTGCCACCACCGACGAGGGAAGGGCCAGAGGCAGAGTGGTGGGGACTGCGAAAGGGGCGATCGCTGACCAAAGTCCCATAATCTTTGAGTAACCCGGCTACGGAATGAATTTGGGTGACTTCTAAGGCTTCTTCAAAGCTTAACGGGGGCAAAATTCCCGGTAAGCGTCGGGCTAACATGGTTTTGCCACTTCCCGGCGGCCCGACAAAGATTAAGTTATGTCCTCCAGCAGCAGCAATTTCTAAGGCGCGTCGGGCATGAGTTTGCCCTTTGACATCTTTTAAATCCAAACCGTTAAAACGGTTATTCACTAACTCACTTTCTCCATCAACTTTGATCGGGGAAAACTTTTTACTATTGTTGAGTAAGTCGGCGACTTCGGCAATGTTGCGACAACCGTAAACGTCCAGACCTTTGACCACGGCGGCTTCTCTGGCATTTTTCTCTGGGACGACGAGGGCGCTAATTCCTTGTTGTTGGGCTGCAGCAGCGATCGGCAGTACCCCGGCAACCGGGCGCAAACTCCCATCCAGAGAAACTTCGCCTAAAAATAGATAATCTCCCAATAGTTCTGGATTGACTTGTTCTGATGCAGCTAAAATTCCCACGGCAATGGGTAAGTCAAAGCTAGGCCCTTCTTTGCGGAGGTCTGCGGGGGTGAGGTTAATGACGATCCGCCGCATGGGGAAGACATAACCGGCATTTTTCAAAGCCGCTTTGACCCGTTCTTTGGACTCTTGTACGGCGGTATCGGGCAAACCGACGACCACCATTGCCGGTAAACCACCGGAAACATCGACTTCTGCCCCTACTTTTACGGCGTCTATACCAACGATCGCTGCACTCCAAACTCTTGCAAGCACTTTAGTTTCCCTGAATCCATAACCATAATATAGTGCGATCGCGATCGTCTGAAAAGCCCCCTGGGAAAAACCAGAAACCGGGTTTCTTTTTCGCTTACCACAGTTATCTTTGGAAACCACCACAGAAACCCGGTTTCTTTTGCCCCAGCGACCAAACCCAGAAACCGGGTTTCTTTTTCGCTTACCACAGTTATCTTTGGAAACCACCAGAGAAACCCGGTTTCTTTTGCCCCAGCGACCAAACCCAGAAACCTCACCCAGAAACCGGGTTTCTTATTC
>NZ_LIUQ01000043.1:8855-39513 GCF_001276715.1 Planktothricoides sp. SR001 | reverse complement strand
TCGCAAAAAACAGATAACTTTGATACTCACAACAGAAACCCGGTTTCTCTACCCCCGCAAGAAACCCCAGAAACCGGGTTTCTTCTCTGCTTACCACAGTTATCTTTATTTTCCACCAGAGAAACCCGGTTTCTTTTCCACCCAAAGGCGAAACAACTCCACCAGAATTCGCAAATTACCCGCTTTTTCCTCAACCACATCATGCCGCTTTAACCCCTTAATTGCTTCTAATAACACCTCCTCATCAAGTCCCGTAATTTCCCGAACCATCTCCACAGGTAAACCGGATTTATACGGCGCTAAAACTTGTAAAATATCTTGTTGTCCTGGGACATCTTGGGCTGCTTGCCCCCAAACCCCAGTAAAATAATAACGACCGCGTTGATAAAATTCCGGGTCATTAATCACCGCTTCCACATCGTCAACGGTAAACACCGGGTCGCGTTTTTTGCCAGTTTCAAACATTTCTTGATTATAATGGCGAACTAACTGGAAACCCACCAACTGCACCAAAAAAGGTTGACCACAGGTTAAATCATAGATAAAATCTAAAGCATCCGGTTGATAATCTAGGATAAAATCCTCATCGGGATTAGCCAATAACTGCGCCGTTGAACCACGGGATAAAAAACTCACGGCGATGGGAATAATACTGGCAAAAAAGGGTTGAAAATAATCCTCGGTCATTTCCTCCAAAGTATGCAACCCGGCAAAAGCAAAAGCAATTCTAGGACTCGCTTGCACCTGTGTCCGCAGCATTCCCATAAACCCTGGTTCGATTTTTCCCGCATTAATCAGGTCTTCGATTTTCTCAAACTCATCTAAAGCAATAATTAATCCCTTGCCCTCTCTTAAGCCCCCCTTTTGAAGGGAATTTTGGGGGGATTCTTCTCTTAAGCCCCCCTTTTGAAGGGGGGTTTGGGGGGATTCTTCTCTTAACCCCCCCTTTTGAAGGGGGGTTTGGGGGGATTCTTCTCTTAATCCCCCCTTTTGAAGGGGGGTTTGGGGGGATTCTGCCAACACTTTATCAACCTGTTGCAAAAATCGCCTAAAAGTAGGATAAGGTAACTTTAATAAATCCTCATCTGCCGGGGGATAAATATTCATAATCTCAGCAATTTCATCACAAATTGCCATCAATACTTCCCCCACTCCTTGCGGGGCATTGCCCACATTGAGCATATTCACATAAGCTAGTTTTACCCCATCCTCTAGGCAAGCATTAATATTTCTCAGAATCGAAGTTTTCCCCATGCGACGATGGCCAAACAATACCACTGACTGAAGCCGATTTGCTTCGATCCATAATTCTTCTAATTGTCTGAGAATATCTTCTCGTCCCACAAATAAACTGCCCTCCACCGGGTTGCCAATTACATAGGGACTTCTGACAGGTTCTGTGATGGTGACATTCCCCACTTCCCCGGCAATTTGCAGCAAAGCCTCTTGCCACCTTTGAGCAATTTTAAGAATTAATTCTCTTTCGGGTTGAGGTAGGTTATCTTTTTCTTCAAGAATCGTTTGCAGTTCTCCTTGGGCAAGATTTAAGGCTGAAGAACGAGCATTACGAGAGGCACTTGCTTGAACGGCGAAAACTTCCGACGCTACTCGATATAAGCGAGTAATCCCTTGCCAAGTTACAGCACGAAGACGCTGTTCTACAGGGGGGAGAGAAGTTAAATTTAATCCTTCTGCGTGAATTTGAATAATACTTTTTATATCTTTTGCAGCAGATAATTTGGCTAAAGTTTCTGCCAACCGATACATTTCTTCGCCATATAATAACTGACGCACGACTGCAAAAGCTTGGGTGGCTTTTTGGGGTTCTTTTTTATATAAATACCAGAATCCTTCTGCTACTACTGCACCAGGATGAGTATCTAAGCGAGTATTTTTATTTTCTGATATACAACGCACTAAACCCCAATTATAGGGATTTTTGGCGAGTTGAGCAACCCGCCAGATAATTTGATCTGGTGGACTTTCTTGTAATACCCAATTAACTGCGGTAACGACGGGAATAAATTGAAGAGTATAAGTCAGCAGTTGATTAACATTATGTACACCTGTTGGCCAATCTTGTCTAAGCCAAGTTTTCACCTGAGAAGTTAAGCCCCAAACAGGTATTCCTGTGACATGAACAAACCTCCAGCCTTTATTCCAAGGTTTAAATAAGCTCAACCATAAACTAAATAACCAATTTTCCAGCAGCCCGAACGCCCCGCCGAACGCCATGCCGAACGCCACGCCGTACCCCACGCCGAACGCCAAGGCCACCACGCCGAACGCCACGTCGTACCCCAGGCCGACCGCCACGCCGAACGCCACGCCGACCGCCGCGCCGAACGCCACGCCGACCGCCGCGCCGAACGCCGCGCCGTACCCCGCGCCGACCGCCGCGCCGTACCCCACGCCGACCGCCACGCCGAGCGCCACGCCGACCGCCACGCCTTCCGCCACGCCGACCGCCATGCCGAACACCACGCCGAACCCCACGCCGAACGCCACGCCGAACGCCACGCCGAGCCCCACGCCGAACGCCACGCCGACCGCCACGCCGAACGCCACGCCGACCGCCACACCGAACGCCACACCGAACGCCACGCCGACCGCCACGCTACTCCAATCAATTGAAACCCCAATTTGTTGGAGAAAAGCACTAATCAGAACTGGAGTAAGAAGGGTCAAGATTAAACCTTGAATATATAACTTACTTTCAATTGGATGTTCGCGCAGCCAGATCCCTACTTTTTGCCAGGGCATTCGGTATTCAGATGCAGAATCGTTATTCTTTTCTTTCTGATTCCCGAAAGTTTCTACATACCACCGGATTGCCTGGGGAAAATAAAACACCCAATAAAGTAAGCGCAGATAATCTAAGGGATTAAGTAAAGAAAGGGGGCGCTTGAGTTTGGGGGCAAGGTCAAGGCGAGGGACTGGGTTTTGCTGTGGGTTCATAGATTTATGGGTTGGTTGGGATGTTGGGTTTCTATTGTTACGCCATTCGGTAGGGTGCGTCTTTGCTGGGGATAAGTTTTGGTCGATCGCAGATTAATTGAAAATCCAGCCGTAACGCACCGATGAGCAATTATTAACCGGGAAATCCGGTGCGTTACGGCGGAATTAAAACGGCTGGTTTGTCTATGAAGATTATTAGACCTCTTGCAAAATAAATATTTCGACCCCCCCAACCCCCCTTTTTAAGGGGGGCTTTTAGGAATTTTGCAAGAGGTCTATTGTCCGCCTAACGCACCCTACCGAATAGTGATTTAGCTGGGTTGGTTGGGATGATGGGATTTTTGGTTCAAAGCAGCCATGTAGGGGCGATTCGCGAATCGCCCCTACATTAATGACCGTTATTTTTTGCCAAATAATCCGCATAAGTTTTATGACATCGCTGCATGAGTTGCTGAGGATGACCCTTAGTTTCAGTAATAATTTTAGATATTTCCTCGTCGCTAAAAGATACCGGGGTTGAGGCTAAACGCTGGGCAATAAAAGCCCGCGCTGTGGTTTCATCCCAGGGTTCCAGGTTTACTAAATTAAAAAAATTTTCAAAGGGCGAAAGCTTTTCTTTATCCTGATAGAGTTCATCCAAAGGTTGACTAGAACCGAAGACTAGACGCAAAGGGGCATTCATCCCTTCAGCTAAACCGCGTAGTTCCCCCGCGATTTTACCTTCGATAAATCCGTCCTCAGTCAATTTCTCTACTTTATCCATCACCAATAGCAGTTTTTTATTCTTCAATTCACGCTTTAGCCCAATTCCTCGATTTTCAGTAATTTCCAGGCGATCGCACAAATCCATGTAAAATTCATCCTCATTTTCCAACGATTGCAAATCCAAATATATCCCCTCACGAGGTTGCAGTAGTTGGCTTTTGGCTTCTCGGCAAATAGCCTGCAATACAGAAGATTTGCCAATACCTTTTTCTCCAACTACTGACACATGACTGCCACTATTTAGCAGTTCAAAAATATCTCTAATTTCTTTTTCTCGATTAAAGAATAACTTTGGGTCATCTACTCTCCCGGTAAGAGGGATAAACGGGTTACGGGGGTGGGGTGGAAAGTCGGTTTTGTCTGCTTTTGTGACATTAGGGGCAGGATCCCCCCCCGCCCCCCTTTTCAAGGGGGGGGTAGAGTTGGCTTCTGTGACATTAAAGGCAGGATCCCCCCCCGCCCCCCTTTTTAAGGGGGGAGTAGAGTTGGCTTCTGTGACATTAGAGGCTAGATCCCCCCCAGCCCCCCTGAAAAAGGGGGGAGTAGAGTTAGCTTCTGTGACATTAGAGGCTAGATCCCCCCCAGCCCCCCTGAAAAAGGGGGGAGTAGTGAGGAGCATTTCCGGTTTATGTTGGGCAAAGAGGGTAAATAAGTCACTACGACGCGATCGCCGGTCTTTGGGAAAGTCACTATTGAGGTCAAGAACCCGGTAAATCCTTTCTATATGCTTTCTGACTGTAGGGGGTTGGATGCCCATGTTCTCGGCAATTTCCTCATCGGGTATCCCTTGCAACACCTGAGTCAGTACCTCGTGCAGCTTCGGGGTGAGTTGGGCGTATTTTTCCTCAAACTCTTGTGTATCCATAGATTTTGGTCTTTTATATGCGTTGATGTGAAATGAGGGGTGCTTTGTTCCTCTTCTATTGTACCCCCTGGACACGGACAACCTAAGTTTTCCCCGATGTAATATTTTTTAACAAAGCCAAAAAGCCTATATAGCAAAGAACTTTACGACTTTTGTCACAAGGATTAGAAATTTTTTGCTGACTAGGGCTTGTTAATTACGCTTAATGTGACATAAAGTGGTAATGTCACAGAATGAGACAAAAACCAGGAGTTAACCCATGCAGCTATTTAACCCCTCGATCGAATACGGCCTCGACTTGGCCGCCGTGCGCCAAAGCTATCCGAAATTAATTGAACGCCCTTTTTGCTTTAGTGCCTATATCCCTGCGGATTATAACCCAGAAATTGAAGCGTTGAGCCACCAGCTAACCTTTCTGTTTGGTGGCAGCAGTCGTTCCCTCATTCCCAGTCGTTCCCTCATTCAAGGAACTTGGGGACAACCCATTGAATCAGAAGCCATTTCTAAAATCAATTGTTTCACCGATCGCCTCACCCTCGAAAAAAACCTTTCAGCAGCGATCGCTCACAGTTGCCATACGGCGAAGCTTTGCCGCCAAAAGTCGGTAGCGATGGAGATTTCTAGAAACAGCATTATGTGGGAATTTCCCTTGGTTTAATCAGCGGTTAGTTTGGCGGACACGGCCATGCCGTGTCCCTACGGTGCGATGAATTTTTACTACAGGAGAAAACTGATGCATAAATATCATAAATTGCTTCAAAATTCGGTTAAATTAATCGCTTTTTTTCTGATTTCATTCGCGATCGCTGCTTGTGACTCGGAAAAGTCGCAAGTCTATCTGGGAATTCAGGCCAATACTAAAGCAACAGCCGAATTAACCGAGGATTTATTGCATTCAATCGGCAAGCGAACCAAGGGCAACCTAATGAGTATCGACATCTTAAAAGGTGAGTCGGCGCAAACGATTTATTCTAACTCTATTTCTAAGCAAACTTTGCAGGAATTGCGCGAAAAGATCGATCCAAATCCCAATACCCCGAAAATGGATATTATCCCATCGAGCGATCGGGCTTTAGTTGCCGGTTTGCAAAGATTCAAAGATTTAGCCCGCGCTAATCCTAATCAGGAATTTCACGCCTATATTCTCACTCCAGGAACAACCGATGAAACCACCTTAGAACAGATAAAAACGATCTGTCAAGAATTAGCCTCACAAACCCAGGGCGATCGATTTCATATTTACCTGCTTGGACTCACAGAAGAGAATCGCCTCAAAACCGTTTCTGCCCTCCATCCGATTCGGGCAAATGCCTATTCTGCTGGTCAATCTTTCTCGGAAATGCAAAAACTGATTCGCCAGTTTTAGCGGGTAGGGTGCGTTAACCGAAAAAAATTTTTCAGAAACAATCGAAATTTATGTTTCCGGCATAACGCACCAAAGACATAAAAACGGTGCGTTAGACGCTGAGTAACGCACCCTAACAATTTCTAATGTTACTTAATCATAAGGAATAAAAATTATGTGGCTTTGGTTTAGCTGGATTGTTTCAATGTTCGATTCTCTTTTTGGCAACTATCCTTGTATTCCCGATCGCTGGGGAGAACAGGATCAGCTTGATGACGAATCCGTCAAATATATTCAATGGTTCAAAGAGTTATTGCTGAAACTAGCGCCCCAACTCCTTGACCAGTTAAATCGCTCGGTCATTCCTGCGGCGATCGAAGCCAAAAAAATCGCCAATAAACTCGAATCTCTACAACAGCAAAAAACTGAAATTCTTCCAGAAATTGCCGATGCCAAAAAGCGCGTCAAGCGAAATTGGCAAAAAATGCCAAAACTTGAGGAAAAATCTTGGTTACATATTGTATTTCCCATTGGCTTGTCTCTCATGCTAGTTCTGGGAATTTCAGAAATTCTCGGCATTGATATTCAAAGTTTGACTCCCGATCAATATCCTTTATTTATCTTAGGCTTAGGGGGAGCAATTTTCATCAACATTGCCGAAAGTGAATCCATCACTCTCCATGTGCAATATATCCATGCCAGCAAAAAAGGTGCCGCCAAAATTCCCTTTTGGCAACTAATGAAAGAAGGTCATCCTGCTTTTTATTTAGCCCTAGTGATTATCATACTCGAAATTGCCTTTGCGACTCCTGGACTGCTGAACCTTTTGCCTCCAAGTCTCAGCGAAAAATTGCTTTGGCAACTGGTTGTTATGTTGGGTGCAGGTTTAGCCGCTTTAGTGAATGTCACTCTCGCTTGGGGCGCAGCGTTACCCAAACTAGAAAACAAAGAAGAAAAGCTGAAAATTGTGGAGGAAATTGAAGAGAAAAATCATCAAATTAATCGCCAAGTCCTAGTGCTTCACAATCTGGAAGAACAAATTCAGGAAACAAAACAGATCCTTTCAGATAGAACAGCGCGGGCAATTAGAGAACATCGCCGCTGGGAATTGTCTGTCAAACACTGTATGCGCTGTTATCGTCAAGCAGTTAAAAAGTTCTATGAACAATATCGGGAAATACAATTAGAAAATGCTAATATTTATGCTTATGACAAAAGCAATATTGAGCAAGGAAATGGACATAAAACACCCTTGAATAAGGAGCGATAAAAAATTACCTTTGTTCAATATATGCTAGAGACAACGCATTGCCGGTAATTATGGGTTTTGCTGGAAAAAACGGTGGTTTAGGACACAGTGCAATGCTGTGTCCATACGAGAAATATTTGCCGGTCATAAAATAGATGAGCAATTCTCAAACCCCAGAAACCGGGTTTCTTTTCCGCTAATCACAGTTATCTTTGTTTCTCACAACAGAAACCCGGTTTCTTTTGTGAGAAACCCCCAAACTCCAGAAACCGGGTTTCTTTTCCGCTAATCACAGTTATCTTTGTTCCCCACAACAGAAACCCGGTTTCTTTCACCCCAAAATACAGATCAAAAAAAGGCGATCGCGCCTTATATCCTTAACCTCAAACCTAGGGACACGGCACAGCACTGTGTCTTTTTTTTACGGCCATTTATTATTAAATAAGATGATATATTTGCAATAAAATTAATTGATTATTTTGATGATTTATGGTTTAATAATATTAAATTAATATGCCATAAACTTATGACGAAAAAAGCCGATATTGGCAGTAAACGGTTAATTAGCCTAGAACCGGAAAAATGGGTAAAGTGGCTAACTTCCTTTACTGATGTACAAGTCCGAGAAATTGTGAACTCGGAATTCCAATGGATTAGCCGAGAAAGTGATGTATTAATCCGCGCTTATACCCCCGAATATGGGGAATTCTTGCTAATCAATGAGTTACAATTATATTACACCGGAAAATTGCCGCGCCGCATCCGAGCTTATGCTGGGTTGGCGGAAGAAAAGTATCAGCTACCTGTCTATCCGGTACTGGTGAATATTCTTCAAAGTAGTTATGCCAATATTCCCCAGAGTTACTTTTCGGAATTTGCCGGATTACAAGCGCGTCAAGATTATCGAGTAATTAATCTGTGGGAGGTGAATGCGGAGATAGTTTTTGAGCGATCGCTGACCGCACTTTTACCCTTTGTCCCGGTATTAAAAGGAGGTGGGGAAGAATATACAGTAGTAGGGTGGGCATTGCCCACCCTACATTTACTCCTATAAAAGTGCTTTCGGTAGCCTTCGGTAGGGTGCGTTAGCGACAGCGTAACGCACCGAATATAATAATAGCAAAAAGCCAAAATTAATTTACGATCGTCTATTGGTGCGTTACGGCTGGATTTGCAACTAATCTGTAAAATTCCCAAAATTATTGCCAGTAGGGTGGGCATTGCCCACCAAATCAGAGTTGTTGACCAGATTGGTTATTGTGGGCGATACCCACCCTACTCGCCTACATAATCAATAATGTCCGAAAAAGCAGGAATTTCTGTGGAACACCCCTGACATTGACACGCCCAATCTTCCGAATACATTCCCTGCGCCACATAACACGAAAAACTCGAATATTCCCAAGCGTGAGGGCAAGCAACCAGACCATGCTTAACCGGATTGTAATGGATGTAATCCAGATAGTGATTGACCTGCTGCCGATCGCACAAACTGCGCTCCCAAAACCGACGCTGCCATACATCCCGCTCTCGGTGCTTCCGACGAGAAGCAGAGAGATTCTGGGACATTTCAGCATTGCCACGCAGAGCGCGAGTAAACAAAACTTTCATCCGACCCACACGAGCAGAATAGTTACAGTCCTGTTCTGGCAATTGCCACAGAAAATGGAGATGATCCGGCAGAACAACCGCAGCTATAATGTTGAACGATCGCTCTTCTTTGGTTTGAGCAAGGGCATTGCGAGTTGGATATTATGTGGGCTTTGAAAGAGGGGTTGACGTTGATAGGTGACACAAGTGATAAAAATAATGCTGGCAGGAATCCGAGCACGGCGATATTGAGGCACGATCGGCGATTTTTTTGATGTTTGGGTTAAGTGTTGGTGGGTAATACCCACAAAAATTCAGGATATCGCAACCTTGGTAGGGTGGGCATCGCCCACCATTACCCAACATATCGCGATCCTGATTTGGTGGGCGATGCCCACCCTGCGCTCTGATTTGGTGGGCAATGCCCACCCTAGTATTGTTCGGCAATTTTTTCTCTCACCCAAGCGCGAAACGCTTTCATAGTTTTATTTCTCCCCTCAATTTTACTTTGTTCTAGATATTGGGGAATCACTTCACCCACAGGCAACCCAGGAAAATGAAAACTTTCATTACCTTGAATATATTCCCCCTCTTGTAAGACATTAATCTCTAATTTTGTGCCATTAAACCGCCACAATTCTTTCACTCCTAATGCCTCATAATTATTAAACCTCGTCCGGGAGGTAATATCAATCTCGATCGCTAAATCTGGAGGCGGGTCTATAGTTAAATCAATGCGCTTTTTCCCCCGGACATATGCCTCGTTTTCGATATAGAAACAGTCGTCTGCTTCTAAGCCTTGTTTCATGCTTTCGCTTTTAAAGGTGGTTGACCCTAAACTCCAAAATTCTAGATTCAGTTCTTCTAGAATAATTTTAATCAAATCGCCAATAATCACTTTATTTACTTCATGTTCGGGCAATGGCACCATGATTTCTAAGACTCCCTGACTGTAATTAATTTTTCCTCTCTGTTTTTCCCCAAATTCTTCTAGCATTTGTTCATACATTTGCCAGCTAATATCGGTCATTATGATTTGCTGACCGGGGGGAACGACGATTTGTTTGAGTTGGACTTGCATGGTTTTTACTCCCAAGTTTTTATTCCAAGTTTAACCATTTTCCTACAAAGCCAGAGAAAATATCTGCTCTGCGGATAATTTGAATTCGGGCAAAGTCGGGGAAACAATTGGACTATTGTCTGTAAAAGGATTCATCTGGTACTCTCCGTCAACCATAAGACAAACAAAAATGGTGGGTTGCTTGGGATTACCAATAAACTTTCTCGCTCCCAATGCGGCATAATCAATAATCCAATATTCTTCTATGCCCATTTCTTCATAATCTCTAAGTTTATTATAGTAATCGTCACGCCAATTCGTTGAAACCACTTCTACAATTAATTTAATTGAATCAAGATTTTGGATAATCGATTCGCTTTCCCACCGAGGTTCTGCCCCAATAACTTCTTGGTTCAATACGATAATGTCCGGCTCGTAACCCGATATTTCCCGTTTAGTTTTGACAATCGATTCCCTAGGAATAGTCCAAATTCCGCCTTTGCCCATCTGTCTGATAGTTATCAATATTTGCTCGATTAGAGCCCCGGTTAGGTTTGAATGTTTTCCCTTGGGCTTGGGCATTTCTATAATCACTCCATTATGTAGTTCGTAGCGGACTTTTGAGTTTTCGGGATACCAGCTTATAAACTCATCAAAGCTGTATATTTTGGTTTCGGCTTGGGCTTGAGTCATAATTTATTTTTAGGTTATTTATATTTATAGCTATCTGTAGGTGGGCAATGCCCACCACAACCCAACATATTGCGATCGTGATTTGGTGGGCAATGCCCACCCTAATATTTATTTTTCGGCATTTTGTTCTCTTACCCAAGCGCGAAAGGCTTTCATGGTTTTATTTCGTCCTTCAATTTTACTTTGTTCTAGATATTGGGGAATTACTTCAGCCACAGGCAAACCCGGAAAATGCGGACTTGCTTCATACTGCATATATTCCCCATCTTTTAAGACATTAATCTCTAATTTTGTGCCATTAAACCGCCACAATTCTTTCACCCCTAATGCCTCATAATTATTAAATCGAGTCCGAGAGGTTATATCAATCTCGATCGCTAAATCTGGGGGCGGGTCTATAGTTAAATCAATGCGCTTTTTCCCCCGGACATATGCCTCGTTTTCTATATAGAAACAGCTATCGGCTTCTAGTCCTTGTTTCATGCTTTCACTTTTAAAAGTGGTAGAAGCGAGATTTCTGAACTCAATTTCTAGTTCTTCCAGCAAAATCTCGACCAAGTTAGTGATAATGGTTTTATCATCTTCATGTTCGGGCAATGGCACCATAATTTCTAATACTCCCTGACTGTAATTAATCCGCGCTCCGCGTTTTTCCCCAAATTCTTCTAGCATTTGTTCATACATTTGCCAGCTAATATCGGTCATTAGGAGTTGCTGACCGGGGGGAACGACGATTTGTTTTAGTTGGACTTGCATAATTTTTACTCCCAAGTTTTTATTTCCAGTTTATCCGACGGCAAATTCTGTATATTGGCGCATTTCTGGGTCGCAAAACCCCAAGACAATCTGGTCTTTTCTGATACCATATTGTAACAGATCGTTGGCAATTCCATCTTCAGTGCCGTCTCTTTGAATCCAAATTTTTCCGGCGATAATTTCCAGATGAATCAAACAGCCATGAACGCGCTTGATGCCTTCCCATCCCACAATTACTAATAAATAGCGATCGCTGGCTCGATCAAACACAGTTTTTCTGTCAATTTCTCCATAGGAGTATGGTATTTGGGCGTATTCTGTTAAAATGTTACAGATAATATCTCTCATTTTATCTAAGGAATCCATCGCACAATTTCCTCCTGTTTTGGATTAAAAGGAAAGCTATCGGTATGGTGGGCTGGCATAAAAAAAGCCCACCCTATTATTTTATGATTATAACTGATTATAACTATAAATCACAGTTTTTGCCCAGTTTTGCACCGTTACAGAAAGCCATTTTCGGCTAAAAATGCCGGGGTAATTTCATCGATTTGAGCCATATTTGCGGTAGTTTCAGGGAAGTCCGACCATTGAGCATAACCGGCAGAACGGGCAGCTAAGGCACCAATGCTAGAACTGATAAATTTAACCGCATATTTGGCTAAAATATCGCTTTCTAAGTTTACCCAACTTCCGGGTAATAGATATTTAAGATTAGTTTGTTCGTAAGTATGCGGAATTACCGCGACTTTAAACCAACGACTATCAGGGTCACAGTCCGCTACGGTTAAGCTAATTCCGTTAACGGCAATGCTGCCTTTAGATACAATATAGGGAGCAATTTGTGTTTGCCAAAGATGCTGCCAGCGATCGCCTGAAGTAAAAGTAATTTCCCAAGAATTTGCCGTTTGGACGACTTCTTGGAGACAGCCAATGCCATCGACGTGACCGGACACGAAATGACCGCCGATTTTGCTGCCCACGCGCAGGGAGGTTTCCAGGTTGACCCAGGAATTTTCTTGGCGACCGAGGGTGGTGCGTTTCAGGGTTTCCGGGGAGGCACTGGCAATAAATCCTTGAGGTAAAATAGTTTCTACAGTTAGACATACTCCGTCTACGGCTACGCTGTCACCGATCGCTAAATCGGGCAAAATTAGCTCGGATACCGAGGGATTGGCAATTGTAATTTGTAGTTGTTCTGTTCCCAGGGATTTCACCGTCCCGAGTCCTTGAATTAATCCGGTAAACATGATTGGGGAAATGGTTGAATATTTTTTTTCATCTTATGCTGATTATGCTGATGTTCCCCAGTGAGGTTAACTGGAGGCGATCGCCGCCCTGGGGAGGTAGTACAGTTTTCGATCCAGGGATCTGGGATTAAATTTTCTATCGGCACCCAGATCGAGGCATACTGGAGTTGGATTTAAAAATATAACGACCCATCAGTTGATGAGTTCACCCGTTTGCTGACTACGTTTTAACGAGGCTGAGTCGATGATTGAAATGAAAGTTGCCGGAATCGCGCTGGATGCCGCCACTCGGACGCCAATTGTCCTGCTCAGAGATCACGAGGATCGCAGGGCTCTACCGATTTATATTGGTCAAGACCAAGCAAGATCGATTATCAGCGCGTTGGAAAATCACAAGCCCCCAAGACCCCTGACCCATGACCTCATGGTGAATATCCTGGAAGAATGTGATTGGACGATCGAGCGGATTATCGTTCATGCTTTACAGGACAATACTTTTTATGCGGTGCTGACTTTAAAGCATGGTGAGATGAGAAAAGAGATTGATGCTCGTCCGAGTGATGCGATCGCTTTAGCCCTGCGAACTGATTCGCCCATTTGGGTGATGGAAGAAGTGGTTGCCGATGCTTCAATTCCTGTTGACCGTGATGCAGATGAGGCGGAACGGCAAGCCTTCCGAGATTTTGTGGCGAATCTTAGCCCTGAAGAATTGATTAAGCGAGCAGGCTTTACCAGAAAGGATGACGAATAATTTTTGCCAATTTGTCCTGAGTTTCAGGGTATTCGTTTTTTAGCTATTAAGAAATTGACCGTTGCAGCTAACAGCCAATTTCTTAATAGTCAATTTTTTAGGAATTTTTAGGAATTTTTAGGGCTTTTTAGGGATTTTTAGGGTGGGCTGGTTTTTGAGTGATGCAATATCGTCGATTTGGTAAAACTAATCTGGATTTATCGGTATTTTCCCTGGGGACTATGCGATATTTAGCTTCTGAGGAAAATGCGATTAATACTATATATAAAGGTGTCGGTTTGGGGATTAATCACTTGGAAACCGCACCGGGTTACGGCAATAGTGAGAAATATCTCGGTTCTGCCCTATCCAATGGGTTGCCGCGATCGCGCCAGCAATTGTATATTACCAGTAAAATATCTCCGGGAATCCCAGCAGCAAAAATCAGTGAGGCGATCGATCTATCTTTAACTCGACTTCAGACCGATTATCTCGACTGTTTGGCCATTCATGGGATTAATACTCAGGAACATTTAGACAATGTTTTACATTCGGAATATATCAAAGCCCTCCAAGGTGCGATCGCCGATGGTCGGGTAAAACATTTAGGATTTTCCACTCATGGTTCTCTGGAATTAATCTTAGCAGCCATCCATACTGATTTATTTGCATTTATCAATTTACACTACTACTATTTTTTTCAACGCCACGCCCCTGCCGTAGCCTTAGCCCACAAAAAAGACATGGGCATCTTCATCATTTCCCCAGCAGACAAAGGGGGTAAACTCTATCAACCATCCGCAACTCTCCAGCAACTTTGTCAACCTTTTTCTCCCCTAGAAATCAACTATAGATTTTTACTCAGCAACCCCCAAATTACCACCCTCAGTTTTGGCCCTGCCAACCCCGAAGAACTGGAAATTTTATCAAAAATTGCTGATAAAACCGAATTTTTAACCCCTGCTGAACAAGAAACATTTCACAGACTAGAAACTCATGCCAGCCAAACCTTAGCATTAGATTACTGTCATCAATGCTATGCTTGTTTACCCTGTCCAGAAACCATTAATATTCCCGAAATATTGCGCCTAAGAAACCTCACCGTTGCCTATAACATGACCGACTATGGTCAATATCGTTATCGAATGTTTGAAAATGCCGGTCATTGGTTTCCCGGAAACAAAGGCAACAAATGCACCGAATGTGGAGACTGTTTACCCCGCTGTCCGCACAAGTTAAATATTCCCGAACTTTTGCAACACACCCATCAGCAACTCAATGGCAAAAACGGTCGGAGATTATGGGAATAACATATTTTTCGCCATTTTAAATATACAAATATATCTGTAGGGGCGAAGCATGACCGCAGAAGAAACCGGGTTTCTGCCGATCAAGCAGGTTTCTGCGACAATCTAATTAAGAAACCCGGTTTCTTAAAAACAAAATTTAATCCGGTCATGCTTCGCCCTTTCCGTCAATCCAAATATAAATCGAAATACATCATAACCATGAGTGACAATATTCTAATTAATCTTAGAGAAGCCTTCTTAAATGCCCCTGGATTTTGGGAAAGCAATCTTTCAGAAAAACAGGGAAACTGGTGCAAATTCGTTGAAGGCATTGACAAAACCCGCACCGATGGCTATTCCATTGAAGGCAATTTTGTCAGTCAACTTGCCCAAGTCAAATATCAACAACCCGGACTCTATATTCATTGTCAAAAAAAAGGCGGCAAACCAGGACAACAAAAGCGACTTTATACCCTATTCATTCTCCAACATGATGGCACCGTAGAAGTGATTACCGAGTTGGCAAATTCTAGCAAAGATTGGGCGGTGGAACTATGGCCAGAAATTGAGGCTTATTTTGCCAAACAATCCAACTCTGTAGAACAGCGAAAACAACAGTTACGGGCAAAAATAGAATCCTTAGAATCTGAACTCAGCCAACTCAAAGCCCAACTAGCCGCTTTAGAAATTCAAGATTAGGTTGGTTTGAGGAACGAAACCCAACTAAATATTATGAAGATTATCTTATCAAGATTATCTTGTCTTTAATTTCCTTTTGATGTTACTTGAAGGACAATCAATATTGCCAAAAGCATTGAAAAATGAGATAATAAATTATCTGACCTTGGGTTTCGTGCCTCAACCCAACCTACGATATAGAAAACGGATAAATAAAATAAAAATAAAATCAAGATACTATGAAAATACATTCTCTGGAAATTCAGAATTTTAGAGCCATCAAAAACCTGTCTTTAGACTTTACCGACTATTTAGGTCGTCCTCAGCCCATTAATTTAATTGTTGGCCAGAATGGTTCTGGTAAAACATCAATTCTTGATGCCATTCATCTGATGGTCAAGATATTTGAAAATCCAGCCCAACCAGACTTAAGAGAAGGATTAGAATATAGTCCTCAACAATTGGTGAGAGGGCGAGGCAATATCGCCGATATCACCTTTGAATTTTCCATAGATAAAGAAGAAGCCCAAGCAATTAATCAAGTCTATGGTGCTTTAAATTTACCCCAACATTTTAATTTATCTGAAGAGGATATACCCCCTCTGAATATTCCCACACAAGTTCGTTGGCGTTATCCCAATCCCGATACATTAAGTATAAGTGCTTATGACTACCAATATTTAGATCCATCTGCGGTTAAAGTATTAGGTGCCAGAGGTCAAGCATCCCAGGCTAAATCCAGGGGTTTATTTTATGGTGATATTTTTGAGAAAATTGGGGGAGTCTGTTATTTAGACCAAAGACGGACAATTAGATTACATAAAAATTCTCTGTATCAACCAAATCAAATAAGCGATAAAGCTGATGTTTTATCTTGGCTGACTTTCTTTTATTTCAAACATATAAACTGGAATAAAGAAAAATATGGAGAGTCTTATTGGGAACGAATTAAAAGATTATTTAATAAAATATGTTATCCCGATGAAATGCTAGGGTTAGAATCTGGGCCAGACATTGATACGGTAATTTTCAAAATAAACGGCATGGAATACGACTTTTTACAAATGAGTTCAGGACAACATCAAATTATGCGAATTTTAGTCGGTTTAGCCGCTGAAAACGCGAAAAATTCTATTGTGTTAATTGATGAAGTTGAACTGCACTTGCATCCCACATGGCAAGAGAGATTAATTTATGTGCTACGAGAAGATTCTTCTAATAATCAATATATATTTACTACCCATTCTCCGGCAGTTATGAAATTATTTTATGATTCAGAAACGATCGCTTTAGGAAAATTGGAGGAAAAATAGTGGAGTTTTACGGAAATAAAGTATATATTCTCATCGAAGGTCAGCCGAATAGTCCAGAAATTCCTTTTCTGAAAACAGTCATTCGACAACTGATCAATAGATCCCAAATTTTTCATGTTGACTTTGACTTAATCGCGGTGGGAGGAAGTCAGGCATTTAATGCTATGGCAAGACTCATTTATGAAAAGAGTAATGTCCACAAAAGAATCCCGGTTTTGGCAATTACCGATCGCGACTTTAAAAGAGAACAAGATATCCAGCGAAAGCAACAAACAACCGATCACAATTTAGTCAACAACAATGTGGTTCGCGAACTATGTTGGCCCAGACATGAATGGGAAAATTATTTATTAGAAGAAACGGATATGCTTGCGGAAATTTTCAATCAACTACCAATCAGGCAATCAGGACAACCATCTTCCCCATCAAAAAAACCAAAATTATTTAAACGGAGAAATACCATTCTGAGCAAAACTCAGCTAGACAATTGGTTAAAGGAATATTTTCAGCATAAAATTAAAGATGAATTAATTGAGTGTTTAAAGTTTCGATTTAACACCGATAAAATTTGTCCTCAGCTAGAAAATGTTAGTAATGATGATATTTTAGATATAGCTGCCATAAAAAATTGGTTTTTGCGACCAATCGAGCAGAATTGTCAAGCGGAAATCCGTAGTCAACATATTGAAGAGATTAATTCCAGATTTGAGGATACTTTAGCTGAATTAGACTGGGAAACCTGGTTAAATAATCCTAGCTTGGTTGATTTTGACCAAGCCAAAAGATATTTTCGAGGCAAAGAAGCTTTTGAGAATTTATTTGAAAAATTAAATCAAGAAGTTGATTTGGTGCCAGGAAAGACATATCGTAACTTTATTAAAGAAATTATGTTACCAGAAATGGAACATCAGCCAGATTGTCTTTTAATTCAAGAACTGGGAACGATGCTTTTACCTTATTTTGAGATAGTCGCTTAATATCAAAATCCTACTGGATGATATATAATGCCTTTAATTATTTGTCCCGGATACCACGATCGCGCACTCAATGACGATTTCTTGCAACAGTGTCATTTCCCCTCAACGGCACAAATTTTAGTATTTCCAGCCCATCAGCAACCGGCTTATTCTCCTTTTCATGTTAGCCAATTTTTGCAAGCAAATCTAACCCCAAAAGCTGATCGTCCGCTACTATTTATCAGTTTTAGTGCGGGGGTTGTAGGGGCGATCGCGGCTGCGAAGAATTGGCAAGAATTGGGCGGCAATGTAAAAGGATTTATCGCCTTAGATGGTTGGGGAGTTCCGTTATTTGGCAAGTTTCCCATCCACCGTTTAAGTCACGATTATTTTACCCATTGGAGTTCAGCCCCCTTTGGGATTAAATGCCTGGGAGAAAGCAGGGATAATTTTTATGCTGACCCACCCGTAGACCATTTACAATTATGGCGTCAACCCGCGATAACTTGCGGCTATCAGGTGATGGGAAATGATGATTATGTCCCTAGAAAATTGACCACTGCCGCTGAATTTATCCGCGATCTTTATTGCCGGTATTTGGAATCACGGGGTTAAGGTGTTTAATCACTTTTTAGAGATTTGTCTTGGATAATTCAGGATGTTATCGGTGAGGTGCGATCGCCTAATTTTCTGTAGAAATAAATTTTGAATATTTCACCTATTATTGGTATCTACAGTTAGGCATAAAAGAGGCGATCGCACAGATTGAATTTTAAATTAAGCCCACTTTTATTGACGATTTTCTTTTTAGCGGAAAGATATTCACCGACTTAACTCAATATCAAACTTTTCTAATCACGATCTAAAAATTACATACCCAGGATTTTTTTCTTTTGCATGATAAATTATTCCTCTGTTAAAACTCCTTTTTGATACAAATCAGATAGTTTGCTTAATTCGTCTGAAGTTGAACTTTTTTGTGGATTCAGGGATTCTCGACGAATTTCGCGCATTCTTTTTTCAACGACTTCCTTGAACTCCCAAAATGTTTTATTGCATTCTTCTCCTCGAAAAGTTATGACGTTTTCTTGAGCATGCTTGACTTGATTGAGTTTTGGCACAAATCCCATATAGACAAATTCTAGGGTTCCATCTATAATACCACTGGCTTTATAATTGACACATGTAATCGATTCTACGGGAATTTTTACGTTATTTGCATCTTGGTCGAAAAAATTTAAAAATTGAAATTTTTTACCTTTTTTTATGAGTACATAGTCGTCAATCAAAGAAACCATACATCCGATTGTGTTTTTGGCGTGAGGAAAATCGAAAGATTCTTCTGTATCAGGTTTTATTTTTGATTTATTTTCTGCATTATTGGTTATGTCATTTCTATCTATTCGTTGTTTTTTAAAAAATTGCTTTACGACAGACTTAGCTTTCAAGATACTTTTACATAAGTCTATAACCTCAATTTTGCAGTACAAATAAAGATAAATTAAATAAACAATAATTCCAATGTCACCACTACTATTTATGGAATATCCCAATAAAGTCCCAACTAACCAAGCAATACCAGGAATTGTTTGGCCTTTATGTAATTGCTGAAATCCTGGAATAAACCAAAATCTAGAAGAATTCCTGGGTTGCATGATTAACCTCCAAATGCATAAATTTGCCAGTAATGGGGTAAACTTGAGTATCGGGGTTGAGTTCTTTAACTCTTGCGGCGACTACTTCGGCTTTATGTCTGCCAATGTCGGACTCGCGGAACAAAACCGATCGCGTCAAATTATGGATTTCAATCGTGTCGTAATCGATCGCCCAAATATGACCGACCCCCAAGAGTGCCAGATTTTTCAGCACCTCATTGCCCAGGGCACCACAGCCAAATACCGCTACTTTGGCATTAGCCAGGGTTTCTTGTTTCCAATTGGGAATCCGTTTCAGGCGATCGTACTTATCTTGCGGGGTTTCAGACATCAACATAAAACTGTCAGACCCAAAGAGTGAAGTAACAAATATCCTTTGCCTATGGTAAAGCGATCGCCCCATCAAAGAAAAGCGGAAAAAGACGGATCTTTTTTTAAGTTTTATTACCTGAAATTTTGCCACTTCAAAAAAGACGGGAAAAGACGGAAAAAAGACGGAAAAAAGACGGATATAAACCAAAAGACGGAAAAAGACGGGTATAATAATCACTGTTCTGTTAACTCTCAGATCATGGACATTGCCGCAGTCTTGGAATTTCTCGATGAGGTGGTACATCGCAATACGGGCAAACGTTTAAATAAGTTGCAGCGGGGAATTATTGAAGGAACCCTAAAGCAACAAAAGTATGCTGATATTGCAGATAATTACGATCTCAGCCCAGGTCATGTTAAGGATATGGGTTATGAACTATTGCAACTTTTATCGAATATTTTTGGCGAAAAAGTCACTAAAAATAATCTTGAATCTATCCTGGAACGGCAAGGAAATATAAATCTGTCTTTTGGAAATGAAAGTATTAATACTAACAATAGCAACATTATTGGTTCGATAAATATTTGCCCTAAACATCCTTCGGATATTGTTGATAATAATCCGCCTGTAAAAGCTGAGAAATCCCGTAGCAAAAATAAAGGTCATAGTCCAGCGATCGCCAAATTAAAGAAATTTGGCTTAACCGATGAACAAATAGCCGAAGCCTTGGGGCTACCATTGTCCGAAGTTAAACAAATTGATTCAATGTAGGGGCTTTCGCATTGGCGGATAAATCTCTCGGTTAAACCGAAAAATTATCGCCGCCAATGCGAAAGCCCCCAATTTTAATCCCATAATAAACTATTGATATGGTGCGTTACGGCGGCAGCGAAAATTAACATTTTTACCCGGAAATAATTGCCGCCTAACACACCCTAACTAGGCATTAGAAACCCGGTTTCTTTGGTTTCATTTGGTGGATTTAATTTTTCGAGGCACTAGAAACCGGGTTTCTTTGTCCGGGGTCGAGAGTTGTTTTTTTTACTATTTCCTATTCATATAGCGACCCTGAATCATTTTGGCAATGAATTCGACGTCCGCTCATAATAGACAACATCGCTTTGATAAGGTGTCGATCCCCCCAACCACCCTTAAAACCGCCTGCTCCGCACCGCAGCATAGCTGCGAACGGCTTTTAAGAATTCTGCAAGAAGTCTATTTTAATCATCACAATAGAGATTCACAAAATCGTAAAGATTCATTATGGATATTCCGGCAAAATTCTCTAAAACCAATAAATAAATCGCGATCGCCTGTAATCACAACTTCAACTTGAGCGGATAAAGCAGCCGCTAGAATATGATTATCCTTAACATCTCTTAACTCAGGGACATCAATGGAAATATTAGGGCAAAAATTGATAATTTCTGTTGCAGCATCCAATATATCTTCCACTGTTAAACCGAGAGATTGAATTTTTGAGTCAAATTTAGTCCGTCTTAAAGTGGCTTCTAATTCTTTAAATAAAGCCTCAGAAGCAAAAATTATAATTTGATGATTTTGAGCCAGTTGGATAATTTTACGGGGAACCCCTCCCCAGAGTAACCCTGATATCCAAACATTAACATCGACAACCACTTTCATGGATTACCCCATAATTCTTGTCTAACTTCTTTAACGACTTGACTAATTTCTGCTAAACTAGGTTGTTCTGGGTCGAGACCTGCTTCATCCACTCGTTGCCATAATTCATCTAAGGTTAATTTTTTTTAGTTTTGGTCAATTTGATTTCATTTTCGGTCAGAGAAATTTCATATTCGGTCAAAGGTTGAAGTTGTTTTAATATTTCTGAAGGAATCTCTAGTTTTCCTTCTGGAGTAACTATGGCAGTTAATTGTATAGTCATTGTTTTCTCCTGCTTTAACTTTACCTATTTCTTATTGTACCCCATCGATCGCATAATTAGTAGTATTGTAGGTTGGGCAAAAGTAAACCACAGAGACACAGAGGTTCACAGAGGGGATTGTATAAATTTTGAAATCCTCTGTGTTTCTCTGTGTCTCTGTGGTTTAAACCCCTAATTTCTTGCCAAATTTAACCCAGAAATCCGGTTGCTTTGGTTGCTATTTTTGTCTAGTTTGTGATACAATGCGATCAAAGTACCAGTTAATCCCAGGGCCGAGAATACTATGCAGTCGATTCAGTAAGGAAATTTCTAACCCAGGGGCGATCGCAAATACTTTTTTCTCAATTCCTTGGACGATTTCTTGGGCAACTCCTGCCGCTGTCCACATATCTGCGGTGGCAGTAATTCGTTTAGTTTCTTCCGGCTTAGTTTTATTTTCGGCAACCAATTGGGGGGTGTCCGTATCGGGGGGATAAACAATCGAAACATTAACCCCATAAACCTTCATTTCCCCACGCAAAGATTCGGCTAATCCCCGTAAGGCAAATTTAGTCGGGGAATAGGTGGTATAACCATAAATACCAATTAATCCCGCCCCAGAGGAAACTAACACAATATGCCCTTTTTTCCGTTCCAACATTTGCGGGACAACGGCCCGAATTGCGTAAAGGGTGCCAAAATAATTAATGGCCATTGTTTGTTCAAATATTTCGATCGCCTGGTCTTGAAAATATCCGGGCTGGGCAATTCCCGCAGAAGTAATTAAATAATCAACCGGGCCATTTTGCGCGATCGCTTTTTGAATAGCTGCTTCTATGTCTTCGCGGTGAGAAACATCAGCGGCAATAGTAACAACTTGCTGATTACTATTAACGCTGGCGGCTTCAATTTCCGTTTTAGCTTCAGCCAAAATGCTTTCTGTCCGGGCAATAATGGAAATATTTGCTCCTTTGCTGGCTAAAAGTTTAGCGGTGGCTTTACCAATGCCACTAGAACCACCTGTAATAATAGCGTGTGAATTATTAAAATTCATTTGTTATTGGTTGTTGGTTGTTGGTTGTTGGTTGGGGCCGCCATCGGCCGCCATCGGCCGCCATCGGCCGCCATCGGCCGCCATCGGCCGCCATCGGTGCAGGGGTGCAGGGGAGCAGGGGAGCAGAGGAGCAGAGGAGCAGAGGAGCAGAGGAGCAGAAGAGAAAAATATTCCCCCTCTTCCCCCTCTTCCCCCCCTGCCCCCTCTTCCCCCTCTTCCCCTACACCCTACACCCTACACCCTACACCCTACACCCTCTTAAAATTTAAGCGCTCATTGCATCAGCCGTTTCAAGTTTTGCCCATTCTTGCGCCAGGATATCCACCGTAGAACGGATTTGTTCTTCGGTATGAGTCGAGGTGACAAAGAAACGCAAGCGGGCAGTTCCTTCCGGGACACTCGGTGCGCCCAAGGGTTGCACATTAATACCGCGATCGAAAAGGGCCTGAGACAACTTAATACATTTATAAGTCTCCCCAACAATAATCGGAATCACCGGCGAACCGGCACTCATGCCGGTGTTGAGTCCCCGTTGCCGCGCTAAATCTAAAAACAGTTTGGCGCGTTGCTGGAGAATGGCGACTCGTTGGGGTTCCGCTTGCAGGACTTGTAAAGAAGCTAAGGCCGCCGCCGTATTTGCCGGAGACATTCCCACACTATAAACAAAGCCTGGGGCGGTGTATTTCAAGTATTCGACCAGTTCTTTACAACCGGCAATATAGCCGCCACAACTAGCAAAAGATTTGCTGAACGTCCCCATCCATAAATCCACATCCGCTGGATTAACCCCAAACATTTCCCCAATCCCCCGGCCATGTTTTCCCAAAACACCGATAGAATGGGCTTCATCTACCATGAGCAAGGTTTTATAGCGTTTGTTCAGTTCGATGAATTTGGGCAGTTCAGGAATATCCCCGTCCGTGCTGTAAACTCCTTCGATCACGATTAAGACTCGGTTGTAACGGTGGCGTCGATCGCCCAGAATAGACTCCAGAGCAACGTAGTCATTGTGGGGAAAAGCGATCGCCGTGGCGCCGGAAAGAATACACCCCTGCATAATACTGTTGTGGCTGAGGGAGTCGTGAACAATCAGGTCATTCTTGCCAAACAGATGGCCAATAGTGCTGACATTGGTACTGTGACCGCCAATGTAAACAATACTATCCTCAGCGCCAACAAACTCCGCAACGGCTTTTTCCAGTTCTCGGTGCAGGGGTTTTTCCCCGGAAGCAATTCGGCTGGCAGAAACCGAAGTGCCATAGCGATCGATCGCCTCTTTCGCCGCTTGGGACACCATCGGATCCCCGGACATTCCCACATAGTTGTAGCTGGAATAATTAATCAGTTCGCGACCACCAATCACAGTGGTATCATTACAGACTCGTTCTTGGACATTAAAATAGGGATTTCTCAGCCCTAACTGGGTAATTTGCTCTAATTGACCTTTGAGTTTGCGATATTCCGGGAAGCGATCGAACCGATAATATTGTTCGGGAACGTCATCACTGGATTCATCCATACTAGGTGCCCCATTTGCCATCAGTCCGTTTGTGGCTGCCCCATTTGTGTCATCGGGAGTCTGGGGTCTATCTTGATTCGCCAAATACAACGCCAAAGCCTGAATATTAGGATAATCCCACAGCAGAGTGGGATCGAGCCTCCGTCCGAGGAAATTTTCCAGATTCCCAGACAGGTTAACCGCCTCGATCGAATTCAGGCCATATTCAGTAAAATCTTTGTGGATCTCTATTTCTTCAACGGGCAGATCCAAGCGTTCGGCCAATTGAGTCACTAACCAGCTAGTAATCGCTGTGGCATCATAAACGTCATCCGGTGACTGCGCGGTAGATTTTGACGCTCCCTTCGGTACGAGAGTGGCTGATTTCGTAGCTTTTTTGTTGATGTTTTGTTGGCTTAACTGGTTTAACTGGTTTAACAATTTCATGGTTCACTCCTCTGTTCAATCGACTCAAAAGGTCTTGCCAATGCTCACCCGGATTTCAGGTTACACAATAGCCTCGTACAAGATGCCAGCGACGATCGCTCGACGATCGCCTCTTTAATTTAGCGATAGTTTTCCGATCGGGGCTATTCCGCCCAGAAATAGCATGATGGTTATTTTGCCATGAAGACATAAAAGTAGCGAGGTAACTTGCGAAAATATACTCACTACATACTAGACCTCTTGCTTTCATAAATATCTCGATCCCCCCAACCGATGGCGGATCAAAGGGGGAATACATAAGAATTTTGCAACAGGTCTACTCACTACTTTCGGATCAGCCCTTCGGAGTAAACGAAATCCAGAGCAAAAATCCAGAGCAAAAATCCAGAGCAAAAATTAGGCATTGATTATAGGCATAAAAGCGATTGACAAAGCAATCAAAATGCCTATCTTTAACGGTTACAGAACATTTTCTCCCTTTCTCCCTTTCTCCCTTGGGCAAAAATTCCTCCTGGGAAAACTAAGACGTTGGCTTAGTTTTGGGTAGTTCCTTGGCGATTCGCGACTAAGCGCGATCTGGCGATCGCGTTGCGGAGCAACATCGCGGTAGCGTTGCGGAGCAACATCGCAGCAAGGCGTTGCGGAGCAACATCGCAGCAAGCAAGGCGTTGCGGAGCAACATCGCGATCGCTTCACGCACCCTGAAAGGGCGGACGGTTCAGTACGCGGGAGAAACCCAGACAGGTTTCAACTCGACCTTGGGTAAAGATCGCTAGATCAAGAGTCCGGCTATTCACTGTAATTTTATTTTTATTTAATTTTTTTATAACATTTGCCGTGCAGTTTTATGGTAAATCAGCCTGAGTCCCGAATCTTTTCCCAAACACAGACACGATCACCCTAGGGGCAATCGATCGATTGCCACCTATCCCACCTACCTACACCCAGGGTTTGATGCTGAAAATTTCGATCAGTTTATTTCGGTCAGTCTATTTTTGCGCGACTTCCGATCCCCCCAACTCCAGAAACCGGGTTTCTTTTTGGCAACAACAGTTAACTGTAATTAGCACAACAGCGAGTCCCGGTTTTTTTCTCTTTTTGGATTTATTCCAGCATTCTAAATAGTTGATGAAGTGGCTAAGTCAAAGGGAATAATAGAAAACATTTTGTTTTCTGTATATAATTTTACCAAGTGATTGCCCATATTTTCCCAGTAAGACTCTGGGGCAGAATCCAAAGAAGGTTGGATTTTTTCCAGCAACCGGGTCAAACAAATCACCAGCCATTCCCCATTGGCAAAAAATGAGTCTAAAGTTTTCCGATTATGCAGCCACATTTGCAGACAAGCCACTGCTGTATGTAAAATACAGTAAGTTTTGGCTAAATCAAATAGTTGGCTAGATTTGCTATATTTGGGGGTGTAAGCAATTCCTTGCTCGACTAAAAATTTATTTTGAATATGAATTAGTTGGTTGAGTAGATTAGTTAAATTCATAATTCGATCTATCACTTGAGATTCTGCTTCTGAATTAATCGGCAGGTCGGCTAAATCCGCTTCAGCTAATTCAATTCCTTGTAAAATATCATCTCGGCCTCGATTATACATTTCCAGCCGATTCGGTTCAAAATCTGGCAGAGGTTTTTCTAAGTTAAAGATGGTGCTGATTTTTTCACGAATGCCAGGATTTTCTGCAATATTTGTTTGGACATGATAGGTGGCTAATTGCTGAATTTGGAGGGCGATCGCGTGTAAATTGACTGCGGTCGAACCATCAAATACACTGATAATTGAATGGTCTCTAACTATTTTCTGGAAAATGCCATACCAATGTTCTTCGCGTAAATAGTAACGCGCCCCTAAAACCGCCGATATGCGCTGAATTACTTGTTCAACGGTAGTGGGAACAAAGTATTTAATAATCGATGAAAATAAACTCATTTGATCGGTAGCGACATGAAGCGATCGCACCGCTGCTAAAGAAACACATTCACATAATAAAATATCTACAAAAGCCTCAATTAAAGTTTTACGAGCGTGAGGAATATCCCAAACGGTGCTGCCATAAATATGGCGGGAAAAGACAAAATCCAAAGTAACTCTTAAAGCCGTATCCGCTTGAGCCAATGAAGGGGCAGCCCCAGCGTGTAAAGTCCGGGTAACTTGGAGAGCTTTAAGAATAATTTCTAAACCGGATCCGGGAGTAGAAATTAAAGCATTGGCAGGCAAAAAGCTATTTTGAAAATTGACCCCACCAATATTCGCCCCGCGCACTCCATGAGTTTTAATTTTATTCAGATGACTGAAAGAGTTGGGATATAACTTATCTTTTTCCACTAAAAAAACGGAAAATCCACGTGGTCCACCTTTGGGATTTGTGCGGGTAAAAACCGTTAAAGCCGTAGACAGAGTAGCATTGCCAATCAGCCATTTTTCGCCGGATAATAAATAGCCATTTTCCAGCACTTCTACAGCAGTTTCACTACTTAAAATATCACTCCCATGATTTTTTTCCGTTAAACCAAAGGAAATTTTTTCCTTATTTTTGATCCGTTGAGCGATTGTTTGCTTTTGCTCATCACTACCGGCAAGCCAAACGGGGGTTGCGCCTAAATAAGTCACTCCATGAGCGATCGCCACTGTTAAGTCTCGTCGGGCAATCACACGGGAAATTGCCAGAACCTCTTCAAAAGATTTGAGTTTTCCCCCGTAAGCAGCGGGAATATAATACAAATCTACATTCCAATCAGACAACAACTGACAAATATCTTCTGGATAGGCATCTTGCTCATCCAACTCTATGCAATGCTGGAAAGAAAATAAATTCTCTGGATTTAACGGATCGCCCAGATGCAATTCCAGTGCTTGAGCCGTTTGGTACTGTGTGAGCAAAGACATGAGAAAACCCCCAATCGCATGATCCCGGAACTGCGACCTATTCCTCCACAACATCCAAGGTGCCAGCCAGAAAATTGGCTCGACAAGCATGGCGCTGGATTTTTCCGCTAGACGTTTTGGGAATGCTGCCATACTTAATCAGGAATACCTGATAAACCTGGAGATCGTGATGGGATGAAACCGATCGCCGAATCGATTGTATCACCGCCTTTACCTCCCAGGAATAGTGCTGGGAAGGATCTTCTGATGAGAGCGCAGCTTGTCGCTTACGCTGTCGATAACGCCGTTCGACTTCAGCCACAATAATTAACCGTTCTTCCCCATCAATTTCCACAGAAAACGCCGCCGAACAAGTGGGGCGAATGGCTGGGTGACTGTGTTCTACGGTGCGTTCAATATCTTGAGGATAATGGTTATGACCGTTAACAATAATCAGGTCTTTGAGTCGTCCAGTGACATATAACTCGTCATTGTCCAAAAACCCTAAATCCCCAGTTCGCAGAAACGGGCCTTCCCCGGTATCTGCTAAATAAGCACCAAAAGCGTGACGGCTTTCTTCGGTTTTATTCCAGTAACCTTGGGCAACGCTAGGGCCTTTGATCCAGATTTCACCGACTTCCCCGGCAGTACATCGGGTCAGGGTTTCTGGATGGGCGATCGCGATTTGGTGATAGGGAATTTGCCGACCGCAACCGACTAGGGTCCGAGTGGTTAACTCTGGATTGGATTCTGGGGATACCGGGACAACCCAATTTTTCTCTAATGCCTCCGCTTCCAGGGTTTGATAAATCGGTAGGGCAGTTTTTGCGCCCCCGGAAACAATTAAAGTGGTTTCCGCCATGCCATAACAAGGATAAAAAGCTTCCCGCCGAAACCCGCATTCGGCAAAGGTAGTCGCAAACTGTTCTAAAGTTTCCGGGTTAATCGGTTCTGCCCCGTTAAAAGCCACTTCCCAAGAACTGAGATCCAGGGTTTGTTTCTGTTCTGGGGTAATTTTATTAATACAAAGTTGATAAGCAAAGTTCGGCCCGCCACTGGTGGTGGCTTGATACCGGGACACCGCTTGCAGCCAACGAAATGGACTTTGAAGAAAGACTAATGGGGACATTAAGACCACGGGAAATCCGGCATAAAGCGGTTGCAAGATGCCACCGATTAAGCCCATATCGTGATAGGGGGGCAGCCAAATCACGCCGCGACTTTGGGGCGAATGTCCAAAACAATGGGCGATCGCCTCTAGGTTATGGAGTAAATTTTGGTGAGAGATCATCACTCCCTTGGGGGTGGCCGTAGACCCAGAGGTATATTGCAGAAAAGCCAGGTGACGACTATTTACCCGTGGGTCTTGCCAAGAGTTTGCCTGAATAGGATCGATTTGATCCGTCGCCAACCATCCCAGAGTTTCCAATTCCGGGGCATCCGCTACCCTTTGGACCAAACTGGAAAAAATCGATGTGGTGGTCAGGGCAACCGCCGCCTGTGCATCGGTCAAAATTGATTGAATTCTGGATAGGGAACGATTTGGCCGTGGCGGATATGCCGGGACTGCCACCACTCCGGCAAATAGACAGCCAAAAAAGGCGCTAATATATTCGATTCCCGGTTGGTAAAGCAATAAAGCCCGGTCTCCCGGTTGACAAAACTGTTGCAATTGGCTGGCGATCGCCAGGGCTTGTTGTGCTAATTCTTGATAAGTCAGATCGACGGAAACCGTTTCTCCGTCAACTAAAAAGCGATAGGCAATTTGATCCGGTTGATGCAATGCCCTGTATCGGAGTATATCAACTAACGTGCTTGTTTTCAGCGGAGTTTCTAGAAAATTCATTCACAACTAGGTGATGCGTGTTAATATTTCTGGTTTAATTTATCTGAATTGGTGCCTGGAATAATCAGGAAAAAATCAACAACCGGGCTTTTTGGGCGCTAATTTTAAATCCGATGCTTTATTCATCGCTAAAAAAGAGAATCGCGAACGGTGGTCAGGTTGATTGTAGCTTAATTAGATAGAAATCATAAGTGATCCTGTGGATATTTCCTAGGATGAGCATCTCAAAACCGATTTTCTCAGGATATTAGTCAGCTATGAGCGATCGCATTTTAATTATCGGGGGCACCGGCAGAATTGGCAGTTGTGTAGCCCAGGATATTGCCCAACATACCGACGCGGAGATTACCGTGACTGGCCGAAAAGCCATTGCGCCCGGGGTGGGGGATTTCTCCGTTTTAGCATTGGATTTAGCCGATCGCGGGCAACTGCTTTCTTGCGATCGCTGGCCATAATTTAGTCATCAACTGTGCGGGGCCGTTTAGCTACCGGGATCGAAGGGTATTACAAACCTGCATTGAACAGGGAGTTAATTATATAGATGTGTGCGACGATCCCCAATTTTGTCACCAAGCCTTAGCCCTGAAAGAACAGGCGATCGCCGCTGGGGTAACGGCGATTCCCTCCGGGACGCTTCGCGAACGTCAGTAGTGGGGTCTTTCCGGGAATTTCCAACAGCATGACCCGACAAGCAGTAGAACAGTTAGACCAAGCAGAAAGTATTCATCTTAGTTATGTGGTCGCGGGGTCTGGGGGCGCTGGAGTCACGGTAATGCGAACCACCTTCTACGCCACTTGGCGCCAGGTGCTTTACTTGGGGAGACCCCAAGACCGCACTGGCTTCTCTACTTGGGGAGACCCCAAGACCGCAGTGGCTTTGGAATTACAACATTCCTTTGACGCTTGGATTGACGGACAATGGCAGCGGGTCAAGCCTTACAGCGATTCCCTCCGGGACGCTTCGCGAACGCGAAATCGTCGAATTTCCTGCCCCTTATGGTCGGGCTGGGGTTTATTGGTTCCAAACCATTGAGGGCGCTACCTTACCCCTGACCTTTCCGGTGAAAAATGTTGTCACCAAATTCGGGTCTGTCCCGGATTTTTATAATTACCTCACGGGGATGGTGGCCAAATTGCCCCCGAAAATCCTAGAAAATCCCCAAACTATTGAATTTTTATCTCAAGTCAGCTATGCCATGACTCAAATTACCGATAAATTTACCGGAGTTGGTCTGGCAATGCGGGCTGAGGTGTCGGGAACCAAAGCCGGTCAACGGGCAAAAGCGATCGCCACAATGGTGCATAAAAATACGGCGATCGCAGCCGGGGCAGGAACCGGCAGTATCGCCGAACTAATCTTAGCGGGAAAACTGCGACAGCCCGGAGTTTGGTTAGTCGAACAAGCCCTATCCACGGACTTATTCACTGAAACCATGCAACGGCGGCAAATTCCCATTGGATTGATGGTTGATGGTTGATGGTTGATGGTTGGTTGTTGGTTGATGGTTGGTTGTTGGTTGTTGGTTGGGGCCGCCATCGGCCGCCATCGGGCTTTTGGGGTGTAGGGTGTAGGGTGTGGGGTGTGGGG
>NZ_LIUQ01000043.1:0-8779 GCF_001276715.1 Planktothricoides sp. SR001 | reverse complement strand
TACACCCTACACCCTACACCATCTCTTCCCCCACTCCCCTATCAATTAAATTTAACCCGTGGTAATTTTTTCTCCGCGAATGGATAAATCTAATAACTCAATTGGATGATAAAGGGGCATAGTTTTCCCCTGTAACTCCAAATGTTTCTTAATTTGTAAAGAACAACCCGGATTAGGTGAAGCAATTAATTTAGCCCCAGTATTCACCAAATTCTCAGCTTTTTGCTGTCCCAACTCATCCGCAACTTCCGGCTGTAACATATTATAAACTCCCGCACTACCACAACATAAGGCAGCATCGATAGGTTCGCGCAATGTCACCCCCGGAATTTTTTTAAGAAGTTGACGCGGTTGCACCGATATTTTCTGTCCGTGTAATAAATGACACGCATCTTGATAAACGATGGGTAATTCCCCATCAGTCAAGGGAGAAAGTTTGCTGGTTAAGCCTACTTCCGCGAGAAATTCTTGTACATCTCGGACTTGATTAGAAAACTGTTTCGCCTTTTCCCGATAGTCTGGATCGTCTTGTAAAATATGACCATATTCTTTCAAAGTATGGCCACAACCTGCCGCATTAATAATGATAAAATCCACGTTAGTATCGGCAAAACTATCAATCATTTGACGGGCGATCGCCTGGGCTTGATTTTCTTGTCCTTGGTGCGCGGGTAAAGCCGCACAACAGCCTTGAGATTTGGGAATCACCACTTCACAACCATTCGCCGTTAAAACTCGCGCTGTAGCTTCATTAACTGGAGAGAAAAATAGCCGTTGTACGCAGCCCAAAATCATCCCCACCCGATAGCGTTTTTCCCCTTTTGCCGGAATTACTTCTGGCAATTCTTGGGTTAAAGACTTCAGATTTACTTCTGGTAAAATAGACTCCATTGCCGCCAATTGGGGCGAGATTTTTTTCATAATCCCGCTAGACCTGACCAGCTTTTGTCCCCCAAATTTTTGATACAGATAAAGGGGAAATAATAAAGGTTTTAGCCGGTTAGGATAGGGGAACAGATTAAAGATGAGATTCCGCAACAACTTATCCGGCAGCGATCGCTCGACATTTCGTTCCACCTGGGGACGAGTTGCCGCAATTAAATCACCGTATTGTACCCCAGAAGGACAAGTGCTGACACAGGCTAAACAGCCCAAACAACTATCAAAATGTTGAGAAGTAATCGGATTTAAATCCGCTTCTCCTTGATTAATCGCATCCATCAGATAAATGCGACCACGGGGTGAGTCCATTTCTTTACCCAACACCCGATAACTGGGACAAGTAGATAAACAAAATCCACAATGGACGCAAGTATCAATTAAACTCGGATCCGGCGGATGTTTCGCATCAAATCCGTTTTCCTGAATTACTTTCTTTTCGGCATTTTCGGCGATCGTTCGATTTTCTGATGTTTGCATATTTGATTTGTTGGTGGTTGTTTGTTGTTGGGTAGGGATTCTTTGGGTAGGGATTCTTTTGTTGATGTTTTATAATTATCAATCATCAATTATCAATTAAATGCCGCAGATAAATCGATTCGGGCTTAAAACATTCTGCGGATCGAATTGATGTTTAATCCCTTGCATCAGTGGGAGAGCATTACCAGAATATCCCCAAATATCGACTTGTTGTTTCAATTCTTGGGATGCCGATAAAATTGTCAAAAATCCGGCATGATTTTCACAAATTTTTCTCAAATTTAATAATACAGATTTAGAGGCCGATTCCTCCGATAACCGTAAGCGACCTAAGCCGCTATTGGCATGAATTACCCCAAACCCTTGAACTTTTTCTATAGTGGCTACCGCTGCCGTCGGTCTTACTCCTATTTTGCATAAAATTGACTCATTTGAATCATTTTCTTCAATGATTTTTTTCAATCGTTGCCATAAAGTAGCTTCCGAGTCGTTGCTATAGGAAATTCCCTTTAAGCCTAATTTTTCTCCTACGGCTAATAATCGTTCAGATTGTTCGGCGACACTTTCTGGGACATTAGAAAATTTGGCCAATAATCCCATACCGCTACCTATATCTAAGGTTTCGACAATTGAGGCGGAAAGAATATCTAAGGCAACGGGGGTTAAAGCGGAAGAACGCACCGTTTGACTGGCTTGATTAATGGCAGCAGAGTCACCAGTTAATAAAACGGTTTGGGACGCGGCTTGCAGGGGATAGAGGCGAAATGTCACTTGGGAAATAATCCCTAATGTGCCGAAGGATCCGGTTAATAATTTCATCAAATCATATCCCGCTACATTTTTGACGACTCTTCCCCCGGCTTTGGTAAGCTGACCATCAGCCCGGACAAAGGAAATACCGAGTAATTGGTCGCGGACGCTGTTATAACGCTGTCGCAGGGATCCAGTGTCAGCAGTGGCAACAATGCCCCCAATAGTGGCGCGATCGCTGTAACTGGGATCGAGGGCGAGAAATTGCCCCGTAGCCGCTAAAATTTTTTGCAGTTCGGCATATTTCATCCCTGCTTGTACCGTCACCGTCAAGTCCCCACTGGCATGATCGATTAGTTGATTCATCCGTGCGGTACTAACTACTATATTGATATCTTTGGGAATACCGCCCCAATGCAGTTTGCTGCCGGAACCACAGGGCAAGATCCGCCATTGGTTTTGTCTGGCAAGGCTGACAACTGTTCCCAGTTGTTCTGGGGTTTGGGGATAAACAATGCAGCTTGGTGGCGGATCCAGGAATAAGTTTTCCGGTTGCCAAGGGCTGACAGCCCCTACACCGACAATGTTTTCCAGTTGTTGAGTCAGTTCTTGAGTAAGTTCTTGAGCGATCGCATTCATCTGATTTATACAATTTGTGGTAAGTTAACTATTCAATATTTTTTGAGGGCGGTCAAAGGGGGGGTGAAATTATTTTAACAAAACCGCGAAATTCCCCATCCCTCTATAGGGTGGGGATGGATAGCGGGGAAAAGTTAGGGGGTCGTACCGCCTAACTTTTCCAATCTACCGCCTGATTGGTTACAAATATAATCTTTGACTATTTGTAATGGAGCGCCGCCACAGGAAACGATACACTTAGAATCATGCCACAATGCAAGCCTTACCCCAATAATACTTATCAATTTCTGACTTGTACTTTTCTCTCAAGACTCTACTACTTGCAGATTTTAGAGATGCCACTAGATTGGAGATATTGTTGTCTGGATGCAAGTCTACCAACCGATGAACACGATCGGGTTCTCCGTTGCAATCTTCTAGCTTTGATGAATTTGCCGTTCTCTTGGTCAGCGTTCCCTAGCGCCGGAAACCGGCGCGGGGTCTGACCGCGTTTTGTCGCTCAAAAACCCCCTTCATATCCGAAATCATAGATTTAGTAAGCACTTTACGTCTGTACTTGGTTACAAAAACGATGTGCAGGTGAATGGAGAAAACAACGTGCGCTCCACTACCTAGATTAGTCATAGAATTTTCTAGTCATGTTCGGCAATTGTGCTACAGTAATTGTAGACTAAAATGCTAGTCACAAACCAAAGGGGGTGAGCAACGCTTGGCCACAAGACGACAGACATTTCGACTGTACCCAAATAAAACCCAAGAAAACAAATTATTTGAAGCGCGTCGCCATCATGCTTACTTGTATAATGCTTGCGTTGCTCACCGTCGCTATGAGTGGAGAGCGAATAAGAAAAATGTCACTTATTTTGAACAGCAGAATTGTCTACCAGATTTCAAAAAAGAATGGGTTGAATTCGCTTATATCCACTCCCAATCCTTGCAAGCCACAGTGAAACGGGTTGATTTAGCTTATGGTGCATTCTTTCAAGGTTTGAGGGGATTGCCTAAGTTTAAATCAATTCGTGACTACTCTGGCTGGACTTATCCAGCTAAATCCGGGTGGAAAGTTAACAGTAATGGCAAGAATGGTAACGTTACCCTTAATGATTTAGGTATCACGATTAAAATGCGTGGCCAAGCTAAACAGTGGGGAACTCTTACTACTTTAACCATTGTGTATAAACCAAGCAGAAATCAATGGTTTGCATCCATAACCGTTGAGCTTCCCACCGTTGAATCTAAATTTGGTTCAAAATCAGACTTGAGTTATGAATCAATCATTGCTTTTGATTTGGGAACTGAAACAGCTATAACTCTCTACGATGGAGAGAGTTTTATCGAAATAGAAAATCCCCGTTTCACTCAAAAAGTGGAACGGGTAATCAAGCAGAAATCTAAGGCTTTGCGCCGTAAAGTTGCGCCAAACAGGAACAAAAACGTTAAAGGTTCTAGACGCTGGAAGAAAGATAGGAAACAAATATCTAAGCTACAAAGAAAAGTTGCTAACCAGCGTTCAGATTGGCAACATAAAGTCACGTCAGAGATTGCTAATCGTTATGACATCGGCGTGAGTGAGCAACTTAATACCAAAGGTATGACGCGCAAAGCTAAAAAGGGTAGTAAACGTAAAAAGCAAAAATCTGGATTGAATAAATCCATCCTTTCAGTTGGTTTTGGAACGCTCAATAAAATGATTGCTGACAAAATCGAACAGAAAGGTGGTTTGATGCTAATGCTACCTACAAAACAAATAAAACCATCACAGAGATGTCCTGAGTGCGGGGCAGTTCATAAGCATTGGGCAGAGTTATCAAATCGATATCATACCTGCGATGCTTGTGGGTTTGAAATACCTCGCGATAAAGGTTCTGTGATGGTCATGTATAATGTTGCAACGTTGAAGCAACCGGGGCTTGGAACGAGCCTCGAAGACTGTAGATGTCTAAGCTCTAGCAATTTGACTGGAAAGCGTAAGCATACTGGTTCGATGCGGCAACTTGGGCAGAAGAAACGTCAAAAATCTTGTCGTAATTCGGATGGGAATTTAGAAACCCCGTCCGTCTATACAGCGGGGTAGTTCATATGGAAGTCAGGGAATAATGCCCGGAAAATTTATTGTTTTAGAAGGGGTGGAAGGCAGCGGCAAAACCACCCAACTGCAACGGTTACAGCAATGGTTATCCCCCCAATGGCCCAAAGAAGTGGTCATCACTCGCGAACCAGGAGGGACTCAACTCGGTGGGGAACTGCGACAAATTTTATTGGCCCACCGGGACGGGGAACCAATGCAAGAAAGGGCTGAATTATTATTGTATGCGGCAGACCGCGCCCAGCACGTCGAAGGCTGGATTAAACCGCAATTAGCAGCCGGGGCAATGGTGTTGTGCGATCGCTACACCGACTCTACTGTGGCTTATCAAGGCTATGGACGAGGCTTATCATTAGAACTAATTTCACAAATTAATCAATTAGCGACCAACGGACTGACCAGCGACCTGACGATCTGGCTAGATATTGATGTAGAAATTGGTTTAGCCAGAGCCAAAAAACGCAGCACCCTTGATCGTTTTGAGCAAGCAAACATTGAATTTCATCGTCGGATTCAAACTGGCTACCAAGCCTTAGCGAAAGCTAATCCTCAGCGGATTATGCGAGTAGATGCATCCCGATCGATTGAAGCAGTGACTACGCAACTTCAAGACATCTTGAAGAAATTTTTAAATTTAGATTAAATCCAGGGAAATTATCATGCATTTGCCAGGGGTGATGGAATTTTGCTAGATATTCACCTGATTCATCAGATAAATTCAATCAAAATAGCTTAAATCTACGCCACTTGACGCCACTTGACGCCACTTGACGCCACTTGCTCTACTTGGGGAGACCCCAAGACCGCAGTGGCTTCTTCACTTGGGGAGACCCCAAGACCGCACTGGCTTCTCTACTTGGGGAGACCCCAAGACCCGTTCATGGTTCGCCAGTTGTTCATGGGGGTTTCCCCCAAGACCACACCGGCTCACCGCAGTGGCTTCTTTACTTGGGGAACCCCCAAGATCGCAGTGGCTTCGGAATCCCTTCTGGTCATTAGCCAAAATTGAATCGAGGTGATTAATCCAGAGCGGCAAGTCTTTGGTGACGATTTCCCAAATGATATCTAAATTAATCTCGAAATCTGTTTGATTTAAATAAGTTCTGATGCTGATAATTTTTTGCCAAGGAATCCCTGATAACTGGGCTTGGCGTTCCGGGGAAATATTGACCGCTGCTTCGACAATGAGTTCCAAGCATTCCACCATTGAGCTTGCCAATATTCGATTAATTTGCAGGTCGGTTTTTTGGCGATTTCGCGCTAAAAAAACCGCTTCTTTCGCCGCATCTAACATATGAGATAATCCGATGGTTTCATCAATAAACATCTCAGTTCTCTACTTAGTCTACAAATCAGAACATTTTTCTATGCTAACATTTTTATCCATCATCTTTATCCATCATGTTGATCCATCATCTTTATCCATCATCAATCGGGGATATCCGTTGGATAGCCCCTACTGGATCGGCAGGACTGAGCAGAAATTTTCTGGATTAGAAGCTTTGAGGCACGGCATCCCAACAATCAGAACAGGGAGCTAACCAATTCCGCAGGAAATAATAACTAGAGGTCAAAAACTCATCCACAACCTGACTGCTGCGTAATACACTAGAATCACTGGGAATTAAATCAAATAAGTCAGGATATCGTGGTTGTTTTGGACAGAATTTATTAGATAAATTCCAGGCGCTGGGAATCACCGTAATTGTTTCGCTTCGTTGCCCAAGCTTAACTTTCAAAGTTTTTTCTAAGGTTAACTTAACTCGTCCGACATCAAGGGGCGAAGAGATGATAATTACCTGATAATTACTGATTCCGCGAGATTGAATATAGACATTAATCGCTTCACTGGTTTGTTTGACGTTGAATGTGTTGTCAAATATTTGGTTTAAATCAAATATATCAGCCCGGGCAATTCCTAGGGTAATCAATTGATCTCTAATCAGGTCAAATTCTGAAGGAATTCTTTCGGTTTCTGATGCCGGTTTTTTTCGCGAAGCGATCAGTACGCTGTCCGGCCTATTTCTCTGGTATTCTTGGGAGGTTTGCAACAGGCGATCGCTCATCTCAAATATTTGCTGGCCTGGTTGATAAGCACCTCCGGGTTCCGTGACGCTATTGGCCAACATCACAATCAATCTACTTTGATTAGGCAGGGCGGTATAATTAGGATTATTGGGGCAGATTTGTGCATGATTAAGATTTGACCGAATAATCGAATATTCTAGTCTTTCAGAAATCCAATTTACACTAGAAAAAAGCACAATAATTAGTAATGAAACTACCAAATACTTGAGATTTTTAGGAACATTTTTTTCTTGGGCTTTAGTCGTAATAATAATTAATAATACCACAGATAACCCAATGGGCTTTAAAGGAAATGAAATCACACTCCAAATGGTAGATATCGACTGATCGTTGGGAAAAACAATTCCTAAGATGATTAAAACAAATAGCAAAATGGGCAGCAGCCACTTAACGTTGACTTGTGGCACCAATTGAACCAATACATACCAAATTAAGTAAGCCAGTAAAAC
Source organism: Planktothricoides sp. SR001 (assembly GCF_001276715.1). Classification (GTDB taxonomy): domain Bacteria; phylum Cyanobacteriota; class Cyanobacteriia; order Cyanobacteriales; family Laspinemataceae; genus Planktothricoides; species Planktothricoides raciborskii. Next base: position 1,348 of record NZ_LIUQ01000043.1, on the reverse strand, counting down.
TAAAATTACCAGCCGAGTTACAATTTCAAACATTCTGTGATGTCCTTCGCCGATAGTTTTTGATAAAAATCTTTATAAAAATATGTAATTCTTTAAAAAATCTAAAGAAATTTAATGTACAATACATATCAAGAGGATTTAAGGCAGGGCTAGAGGCTTGAGCCATGATATCTGTACGATCGCACCTGATGATTTATGCGTTTGAAACAGACAATAACCGACTCAATGTTCCAGATCGGGCTTTCATCTCCTTAGAGACTTCAGCTTTTAAAGAACCCATATAGAACCGAAATTTTTCAGAATTGCTACATCTTCACGAAACAAGTTCAGAGAAATTGTCATCAGCGATCGCTCATTGGCTAAGGACTGTCCCCTTAGCCCAACCGCAAACCTCCATAAAACCTAATCACCGAGGAGAAATGAACATTAATCATTTGCTAAGACTTTACGAAAAAGGACACAGAGAATTTAGTCATCTCCATCTCGACGGAGCCAACTTAAGCCATGTCTCTTTGATCCAGGTTAACCTAACTGGCGCAACCCTAACCAGGGCGGATCTTTCTCGTTCCTTCCTCACTAAGTCTAATCTCAATCAGGCGTCTTTAACCCAAGCCAATTTAAGTTTTATTAAAATGAATGACGGTCAATTCATTAACAGCGATTTGACCAAAGCAAATCTTAGTGGGGCTTTATTGATCAAAAGCCTGATGATGGGAGCCCAAATGAGTGGCGCGAATTTAACCGGGGCGAATCTGCGGGGAGCCGATCTGCGGGATGTCAACCTTTGTAGTGCCAATCTTCAAGGGGCTAACCTACGGGGGGTCGATTTGCGGGGCGCCGACTTGCGCTGGGCCAATCTCTATTGTGCCCGCTTAAGTGGGGCAAAACTGGATGGCGCCCTGCTTCATGGGGTGAATCTCAGTGGCGCCTATTTAAATGGCGTGAATCTTCAAGAAGTGGAGTTAAATGGCGTGAATCTGATGAACGCCAAACTCAGTGCGGCTAATCTACAAGGAGCAAAATTGGTCGCCTGCAATCTCCGAGAGGCCAAGCTTAGAGGCGCGAATTTCAGCGGGGCTAACCTGACCGGCGCCGATTTGACCGGGGCTGACATGAATCAAGCGAATTTATCCAAGACCAATTTTACGCGGGCTTGTATGAGTAAGGTCAACTTGACTGATGCCAATGTTCTCAATGCCATCATTGATGAAACTGCGTTGAATAGATCGCTGCTCACGGATACGATTAAAAAGTGCTTATCTTCGATTCACTCGGAAACAACAGCGATCGGAACCTGACGGTTATTTGTTGTCTGTTACTTGTTATTTGTTAGTGCGATTCGTTCAGG
>NZ_LIUQ01000152.1 GCF_001276715.1 Planktothricoides sp. SR001 | reverse complement strand
AACGGATTTGGCAACGGATGAGATGACGGTAAACATCGATCGCAGATATTTGGCCGATCGCCTGGGACGATTTATCAGGGGCAACTGGCCTTAGCAAGAAAGCGCCAGCAAGAGAACTCAAGCCGCATCGAGCCAAAACATTTAATAAAATTTTAACCTTTGACGCTCGAATTTTGTAGAGTTATTATAAGTATAAACGACTATTATCTTAACTGCCTATTAGCTACTGCCAATTAGCTGTGATTTAAGGCCGGTTGACGCGATCGACCCAGTGACCATCAAAAAAAGCCTTTCTGAGACTTTCCTGGATACACAACCCGCGTTTCTTGTACCCGCGATCGGGGGAATCTACTATTTTTAACTGAATTATTTAACCAAAAAGCGATCGCAACTAATCCGGCTACTGACTAACAAGCGAAAAAAAATCGATTAATCCGCTGCCAAAACCATTTAAATCAATTTGACTTAGGCCAATCTTGGATTTAACCGCTATATATGTTTCATAGTGGGCAATGCATACCCTACAAATCTATATATGTTTCATTGTGGGCAATGCCCACCCTACAAATCTGCTGCATTCTCTGTCATTCCCGCGCAGGCGGGAATCCAGAAAACCTCTGTAATTCATCCAGATCGTAACCGCTATACCTGTCGTTTATTCTTAAATTTTTTCGGTGACAAATTGCCGTTCACCAGTCTTTTTTTTGGCTAAAAAATTACTCAAAACAATCCCAATCCGAGCAAATAAAATCGGCAAAAATCAGGAAAGATCAACCAGATGAACTACCAAAATCAAGCCAAAATCCAGCTAATCTCAGGTGTTATTCTCGCCTCCACAACCCTGACCATTCCGGTGAATGCCCAACCCATCACCCCCGCAGCCGATGGCACCGGCACCATAGTTAATCAACAAGATAATATCATCAATATTACTGGCGGTCAACGGTCAGCAGACGGCGGCAACTTATTTCATAGTTTTGACCAATTTGGCGTTAATACTGGGCAAACTGCCAACTTTCAATCATCCCCAGAAATCAACAACATTTTAGGGCGAGTAGTCGGCGGTAATGCCTCCATAATTAATGGCATATTGCAAGTCACTGGCGGCAATTCTAACTTATTCTTAATGAACCCAGCCGGGATTCTCTTTGGGCCAAATGCCAGCCTGAATGTACCCGCAGATTTTACCGCTACCACCGCCACATCTATTGGCTTTGGCAATAATAATTGGTTCCAATCTATTGGCGACAATAACTGGGCAAACCTAGTCGGCAATCCCAGT
>NZ_LIUQ01000001.1:56828-297434 GCF_001276715.1 Planktothricoides sp. SR001 | reverse complement strand
ATTGATGACACGCCCTAGAATGATTATATACGAATGTTCTAAGGTTAAAAGATGAACCATGAAAGAGACCACCCCCGCCGCGATGCCCCCCTGCTTTGATAGATGGTGTCAAAGATTTGACGATATCTTTGGTCATCAAGCCCAAAAACGAGAGTTTAGAAACTATTTAGGCGGATTATTAGGAGAAAGTGAGCGCAAAAATCTTTCTCAAATGGCGGCAAACGCCGTAGGAGTAACCTATCACAAATTGCACCATTTTTTAACAGAAGCACCTTGGGAGGCTCAGGAACTCAATGAACGCCGCCTGATGGTGATGAATCAGTGTCACCTTTCCCAAGATTAGTCCAGGATTTAGCTTGATCATAGATGATACGGGACATAGGAAAAGTGGGAACTTAACATCGGGAGTGGGACGGCAATATATCGGGGAAATAGGCAAAACCGATAATGGAATCGTCGCGGTGACTAGCCATCTTTATGATGGCAAAAAGAGCTTACCCTTAGATATAGAATTGTATCAAAAAGCCGACTCATTGCCAAAAGGGAAAGCTGACCCACAATTCCAAAAAAAACCGTCCATAGCATTAGACTTAATTGACCGGAGTAGATCGAGAGGCTACCGACCGGCAATAGTCCTCATAGATGGGGGATATGGAAATAACAGCAGTTTTTTACAAGAGTTGGAGGTAAGGAAATTAAAGTATATCGGAGGTCTGGCAAAAAATCGGAAAGTAAGAGTAAAAAAAAGTGCGTTAGAAAAACCAGAAATTAGAGTAGATGAATTGGCAAAAAGCTTACCAAAAGAAGCTTTAAAGGAGATTCGGCTACAAGGAGAAAACCCGAGAAGCCTGTGGGTAGCCACAGTAGAAATTGAATTATCAAAGTACCCTGGTCCTAAAGTAATAGCGATCGTCATGAATGCTCCAACTTTTAGTGACGCCAGTGAAATTGATTATTTGATGACGAATGTGGAGTTATCTATAGCGACAGCCGAGTGGATAGTAAAAACCTATTCACAAAGAAATTGGATTGAAGTTTTCTATCGGGAAGCCAAGGGATGGTTGGGACTAAAAGAATATCAAGTCCGAGATAAACGCAGCCTGTACAGACATTTTATTTTGGTGTTTTGTGCTTATACTTTCATTTTGTGGCACAGATTAACCGGGGGATTAAGACGCCGGTGGGCAAACAAACCATTAAAGACCTTTACTGATGCCATCGAAGCGTTTAGAACTGCGATATCTTTTCGGTTTGTGGAGTGGTTGCAGCAGAATAAAGACGTATTTGCCGCTTATAAAGAGAGTTTAGGCTTTATTTGGGCTTAAAATTTGTTTAAGTCCCGTTAAGCCATCCAATTACAGGAATTTTGACTCGAAAATGGTCAATCTTGAGCGAACCATCAACAGTGAAGCTATCATCGCGTCCTTTTTTCTTAAACTTTGGCGGCTGCTTGATTTTCTTGAATGCTTGTTTCCAAGCTTCTGATAACTGTCTTAAAGCATATTGAGGAGAGCATTTACTGACTTCGTAATACCAGGAACGTGAAGGTTTAACCATTGCCACTAGCCATTTGTGAAGGTCAATAGCAGTCGGAAACTTGATTTTATCTTGAGGATTTTTTTGATTATGCTCAAGGATAGCTTGGGTGAGTCCTAGTCCCCAGTTCCAAGCATGACGAGCGACACCACAATGTTTTGCTAATTGTGTCCTTTGTTGATTGTTGAGCTTTAACTCAGTCTTAAATCCGATCAGAATTATTGAATATCTTTGACCAGGGTCATACCGTCAATTTTTTGAAGTCCTTTTTTCTGATAGTTTAAGCCACTCCCAAGGTTTTGAATTGTTTCGTACTGCCAATCATTAGCAGCGCTGAAAGCTGCTCAGACTTGTACTTGCCTAATCAATTCCTGTTTTTGGTCGTGTGCTGACACGCACTTGATATCAACCAGAAAAAATCTTCGTTGCCCTGAAGGTGAGCGCTCTGAACGAATTTTTTCCGAGTCTGCCCACCTTCTTAGTGTTTTGGTTGAGACACCTAACTATGATCGCTGCATCTCCAATACTGAGATGTCACTTCCGGTGTTTCTATATCGCTCTACCGATGTAGATTCCCCGACAATAATTACCCAATCCGAAAAGAATGTTAATAGTTGTCCACATATTTAATTACAGTTCCCAACCCTTCATCCCTTTAGGCTTGGCGCGAGTAGTATTCAACCACTAGCAGTTCATTAATTTGCAAGGCCACCCACTCCCGTTCGACCAGTCCGTTGACTTTGCCGGTCAATTTTTCTTTTTCAAATTCTAAATGGCTCGGCAAGTGAGCCAAACCGGGAGATTGCAGATTAGCTTTGACCATTTCTCGTGACTTTTCCCGGTCTCTAACCGCAATCACATCCCCTGGACGACAGCTATAGCTAGGAATATTCACCGCCCGACCATTCACCATAATATGACCATGATTGACCAATTGGCGAGCTGCAGGAATTGTCGGTGCCATACCTAGGCGAAAAACGGTGTTATCCAAACGCATTTCCAGCAGTTGCAGCAGCACCAAACCCGTAGAACCAGTCGCCCGACGAGCTCGACGCACATAGCGCAGCATTTGCTTTTCGCTTAAGCCATAGTTAAAGCGCAGTTTCTGCTTTTCTTCCAAGCGGATCGCGTATTCAGAGCGCTTCCGACGGGCTTGACCATGTTGGCCAGGGGGATAAGCACGCTTGGCACTTTTACGAGTTAAACCGGGCAGTTCTCCCAGACGACGAATGACTCTGAGACGAGCGCCTCTGTATCTTGACATATCTTATTGACTCCGTTGGTCTTAATTTTACCCAGACTCTCTATTATAAAACGGGAAAGTAAAATCAGCGATCAAAATTCACAAAATCAAAATTCAGAAAATCCTGATGTGGATCGATGTGGATCAAAGCATAGGGCAGAGGCAACTGAGTCGATGGCTGTTGACGCTTTATCTCTATCTATCTCCGTATCTATCTCCGTATCTATCTCGGTATCTATCTCGGTATCTATCTCCGTATCTCCGTTCATCAGTTTTTTCCGCCACAGCTTGCCTATAACCGGGCAATTCCGGGAAAAGCTACCTGTCAACTACCAACAATCACAGATTACAATTCATATATAAAGTTTTCTCAATTTTTGCAGGCTACTTATGAAACAAAAACCGACCAAAACTGCTGGGCATTACCCCGCTAGAGGAAAAATGATCGGCCTTAAGCATTTGGTGATTTCCGTTTTGCCAATGGCATTTTGCGTGATGCCATTGGCGAATCCAGCGATCGCGGCGAAAAATAAGTACGACCAATGTGCCGGTTCCCTGATGAACTTGAATCTCAGTCCCCAAGAGGTTGCTCGAAGCTGTAGCCAAAGTCTCGATCCGGAAAATTTGGCCAGTTGTGTGGTGGATATCGCCGGGGGTACGGATATTCTGGCGGTGGATGCTTTGGCCACTTGTAGGCTGGTGCGTCGTCCTTTAGAGTTGGCAACTTGTGTGGTCGATATTAGTAAAGTGGGTACGGCTGCGGATGCTCCGGCTATTTTAGACCACTGTCGTCGCAGCTTGTTGCCGGAGAATTTTTCTAAATGTGTTTCGGGTCTGGTGAATCAGACGGATTTGGGTACTACGGCTGCTTTGAGATATTGCATTGATGGCAGCGATCGCGATCGTAATTTGAATTTAAGCGAGCTGCCCACGGATTTCCGCCAATAAGCCCCCAGCAGCCCCCAAGGAGGGGCTGCCTAGGCGGAATGGGGCTGTTGACTGCGGTGAGGCGGCGATTTTGAGGCGGCGATTTTGTGATTAAAAAACCTAGCTAATTTTCACAATTCGCTAGGCTGTTAATAAAATTTAAATTCTGTATTTAATAGTCACATGATGTAACTTAAATTTAGCAAAATTTTCTGATCTTAGGATTCTATCGTCTCCCTTGAGTAATCCCGATAGGCTTAGTAAATTTTTGATTACAAAACTTTACACTCGCAAAAATTGCCCTCATTGAATCGAAGGATGGGTGGGGCGTGAACGAAGCTATCGCGTCAGCGAATCGCCAATGCGAACACTATCAAGCAGTTGCTCTTTAATCTTTGTGCCATAAGCTTTACGAATTTCGTTCTTGGTTAGCGACTGGGAACGCTGTTCATCCAATGTTTGAGTAGGATTTATATGATTTGGTCGGTTTCCCTTTGCCTTGGTTGTGGTCTGATGTTCTTTGAGCAAGCGGTTATAAGTTCGATAAGGAATGTAATGCAGAGGGTTGTATCCTCCAAAGCGCAAGATGAGAACGCAAGCCCAAGAATATTTGCCAGCTAAAATTGCTTCAACCACTTGTTCAAACTGGTCTAAAGTCATTACCTTGTCAAGTTTGCTTTCGGGATAAGAAATTTCGTAATGCATTTTGATTTCTCCTGATTTACAAGGCGGTGATTAGAGTGAGACTTTGAAAATTAAAGGTTTCAAGGTCTCATCTCTTACCTAAGTTGTGCAATGAGTATGTTAAAAATCGGCTGATAGCCAGGGGAAAAAGTGAGTATTTTATTAATTTTTGGGAGGCATTGGGAGGCATTGGGAGGCATTGGGAGGCAATTTGAGCAATGATTTGATTCGGTTAAAGCCCCTTTGCCAGCGGAACTGATCTAAGACCCCCCGGACAACGCTCAGACGATCTAGGAATTCACGGATTAACCGGGTGCGATCGCATCAGATTTGTCTATTTTTACAATAAGTAAGATTTCGCGTAAACGTAGGCAATCATCGTTAACTTTACCAAATCTTTAAACAACTTGGGTATTTTTCGGGGTTTTTACGGATTTTTTTAAAGATTTGGTAAAGTTAAACAACGTAACATTTGCGTATTTATACGGAAATGTTGACTTTCAGGAAATGAGATGTCCATCTTTGCTGGGGTTTTTCGATTGGGGAAAACCTTCCTCACCCCTACCATCTGAATTTGGGGGCAAAAACGCTCATTTTTTGGTTCGCCAACGCATCCAAAAACAATATAATAATGTCAGGAATAACCACGCCGATGTACGTACAGCAAAATCTAGCCGAGGCGATCGGTACATTCGATAAAGACTGTGTATTCACTTCAATAAATTCGTTGACATGAGGTTCAACAAAATTGCTATAGTAATTTTCCAGGACTTGTCGTTCTTTCCATTTATCTTGTTGAGTATCAGTATCCATAATTCACCTCTTATGGCTTTGATTTGTGCCTTTGAGGTGAATTGTTTCTTTGGGCTTTGCCCAATCCAAGTTGCCCAAACAAATCGCGAAACCTTTGATATAATTAGCGTTGAGGCTTGAATCAACCCACTGCCTTTGGGCGAACTCACCCAGACCAAGCAGCCGCAACTTTTACTGAAAATGTCAGAATGTCACGAAAATACGCTAAAAACGAAATTACCAGGGGCAATGTTCTAAGATTTGTTGATGGATTACTTGCCCTGGCTTATGGGGAGATTATTCTTGCAGAAGATAAGCTGGAGACTACATTCAAAATTGAATGGGTAGGAAAAGATGCGAATCATTTGTTCGTATCTGGCGAGACTTGGATTGTCACCAGCAAAAGAACTGGACGTAAAAAAAAGCGTGAATTCGGCACCACAAAAAATGATTTGTGGATCTTAATGAAAGAATATCGGCAGTATGAGACAGCCTTAAGGCTGCCGAAAAATCAAGATAATACTCCGGTAAATTACAATAATAAACAACCACAAGCCTTTCAGGATATTTTTAGTTGCTTGACAGACTTAGGAATATTTAAATATGACCAAAAGCATAAGAATAGACAAGAGTGCAAAATAAAGGATCGATCCCCCTAACCGATGGCGGAAAAGGGCGCCACTCGGCTTTTTATAATTTTGCCAGAGGTCTAATATAGATACCCATAGCCGTTATTGTAAATTTTATATACAGCTTGAGTATAGTCAGAGTAAAGCTACTAAAAATAAACAATTAGAAGTAATTAAGTGGTTATTAGATAAAAATTTGGGTGTTGAAGAATCTCCGTTATCAGATAAGACAAATTACCCATAAAACACCAGCGAACATCCTGACCAAAAGCTATATACAGCCTTACTTAAACTTGATTACAACATGAATATCCAGATATTAGAGAAGCCGGAGAATATTTTCCAAGCTATTTGAAAAAAAGGTAATTTAGCATCAGCTTGATAACCTAGGGTGGGCAATGCCCACCAGAAAAATGTTGGGTTTCTGGAAAGGTTGAAACATGATCGCCGATTTGGGGAACAACGCTTGCAACAAGTGGCAGGGTTATTGCTGGCTTATGTACGGCGGGATTTAAATCATCCTGATTTTTATTATCGAGATTTTGCCGAGTCCTAACTGGACTGGCCGCCGCTATATCAGAAATTAACCCGGTTTCATGGTAAATTATTAAAATTTAAAGCGTTATTTCCCCATGACCGCATTTTTCCCACAAAAAAACCGGGTTTTTGACTAAACCCGGTGGAGACAAAACGATTAACTTTGATCGAGTTTTAATACTGCCATGAAAGCTTCTTGGGGTACATCAACGGTACCGATCGCCTTCATGCGTTTTTTCCCTTTCGCTTGTTTTTGGAGTAATTTCTTCTTCCGGCTAATATCACCGCCATAACATTTGGCCAACACATCCTTACGCAACGCGGGAATATGTTCGCTGGCAATCACCCGACTGCCGATCGCCGCTTGAATAGGCACCTTAAACTGATGACGGGGAATTAATTCCTTCAGTTTTTCCACCAAAGAGCGACCGACATTATAAGCCTTATCGCGATGGACAATCATCGCCAAAGCATCCACCGGGTCATTATTAATCAAAATATCCATCCGCACCAGGGGATTTTCCCGATAGCCAATCAAATGGTATTCCATGCTGGCATAGCCGCGAGAGCGAGACTTCATCTGGTCGAAAAAGTCCGTCACCACTTCAGCCAAAGGCACCTCATAGATCAAAGCTGTCCGTCCTTGGGCGAGATATTTCATATCCTTAAATATGCCACGGCGATTTTGCCCCAGTTCCATCAAAGTGCCCACAAATTCCTCTGGAGTAATCATCTCCACCTGGACATAAGGCTCCTCGATTTTTTCCCGTTCTGTCGGTTCGGGCAAATGACTGGGATTATCCACTAGCACCACATCTCCCTGTACCGTCGTCACCCGGTAAACCACCGAAGGAGAAGTGGTAATTAAATCCAAATTATACTCGCGTTCCAAACGTTCTTGGACAATTTCCATGTGCAACAAGCCCAAGAAACCGCAACGGAACCCAAATCCCATGGCGCTAGAAGTTTCCGGTTCATAAGACAAGGCGGCATCATTCAGCCGGAGTTTTTCCAAGGCTTCCCGTAAATCGCCAAACTGATCGGCGTCTGTGGGAAATAAACCAGAAAACACCATTGGTTGGGCTTCTTTATAACCGGGCAACGGTTGGGCTGCGGGTTGTTTCGCCAAAGTAATCGTATCCCCAACTCGGGCATCTTGCACCGCTTTAATCGCCGCTGCGATATAGCCCACTTCCCCCGCATGGAGTTCGTCTACTTGTTTTTGATAAGGAGCGAGGACTCCGAGTTCGTCAATTTCATATTCCTTACCAGTGGCCATCAAGCGGATGCGATCGCCCTTTTTCACCGTCCCATCCATCACCCGGAAATAGACAATCACCCCGCGATAGGCATCGTAATAACTATCAAAAATCAGTGCCCGCAAGGGTTCCAACACCGTATCTGCGGGTGCGGGGACTAGATGGACAATCGACTCTAGAATTTCCGGTATGCCGATGCCTTCTTTCGCTGATGCCAAAATTGCACCACTACAATCTAAGCCAATAATCTGCTCGATTTCTTCCTTCACCCGGTCTGGTTCCGCCCCAGGCAGATCAATTTTATTTAAAACGGGGATAACTTCTAAATTGTGCTCCAAAGCCAGGTAAACATTTGCCAAGGTTTGCGCCTCGACTCCCTGGGAAGCATCGACCACCAACAAAGCCCCTTCACACGCGGCCAAACTGCGGGACACTTCATAAGAAAAATCCACATGCCCCGGAGTATCAATCAGATTCAACACATAATCTTGGCCATCACTGGCCTTATAATTCATCCGGGCGGCTTGCAGTTTAATCGTAATCCCGCGCTCCCGTTCTAAGTCCATGTTGTCAAGAAACTGTTGTTTCATCTGACGGTCATCGACGGTGCCGGTAATATGTAACAGGCGATCGGCCAGGGTAGACTTACCGTGGTCGATGTGAGCAATAATCGAAAAATTACGAATCCGAGAAACAGGAACGTCGGTCATGGGTTTGGCTGTGTTAGACAGATAAACAGTTAACGATCAATTCACTCAACAAGATGCCCGGATTCCCACCAACGGCATCCTCGGCGATCGAAATCGACAACTTAACATATTGTAAATATATATTGTAAATATATTGTAATCCTTTCCTGTAAACGCGGGCATTGTTCGTTTCCAGGGATAACCTGGGAACGAGAAGCGATGCGCTTTTAGTTTTTTGCCGTTGACAGGCGCCAGAAAACCGCCAATCAAGTCAGGGTATGGTTTTTTTCACCAAAGGCAGAAATATTTGAATATCTTCACAATAATTGCCCTAAACCCTTATTCTGCCGTCACCTGGCTTCACCCTTGAGGCCAAAATCATCGTACAATTAATTATTGATACGAGGCTTCAGCACTTAGCCAATCCTCTATTAAGTTTTTCAGTTGTTTTGGTGAATTTTTTGGATTTTTTATTATGGATGAACAGATCGTAGAGTATCGTAGATCCCCTCAGAAGGTAGAGTTGTCTGTGCATCTGGATTCTCAACTGGTCGAGCAAATCAACCACTTGACGAACGATCCGAGCAAGGTGATTGAAACGGCTCTACGACAGTGGCTTCGAGGTGAATTGAAACAAGATGATGATTTGACTCGTAACCTTTTGCGGAATCCACCTGTGCCGCCGAGAGGTGAGTGGAATGATTAAAAAATCATAACACAAAAAACATGGATGTATTCTCTATACATTCATGTTTTTTTATAATCGGCGATAATCGGCGATTATCGCCGTGAGATTTTTGTTCTATGGAGTGCGGAGAATAGTCTGGACGCCCCGCGCCCTGGTATGTATTTAAGCCTCGATCGCATCTATAACGGCTCTCAATTGGCTCGCTTAAAAAATAAATGCTTGGCGATATATTTTATTGTAATTTTAATATTATTTATCTGTAATAAAACTAGATGAAACTGTCGGCAATCCCGAAAATATATTACAGTAGAGTACCGAAACCGTCCGTCGAAAATCAGTTTAAAATAAGTAATTTCTCTGATGATGAGACGAAATCCGTCCCGTGAGTATGTGGATGCTGTCTGGAAGGGACTTTCCCAGAATTTAGTAACTATGTCCCAAGCTGTTTAGCAGACTCTTGGAATCTTTTTTTAAAGATTTGGTAAAGAATATCTCATCGGCGGGGAAAAGTTCAGGCAGATATGCAAAAATTTTAAGTAGATCCTCGGAGATAACGCCTCCCAGCCGGATCTCAGAATGTATTGATGCCCTGGTGAACCCCGACGGGGTATGCACTAAAGTTATCGCACATGAGAGCTACCCTCTCATGGATGTAATTTTAATGCCTAAATCTTCAATGTAGCTGATCCTATTATGAAAATTTTTGATCGGCATAATTGGTTTTTAGGATGTTTAATTCATTAAAGAATAAATAAATTAGCTGAGGCTATTTTGTGACAAATAAGCGGATAAAAATTGCAGTAAAGGGTAAGTTGAAATTGAAGAGTTGGGCAACTATCGAGATTCCTCTGCAAGAGGTAAAAATTTTGCTTTTGAAGGGTGAAAATGACAATGATTCAAGTGATGTACAATCAATATACGGAATTTCTACTTGAGGCGATCGCTCGACTTAGGTCAGTGCAAGAACTTGCCGAATTATATGAGAAAACCGCCGATACCCTAGCTTCGGTTCTCGGAGTTAGTAAGTGTTTGATTTTCGATCAACCATTCAGTCAATTTTCCAGGGTGGTTGCAGCTTATGACCCAGCGGCAACCTGTCAATCTTGGTTGGGAACAAGCGCGAGCGGATTTCATCATTTCTATGTTCAAGAAGCCCTGAAAATTTTTCAGCCAATCACGATCAAAAACCTGCCCGCTGATTATCCATTCCCCGCTTATTCGTTAATGGCGATCGTCACTCGCTATAATCAGCAACCGAATGCTTTAATTTATTTATATCAGTGCGATCGCCCTCGGTCTTGGACCCAAGCGGAACTGGAATTTGTGCAACAGTTCGCCGCACAAGTGGGCTATTATATCGCTCACTTGACCTTGAAACAAGAATTAGAAGCATCCCGAAAAAAACTTAAACAAGCCACCAGCACCATAGAAAATTTCTTACAGAATATTAGTGATAAACTTCGCAACCCACTCAACGCAATTATTGGCTCTCTTACATTAGTATTAGATGATGTATTTGAAGATCCAGAAGAACAGCGGGAATTTATTCAAGATGCTCACCATTCATCATTGAATCTCCTGAATATCATCAATGATTTATTACATTTTTCCTCCCTGCGACATAATCATATGTCCAAAGAATTGGGCAAACCTGTGAAATTAAGTAAACTGCTCAACGAAGTAGAGCGATTAACCCAACCGCGAGCCGATCATCAAAAATTATATTTAAATATCATTAAACCGGCAAATTTTGATGACATTATTTTATCGGCCAATGAATCTCGATTATTGCAAGTATTCTTAAATGTTGTAGGCAATGGGATTAAATTCACTCACTCTGGGGGTGTCACCATTAGTTGTGAAGTAATTAATGAGGCGTTTGTGGTGCAGGGACAAGAATATCCTGGATGGGTAGAAATTCGGGTGAATGATACGGGAATTGGCGTTCCTAGTGAATATCTCCCACGAGTTTTTGAGCCTTTTTTTCAAGTTCACGATCCACGCACCAGTCCTTATCCCGGTACGGGTTTAGGTTTATCTATCTCTAAAAAATTAATAGAAATGATGGGAGGAGAAATGCATTTTTACAGTATGGGGGAAGGGTTGGGTTCAACCACAATCTTTGCTGTACCACTTTATCAAACTCCGCTGAAAATTTATCGCGCTGCCTAGCGATCGCCTGATTGAGGTATGCTTAAATTGGTCGCCACAGAAAAATTTAATTAAATTTTTTAATTAAAAATTCGCCCGAATTCGACGCTGATATCTCGTAAGCGATCGCAGATTAATCAACGCAGATTAATCAACTCCTAAAAACCATTACCAATTAAAATAAATGAAGACCAGTAGTAGGGATGTTTGAATTGAGGGTTATGTTGAGGGTTATTATCTTCTGAGTTACTGTTGGTAATCAGGGATAACTGCGCTTGCCGCAAGGCTTCGGCTTTGGTGACGGTGCCGGTGCTAAATTGATGATAAAATTCCGTCATTAGCTCCTGTGTAGCGCGGTCATCTACACTCCACAGAGAGGCGATCGCTGCTTTAACTCCCGCTTTTTGCATTTGATAGCCAAAACCGAGAATTTCTTGACCATTGCCCAGGAATTCTCCCACCGCTGTTTGACAAGCACTTAAGACCATTAATTGCACATTGGGCAGTGACCAAGTTTCCAAATCTCTTAAAGTAATCCGACTGCCATCTCCTAATAAAATAAATGATTCTTCCGGTTGACCATCGATAAAAGCGGCATGAGTAGCCAAATGAACTATATTATATTGATTAAGCTCTTGGGGCAGGGTAGCTTTTAAGTTAAAATTATGGTTAAATAAGCTTCTGGTATTGGGAATTATTTTGGCAATATTCGCCACCTCTTCACCGGCAAATTCTAGCCCGGATAAATTTAACTGACTGCCTCCTAAATTAAATTGATAACTGCCTTGGGTAAAGGCAGCAGCAAACATCTTAATTTTTCCCATGACTTGCGGATCAAAGTTGGTTAAACTAGCGGCAGTAATGTTATTAACTCTAAACCTTTCGATTAACCAGCGATCGCCATCATAGAGGGCTGCCAAAGGAATATAACGTAACTGACCATCGGGGGCATAAATAATCGTATCTACTTTCAGTAAAGCCAGGTCATTTTCTATGGGTTTAATCAGCCAATCATAGAGTTGCTTACCTGATTGATTAGCCAAGTTAATTCTGCGTCTTTGGAGCGGACTGGTTAAAGACACCAGAAAATTTTTGATTCCCTGTTCTAGTTCTGTCTGAGTCACGGGAACTGAACGATGAATTGGGGGATAGTCTGGAATCACTAAGACCAATTCTAGGCGATCGCTCAATACTAAAGGATACAAGATCGCCGCCGTTTTTGAGACGTTGCCCAAGCGCTGCTGTAGGCTATTAAAATTTTGAATATCCAGACTTTCTCCCTGAGTAATTCGGTTAACCTGAGAAATCCGATTTATTAAAGCTGGACTCTGAATAAACTGAGTAAACTGCTCCACAATTCGCCGGTCTTTCTGGACAAAATTAAACAGGTCTTGTTCCTGGGGTAATAACTCAATTCCCTCAGCGGTTTCGGCATTTCCCGGAACATTATGCAGATAGTTATCTAATTCTTGAATTTTCAGTAAATCGAGAACTCTTTGCGCTTCTCTAATCCTTCCCTTTTGCAGTAAAAGATCCGCCAGGGTGCGATAAGTGTTACTGATAGTTTCGCTATAAGCTCGCTGTTGTTCCAGAGATAGAGTTTGTAAATCTTGGCGAATTTCTTCGGTAATATTCACCGATTGTTTATAAAAAATAATGGCTAACTCAATTTGGTTTTCCTGCAACAGCAAGTCCCCTAAGTTACTTAAGGTAATCCGAGAACTGCGGCGATCGCTAATTGCCTGATGTATCCGTAAAGCCGAAAAATAATATTTTCTCGCTTGCTGAAAATCTCCTAAATTTTTATAGGTAGTGCCTAAACTATCTAGGGTACGGGCTTCACTTGCTTGATTGTCAATTTCTTGGTAAATATTTAAAGCTTGATTCAGCAGTTCTAAAGCTTGGGCATATTCACCCATGTCATTATAAAGTAAACCAAGATTATTTAAAGTTTGACCAATTCCCTGGCGATCGCCAATTTCCCGCCGCCAAGCCAACGCTTGTTGATAAAAATCTAGGGCTGGTTGATATTCCTGTTTAAAATAATAGACTAACCCGATATTATTGAGGGTTTCCCCCTGACCCAATCGGTCATTAATTTTTTGCCGCATAGCCAGAGTTTTTTGATAAAATTCTAAGGCTAAATCATATTGGCCTAAATGATGATGAATTAGCCCGATATTATTTAATACGGCGGCAATTTCGCTCGGCTGTTCCAGGAATTGAAAAATTTCTAACGCTTGCTGATAAAACTTGACAGCTTGACCGTATTTCCCTTGATATTGGTATAGGGAAGCAATATTATTTAAAGTCCGGCTAACTCCTAGGCGATCGCCTAACTCCTCACGAATGGCGATCGCTGCTTGAAAAACTTCTATCGCGGTATCATATTGTCCCATTTGAAAATAAATCCCCCCAATACTGTTCAGACTACTACCAATTCCCGATCGATCTTGAAGACTTTCGCGAATCCTTAAAGCTGCTTGATAAAAATTTAACGCTGCCTCATAGTTAGCGAGTTTATTATAAACCCCTCCAATTCTATGCAGAGTTGCCGCTTCCCCAGTTAAATCGCCAATTTCTCGCCGCTGTTTTAACACTTCTTGATAAATCTCTAACGCTTCAGAATAGCGGCCATTCCGATACTCATACAAGCCCATTTGTTCTTGGCGATTTATTGACTCTCTTTCCTCTCTTTTGTCTAAATTAAATTTGGTAAATTCCTCATAATATTGAATTTTTGCTATAGCAAATAATGGTTTTTGCAACAGACAAAAATCAACAGTCAACAGGCAACAAGCCGCAGGCAATAAACGTTTCATCGAATCCTCACAACTGTGCTAAATTAACTTGGCTTAGGGGCAGAAACCTAAAGGCGCAAATAAAATTATGCGGGGGGCAAAGGATCAGCAAATAACCAACAACCAAAGAATCCCTACCCAAAGAATCCCTACCCAACAACCACCAATCACATTAATTATTGACTGGGATTTTTGGGTAAATTTGGTGGGGGGATAATGTTAGCTTCGGCATCCTCGTCAAATAAAATAGTTACCGATCCTTCGGTACTTTCTTTTAAACAATCAATCGGTTCATCATCGGGTTGCCACAGTTCCGCGCCGAATTCCGTATTACAGTAAACTTCATATTCAGCATTAAAAGTCGCTTGATTACTAATTTTATCCGCAATCTGTAAAACCTCCCAATAGGTATCTAAAGCCTCTTCTTTTCTGCCCAATTTTTCATAAACCCTCCCCAGATTAAACAGCACATATCCTTCGCCTCGGACATCGCGAATTTCTTGATAGATTTGCAAGGCTTGCTCAAACGAGGCTAAAGCTGCCGACCATTCGCTATTTTGATAATGTGCGATTCCTTCTTTATTTACCCTAATAGCGGTTTCGGCTTCCGTCTGGCTGTTTGACTGAGCAATTGCCGGGGCGATTCGCGATCTGGATCCGCCAGGGGCGATCGCCCATTCATTCCTACCGCCAGCAATGGACAATAAATCAAGCTGCTGTACCGTAAATCCGGGAAACAATCCAGCAAACAATTCGGCAAACAATCCGGCAAAATTTAGCGCCAGTACCACACTAAAAATTCTAATAGATTTAGAAATATACATCATCACATTCTCCTCAATTAAAAAGAAATATGCTCCTACTTTAAATTGTATCCCTTGAACCAAAAAAACATCATCAGACAATTCTCACCCTAATCCGTTGCCCCATCCATTAACCCATCCGTTGCCCATCCGTTGCCAATCCGTTGCCCATCCGTTGCCAATCCGCTGCCAATCAATTAACCCATCCGTTGCCCATCCGTTGCCAATCCGCTGCCAATGCTCACCCTAATCAAGCATCTGTCCGTGCTACTCACAGAGATTTCTGCGCCAATAAGCTCTGCCAATAGTTTCAAGCGTTTGCTCAAACTGGCTGACTCTCCCCAGGGAAGCCGCTTCTACTGCATAACCTGTTCAGATGATTTTGTGTTTACAGATACAGAAAAAAAGCTAATCGGGAAAATAATCAATGGGGAGCAAATATTATTATAATTTTAACATGAGTTATTTTTTAAACCGTGAACAGCGCCAAAATACTTCCCATATCAATGTTAACTCCTTTAGATCGCGATCGAATGTATTGCTTACTTGCTACTCATTTTGATGGCGTAGATTTGGCAACATTTGAAGCTGACCTCAACCAAAAAAACTGGGTTCTTCTTATGGAAAAAAATAGCCAGATGCAAGGATTTTCAACTCTGCTCATTTACCAGATGGAGTTTGCCCGAGAAAAGATCAATGTTGTTTACTCTGGCGATACTATCGTCGCTCCCAGTGCTTGGTCAAGTTCGATTTTGTCTTCAGCTTGGATCGCCTCAGTCAAACAACTACGCCAAAATTATTCCAAGGGAAAACTTTACTGGTTACTGATTTCTTCGGGATATCGAACCTATCGCTTTTTGCCGACATTTTGGCAAGAATTTTATCCCCGATACGATGCCGAAACTCCAGAAGCAACCAAGCAATTAATGGAATTTATCGCTCAGGATCGCTTTGGTGAATGTTATGACTCAAAGAATGGCATTGTCCGCTTTCCTAAGCCCCAGTCATTGGGAGAAAAACTGCGAGGGATTCCCGAAAATAGGCTGTCAGATCCCCACGTTCGTTTTTTCAATGACCGGAACCCTCACCACCACCAAGGAGATGAATTAGTTTGCCTGACGGAAATTTCTGAAGACAATCTTACCCCAGCCGGTCGGCGGATGTGGTTTACCAATTCTATTTCCTTAACTTTATTTGGCGATCAATAAGCATCAAAAACCGGCTTATTTTCGGCAGAGAAAACCTACCAATTAAGCATTTTTAATCCACAGGGTACTATGCTCAACTCTTACTGGTATATTGCTTGTCAATCACAAGAACTTGGCAAAAAACCATTGGGTACAACTATTTTACAGCAACCCATCGTTTTATTTCGCACCGCTGACAATAAAGCGATCGCCCTAGAAGATCGCTGTAGCCATAGAAATGCCCCCCTTTCTCAAGGAAAAATTATTGAAAATAACTTACAATGTCCCTATCACGGTTGGCGCTATGCACCAGATGGCCAAGTCATAGATATTCCTGCCTTTCCAGAAACTCTCCCCATTCCCTCTCATCTCTGCGTCAAACATTACTGCTGCATTGAACAAGATGGATTTGTGTGGGTTTGCCTGTCAGAAAAACCAGCCCAAGATCGCCCTCTAGATTTTCCTTTTTTATCGCAACCGGGCTGGACAAATTTTCGCATGAAAACTCGCTTTAAAGCTGCGGTAGAGACCTGTTTAGAAAATTTTTTAGATTGCCCCCATGCGACTTATGTTCACCGTTTTTGGTTTCGTTCTCCTCAAGGGAAAACTATCAAAGCGCTGGTGAAAACTTTGCCCGATGGGGCGGTTGCCGAATACTTTGAAGAACCCCGCGAAGATGGTTTAGTCTGGTGGCTGCTGACAAGACAAAAAAGTCAGATGAAACATACCGATCGCTTTATTGCCCCAGCCACCAGTCGCGTCGATTACATCTTTAACGATTCCCGACATTATATAATCACTTCATCTTGTACGCCGATTAGCGATGTAGAAACAGAAGTTTATACGGTGATATCGTTTAAATTCCCGGTGATTGGCTGGTTAATTCGGCTGCTTTTTGAACCGTTGTCTCGCCTGATTATTGCCCAAGATGTGAAAATTTTAAACCTCCAGCAAGCCAATATTAAACGTTTTGGCAAAGCGAACTATAAATTCATGTCAACTGATTTACTTGCCCATTATATTATCAAGTGGCGGCAAGGGATTAAACAGGAGTCTGAGTTACCACCAGCAGGTTTAGAACATTTCGTTGATATCCGCCTATAACTATCCTATAACTATCATTTTCAACTATCATTGTTAACTGTCATTGTCTCATTTTTATTTCCCTGGACTATACCATGCAAAATTCTGTTCAAATCGCACCACCTACCTCGGCTTTAAAATTAGCGTATTGGTTAATTGTGGCTAGTTTAATCGCTACTGGTTGTGCCTTTTATTATTGGCAAAATTCAGGACAAGCAATCGGAGGATCCATAGCCCTGCCCAAGCTATTTTGGTTAGCTTATGCCTTATGGTTTTGGTATTTCTTGCCCCTGTTAATAGTCGCCGACCAGCGCATTTGCCCGAAAATCAGGCAAAATTACTGGATATTTTGGGTCAATATGGCCTTGCGGGCGATCGCCGAGTTGTGGATGATGTATATCAGCAAAACTTGGCATCCCTATTGGGGGATTAGTCACGATATTTTTAGCGCTATCCTGATTGGGATATTAGGACTAAAGGTAGATTCCAATATGCCTTTAGATCGTCAGGTAAGATTCAATTTTAAAATCATGGGGGTGATGTTTTTGTTAGAAACACTTTTTGCTACCTATATGCTCCTGCGGGTGGCTTCCACCGATGGCAGCCCAGTTTACTTTGTCCCAGGAAGTTCACAACATTTAGTGATTATGGCAATTACTTGGACAGCAGTGATTATTTTAAGCATTCAACAAATCTTATTTTACCAAAAATGGGCTGAAAAATCACCATAAAAATCATCGGCTATCGGGATTACGCCGACGGCAGCCAGAAGCCCGGTTTATCAGTAAATTTTTCCCTTTTGCTGCCAAATTTTTTTCGATCGACCGGGTTTCTGACGCCTAAACAGAGAAAATTTCCTCAACATTAAACAATTAATTGGCAACCGGAGAAATCAGATTGTGTATCCTTGGGCATTGATGCAAAATACCGTTAGCCCTTATCTGCAAGAATATTTGGCAGCATTGCCAAATAGTTGCACCGTGCAACAACAACGGCTAAAAGAGATTGTATTAGGGAACAGTGAAAGTATTTTTGGTCAAAAATTTAAGTTTTCAGCCATTCGCAGTTATCGGGAATATTGCGATTTAGTTCCCGTGCAAACTTATGAAGATTTAGCACCCTATATTCAAAAAATAGCCGAGGGAGAAAACCGCGTGCTGACTTCCGATCCAGTGGTAGCTTTTGAAATCACCGGAGGCAGCACAGGAGGAGCCAAATTAATTCCTTATACTGAGGCTGGTTTAACTGCTTTTCGGCAGGCAATATTTCCCTGGTTAGCAGACTTGTTGCAACACCGTCCGGGAATTAAAAAAGGGCGGACTTATTGGGCAATTAGTCCGGCAATGCGCCATATTACCAAAACAGCGGGCGGAATTCCTGTGGGGATGCCCAATGATGCGGCTTATTTTGGCGATTCTGTGGCCGCTTACCTGGTTCAAGTGTTAGCAGTCCCCACTGATTTCGGCTTGATTTCTGATTTGGATGAATGGCGTTACTTAACCGCATTATTTTTATTGGCGGCGGAAGACTTAACCTTAATTTCGGTTTGGAGTCCCACCTTTTTGTTGCAGATTATTGAAGAGATCAAAAATCATCGCGATCGCCTAATTGATGATATTGCCAGAGGCACGGGGAGTTTGCCACCGCAGCCGGTGAGAGCAAAGTTACTCAAACTCGCTCTTTCTAAATCTCAGCCCGACACCGAGCAAATTTGGCCGCACCTAGATACGATTAGCTGTTGGAAAGATGCCGCTGCTCAAGCATTTATCCCGCAACTGCAAACCGTTTTTCCCCAGGCTTGGATTCAGGGCAAAGGGTTGCTGGCCACTGAGGGGGTTGTGACATTTCCCCTCACGGATTGTTCCCACCCTATTTTAGCCATAAACAGTAATTTTTATGAATTTATCGACGAGCGCAACAATCCCTATTTAAGCCATGAATTAAACACAGGTCATAGCTACAAAGTTGCGCTCACAACACCTTCAGGACTCTACCGTTACGACACAGGCGATCGCATCATCGTGCGGGGCTGGCATCAGCAAACACCGCTATTAGAATTTGTCGGACGGACTGGGTTAGTCAGCGACTTATGTGGAGAAAAGCTGACAGAAGAATTTGTGCTAAATCAGTTAAAAAATATGCCCGGTTTTGCCATGTTAGCTCCATCCCTAGAACTCAAACCCCATTATGCTTTATTTCTGGATAAAAAAGACTGCGATCAGGCAACCGCAATCTCTATCAGTCAGAAATTAGATCGCGCCTTCAGAAGTAACCCTCAATACCAATATGCTCGCGACTTGGGGCAGTTGGGTGCAATTACCGCTTATCGAGTCAAAAATCCCTTAGAGAAATATCTTAATTATGCCTTAAAACAAGGGCAAAGACTGGGAGATATTAAGCCACCAGCTTTAAGGGGAGAAACCGGTTGGGAACAAAGATTTGAAGTATTTTAATTAGGGGAGTTAGCATCAGATGAGTCAATTTGAATTTGGTCTAGCGACCTTAGAAGATGAACCTCAACTCCGGGAGCGGATGGCAGAAAATTGGATGCAGGGCAATATCTCTGTCAGTTTCCGAAGAGAACCGAATTATTTTGCCGGTTGCCAAGTACAAGGATCATCTTTTCAAGTGATAAAATGCCAGGAAAAATCAACCGGAAAAATAATCAGCTTAGGCAGCCGATTAATCAAACCGTCTTGGATTAACGGGCGGCTGCAAAAAATCGGATATTTGGCTGATTTGCGCCTCCATCAAGACTATCGCAATGGGACGATTTTAGCGCGAGGATATCGCTTTTTGCGTCAGCTACATAAAGCTGCCCCAGTTCCCCTATATTATTCCCTGATTCTTGATGGCAATCGGGCTGCTTTAAACAATTTAATTGGCGGCAGAGCCGGTTTGCCCCAATATCAAGATATGGGTTTAATTCTGACCCCAGCCATTCATTTAGATTTGCCCAAACCAGAAATTAAAGTTACTGGGGTTAATTTTACCCGGGCAAAGAATCACCAACTTGCGGATATTTTAAGGTTTGTACAGCAATGCCATGCTCAAAAGCAATTTGCTCCTTACTATTCCCTGGAAGATTTTCACAGTTCTCGGTTACGGGGGCTAACAGCAGAAGATTTTTACCTAGCCATTAAAGATCACCGAATTGTCGGTGTAGTAGCCGCTTGGAATCAGCGTAGTTTTCGGCAAACCTATATCGAAGCCTACAGCCGTAAAATGGCAATCATTCGCCCATGTTATAATTTATTAGCGCAGCTTACACCCCTGAAGCCCCTGCCGCACCCAGGTGCGGAAATACCTTATTTTTATTTGGCATTTGTGGCCATAGAAGATCACAACCCAGAGATTTTTCGCGGCTTGCTGCGGATGTTATACTGTGACCGGGCGAAGAGTGAAAGTCATTATTTTATCGCGGGCTTGCACGAGAGTGATCCCCTCGGCTCAATTCTGGGGGAATATCGCAGAATTGAAGCGGCTGGCCGATTGTTTGTAATTTATTATTCAGATGGTGAATCTTGGTTTAATCAGCTAGATGGTAGAGTTCCTTATGTGGAGATTGGCACGGTGTGATTTACTGTTCTTCATAATTGCTATAAGAGCAAATTTTTTGTTTTACAGTCATAGAGAAATTTAGCGTTTTATTGATGAATTGAGAACTCAAAATTTATGACCATATCATCAAAAGTTAATCAATCATTACTTTTAGATAAATTCCAGCAGATTCAATGGGATCGCTGGCCGACAAAATCCGATCCAAGATGGAGAATTTTTGGAATTTTAGCCGTTTATTTGTTATTAGGGCTGACTGTTCTCGGATTTAATCGCTCTCCCGGCCAAATTTTACTCATGGTGGGTTCAGCTTGCGGGTTAGATATGCTGTTTCATTGGCTGTTTCGGGGGTCAACCTTACTGTTTCCTCTCAGTGCTGCCATTACCGGATGTTCTCTGAGCATTTTAACCAACTTTTCTCACGGGATGTGGCTGCCCTTGGTGCCAGTTTTTTTTGCCATTTCTTCTAAATACCTCGTGACTTTTCAAGGGCGTCACGTTTTTAACCCCGCCTTATTTGGCATTACAGTCAGTCTGCTGTTTTCCCAAGGGGCGATCGCCGCATCTCCCGCTTACCAATGGGGCGGTTCCCTGGCAATCCTGCTATTTATTATCACTGCGGCGCTGTTATTATTTGCCTTCAAAATTCAACGAACGGCACTGATTGTGTCCTTTCTGGGATTTTACGCCATTCAGTTAGGCTTGCGTGCCTATTTGATGCGGGATATCATTCCGCCAGAAACTATTATCACGGGAACTCTCACAGCCCCTTCCTTTTACCTGTTTGTATTTTTTATGATCACCGATCCAGCGACATCCCCCCGCACCGTCAAAGGGCAAATCTGGATGTCTCTGCTTGTGGTTGTGATTGATTTATTGTTGCATAAATATGAAAGCTTTTCCACTTTCTTTTTTGCTGGATTTATTTATTTCGCCGGTCGCTTGATTTGGAATTGGTGCGGGGAAATTTGGCAAGGAGTTCGGCAGGGAAACCAACCTAGTACGCAGGTTTTATTCCAAGCACTTTACCGCTGGGGGGCGATCGCTTCCATTGGCGTCAGCGGAGTTGCAGCCTATCAAAATTTGCTTTCAGCCAACGTCAAAATTCAGCCGGATTTTTCCCTGACGAATATAACCGCTGCTGATGCGGGAATTACCACCCATTCTAGCCAGATATTAGAGCAAGTCGATCCGCGAATGCAAACTGTAGGCAAATGGCTGCTATCTGTGGGGGACGCGGTTGCGGTTGCTGATGCTAATCAAGATGGA
The DNA here is from genome assembly GCF_001276715.1 of Planktothricoides sp. SR001. Lineage (GTDB taxonomy): Bacteria > Cyanobacteriota > Cyanobacteriia > Cyanobacteriales > Laspinemataceae > Planktothricoides > Planktothricoides raciborskii. Next base: position 275,598 of record NZ_LIUQ01000001.1, on the reverse strand, counting down.
TTACAGGATATTTTCTTAACTTACCCACTCAAAGATCAGGGCGATCGCGCCGCTTTGTATCTAAACAAAGGTAACTTCCAATTTGAGAGATTTCCCATCCCTGCCTTAGCTGAATTAGCGGCACATCCAGACTCGGAAGGATTGGCTTCAGGAGCGCTTTGGTTTGATTTTGACAATGATCGTGATGCGGATTTGCTATTGCTAGTAGGTTATGGGAAAACCAGGCTCTTGCAAAATCGTTTAATTGAGGATGGAAAATTAAATTTTGCTGACATTGGTAAAGCAGCGGGAATTGATGAATATACTATCAGCTTGACTGCCAATACCCTTGATTTTAATCAAGATGGAAAATTAGATTTAATGATTGGCAATGCCATAAATCCCTACCTACCCAATTATGAAAATACCACTCCGTTTAATATCTTTGACCTCCCCGAACCTGAATATCCGAGCGATCGGCGAATGTTCAATGTGATGCACCGAAGTTGGCATAACGCCAATAATGGGGGCGAAAATTTGTTTTATGTAAATTCAGGCCAGGGATTTGAGAAACAGGATATTGCTGGATTAGGTTTAGCCGGAAACCGCTGGACAATTGATATCGGCACCGGCGATTTAAACGGCGACAATTGGACAGATTTATATTTGGCTAATGATTTTGGCCCAGATGAGCTTTTTTTGAACCAGCAAGGTGAAAAATTTACCCCCGTGCGCGGATTTCTGGTGGGAGCAATTGGTCACGATACCTATAAAGGGATGAATGCTTCCCTGGGAGATATCGATAATAACGGAACTCTCGATATTTATGTTTCCAATGTTCACCATAAACTACAAGCAGAAGGTAGTTTGCTATGGTTAAATCAGGGAAATGTAGATGCGGTAGGCTCAAAGGCATTTAAAGACAGTGCGCTGAAGTTGAATGCCTTAAATGAAAATCGATTTGGTTGGGGAGGAGCAATGGGAGATTTAGACCGAGATGGTCATTTAGATATCCTGCAAGCAAATGGCATGGTTGATGACAGCTACGACCGGCATTTAGGCAGCGGCGAAAAAATCAAACCGGGTGCTATTTTTCCGGCACCGGAATTTCTCAGCAGTTCCAGTCGTAATAGTTGCCCTGATTATTGGTACTGGAACGCCCAAATTGCTCTAACTAAACCAGACGTTCACGGTTACGCCGATCGCTGGGCTGACTTGCGCGGTCGCTGTATTTTTCCCTACGAACAAAACCGCGTTTACCTGAACTCAGGAAAACAGTTTATTGATGTAGCCAACCAAGTGGGATGGACAGAAAAAAGTAACTCGCGGGGAATTGCCCTAGCTGATTTAGATAATGACGGAGATTTGGATGTTTTGGTGACTCACCAATTTGCCCCAGTTTCTATTTATCGCAATGACTCTGTGCCTAAATCATGGTTAGGTTTAGACTTAAAAGGAAATGGCAAAACCTGCAACCGCGACGCAATTGGTACGCAAGTTACTGTTGAGTCAGAAACAGGCATTCAGCGGCGAGAAGTTCAATCATCCAACGGTTTTTCAGCCCAGGGAGACCAGCGGTTGCTGTTCGGATTTGGGCAAATTCAGCCAAATAATCATGGCAGCAATGATCTCAGCACTAACGTCAAAATTTACTGGTGCGGTCAGACCGAACCTGAAGTGTTTAATTTACCCTTAAACCACTATTATCAAATTTCTCAATAATCATAATTTACTCCGAAAATTATGGCAAATCATCTACTGTCTCATCCTAAACCTAATGAAATTACTCCGCCATATCGAATTAACATTGCTCTAACTTTTCTCATTATTGGTGTGGGTATTTTTTTACAATGGTTAGCATCTCATGTTAGTAACTGGCCAACTACAATCGCGATCGCCATTGCCTTTTCCTTCTTATTTTTACCGCTTTACTCGCTGCTCCATGAAGCCGAACACCGTATATTCCATCCCCACCCGATAATTAATGACATATTTGGCTTCCTGTTAGCAGCATTTTTCCCCGGTTCTTTTACCTTTCTCCGCGCCTGTCATTTGGGACACCACCAACGCAACCGCACCGATGCAGAAATGTTTGACCTGTATTATCCCACTGATAATTTATTAGGCAAACGCATTTACTTCTATGCCCTTTATACAGGAATGTTTTGGCTGTCTGTTCCTGTATCAATGATTATATTGCTATTATTTCCCGGACTCTTGCGAACGTCATTATTGCGAGATGCCCCTTCAGTTTCCGCAATGGTTAGCGGAATTCCCACCCGGTATTTACTACGCATCCGACTGGAATGTTTGGCTGTAATTTTGATTCACTTGACCCTCTTTTTCGCCTTCAATTTCAAACTATGGCCTTACTTACTTCTCTATAGTTTTTACGGCTTGAATTGGTCGTCTCAACAGTATCTCCCCCATGCCGGTTCACCGCGCCACGTCCTCAACGGCGCACACAATCTTTTGGCACACCCGCTTTACAGCGCTTGGATGCTGAATTTTAACTGGCATTTAGCACATCATCAACATCCTAATGTACCTTGGATTTACCTGCCCCAATTTGACGATCCAATTCGAGACCGACCGGGTTATCTGAGCGCATTTATTCGATTTTGGCGAGGGCCGCAGCCAGTAGCAGAAATAACCACTCAGAATCAAACAGATTAATCACCGATTTATATGACACATTTTGGCTTACTTTGCCCCCCAGTAACCAGTCATCTTAAGGCTATGACTGCATTAGGTTGGGAACTGAAACAGCGGGGGCATTCTGTCACCTTATTTGCCATGGCAGTAGCTCAACCTTTTGCTTTGATAGCTGGCTTAAACTTTTGGGAAATTGGCACAGAAGAAATTGGCCAGGAAAGTCTGAAAAATTCTCTAGCAAAATTGGGAGAATTAACCGGGATAGCTGCCGCTATCTTTACTATAAATTTGCGCTTGTGGGAAGTAAAATTAATTCTCACAGAAGCACCAGCAGCAATTAAGGCAGCCGGTATAGATGTATTATTAATTGACCAATTTACGGCGGCTGGCAGTACCGTTGCCGAATTGCTCCAGATTCCTTTTATTACTGTTTGTAATGCTTTGCCAATGAATCAAGAAAGGGGAATTCCTCCCAGTTTTACCCCTTGGGACGATGTTGCATCCGCAACGCTTCGCGAACAGTCGGCTTGGTGGGCGCATCTCCGCAACGACCTGGGTTATTTTCTCTTTAATTATTTCTGGCAGCCAATTAAGCGGGCATTGAATGATTATCGCCAACAGTGGCATTTACCCCTTTATACTCATCCTGATGATGCTAACTCAAAAATTTTACAACTGAGCCAATCATTGGCTGAGTTTGAATTTTCCTGGCAGCATTTGCCCCCCTATTTTCATTTTACGGGTCTTTATCAAGCCCCGATAAATTATGATCCGGGGGTATCTTTTCCTTGGGAAAGGTTAACGGGTCAACCTCTGGTTTATTGCTCGATGGGAACATTACAAAATCGTTTTTTGTCTGTTTTTGAGCTTGTGGCCGCCGCTTGTGAAAAATTAGATGTTCAGTTGGTGATTTCTTTAGGGGGCGGTGGAACACCAGAATCTTTGCCAAAATTGCCCGGTTCTCCTTTGGTTTTCGGCTATGTGCCTCAAGGGGAATTGCTAAAAAAAACTGCCATGACCGTGACTCATGGCGGTTTGAATACTACCTTAGAATCTTTAAATGAAGGCGTTCCCCTGTTAGCAATTCCCATTACTAACGATCAGCCCGGAGTGGGGGCGCGTCTGGTTCGTAGTGGCGCTGGAGAGATGATATCTCTGTCTCAGTTGAGGGTTTCTCCCTTGAAAAATGTGATGCAAAAAGTTTTAACTGAAAGTCAATATATAAATAATGCAGTACGCTTACAAAAAGCAATTCACGACGCCGGAGGATCTAGTCGAGCCGCCGATTTGATTTTACAAGCGATTCGCCCTCCGCGATAGCTTCGCTTCACGCCCGGTTTCAGAGCATCTTGGTCTTTAAGGCGGCAACCTCATCACCAGATAGCTTTTGCCGGATGTTAAATGATTTCAAACTATGATGGCTCAGATCCGCTGCCAATCCGCTGCCAATCCGCTGCTAATCCGTTGCCAATCCGCTGCTAATCCGTTGCCAATCCGCTGCTAATCTCCGACACTTACTGTAAACTTATGTAAAGTTACTCTCAGAATTTATCAATCAATATGCTCTCATATCGCAAAATACTGACCACATTGCTGGTCAGTTGCCTTACCCTGATGGTATGGTTAAACTTTGTCCCTGCGGCGGCAGCCCTCGGTGGAACACAACCGACTATTGGCGAACCGGCGCCCGCATTCACCCTACCCACGAATAGCGGTGATGGGGAAATTTCTCTCAGGGACTATCGGGGTCAGTGGTTGGTTGTCTATTTTTACCCCAAAGATTTCACCTCTGGCTGCACTCTTGAAGCCCGAAAGTTTCAACAAGACTTGCCGAAATATATCGAAAGAAATACCCAAATTTTGGGGATTAGCGCCGATGATGTAGACTCTCATGCGAAATTTTGCGATGCGGAAGGTTTAAAATTTCCGTTGTTAGCAGATACCGATGGGGCAGTTAGTAAAGCTTACGGTTCTTGGTTGTCCCCTTATTCTTTACGTCACACTTATATTATTGACCCCAATGGCATTTTGCGGGAGAAATTTTTAGGGGTCAGACCGCCGATTCACAGTCAAGAAGTTTTGGATCGTTTGGATGAGTTACAAGTTTTGTAATTCTTAACTTGAATCCAGCAAGTGTAGGGGTGATTCGCGAATTACCCTCTTTGTATAGCCTTTTGATTTCAAATGTAGAGAAAGGGTTTCACCCCAGCGAAAAGTCCCTCACCAGTGATTCCGGGACTGTTCGCTGGTTTTTTTATCCTGCGAAGAATTGGATCTTGGGTGTTATTCCGGTCAAGATTGGTATATTAAATAGTTATTTACTGAAATTTTGTTAATTTTGTTTAATATTGTTTTAAACCGATTCACAAAAAATCAAGCAATGTAAGCATTTGTCACCAATCTAATGTTAATTTTTATATCTAACCAACCTGCCGATCCGGTTGGCGATCCGGAACGCCAATGAAAAATTCAGTGAAGCTTAAGGTTTTATGCTTAATTTTATTTTGGAGTTTATGGGAAATACCCGCAGGATTAATTAATGTTAAAAAAAACAAAAGAAACGATCATTTTTTAAAAAATCATATAAGATACATCTGATCGTGACAAGATTACTGATTTTATCCCGAAAAAAAGATCGCGGGGCGATCGCGCAGCGTCCCGGAAAGAATCGCGGCATCAGAATGAGAATTCACAATTCTGTTTGTTCGGTTTTGAAGGGTCGCTTCTATTCTAACTGGGGAAAAGCCAAACATATCTGGTAGTTTCCATTGCTGCAACTGTTAAAAGATTTAAGTTATTTAAGAAATCCGATTAATGATGTCAAAACTCATAGAGCAAAAACAATTGTCGAAAAAACGTTTACCCAATCATCGCTGGCAAATTTACTCAGAAAACCCGCATTTAGCCAGAGAATTGGCAAAAACGACGAATTTACCCCCTGTGTTGGCACAGGTGTTAATTAATCGAGGGATAGAAACCCCAGAAGGCGCTGAAGAATTTATTAATCCAGATTCTCTGGTGTTGCCGCCACCGATCGCCGAATTTCCTGATTTAGCCAAGTCGGTGGATTTGTTGCATTGCAGCATCGCCTCTGGGCAAAAAATCGCCATTTGCGGGGACTATGATGCCGATGGCATGACCAGCACTGCTTTACTGCTGCGGGCATTGCGGAGTCTGGGGGCTAGGGTGGATTACGCCATTCCCAGTCGGATGAAAGACGGCTATGGGATTAATGTGCGGATTGTGGAAGAGTTCTACCAGGAAGGTGTGAGCCTAATTTTGACCGTGGATAACGGCATTTCGGCGGTAGAACCTGTCAAACGCGCCCGGGAATTGGGCTTAGATGTGATCGTCACCGATCACCACGAAGTCCCCAAAGAAATTCCCCCCGCTACGGCAATTCTCAACCCCAAACTGATTAGAGAAGAGTCTCCTTATCGCGGGGTCGCGGGGGTGGGCGTGGCCTATATTTTAGCCGTGTCTTTGGCGCAAGCAATGGGAAAAGCCCAACCGCTGATTAAACCCATGCGGGAGTTGCTAACTCTGGGGACGATCGCGGACTTAGCGCCCTTGACCGGGGTCAACCGTCGCTGGGTGAAGTGGGGGTTACGACAATTACCCAAGTCTGAGTTAGCGGGAATCCAAGCCTTAATCCAAGTTTCTGGGGCTGATGGCAATGGGGCTGGATCGAAAGCGATGAAACCCGATGAAATTGGCTTTCGCCTTGGCCCGCGCATTAATGCGATCGGACGCATTGGCGATCCGCAAATCATCATTGAACTGCTGACCACGGATGATATGGCTGTGGCCCTGGAACGGGCGATGCAATGTGAGGCGATTAATCAGACGCGGCAGCAAATGTGTCAGGATATCGAATTTGAGGCGATCGCCCTGATAGAAGAACAGCAAATTGACTTAAAGCGCGACCGTGTATTGGTGTTGCTGCAACCGGCTTGGTGTGAAAAACCCTTATGGCATCATGGGGTGATTGGCATTGTGGCTTCTCGCTTAGTCGAACGCTACGGAGTGCCGGTGTTTATCTGCACCTATGAAGACTCAGAACGCAAGCAGGTTCGCGGGTCTGCCAGAGGTATTCCCGAATTTGATGTTTTTGAAGCCTTACAATTTTGTCACAATCTGCTCCATAAATATGGCGGTCATCGGGCAGCGGGGGGTTTTTCCCTGGCCGCCAAATTGGTGCCGGATTTTCACGCTTGCCTGCGGATGTTTGCCAACCGTTGCTTAGACCTGAATCACTTGAAGCCTTTGATAGAAATTGATTCCCGCTTGGACTTTGAGCAAATTAATTTAGACTTGTATCGGCAGATCGACGCCTTAGAACCTTGCGGAATTGAAAACCCCGCCCCGGTCTTTTGGACTCCCAACGTCCAAGTCCTAGAGCAAAGAATAGTCGGCAAAGGACATATTAAGCTGACTTTAACCACGGAACAGTCATATGGTGAGATGAAGGCGATCGCCTGGCGATGGGGAGATTATTTTCCCTTGCCCCCAGTCGTGGATGTGGCTTATAAACTTAAAGAAAATACCTGGAATGGTCAGACCAACGTTGAGATCGAACTGATTAGTGTGCGCTGCCGCGAAGCGGATCCGTCCAGACAATCGCCCCAAGAGTTAACCCCATTTACCACGGAATCTCCTAGTTTACCCAAGGGAGCAACTTCTGCACCGTATTCGTTAAAGATTTTGGATCCCAAACCGCCGTCCGTTGGCATACAACCTTCCTGGTTAACCGGACAGGTGATCGAGCATTTATTGCCCAAACTACAAGGCAAAATTTTATGGTATGGGGCGAATAAACCAGAGATTCCCCCAGAAGTAATTGCCGCATCTGGCAATCGTTGTCAGATTATCTGCGATCGCCCCACGGAAATTTGTGAGAGTTTCCTCTTCTGGACTTTACCCCCTTCTGGCAGCCATCTCTTATGGCTCCTCGCCAAAGGGAAACCCTGTTACGTCTATATATATAACCATGTCCCCCAGTTGCCTACCGCCGATCAACTGCGATCGCGCTTGCAAGCATACATCCAAGAATTTCCCCATGAACCCCTCAACCTCCTGCAAATTGGGCAACGGTGGTGGGTTGCCCCCAGCACCCTCATCGCCACCTTGCGAGAATTAGGTCATCCTTGTCCCGACTTTGCCAAAACCGGCAGCCTCGAACAAGAGCTCGAACGGCTACGTCGTTGGTATCGGTTCACTCCTGCCAAATTAGCCCAAATTGCTTGGTAATGGTTTTGGTAATGGGTTTGGTAATGACTTACTGGGGATGCAACAGAATTCACTGTAAGGGCGAAGCATTCCCATAAAAATTCCCGCAGATAATTTATAAATTATCTGCGGGAATGCTTCGCCCTGGCGAAGCATTCCCGTAAACAATTCACGCTTCTCCTTCCAATTATCTGCGGGAATGCTTCGCCCCTACCGAGGGGAAAAACGCTGTAAGTCCCGATCGGTTTTTTTGCTACGAAAAAGCCCGAACCAGTCGGGCAAAAAATAACATCAACTTCAGGCGATCGGGCGATCGAGCGATCGCCACTTACATATCGCCACCGCGAAGCGCCAGCAAGAAAATCACAATCGGGCCAGAAAGCATAATCATAGCCACCAAAGTCAACTGAGCAATCACCTCGTAATTCAGGTTGCCGAAAAAATCAAAGATAGCGTCCATGTTGCCTCCACAATAAATCCAAATAATTCCAAATAATATAGGGGAATGGATAGACAAATGCAAATTTGATCTCAACCGGAAGCAGCGTCTCTGTTTCTCCTTGCCCGGTTGACCCTGGAAAGTCGCCACAGGGAAAGACTGCCTCTTGATGATTTCACAGGGTGCATAAGGGTGAATTGAATCATCCGCATAATGATTTTATCCGCCTAAAGCTCATTTTTTTTAAACAAGTTTACAAAAATATAAGAAATGCAATACAAAATTCTCAGACATTCGCTTCAAATCATCACTCAATCGTTTTTGAGTGATAAATTATTCCTGCTAAAACATCTCGAGACTTCTTGCTTTCCCACGCTAAAAAACCGATGGCAAGTCCCGAAAGTCCCGAAAGTCCTGAAAGCCTCCACCCCCCCGTCGCCCTCCCTTTGAAGGGGGGTTGGGGGGATCCACTGCGAAACGGTATTTTGTCCGGACTGTCTATTAGCGTAAATTAAACGAATTAACAAACTGGTTGACTTGATTCGGTTGTTCAGAAACCCCGAACAAGAAATAAACTCTTTCCTGGACTAAATACAAGCGCAGAACTAAAGCTGCCTCTGCCTCATTAATCCGATATTCTAGACCGGGATGACCTTTTAAATTAATCGATTGCTCCACTTCCTTTAACCCTTCCAACTGGGTAGAAATTAGGAATAGAGCGCTCATATAATCCAACACTGCCGCCGAATTCGTTCCCTGCAAATAGTTACGGGGCAAGTCGGTGTAAATTACCCCATAAGCACCCCCATCGTCTTCAAAGGTCATTTCGTTAAAGGTCAGGGTCAATCCTTCGCCAACTTCCTCGGCATTTCTGCTAGAAACTGGTTCACCAGGCATTCTAATCGTGAATCGTTCTGACCCATATTCCCGCCAACCCGTTTGAGCAAGCTGCATCACCTCGGCATTTGTTTGAGGAGCAGCCGTTTCGCTGGCCACCACCGGAAGTGCGGCACCGAAAGCCGTCAACAGGACGTTCAAAAATAAAACAGGGGTGCAAATTTTAAGTTTCATTGGTTTGATTTTCTAGATGATATTTACCGATGTATTAGTCAGGTCAGCGATGAATATACGGCGAACGCGCCGATCGACCCGGGCTTTAAATCAACACGATCGCCGTCGGTCTTGCAGAATGCCCCGGATCTCCTGGGGATGAAACATGATGGGACGATGAAGATTTTCGCTTGGCTCCAGAATCTTATCAAAGTCTTGTTCCTGAATATCCGAGAAACCTAGACGGAGAATCTTTAACCTTTGTGTCCAGCGATCGCAAAAATCACTACGATCTGGTATAGACCAACGGTTTTTCTGTTAACGTGCGATCGCCCACTATCATCATTTTCACCCCGCCAGCAGGCCCAAGAGTTAAAGCGCGGCGTTGGGGCTTTACCGGGCGACTATCTGCTAATTCTAGTTGATATTGTTGCAGAATTGTAGCTAAAACTAACTTCATTTCAAATTCAGCTAATGTTGCCCCAATACAGCGACGCGCCCCTGCCCCAAACGGCATATATTCATAAGGAGAAAATTGACGTTCTAGGAAGCGGTCTGGGTTAAACTTTTTCGGTTCTGGATATAAATCTTCCCGTTGGTGTAACAGATAAATAGAACCCGTGATGACTGCACCGGCTTCTATATGCTTGCCCAACAGTTCTACGGATTCTGTCACCAAACGGGGAAAGGTTAACATTCCTACTGGATAAATTCTTAAAGTTTCTTGGCAAACTGCTGTCAGATAAGGCAGTTTAACCAAGGTCATTGGGTCTGGATTCTGGCCGAGGCTGTCAATTTCTGCTAATAGTTTTTCTTTGACTCCTGGGACTTTGTGAGTCCAGTACAAAGACCAAGCGGCAGCGGTGGCCGTGGTTTCGTGACCGGCTACCAGTAAGGTCATTAATTCATCTCGCAATTCTTCATCACTAATTCCCTGACCATTTTCATCACGAGCGGACAATAATAAACTCAGAATATCCGTGCGATCGCTGTCTCCTTCCTGGCGGCGATCGCGAATTTCCGCGTACAGCAATTCATCAATTTGTTGCTGTTGCCGTTTAATCCGTGAACCCGGACTCCAAGCACCATAATCTTTAGCTAAAAAAGGGAAAAAAATCAAACTGGCATTTAACGGAGAACTTACCGCATTTAATCGTGTAGTCAACAGTTGTTCTAGTTGAGCATAACGCGGGCCTTTATGCAAACCAAAAACCGCCTGCAATATCACTCGCATGGTAATTTTTTGCATAATACTCCGAACCGAAAACGGCTCTCCCAGATGACATTGACTCGTAACTTCTTTGGTTAAATCTCCAATCAGTTGACCATAGGCTTGCATTCGTTCCCCATGAAACGGAGGCAACAATAGCTTACGCCGTTTTTGATGCTTGGGGTTCTCTAATAGAATCACAGAATTGTCCCCTAAAATCGGTCGGAAAAGCTCGTTTAAATACCCTGGAGCCGTAAATTGTTTAGGATTAGTCAAAATTATTTGTAAAGCTTCCGGGTTGCTGAGGAAGATAAAATTTTGACTGCTTGGGCCAACCGCCGATAGGAAAATATCACCATATTTTGCCCTAGTGCGATCCATATAACCGAGTGGATCGCCGATCCATTCAAGTAGCTGGAAAAAACGAGGAGTCTTTGGGCCGTCCGGTAATGTCATGGTAATTATGGGGTAATTATGGGTTTGCAAAAGTTTGTTTATTCATTATTCTAATCATAGATGGTAATTTTGGGAAATTTACTTGGGAATTCACGGCGGAGGATTCACCCTGGGCAAGTCAGAAAATATTGTAGCCATAACTCCACAACACATTATGTCTAAAATTTGCTATGATATAGCGATCGCTGAAAAAAAATCTAAATTTGCCTGAAATATGCCTCATCTAAATTCAAATATTATTGGCCAAAAGCTAGAACTTTATAACGCTGAAGTTATCTTCTATCCTCGCCTATTTCACCAGCCCGAAAGTCACCAACTGTTCACTGATTTATTAAATCAGATTTCCTGGAAACACGAACCCATTAAAATTTTTGGAAAATCGGTGCTTCAGCCTCGGTTAACCGCTTATTATGGAACTAAAGCTTATACCTACTCTGGCGTCACCATGCAGCCCTTGCCTTGGAATGCCCCGTTATTACAAATCAAAGAAAAAATCGAGCCTTTAGTTAATACGCAATTTAATGGAGTTTTGCTGAATTTATATCGCGATGGTCAAGATTATATGGGCTGGCATAGTGATGATGAAAAAGAATTAGTCAAAGGGGGGGCGATCGCTTCTCTGAGTTTAGGAGAAACCAGGCGTTTTATCTTTAGGCGGAAGGATAATCATCAAATTAAATTTGAACTTAAATTAGCAGATGGTGATTTTTTGGTAATGGGAGGTGATACCCAAAAGTTTTGGCAGCATTATGTGCCGAAAAGCCCGAAAGTCACTCATCCCAGAATTAATCTCACTTTTCGGATGCTGGCATAATTTTAATCCAGTTAATCAAGTTAATCAAGTTAATCAATATACCCAATTATTTAGGTATTTCTATCTCATCTATCTGAAAATAATCTGGCATAAATTCCCAGGCCTTTGTGAAAATTGACAATTTATTGCTTGGCATATTTTATAATTAATTATTAATTAAACATTGATTAACGTTAAGTTAAAGCTTAATTAAGCTGAATTAAGGTAAATTAAGCTTAATTCAGGTTAATGGTTACATAACGATCGCTTTTTAAAACAAAAAACTTATCGGTGAGTTAAAATTATTATAAACTGAGTCATAGTGATTATAAATCAATCAGGGGTAAACATGAGCGATCGCCTCTAGGATCCATTAATGGGGCATCGGTGTATTAGAGGGGGCAGAGAGGCAAAAACAGGATTTTTGATAGTTTGATCCAATATTTTTGACTATTGGGTAAAAGGCAAAAAAATTCATTGTTTTCCTTGTTTTCCTTGTTTTCCTTGTTTTTTAATAGAGTTAGTCCCCAAAAAAAGCTGCGGTAAATTGAATAAAATTAAATTTTTTTGAAAAAATATGTTGAACATTGCCACAAATTTACAACCAATTAATACACCAAACTTCCTGAACAATCCGGAGTTTTGGACTCCAGAGTCTACCCTGAAAGAACTGTTATTATACGATGCTCAAGTTCAATGGGACGAACGAGGGCAAGATGTGGAGAAAAAATTTAAAGATGCTCCCTTGTTGCCTGGGGTGATTTTAATGCAGCAGGGTCGGTTAATGGGCATGATTTCTCGACAAAGATTTCTAGAACATCTCAGCAGTCCTTATGGGTTAGAATTATTTTTAAAACGTCCCATTAAAGCCTTATATAATTTTGCTCAAATTGAGTTATTAATTTATCCTAGTTCAACAGCAATTGTCACCGCCGCTACGGACGCGGTGAGGCGATCGCCCGCGATGTTATTAGAGCCAATTATTGTAGAACTTGAACCCCAGGTTTATCGTTTAGTAGATGTGCATCAGTTGCTTTATGCTCAAGGGCAAATTCATCTGATGACGATTAAGTTACTGGAAAAAGCTAACGATCGGTTAAATCGTTTGGCGACATTAGATGGGTTGACACAAGTGGCGAATCGACGACAATTTGATCAACGACTTGAGCAAGAATGGCAGAGATTAACTCGAGAACGTCAACCTTTATCTCTGATTCTTTGCGATATTGACTATTTTAAAGCTTATAATGATACTTATGGCCATTTGGCGGGGGATGATTGTTTACAAAAAGTTGTCGGTGCTGTCCAAAAAGCCGTGCAGCGACCGGCTGATTTAGTGGCTCGTTATGGCGGTGAAGAATTTGCGGTGATTTTACCGAATACGCCCAAGTCTGGGGCAATCAAAGTGGCAGAAAATATCCGCTCCCAAGTCCAAGGATTGCACATTGGCCATACTGGTTCTCAGGTTAGTCTTTGGGTAACGTTGAGTTTAGGGATAGCAACCATGATTCCCACCTCAGAAGAAGTCCCCGCCCGGTTAATTGCCCGGGCTGATATGGCGCTTTATCAGGCGAAAACCCAGGGGCGCGATCGGGCTGTTTTCCATTGTGAGTAAGTGCAAGAATCATGGCCACCCCTGAGTGAGAAACAGTGAGAAACCCGGTTTCTCTGGGTGGGAATGCCTGATACTTATATTATGGTGCTTACCTGATGGTGCTTACCATTCCAGATCCTCTAGCTGCTGCAATGCTTTGCTGGTTGCGGCGATCGCCTGTGCCACAAATTCTTGCCAGAGTTTTTCACTTTTACCTTGTTCCCTAAAAGCTTTGGCATTGCTGTGAGGCCACCGAAAATCTTGCCATTTGTCGCCTTTTTCGGGAACCATGCCGTCCATATCCGCATATTCCTGGAGTTTACCACTCACAGGGCCAAGATTGTAGATATAAAATGCCATCGGCTAAATCCTCGGATTACTGGTCGCTATTTTTACTTATTTAATCGCGATCTTCAATGCGACGAATGATGCAACTGTGTCTGGGTTCAAACAAATTCACCAATCCCTCCTACATAGAAGCCAGTTGATCGGCTTGACGAGTTGTTTCTGGTAAACGATATTTCGGGGTACATTGCAAAACATAGTCAATGGCGGTGGCTAAATCAAGACGATGGCCAATCGATACATAAATTGGCTGGACTCCAGTACGCGATCGCACCACCGCGCCAACAATTTCGCCTTGGTCAATCAACGGTTGCCAACTGCCCCGCTTTTCTCCTAATGGATCGTGTTGACCAATATAGCGAGATTTCGCCACGCCAATGGTCGGAATATTGGTCAAAACCCCCAAGTGACAAGCCAAGCCAAATCGCCGGGGATGGGCTAAACCATGACCATCACAGAGAAGTAAGTCCGGGCAAATCGTCAGTTTTGCCAAGGCATCTAAAACCGGGGGCACTTCTCTAAAAGATAGAAAACCAGGAATGTAGGGAAAGGTTGTCGGACCGCAGGCGATCGCCTGATCGCACAGTTGCAAGTCAGGAAAACTTAACACCACCACCGCTGCTTTGGCGATCGTATCATCGGCACTATAGCTCACATCGACCCCCGCCACATACTTGACCGATGGATTGACCGATGGCATATCCAGGGTGGAGATCGTCTGCGATCGGAGTTTTTCTTGAATCAGCAGGGCTTCGGACTCATTTTGTGGCCAAGGGTGGGACCGATGAATTGGGATCATTTTCCATCGACTCAGGTACAAAATTGGTAGGGTGCGAAAGCGCAAAGCCTAAGGCACCAATCCTCTATATATAAGCTATTAGTAGGGTGCGAAAGCGCAAAGCGTAACGCACCAATCCTCTATATATAAGGTCGTTGCGGAAGTTCTGTGATTTTTTGCGGGTGGATACGGCGTTGTACCAAGCAAAAGCCCAAGGCCGCGATCGGGCGATCGAGACGAGCGTGGTCATCAGAGTCATAATCGATATGATATCGGCATGATACTAATGATACTCTAGTTATAAAATAGTTCTGGAAAAATAGTTCTGGAAAAACAGTTCTGGAAAAATAGTTCTGGAAAAAACTTCCACCCACATCATAGCTCTGGGGGGCGATCGCTCTCCATTTACGTTTGAGAAAATTAGAAATATGGCCTTAATTCTTATTGTTGACGATGCCTTAATTAGCCGCACAGTCATTCGGAAAATCTTAAAAGCCAACGCTCACCAAACCGTAGAAGCGACCAATGGCACCGAAGCCTTAGAAATGATTCATCTTCACCAACCGGATTGTATCTTACTCGACCTATTAATCCCCGACCCGAATGGGTTAGAAATTCTCAAAATTTTACAGAAACAAAAATCTACAATTCCTGTGATTGTGATTACCGCCGATACCCAAGAAACCGCCAGGCAAAAATGTCTGAATTTTGGCGCAAAAGCGATTCTATATAAACCGCCGAAACCGGAAAAATTAACAACACTGATTGACCAAAATATCCTGGAAAAAAAGGAAACAATTTTATGAACTTGACCGATAGTCAACTGAATACCTTACAGGAAGTGTTCAACATTGGCGTGGGGCGATCCGCTGGAGTTTTAAATGAAATGATTGGCTTGCATATTTGTTTGCAAATTCCTTGGGTGAAAATTATGTCCCCATTGGAGGCAAAAAAAGAATTAGCCGATCGCTTAGAAGGCAATCCCCTGTCCACAGTCCGGTTAACGTTTGGTGGGACATTAAGCGGCAATGCTCAACTGGTTTTTCCCACGGATAGTGCTTCACAATTAGTCTCGATTCTCACCGAGGGAGAACTGAGTAGTCCGGATCTGGATTCTATGAAAATTGGTGCTTTAACCGAGGTGGGGAATATTGTTCTGAGTGGCATTATGGGCGCGATGAGTAACCTGCTAAAACAAGATTTTGAATATTTGCTGCCCAATTATCTTGAAGATAGTGTGGATCATTTATTAGAAATCCAAGGCTATAATGCCAATCATACCATCTTGTTAGCCCAAAATAGTTTTAATATTGAAGATATGCCGATTAAAGGCAATATTATCTTACTGTTTAAATTGGGATCGTTTGAGAATTTAATGGCGGCGATTTCTCACCTAATGGATATCGATGATGAATGAAGAAATCAAGCATTTGACCAAAGAATTTGAGATGCTCGATCGGATTCCCGTCGGGGCAATGGTGCTGAATTCAGATTTTATTGTGTTGTTTTGGAATAAATATTTAGAAGCCTGGACTAATCTGGCTAAAGATCAGGTTGTCGGCTATCCGATTGAAAAATATTTTCCTCATATGATGCAGCCTAAATATGCCATGCGACTGAAAGAAATTTTTACCGGAGGCCCGCCAACAATTTTTTCGGCGCAACTGCACAAACACTTTATTAAAGCCCCGCTGCCTAATGGAGAATTCAGGATTTTACATACCACGGTTTCCCCAGTTCCTCAATCGGATCGAAGAGGATATTATGCCTTGGCAATTTTGCAAGATGTCACTGATGTGACGAACCGAATTCAAGAGTATCGCATGATGCGAGATCGCGCTTTAGCAGAAATCGAAGAACGCAAACAAGCGGAATTAGCATTATCCCAGAAAACCCAAGAATTACAACAGCGAAATTTTGAACTCACCGAACTGAGCAAAATGAGTAATTTTTTGCAAGTTTGTCTGACCATTGAAGAAGCTTATAAGGCGATCGCCGCTTCGGTGCAAGTTCTGCTCCCGGAAATTTCTGGGGCTCTATTTAAAATCGATGAAAGCAGAGAATTTGTCGAAGCAGTGGTGACTTGGGGTGAATTATTGTCCGATTTAAAATCGTTTATCTACTCAGACTGTTGGGCATTGAGGCGATCGCAACCTCACTGGGTAACGCAACGGCACCCCAACTTAGTATGTAAACATATTCACAGCGAACCTGCCGAATATTGCTGTATTCCGGTCATGGCCCAAGGTCAAGCATTAGGACTACTTTATTTAAGTGCGGCACAACCGGGTAAATTAACCACCGACAAACAATTATTAGTCGCCTATCTCACCGAACATATTTCTCTCGCTTTAGCCAATTTAAAATTACGAGAAACTCTCCAAGAGCAAAGTATTCGTGACCCCCTCACCGGACTCTATAACCGGCGGTATATGGAAGAATTTTTAACCAGAGAAATTGATCGCGCTCTTAGAAAGCAACTGCCCCTGGGAATGATCATGCTTGATGTTGACCATTTTAAGCGCTGCAATGATACCTTTGGTCACGAAGCCGGAGATACTGTCTTGAGAAAATTGGGTCACTTTTTGCACAAAAGCATCAGAAATTCTGATATTGCCTGTCGCTATGGCGGAGAGGAATTCATCTTAATTTTACCGGAAGCTAATTTAGAAAATAGCGTGCAGCGAGCCGGGCAAATTAATCAAGGAATTCGCCAGTTAGAGATTGTACATAATGGCCAGGTACTTGATCGCATTACTACCTCGATGGGGGTTGCCTGTTTTCCCACCAATGGCTCTACTTTTGAAGAAGTGATTAGAGCAGCAGATGCAGCCCTTTACCAGGCCAAAAAACAAGGACGCGATCGCGTAGAAGTGGCTTAATAATACCAAGCATCAAAAATTATTGCTACAATTACGCCCTCGTTCCCAGGCTGGAGCCTGGGAACGAGGGCGCTTTGACGCCCAGACTAAATGATTACATTCTTAATTGTCAACGGTATAAGCAAGAAATTTATATCAAGAAATTTCTTGCTTATTTGTTATTCGTTTTGCGATTACAGCACTTTTCGATCTTATGAGGTACGTTTTAGCCTCCTTCGATGCCCCCAACCCCCCCTTTTTAAAGGGGGCTAGGGGTGATCGAGAGTATTTTATTACATCGCCAAGCGCTGTATTTAATCACCCAACAAATAACCAATAACTAACAACAAAGCAATCAAGTATATAACTTAACGACTATTCTGGTTAATTTACCCCCCAATTCGGCCACGGACGCTTGTTGTTGAGCATCTTTTAAATTCCCCTGGATATCAAAAGCTTCATAAGCTTGGGGAATACACTTTTGGTCTGGCAAAACCAACACCCCAATATTCCCCAGAATTGCTCGCAAATGAACCAAACCGCGCCAACCGCCAAAACCACCGGCAGCGGCACTCATAATCACTGCCACTTTATCTCGAAAACAACTTAAAGCCATCGGGGGGTTTCCGGGTTCTGGACGAGAAGCCCAATCAATAGCATTTTTTAATAACGGAGTGACGGAACTATTGTATTCAGGACAGGCAATTAATAACCCTTGATGGGATTTCATTAACTGCTTAAACTTGAGGACATTTTCCGGCAAGCCTTCTCTCGCTTCTAAATCTT
Source organism: Planktothricoides sp. SR001 (assembly GCF_001276715.1). Classification (GTDB taxonomy): domain Bacteria; phylum Cyanobacteriota; class Cyanobacteriia; order Cyanobacteriales; family Laspinemataceae; genus Planktothricoides; species Planktothricoides raciborskii. The sequence goes on along the minus strand of NZ_LIUQ01000001.1, from coordinate 257,423 downwards.
CATCATAGAGAGGCATCGGCAAATCACGGAAGTCTAAATAAGTCACTTCAGCCCCAGCAGCTTTTGCCCCTGCTGCGGCAATTTTCACCAATTTTTTGTTAAAAGAATCGGTACGGGCGCTGCCAGCAAAAGCAAGAATTTTTGGTGCATTCATTATGCTTAAATCTCCTGTGAATGTTCTTCAGTGAATAGCGAATATTTTGTTCTGCTTTGATTGTGCATCACCGCTGATAGCAGCGGGTTAACAATATTAGCTTAAAAAAAGAGCCATTCAGCGGCTTTTTATAATTTTGCAAAATGCAAAAAGTCTAATGTTCAACGGTTGCCAATCATTCAAATCAATATAGCAAAGGGGAAGAATTGAGAAAATTTATCCTCTCAATTCTTCCCCTTTCTCTATTCAGAAACCAACGGTAAAACCTGATTACTTAGCAGATTTCAGGTAATTCAGCATGGTGTCTGCATCGGACACTTCAAAGGGATCGGTGGGGCAGTTGTCAGAATAACCGGGTTCCACAAACAGCTTTTCAATGTTGCCATCATTCACCACCATTGAATAGCGCCAGGAACGCATCCCAAAGCCCAAATTAGATTTATCAACCAGCATCCCCATTTTCCGGGTAAATTCACCGTTACCATCGGGGAGTAAGAAGACATTTTTTGCTCCTTGATGTTTGCCCCATTGGAACATGACGAATGCATCGTTTACAGATAAGCAAATGACTTCATCAACGCCTTGGGCTTTGATTTCATCATAGAGTTCTTCGTAGCGAGGCAAATGGGTAGAAGAGCAGGTGGGAGTAAATGCACCAGGAAGAGAAAATACAACTACCCGCTTACCCCCAAATATCTCTTGAGTGGTACGGTCTTGCCAACGAAATGGGTTTGGGCCTTCTACGGACTCATCTCTGACTCGGGTTTTGAACACGACATCGGGCACTTTTTCTACATGATGCATGGTAATATCCTTACTCTTGATTAGATGTTTATAACGATGAAATTAGAGCCATGAGAATTATCTCAGATCCCTAATGGGCTGATTTGACAACCCCTTAATTAACTTCGCAGTTTTTACTTAATCATAATCAGTATGAGTTGTCAAGGCGATCTGTAAAAATATTCTCTATCCTCTACTGTGAGGTGCTTCTGGTGCTTCTGGTGCGGCGGTTCGGCCCTTCGGCTGCGCTCAGGACAGGCTTCGCTCACCGACCGAGGGGCAAAGGTGCGGGGGTGCGGGGGAGAATTTTTCTCCTCTGCTCCTCATCTCCTCATCTCCTCATCCCGATTGGCGGCTCCTCTGCTCCTCTGCCCCTCCGCCGTCGGCGGTCTCCTCATCCCGATTGGCGGCTCCTCTGCTCCTCTGCCCCTCCGCCCCTCCCTCCGCCGACGGCAGACTCCTGCATTGAGGCTGAGATTAAGCTTCCTGATTATCGGTGCCGACAAATTTACTGAGTAATCCAGAGACGAAGGATAGAACAATTGAACCAATCACCGCTGGGAAAAAACCCGTGACATCAAACCCTGGAGTGAGATAAGCCACCAACCCAATGGAGATGGCGTTGACGACTAGCAGAAATAAACCCAAAGTTAAAATCGTCAGGGGTAAGGTCATCAGCACCAAAATTGGTCGGACGATCGCGTTGATTAATCCCATAATTATGGCGGCGATCGCGGCAGCGGTGAAAGTATCTAGGTTAAAACCGGGGACAATTTGAGCAGTAATCACCAAGGAAATTGCTGCAACCAACCAAGTTAGTAAAAACTGTGGCATAAATCAACCTCGCTGGAATATCATCAATCCCAATTTTAGCGATTTTATTGCCGATTCGGGTTAACTTTTCACAAGAGGGATAATTTATTTGGTGAATAGTCAACTATTTAATGTCCCTTAATTGGCCGCGATCGCCTCTGACCGAGCAGCATATCCCGCTGATTGCAATGCATTTACTAAAGTATGACTATCTTCTACCCGAAACTGTTGACCAAAGGGCACAAAAATGCGCTTAGTGGCACAATTTACAACTCCTACCACCGGAACTTTGGCGCGATCGGCTTCCCCTTTATTAGTCAGTAAAATATCTTTTAACCGATGCTGTTCTTGAATATCCCCTGCTTGGTGGGTGCTGAGTTCTACCATCACCATTTTTACCTGTTCTATGGGTTCTGCATCTTCGAGAATAATTTGCACTTTGTCATCTCGTTGGTCTACTTTTCCCCAAATAATTAACCGACGATCTGCTTTGATATAAGCTTCAATGGGTTGATAGGACTTGGGAAAAATCACCGCCTCAGCAGATCCGGTGAGGTCTTCCATTTGCACAATGGCCATGCGATCGCCTTTTTTGGTAATCACTTCCTTGACTGCACTCAGCATCACAATGGCGCTAATAGTTTTCTTTTCTGAGGCATAATGAGCTAAATCCCCCAAATGAATTGGGCCAAGCAAGTGAGAAGCTGTTTGAATGGCTTTCAGCGGATGGTCAGAAACATAAAAACCCAGCAGTTCTTTTTCAAACTGGAGTTTTTCTTGGGGGCTAAAATCGGGACTATTGGGCGGGCTGGGTGCGACTTCAAATTCTGCTTGATTCCCGTTATCATTGCCGCCAAAAATATCAAAAATATTCATTTGACCACTTTCTTTTTCTTTGGCTTTTTTTTGCGCCCAATCGAGCACCAGTCTCAAATGGTCAATAGTTTGTTGGCGATTAGAATTTAGACAATCTAATGCCCCACATTTAATCAAAGATTCTAAAGTTCGGCTATTGACTTTATGCAAGTCTACTCGTTGACATAAATCCGGTAAAGATTTAAAAGGTTTTCCCTCTGCCCGCGCATCTAAAATGGAACGAATTGCTCCTTCTCCCACATTTTTAATGGCGGAAAGTCCAAACAAAATTTTGCGATCGCCCACCGGGGTAAAATCCACTTCTGACTCATTAATATTCGGCGGTTCTACCGTAATCCCCATACTGGTACAGTTGGCGATATATTTATTCACCTTATCCTGATCGCCACTATTTGCCGTCAGCAGCGCCGCCATATATTCGGCGGGATAATTCGCTTTTAAATAGGCGGTTTGGTAGGTGACATAAGCGTAGGCAGTAGAGTGGGATTTATTAAAGCAATTAGAAGCCACTAACCCATTGCCTAACAGAAAATTGTGGTCTTTCACCACGCCGATATCATAAACATTTTCTGTGCCTACTCGTTGACGAGAAACAATTTTAACCACGCCGATAACTCCCTTAATAAACTACTAAATTATAATTGAATCCAGAGGTAGGTTGGGCAGATATTGGGTTAAAATTTGCCCACTTTACCCCATGACCTGCCCACCTTTAGCTTCCCCCAATGAAATCCTAATTTATAATTGAATCTAGCGGTAGGGTGGGCAGGGTTTGAACGGTAAAAATTTGCCCACTTTACCCCATGACCTGCCCACCTTTATTCGCGGTGGGCAACTGACGCTTTTTCTGGCTACAGGCAGGGTCTGCACCCGGTGGTTCAACCTACTTGTAAGCTATTGTTGCATGATTTATTAAACATGGTATTATTCAAGATTTTCTAAATCGGCTAAATCTTGTAGTCTACCCGATGCTTTTTTATTTTTTTTGAGATTTTCTAGATCGATAAAATTAATCGATATATCATCAATCACAATTTCTATGCCGCCAATGATTAAATATTTAACTTGATTGTCGTTTAATAATTGTATAAACTCTCTGAAGTCTTGGTTCAGCATTGTTATATCTGTATTTGTGATATTCTTGACGAATTTGCTCTAGGGCTTCTAGGCGTTTTTGGGGTGTTTGTTGTTGCCAGTATTGAAAGTCACTTTTTTGTTGTTTTGTTGTGGTTTTATGAATCACTTTTTGCATATTTTATAGGCTCCATGCTTTTAAGCGTAAGGATTCAGCCGTAATGTCTTTGTTTTCCCAGATTCCGGCAATTTCAAAAAAGTCTTGTTCTTGCTTGCTGTTTATTGCCGTAGCATTATTTTTGTCTTGGTGATTAGATTTCAATTCTAATGATTCAATAAAATAAATCACTTTGTTTTGTTGATCTGGGGGTAATTCCTGAAATGTTTTAATAGCCATGTCTAGGGTTAGCATAATTTTTTCCTCTCTGGGAAAGCTACTAATAGTTTATCATAAATGTTGTCCCCAGAGGTAGGGTGGGCAGGATTTTATCCGTAAAATTTTTCTCCTGTAAGGTGAATACCTGCCCACCTTTCGGCGCGGTGGTCAACTTTTCAGCTTAGGGTTCGGGGGATAATGCCCCGATAATTGCTACTGTTGTATGATTTATTCAAAATGGTATTAGACAGCAGCAGTCGATCGCTTTCAGTGACAATATAGTTAACATAGGCGATCGCTATTTACAGTAGAGGAAATCACAAAAGTTTCTCTGGGTTATTGGAATAAATTTAACCGAAAGGCAGCAAGGCAATCCTTCAATCGATCGCGATCGGGTTTTGGCTGAGACGATGGAGGATCGGATTTGATTCATGCAGCCACAGATTTTAATCCGTGGCTTTCTTTCATCTGCTTTAAATCAAGATGATTCTCAAAAATGTCATCGTCAATCAGTACACAGTTTTCTGCTCGTTTCCCCATCCCTCTTGAGGTGTAATTGTTTCCTCTAGCTCTCTTACCCGTTTGACCCGAAAAACAATCCTCTCTTTCATCCTCCCGATTCCTTGAGTATTCAAACAGTAAAACCCGATAATGATGCCAGCGAAAAAGGCAGGTTCTTTCTGACCTCGGTGCAGGTATAGCTGGCAATCTATCAGATCGAATGCTTTCTGACGTTTTACAGACCAGTTTCCCGTTTCCCACTCGTCTCGCTCTCGGCAAACCGGGGTTAATAGTCCGACCTTCTCTCGCTCTACAAAGTGAATCGCTTTCATTGTCCGGTCTCTTCAGTATTGTTCAAACCCAGCATAAACAAAATCAAAATCACAAGATAACCAACAATCAAATATTCTATTACAGCCGGAAAAAATTAGAAAAAATTATTTAGGATGCCGAAGCGATGTACTGTAGCGATGTATTAGATGGCAATTCCACGCTAACTGCCCTTACCGAATGTTGTCAATCACTTGCAGTGTAGATCGCACAGCGTCCCGGAGGCCAGCGCTTGTCGAATCTGTTTTAAATCATCCCCAGCAAATCGTTCTAGAAAAAGAAGCTAGAAAAACCTATCCGTCTCAAATTGACTTTGATGGGGGTAAAATGTTCTGGCTGCCAGTGATTGTTCCAGAGAATATCAACCCCGCTGCGATCGGAAAGAGCGATCCAGTTCTCGGTACAGAAACTTGATTTTTGACCAAAACCTCGCTAAAAATTCAAAAATCATCGCTTTCAACCCGGTTTATTAACTCCGATCAAGAATTTAGACGTTGGCTTCAATTTTTTCTATATCTCCTTCGGATTGCGGCATGATTATGACGGAGAGACATATAAATTGAGTCCTTCGATAAAACGAAAATCTTTGAGATTGAGCGTATAAAGACTCATGTCATATACTAACGCTGTGGCAGCAATGAGCGCATCGGGAATAGCAAGTTTATGGCTAAGGGAGTAGCGTCCCATGAGTTGAATAAATTGGGCTGAAATTTGTTCATCAATGGGAATCTTGTTGATTAGGTTGAGATGCTTTTGAATTCTAGCAAATTCTACTTTGTTGATCGCGCCGTAATATAGTTCAGCTTGGGTAATAATACTAATGGCTATTTGATTCATGCCAATTTTTCGCATTTCATTAATGACTGTTGGGTTATTTTTGTATAACTCTACCAGGATATTTGTGTCACATAAAATCATTGGCTGTCTCTGCTCCATGCTTTTAGGCGAAGAGATTCAGTTGTAATGTCTTTGTTTTCCCAGATTCCGGCAATTTCAAAAAAGTCTTGTTCTTGGTTGCTGTTTATTGCAGTAGCATTATTTTTGTGTTGTTGATTAGATTTCAACTCTAATAACTGAATAAAAGAAATCACTTGATTTTGTTGGTCTGGGGTAAATTCTCGGATTTTTTGAATGGCCATTTCTAGGTTTAGCATGATTTTATCCTCTTTGGGGAAGCTACTAATAGTTTATCATAAATTTTATCTCCAGAGGTAGGGTGGGCAGGATTTTATCGGTAAAATTTTTCTCCTGTAAGGTGAATCCCTGCCCACCTTTCGGCGCGGTGGGCAACTGACTTTTAAGCTTAGGGTTCGGGGGATAATGCCCCGATAATTGCTACTGTTGTATGATTTATTCAAAATGGTATTAGATAGCAGCAGCCGATCGCTATTCAGTGAAAATATCGTTAACAGAGGCGATCGCTATTTACAGCAGAGGAAATCACAAAAGTTTCTCTAGGTTATTGGAATAAATTCAACCCAAAGGCAGCAAGGCAATCCTTCAATCGATCGCGATCGGGTTTTGGCTGAGACGATGGAGGAATGCGATTGAAAGCTGTCATTTATGGATAAGATCGAGTAATATTTTTACTCGACAATAGTTCCTGGTGCAACAACCACAATTCCTTCAGAGATATATCGCTTAAAATCCTCTACATTCAACGTGAGAATGTGTGATATACCATTGACTTTCATTGATGCAACCAGTCGAGCATCGTGAACCTGAACCCCTGAAACACCAAAAGCCACCACCAGCCTACGCCATTCTTGGTAAATCTCAGAACTATCAGGTAAAAGTGGAAAAATACGCTCAATTAGTTGTAGCAACCTTGCAGTTTCAGGAGGAGTTAATCCAAATCCATTTTTCTCAAAAGGACGAGTGGCAACATTCCAAAACTCAATGCAGTTTTGAGAAGTGATTCGCAATTAATGTCCATCTTGACGCAGTGCCCGGATAGCACTTCTAATCAAAGGATGAAGAGCATGAGAGCGATCGATAAACCGCAACAAAACATTTGTATCGATTAAATAAAACACAATTAGGGATGCTCCTGATAAATTCCCGCTCGACTCACAGCATAATCTGATAGTTGAGGTGTGCTAGTTCCAACATATCTTTGAAATTCATCAGCTAGACCATCCGCGATCGCCTCAAAATCTTCATCCTCTTGAACAAAATCATTGCTTAACGATCGCGATTCAATATCGCTATCTAAACAACCTATAAATTCATGGGCTGCTTCTGCAAATGATATTATTTTGGTTTCTTGATCGGTTTTAGCTGAAAAACTTTGATTAGATTTCATTTCTAATGATTCAATAAAAGAAATCACTTTATTTTGTTGGTCTGGGGGTAATTCCTGAAATTTTTGAATAGCCATTTCTAGGGTTAGCATGATTTTTTCCTCTCTGGTAAAGCTTCTAATAGTTTATCATAAATGTTGTCCCCAAAAGCAGCGGTAGGTCAGCCAATAAAATGCTAGAAACCTGGTTAATGAACAGAAAATAACCTAGTGCAAATAACCCGGTACTCAGCGCCAGCCGGTTTTGATTGAGTTTCAACTATTTGAGAAGTCGGACAAAACCCGCTTGCTCAAAATGATAATCATTGGTGAGTGCTTCGGTAATATTTCTTTGTTGCATAACCACAAAACTAGAACAGTCAACTAAACTCCAGTTTTTGTCTTCTCGACTGCTCAACAATTGCCATGCTTTAGTATATGTTTCAGCGTCAATATGTAATATTTCAATGTAGGGAGATTGTCTTAAGCTTTCAACAAACGTAATAATTTGAGGTCTTGTAAGTCGTAAGGGACTGGTTAGTAATGCGACCAGTTCAGCCATGATGTAATTAGTGGTAATAATTTTGTGATTTTGTTGGCGGGCAAGTCGGTAGAGAGTTGCAGCTAGAGAATGAAACGGTTGGGATCTATCAACTAAGTTTCCCCAACCAGACGTATCTACACAAAGTTTTGACATTTAAATATTTCCTTCAGTTTTCAATAAATTTTCTCCCAAGTAATGGTCATGGTGTTCTGTCCAGTCTGGAATATTACTTTGAACTGAACCGATCAATGGTTCCAGGGGATCGTCGGTAAAATGTTGGATAGAAACCATTAACCATTGAAGCGTGAACTCTTCTGGAGACTGTCCACGGCGTTGGGCAATTTCTACCAAAGGTTGGTAAATTTCTTCGGGAATTTGTAAGTTCAATACTTGACTCATAATTGGCTCCTTTTCGGGATATAGTTTTAACAATTGGCTTGATGTTTTCCTGGCGATGGAGAATTAAAAAGGTTTATTCTGGAAGTCAACTTAACAGCGATCGCATTTTCTCATTTCTGGTTGTGCTGCTACTAATAGTTTATCATAAATTTGGTTTTAAGTAATGGTTATGATATTTTGTCCTGAAATATTATAGGACTGAACCGATCGCCCTGACAGCATATCTCCCCAAAGCGCGTGAAGCGAAGCTATCCCGAAGGGAATCGCCCCCGGATTGAGAAAATAGTTATAATAAAGGGGAACTCATACAATCGTGATAGCAATGATGCAAACTGCCACTAAACAAGTCCGTTGGACAATTTCTGATTTAGACGGATTTCCTGACAATGGGAATCGCTATGAGATTATTGATGGAGAGTTATTTGTGACACGATCGCCCCACTGGAATCACCAAGACGCTGCCGGTGCAATTTATACTGAATTACGCCTATGGTCAGAACAAAGTGGTTTAGGCCAAGCAGCCATGAGCCCTGGCATTATATTTTCAGAAAGCGATCATGTCATCCCCGATGTAGTATGGATTAGCAATCAGAGATTAGCCGATCTATTGGATGATGCGGGACATCTCACAGGTGCGCCAGAATTGATCGTAGAAGTGCTTTCTCAAACCGAGAAAGATAAGGAGCGAGACAAGAAAACCAAGTTAAAATTATATTCTGTCCAAGGTGTCCAAGAATATTGGATTGTTGACTATCAGCAGCAACAAATTGAAGTATATCGCCGCGATCGCGCAATTTTAGAGCGAGTCCTGACTTTATTTGCTACTGATGAACTCACCAGCCCTCTTTTACCAGAGTTTCGCTGTTTGGTTGGGTCTTTATTTTAAGGTGGATTTTAATATTTGTTTTTTCTTTGTAGGGGCGAAGCATTCGGGTGATATATTTCTGTTTTTAATTAATAATTTGTCTGCCGGAATGCTTCGCCCTTACCGGGGATTTTAATATTTGTTGTTTTTGCGTAGGGGCGAAGCATAAAGCCTGACGGCATAGCTTCGCTTACCGGGTGATTAATTATCGGTTTTGACCCGGAATTGTTTGCCCGAATGCTTCGCCCTTACCGGGGATTTTAATATTTGTTGTTTTTGCCTAGGGGCGAAGCATAAAGCCTGACGGCATAGCTTCGCTTACCGGGTGATTAATTATCGGTTTTGACCATAAATTTTTTTACCCGAATGCTTCGCCCTTACCGGGGATTTTAATATTTGTTGTTTTTGCGTAGGGGCGAAGCATAAAGCCTGACGGCATAGCTTCGCTTACCGGGTGATTAATTATCGGTTTTGACCATAAATTTTTTACCCGAATGCTTCGCCCCTACTATCGGAACTAGGGCGAAGCATTCCGGTTATAGATTTCTGCTTTTAATTAATAATTTGTCTGCCGGAATGCTTCGCCCCTACAGGTTTATACTTGCACCTGCTTCAAATCAAGGTTTTGATGGAAAATTTCATCAATCGGCAACATTTGCCCATCTTCGGTCATAAATTTATGGTCTTTTGTTGCCCGAATTACGCTGCCATCTTCTAGCAGATATTCAAACACTTCTTGAGTGCCGCGATCGTGCCATTGCGCGATCGCCTGTGTATAAACAAAGCCATTGGCATCCACTGTATAAACCGTACAGTCAATTTGATTTTCCACAATTTTGCCAATCGGCAGCGATCCATATTCCACCGTCATAATTTCCGTCTCATAAGTTAAGCAATATTCGGCAAACAATACCATTTGATCGAATAAAGCTTCTGCCACTTTATGCGGCACCCCATTCTTAGTAGAACCATCCACAAAAATCTCCCGATGCTTCTGCATTTCCGAGACTTTTTTCTTACCCATTGCCCGTCGCAATAAGTCCGCTTGACCCAAAGAATAGCCCGCTAAATCTTGAGCAATTTTCATAATTTGCTCTTGATAAACCATCACCGCGTAGGTTTCTTCTAAGATAGGTTCTAATAGCTTATGATCGTAAACGATCGCCTCTTGACCATGCTTCCGGTTAATAAACTTAGGAATCAGACCGGCATCTAACGGACCCGGACGATATAAAGCCAAAATCGAGGAAATATCCTCAATACAAGAAGGTTTTAAATCCCGCACAATTTGCCGCATTCCTTCAGATTCAACCTGAAAAATGCCTTCTAAATCGCCTTTCTCAAATAAATGATAGGTTTCGCCAACATCTTTAGGAAACCTTTGTTCCCCCGTGCGTTTAATAATTTCTTGTGCTTTTCTTTCCTGGGCAGGAAAATTATATGGGTCTAGTCTTTCCCCGGTTTTTTTCTCAATATAATCTAGGGTTTTCTCAATCGTGGTGAGATTTTTTAAACCCAAAAAGTCCATCTTTAACAAACCCAGAGATTCCAGATTTTCCATAGAATACTGGGTAATCACTGCCCCTTCATTATTCCGTTGTAACGGCACAATTTCATCCAGGGGTTGCGCGGAAATCACCACCCCGGCAGCATGAACCCCAAAAGTTTTGTTGGTGCCTTCAATTCTGATCGCCATATCCAACCATTGCCGCACGGAAATGCTGCCAATTTCTACATCTTGATCGTTCTTTAAGGGAATAATTTCTGTTTCGTAGGCTTCTTTAAATTTCGGTTCGGGGGTATCATCAGAAATCATCACCGAAAGTTTCGCCGGTTTGCCCCGCGCAACGGGAATCATTTTCGCCATTTCATCGGCTTTCTTATAAGGAACGCCCAAAACTCTGGCTACATCTTTTAACACCGCTTTCGAGGTCATGCGGTTAAAAGTGATAATCTGGGCTACCCGATCTTCCCCATATCTTTCGGTGACATATTGAATCACGCGATCGCGTTTTTCAATACAAAAGTCCGTATCAATATCCGGCATTGACTTCCGTTCGGGATTGAGAAATCGCTCGAATAATAACCCATGATGCACCGGGTCAATATTGGTAATTCCCATCGTATAAGCGACCAAAGAACCCGCAGCGGATCCTCTTCCTGGCCCTACGGGAATATGATTATCTCTGGCAAATTTAATATAGTCCCAAACTACTAAAAAATAAGTGGAAAATCCCATCCGTTCAATCATTTTTAGCTCATATTCTAGCCGTTCTCGATAAACCGGAGGAATTTCCGATCGCGTCTTGGCATTTAAGCGGTCTAGAAGTCCTTGCCAAGCAATTTCTTCCACATAAGTATCGGCAGTGTGACCGGAGGGGACAGGAAAATCAGGGATGCGCGGTTCCCCTAACACTTTATACTCTTCAATTTTATTCGCTACTTCTACGGTATTCGCGATCGCGTCAGCAATCACATCATCGGGCAAATGATCGCGAAATAAATGTTTCATCTCTTCAGCGGACTTTAAATATTCAGTCCCGCTATAGCGCATTCGCTTTTCTTCACTAATCAGCTTTTGGGTATTAATACAAATCAAAGCATCGTGGGCTTCCACATCATTACAAGAAATAAAATGGGAGTCGTTAGTCGCCACAATTTTTACATTTAGTTCGCGGGATATTTTCACCAGTTCCACATTGACAATTCGGTCTTCTTGATAGCCGTGGTCTTGGATTTCTAAATAATAATCATCCCCAAAAACTTCTTTATACCATTTGACGATTTCCCTGGCTTCTGCTAATTTCCCTTGTAAAATATTTTGGGGAACTTCTCCACCCAAACAGCCGCTAGTCACGATTAAATCATCGTGATATTTTTGCAATAACTCTTTATTAATACAGGGTCGAGCAAAAATGCCTTTTCCCTGCATTCCATTTAAATGAGATTCGGTGGTTAACTTGACTAAGTTTTTATAACCTTGGGTATTTTTGGCTAAAACCACTTGATGATATTTGCGAACTTTCTGGGTCGTACCCAATGGCCCATTAATCACATACATTTCATTGCCAATAATGGGCTTAATACTTTTACCCCGGCAAGTTTTAATCAGGTCGATCGCCCCATACATCACCCCATGATCCGTCAGGGCGATCGCGGGCATTTCTAACTCAATGGCTTTGGCAACTAATTGGGGCACTTGAGAAGCCCCATCAAGTAAACTGTAATCGGTATGAATGTGTAAACCAGCAAAAGACATAATTTTATTGGTTGTTGGTTGGTTGTTGGTTGTTGGTTGTTGTTGGTTGGTTGTTGGGTAGGGGCGAAGCATTCGCGCAGACAATTTATCGGTTCAAATGACAAATTTATCCGCGAATGCTTCGCCCTCCCCAGTATATTTGTATCAAAGACATAATTTTATTGGTTGTTGGTTGTTGGTTGTTGGTTGTTGGTTGTTGGTTGTTGGTTGTTGGTTGTTGGTTGTTGTTTGTTGTTGGTTGGTTGTTGGGTAGGGGCGAAGCATATAGCCTTTGGCATGGCTTTGCTTACCGCGCAGACAATTTATCGGTTCAAATGACAAATTTATCCGCGAATGCTTCGCCCTCCCCAGTATATTTATATCATGGAAATGTTCGTGATTAGGTATTGTTTATTCATTATTCTTCTGTAGGGGCGAAGCATATAGCCTTTGGCATGGCTTCGCTTACCGCGCAGACAATTTATCGGTTCAAATGACAAATTTATCCGCGAATGCTTCGCCCTCCCCAGTATATTTATATAGCGAGTCTAAATGAATGTGACAAATCGGCTCCCCTCTCCCCTTCTGGGCCGCCGACGGCCCGCCATCGTGAGGGTTTATTTGCAAACTGATTTAGACGCGCTATATCAAAGACATAATTTTATTGGTTGTTGGTTGTTGTTTGTTGGTTGTTGTTGGTTGTTGGTTGTTCATTATTCTTCTGTAGGGGCGAAGCATATAGCCTTTGGCATGGCTTCGCTTACCGCGCAGAAAATTTATCGGTTCAAATGACAGATTTATCCGCGAATGCTTCGCCCTCCCCGGTATATTTATATCATGGGAATGTTGGTTTTTGGTTATTCTTTATTCATTATGCTTCGTTGTCGATTAATTATAGTCAACTAATTTCATAAATTCCCGAATGGTTTCAAAATATTTTTCCCCGCTGACCCTGGCGATATTATTATGATCCGCAGTGGGGACAATGAATAATTTCTTCGGCTCATTGGCAGCATCAAATAACTCTTGACTCATAGAAGTGGGGACAGTTTCATCGGCAGTTCCGTGAGTAAAAAGAATCGGCATTTTTAAATCTTTTACTTTACTAATTGAGTCAAAGCGATGAGTCAGAATCCAGTCAATCGGGAAGATATTAAAATGAGGATATTGATAATCCACCATATCCCGCATGGAAGTAAAAGAAGCTTCAATAATTGCCCCAGCCGCATTCGGTTTGCGACTGGCTAGATCAATAGCGATCGCGCCCCCTAAAGAATGACCATAAATCACAATTTTTTCTGGGGGAATTCCCCGTTGATTCACCAAATAATTCCAGGCGGTTTCCACATCTTCATAAACTGTTGATTCTGTGGGAAACTTGCCTTGGGATAGACCATATCCCCGATAATCTACCATAAAGACCGAAAAACCCAACTGATGAAATCGGTTACTATGCTTAAGATTCTCGCTAATATTATCAGCATTGCCATGCAGGAAAAGCAGCACCCATTCTGATTTCATTGGGCTGCGATTCTCAGCCGCTGCCGGTATCCACCAACCATGAACTTTTTCCGTAGTTGATGCTGATTGATTTTCCTCAGAAATCACCGGCAACCACACTTCTTGATAGTCCATTTGGAGGTCACTGGGAATTGTAGATATCTCCCGTGACGGGAAAAAGATAAACCTATTCTGTCTAACAAATAAAAACAGACAAGCACTCAGATATAGAACTGCCAACAAAGTCCCCAGAGCCACTAAAATTTTTACCCAGAATTGCATGGTTTGCTCATTAATAAAATGGATGATTGGTTATTCGTTTTTGGTTGTTAGTTGTTAGTTGTTAGTTGTTAGTTGTTAGTCCTTTGTTTGACGATCGCGGACTAAGAATTAGGGACACATAAACAATCGCTAATAACTAACAACCAAGAACTAACAACCAAGAAAAGAATCCCTACCCACTAACAACCAAGAACAAATAACCACTAACAGTTAATCTAATTTGGCTTCGTATTGAGTCCAATCCGTAGCTTGTTCATAAGCATAAGCAACCCGCAACAGCAAATCTTCTTTTAAAACATTGCTGATTAATTGAATCCCAATAGGTAGTCCTTTTTTATCAAAACCACAGGGAAGACTTAATGCAGGTAAACCAGCTAAATTAACGGGAATAGTCATTAAGTCAGAAAGATACATACTTAGGGGATCGTTCATTTTTTCCCCAGCTTTAAACGCCGTAGTTGGCGAAGTGGGACAAACTAAGACATCCACTTGGGCAAAAGCGCGATCGAAATCTTCTTTAATTAGAGTCCGAACTTTTTGGGCTTTGAGATAGTAAGCGTCGTAATATCCCGCAGATAAAGTATAAGTGCCAATCATAATCCGGCGTTTGACTTCGGGACCAAATCCAGCAGCGCGAGTTTTGCCATACATTTCGATTAAGTTTTCGGCATCGTCGGCCCGGAAACCATATTTGACCCCATCATATCTGGCAAGGTTGGCCGATGCTTCTGATGGGGCAAGAATGTAGTAGGTGGGTAAACCATACCGAAATCGCGGACAAGAAACTACTTGAATTTCCGCCCCTAAATCTTGGAAAACCTCGATCGCTTTTGTCACCGTACTGGCAACTTCTGGATCGATTCCTTCCCCTAAAGTTTCTTGAATGATGCCAATTCGCAGTTGACCTTTGGGTTTTAAATTCGGTCTGATCCCGTGAACATAGTCGGGAATTTTCACGTTGAGACTCGTGGCATCTTTGGGGTCATAACCAGCGATCGCCTGTAATAAAATCGCCGTATCTTCCACCGTCCGACCAAACGGGCCAATTTGATCCAAGGATGAAGCATAAGCCACCAAGCCGAACCGAGACACCAGACCATAAGTGGGTTTCAAGCCCACCACCCCGCAAAAAGAGGCCGGTTGGCGGATTGAACCCCCGGTATCAGAACCCAGGGCGATCGGGCATTCTCCTGACGCCACCGCAGCAGCCGATCCCCCGGAAGACCCCCCCGGAACTCGTTCTAAATCCCACGGATTAGCGGTTAATTGATAGGCAGAAGTTTCCGTAGAACTGCCCATCGCAAACTCATCCATATTGGTTTTACCCATCATCACCGCCCCAGCTTCCGCCAGTTTTTGGGTCACGGTGGACTCATAAGGGGGGACATAACTTTCCAAAATCCGGGAACCACAAGTAGTCCGAATTCCCTTGGTACACATATTATCTTTAATGGCAATAGGAATTCCTGCCAGCAGTCCAATTTCCTCCCCGGCGGCAATTTTGGCATCCACCAGGCGGGCTTGTGCTAAGGCTTTTTCTGGCGTCACCACCAGGAAACTACGGATTTTCGGTTCCAGCTTGGAAATCCGGTCTAAACTTTCTTGAGCAATTTCAACAGCAGAGCGTTCTTTTTGAATGAGTTGTTTATGTAACTCGCGGATGGATGCCATGTCTTACCTTCTTATCTTCTATCCGGGCTTACCAGAGTTTATTGTAAAGTGGCAAGTCCCTGATCGTCGGTTTTGATCAATGGATCTTATGATTTTTTCATCTGTCGGTGCAAATCTGACCCATGAAGCAGGGGTGCTTCTGGTGCAGGGGTGCTTCTGGGACAAGCCATATGCTTGCGATCGGCATTCGTATATTTTTACACCAACAACAAGATTACAAAAAGATTAAGTGGTGGTTGTGGCGATCGCTAAGTCTATCTTAAATCTGTTGCTACGTTGCCAGAGGTCTCACGTTAGAGCTTCCTGGCTTCTGCGGTGAGATAAATTGCTCATTCCCAGTCTAAGTCTGAGGTAACGAGGTTCGACAGAGGGAAGCCCACTCTAGGTCAACCCTTAATGTAATCACGAATAACCTTGCGGAGAGTTTGTAGCCTAAATACTTAGCGCTTTAACATCACGATCTTTCGGGTAAAAATGTTTACTGTGAAAATCGATAATTAACTGCCCGAATGCTGTCGCCCTGAAGCAAGAGTCCACTCCTCGTCAAATAGCCTTACTCTTAAAATTTTACTTTTTGACATAGAAGATATCCCCCTTCAATTCCCTCTTAATAATGGGGTTAGAGGGGGGGGTGATGCACTCATTATAACTAAGTGATTACAGCGGTTTTTAGATTGGTAAACCACAAATCGAAGATACACCCTACATATGCTTTGGGATCTATTCAGCAGAAAACCGCTGTATAACAAACCGCTGTATAAGAATGAGAGTGTCAAGATAAATTGGTATGATATCGTAGAAAATGCCCCGATAATAACCGGATAATAACCGGATTTTTATGACTAAATTAAGACTTATTTCAGTCAAGGCATTCAGTTAATTGTTGACGAATTTGCTGGGTTGGCAAATGACGCCCAATAAAAATAATCTGGTTTTTTGGCGGAGTCTGCCACTCTGTATCATCGATGTCGAAACGGGGCCCGCTGAGTTGAAAAATATGCCGTAATTCGCTCTCACTAAACCAGAGAATGCCTTTTGCCCGGAATACTTCCTGGGGTAATTGTTCTTGAAGAAATATTTCAAATTTCTTCACACTAAAAGGCCGATCACTCTCGTAAGATACCGAGACAAATCCATCATTTTCTAAGTGATGGGAATGATAGTGATGGGAATGATAGTGATGGTGTTCATGGTCATGTTCATGGTGATGGTGTTCATGGTCATGTTCATGGTGATGGTCATCCTCTTGGTTGTCTTCGACCAAAAATTCTTGATAAATGTCTAACTTAGTTAAATCCACATCTAAAATTAGTGGCAATGGCACCTGACCATATTCACTATGTAAAATTCTCGCTCCCCGTTTCACCGTTTTGATATATTGTTCTAACTCTTCCACCTTTGAACGGGGGACTAAATCGACTTTATTTAATATAGTGATATCCGCATAAGCCACTTGCTTAAATGCTGCTTCACTTTCAAAATGTTCCTCGGTAAATGTTTCCGCATCGACTACAGTAATAATCGAGTCTAAATGAGTTAAATCCCGTAATTCAGTGCCTAAAAACGTGAGGGCGATGGGTAAAGGATCGGCGATGCCAGTGGTTTCAATCACCAAATAATCCACCCGGTCTTGTTCTAATACCCGATAAACTGCATCCACTAAGCCATCATTAATCGTACAGCAAATACAGCCATTACTTAATTCTACCATATCTTCATCGATAGATACCAATAATTGACTATCGATATTGATATCCCCAAATTCATTCACCAATACGGCGACTTTTAAATCCTGAGAGTTGCAGAGAATATGGTTGAGTAAAGTAGTTTTACCACTGCCTAAAAAACCCGTGATAATTGTCACCGGCATTCCTCGTTTAGGAATGTCCATAGTTGCTGGTTGACTGGTGGTTTCCTGGTGATTTTGATTTTTTAACATAAATTATTTTTGGTGGTAATGTGATCAATAAATCAGGCAATTCGGTAGGCGATCGATGCCTAACGTGGGCAGAGATTATCCCATATTTGCATCCTAACCACGGGACAAAGCAAATACAAAGCAAATTATTTCAACATCAAAGCTACGTCTTTGGCAAAATAAGTTAAAATCAAATCTGCCCCGGATCGCTTCATACTGGTCAGGGTTTCTAAAATGACTTTTTTCTCATCAATCCAACCCTGTGCCGCAGCAGCTTTAATCATGGCATATTCACCACTAACGTTATAAGCGGCAACAGGTAAATTTGTATGGTGTTTAATCCGACAAATAATATCTAAATAAGCCAGGGCTGGTTTAACCATGACAATATCAGCGCCTTCGGCAATATCTAAATCCACTTCTTTAATCGCTTCTTTGGCATTTGCGGCATCCATTTGATAGGTTTTTTTGTCCCCAAATTTCGGGGCTGAGTCCAGGGCATCCCGGAAAGGGCCGTAGTAAGCGGACGCATATTTAGCGGAATAAGCCAGAATCCCTACATTAATCCAACCTTGGGCATCTAAGGCTTGGCGAATGGCGCCCACGCGACCATCCATCATATCGGAAGGAGCGACAAAATCCGCTCCCGCTTCCGCTTGGACTAAGGCTTGTTTGACTAATACGGCAACGGTTTCATCGTTGAGAATTTGGCCATCTTGGACAATGCCATCGTGTCCTTCGCTGCTATAGGGATCCAAGGCCACATCGGTAATCACCAGAATATCGGGAACCGCTTGTTTAATTGCGCGGACGGTACGGGGAATTAGGCCATTCGGATTGTAGCTTTCGGTGCCGGCGTTGTCTTTTTGGTGGTGGGGAATGAGGGGAAAAAGAGCGATCGCGCCAATTCCTAGCTGGTAGGCTTGTTGCACTTCTGCCAACAGTAAATCCAGGGTGTAACGATAGCAACCGGGCATGGAAGGCACTTCTTCCCGCTGTCCAACTCCGTCCATCACAAATAGAGGATAGATTAAGTCTTCCACTTGGAGGTGATGTTCTCGCACCATGCGTCGCAAGGTTTCGGTGCGCCGTAACCGTCGGGGACGCATGGTGGTGGTTGTGGTTTTTGTGGTTTGGTCTGGTGTAGTTTGGTCTGTGGTTTGGTCTGGTGTGGTTTGTCCTGTGGTTTGCCCTGTGGTTTGTGGGGGCAGACTGGGGGATGCGGTAGTGGGATTTTCCAGGGTGAGGGACTCGGTGAGGGTCATAAGTAAAAATGAAAATCATTATCATTCTTACGATACCATATCACCTCGACGATCAATCGCTGGATTTTTAGCCAAACCCTTGCCCAGCAATGGATTTTGCCCAAATTAATAACTCGCCATTCTGTCCCCCAGCGGCCAAAAATTGTCCCTGGGGTTGCCACGCAAGACAAGAAAAACCATCATCAGCCCCGGAGAGGATTTGCACTAATTCCTCGGCAGAGTCCCATAAGCAGACGCGGCCATCTTCCGATGCGGAGGCAAGGAGGAAGCGATCGGGACTAAAGGCGATCGCCGTTACCGTTTCCGTATGTCCCTCTAACTCCCAAGCTTCCCATCCATCCGCCTCTTGCCATTGCTTTTCCCAGACGATCGCACTTTGGGTACTGGCGGCGGCAAGTAAAGGCGCCCCCAAGACAGTCTTGAGATTTGACCAGGCTAGAGATCGGACTTTGCCAGGAAATCCGCGCATCACCCAAGGGTGAGGATTGCCCCATTCCACCACCGCCAAAGTTTGATCCAGGTTGCCACAAGCCAGGTATTTACCATCGGGCGACCAGGCGATCGCTTGACTAGCGGATGGAATGGATAAAAGATATGGGTCATCATGCCAATCTTCACCGCACCAAATTTTTACCCCTTGATAACCGGCGATCGCCAAATATGCGGCGATCGGATGCCAAGCCAAACTGAAAACCGAAGAGGCTTCAAAATTTAGAGTAGTCACCACTGCCTGAGTATCCAGATCCCAGACTTGCACAGAACGACCCAGACTAAACGCCAATTGATGACAACTACAACTCCAAGCCAATTGGTCAACCCAAGCCGGGGCATTTTCTAAGGTGGTAACTAACTCTTTGGTTGGCAAATACCATATTTTCACCTGGCCATTTTGTCCACCAGCGGCCAGGTATTTACCATCGTGAGAAAAAGATAGGCAATCAATCGAGCTTTCTATTGGCTCTTGCAAGATCGAAATCGAATTGTTGCCTTGCCATAAAATCACTTCACCAGCGGCAGAACTCGCTGCTAAAGTCTTGCCATCACTCGACCAAACCACCCCAGTGACGTAATCGGAAAGCATCTCTTTAGAGGATTTTTCCAGCAGTTTTTGCGGTCTACGGCTCTTTTTCTTTCCCCCTAAACTAGACATTGGCGAAAATCCTCTTTTAATTGAGTTTCATTTAAATTTCGACCAATGAAAACCAGTTCATTTTTGCGCGTTTCCCCAGAATGCCAAGGGCGATCGGGTTTGCCATCAAATAGCATATGGACTCCCTGAAACACAAAGCGAAAATCTTCCCCGGCAATATTGAGAATCCCTTTCATCCGAAAAATATCCTGCCCTTGATTCCGCAATAAATCCCCAATCCAAGCATTCAGTTTTTCTCCATCTAATGCCCCAGACTCTACCAGGGCAACTGACCCCACAGTTTCATCATGTTCATGGGCATTTTCATTTAAGAATTCTGGGTCAATTTCTAAAGCCCGATTCAAGTCGAATGCTTGCACTCCTAATAAGGCATTCATCTCGATTTCTTGCTGCGATAAGTGGGTGCGATAAATTTTGGCCATTGCATTTATGCCTTTGATGCGCTTTTCCAGTTCGTCTAATTCTGCGGTGACGACCAAATCCGTTTTGTTCAGCAAAATTACATCCGCAAAGGCAATTTGCTCTTGAGCTTCATCCGCTGACCAATGCTGCCAAATATGTTTAGCATCCACCACCGTCACCACCGCATCCAGAGCCAGTTTACTTTGCAGGTCTTCATCCACAAAAAAAGTTTGAATCACTGGGGCTGGGTCGGCTAAACCTGTAGTTTCAATCACGAGATGCTCGAACTTATTCCGCCGCTTCATTAACTTACCAATAATGCGAATTAAGTCACCACGGACTGTACAGCAAATACAGCCGTTGTTCATTTCAAATATTTCCTCTTCGGCATTAATTACTAGCTGATTATCAATGCCTACTTCGCCAAATTCGTTGACAATGACCGCTACTTTTTTCCCATGTTCATAGGTTAATATCCGGTTTAACAAGGTGGTTTTACCCGCTCCTAGATAGCCAGTGATTACAGTGACGGGTAATAAATTTGTCTGATATTTGGTAGTCATATAACCTCTTTGTTGAATAAAAATGATGGTGTTTGAATTAGGGTGATCATGGGCATTGCCCACCCTACAGACTACAGACATGATGCTTTGATTTTCATCATTTGCAGAATTTGATAAAATCCGTTAGACCGAGAAGGAGTTAAGCTGATATTTAACCCCGTATCCACAATAAAATCTGGGTAAATTTGCCCTATTTGCGCTGGGGTTAATCCGCTTAATCCTTCAACTAATACGCCGACTAATCCTTTAACAATCTGCGAGTCAGCATCTCCTTGAAATACAACTTTCCCCTGGTCAAGTTTGGCCGTGATATAAACTAGAGAAGTACATCCCGGAACCTTATTTTCTGGAATTCTATCAATTTCAGGAAATTTAGGCAGACGCTTGGCATAATAAATTAGTTGTTCATATTTTTGCTTGGGTTCAGAAAGCCGTTGAAACCGTTGGACAATTCGCTCTAAAGCTTGATAATTAGAAATATCTGTCATTAGAATTAAGCTTGTATTAAACCATCAACAATTTTTTGACTAGCCATTCTTGCTCCTGATAAGTTGCGGGCAACGGGGCCGACTTGCAATGCGGCTAAACCTCCCATTAAGAATAGGGGTAAACCAGGGATGCGTAAATGGCTATCGAGTACGGGTAAACCGTGAATCATTTCTGTGGGAAAATTGGCGAAAATTTCTCGGAGTAGTGGATGGTTTAGGGCATCTAAGCGAGTGCCGGTGCTTAACCAAATGCGATCGCATTCATAGTGATTGCCATCGTCACAAAGAACTTGCCAGCGATCGCCCTGCCATGAAGCTTTGACAATCTGACATTCTTGATAAATTTCTAGCTTGCCTTCCCGCTGTCTGCGATTGAGTTGCAGCATAATTGCCGGAGTTAAAGAACCGCCATTTCGGGCGGATTGAATTAACCGAAATCGGGTGAACCAATCTTGATGAAAAAATCCTTTTAAATATTTAGGGCCAAGCCATCCGGGGTCAGCATCAAATAATTTTTCTTGTAAGCGACGGCGATACATTAACATCACCTTCGCTCCTTTATTCATAGCGCCTACAGCTAAATGTCCGCAGGTTAAACCCCCGCCAATAACTAATATTTTTTCCCCGGCTATTTTTTCCCCGGCTGAGTTCAGCGAACGCAAATCAATTTGCTGGGAATGCAATAGTCTATCTGGGGGATAGTTGGGCGGAATTTGTGCCACCCAGTCGGGTAAATTGACCGATCCTCCCCCAGTAGCTAAGACCACTCGACGGGCGATCGTCTCCTCTCCATTTGAATGTTGTAAACAAAATTTATAGCGACGATACCGCTGAGGAAAATTATCTTTTTTTTCTTTTTTTTGGTCGATAACACCGATAGAGGTAATCGCTGTCTGGACAAATTTATCCTCTAATTGCCAGCGTTTAATTGTATCGTTACAAAAATCCCAAAATAGTTGCGTTCCGGGCAAGTCATAAGGAGAAAATAATTCATTAGGACGAGACTCCGCAAACCGACGCAACCCATAAGGATCTGGGTCAGGATGGTGAACCGCAGGCGATCGCAAATGGGGAATTTCCAAAGCAGCAAATTGCTGTTGCCATTGGTACATCCAACGGCTATTAGGGTCAAAAACTAAAAATCTATTCCGCATTCCCGGACGTTTTTGCAGCAGGTGAGTCACCAAGGTTAAAGCATGAGGCCCACCGCCAACAATTGCTAGATCAATTTTATTTGTCATAAGAGATTTAATCGTTGACAGAGAATATATTTTATGGTGATTTTTTATTGGTTATTGCTTGTCTCAATAAATTATCAAGAATATTTTGACCAATAACAAGGCAATCCCATTAGCCAGTAACCACAAAAATTTGCCATAATTTATAGAAATATCTATTGTTTTAACTGAAAAGCTTGATCCTGTCCGCCTAAGCCTTGGACGATCGCTTCCGTATTCAGTTTCAACATTTTCTGATAAGTACCTGCTTGAGTGCCAGCTTTACCCAATCCATCAGCATATAATTTCTTTTCAGAAACTTTGACATTAGCTTCTTTAGCAACTTGTTCGATTAATCTTGGATTAACACTACTTTCGGCAAAAATTGTCGGAACTCTGGCTGATTTAATTTGTTGGACGAGTTCCCCGATTCGGGATGCGGTGGGGGCTTCTTCGGTGCTTAATCCTGATAAAGCACCTTCAAATTTTAGCCCGTAAGCTTGAACATAATAACCCAGGGCGTCATGGGTAGTAACTAACTGCCTTTGTGCCGGTGGAATGGTGGCAATTGACTCGCCAATCCACCGATGAATTTGAGTAAGTTCATTTTTAATTTTTGCAGCGTTACTTTCATACAATGAAGTATGACTCGGTGACAAATTTTTTAAAGCCTCCGAAATCACTGCTACCATGCGAATTCCATTTTCTGCATTGTGCCAAACGTGCGGATCTGGTGCAGTTTCCCCGGCAGAATGTTTTTCTGTTTTTTCATGGTCATGTTCTTCTTTCTCTTGTTCCTCATGGTTTCCATGAGCGTGAGGTTGGCCGATGATTGGGTTAGGAACTGCCGCCTCATGGACGGCTATTTTGGGTGCTTGATTTTTGGTTGCTTTGACTAAGCGAATTAAACTCGGTTCAAAGTCATAACCCCCATATAAAATCAGGTTGGCGCGATCGATCGCTTTGCGATCTTCTGGTAATGGTTGATAAAGGTGGGGGTCTTCACCGGCTGCCACTAAACAATTCAGATTGATGGTTTCAGCGGCTAATTGTCGAGTTAAATCACAAATCACGCTGGTTGTCGCCACCACTTCAGGGAGATTTTGGGCGATCGCTGGTGGCTCGGTGACAACGGTTTCTGTGGCTTCTGGTCTTTGGGAAGCGATCGCACAGCCCGCCAAGCTCATCCCCATCGCCAAACTCGCCAGGGTTTTGAGTTTAACGCTTTGTAACACTTTTAGCCTCATTCAAGTATGATAACGATTATCATTTTTATTTAATGTCAGTATGTTAGAGGTTTTTCATCTGGCTGTCAACTACCAAGGAGTCTCTGCGGTTGAGGATGTCAGCTTTTGCCTGGAACCGGGACAACTGGTGGGAGTTATTGGCCCAAATGGTGCAGGAAAAAGCACGATGGTGAAGGCGATGTTGGGTTTAATTCCCACGAGTCAAGGGGTTGTCCGATATCGGCAACGCTCCTTAAAATCCCAGTTGGCACAAGTGGCTTATGTCCCACAGCGAGCCCAAATCGATTGGGACTATCCCATCACCGTAGAAAATGTGGTAATGATGGCCCGAACTCGGCATACTGGGTGGTTTCGTTCTCCGTCTCGTCAGTCAAAAGAAATCGTCACAGCGGCTTTAGAACGAGTTGGGATGTGGGAATTGAGAAGACGACAAATTGGCGAGTTATCCGGGGGACAACAACAGCGCGTCTTTTTAGCTCAAGCATTGGCACAAGAGGCAGAGTTATTCTTTTTTGATGAACCCTTTGTGGGGGTGGATAAAAAAACTGAGGCGATCTTGTTTGATGTGTTTGAGGAACTGAAACACCAAGGGAAAATGTTACTGGTCATCGGCCATGAATTAGGAGAAGTCACTCGTAAATACGACCAATTTTTATTAATCAATAAGCAGCTAATTGCGGCGGGAAAACCATCAGAGGTGATTACGAAAGAAAATATTCAGTTAGCTTATGGGGATGGAGTAATTTTATTACAAATGAGGAAAGAGGAATGATTTCGTTGCTAATAGAACCGCTCCAGTTTGAGTTTATGCGTCATGCCTTGCTCACAGCGGTGATGATGGGAGTGATTTGTGCGGTGGTCGGCAGCTATTTAATTGTGCAACACATGGGATTACTAGGGGATGTGATTGCTCATGCGGTGTTGCCCGGATTGGCGATCGCCTACTATTTTGGCATCGATATTTTTGTAGGGGCTTTTATATCTGGCACCCTGAGCACTCTGATTATTTCCGTAATTCAATCTCAGTCTCGCTTAAAAGTTGATGTGGCAATGGCCTTAGTCTTTTCTGGGTTTTTAGCCTTGGGAATTATGCTGATTACCTTGATGAGAAGTAAAATTGACCTACATAGTTTTTTATTTGGCGATATTTTAGCGGTGACATCCGATGATGTGGGGCGAACTTTTTGGATTACTCTGTTAATTTTAAGCGGCGTCAAACTATTTTATAAAGAATTGCTATTTTATACCTTTAATCCTTTGGGTGCTCAAGCCATTGGCTTGCCGGTGCATTGGATTCATCTGGGATTAGTTTCTGCGATTACTTTAACGATTATCGCCAGTATGCAAGCAGTGGGGGTGGTGCTCGTAGTGTCTTTGCTGGTCGGACCTGCTAGTACCGCTTATTTATTAGTCAAAGAATTACATCTTATGATGGGATTAGGTGCGATGATTGGGGCGATCGCTAGTGTAGCCGGAATGTATATGAGTTACTATTTAAATGTGCCTTCGGGCGCGGCCATTGTCTTAGCAGTTTCGGGATTATTTATTCTGGCTTTATTATTCAGCCCTTCTCAGGGAATTTTGACTCGACCTGAAATCAAGAAGCGGCGAGTTAAAATTATCCAGAAAATAAAGCAGATCATATAGTTCTGGTGTGGCTTATAGTCAGGGTTAGCCAGCCTGATTTGCCCGGAAAACGGATTCGCATTCGCGATCCGCGCTTGCGCGGAATTGCGCCATTAATAACTAATTCAATCAGAGAGTTATTTAGCAGACTTGATAAGTTTTGTAAGTAAGGGGCGCGATCGCGCAGTAGCTCGTATCGTTATCACCTTGCTCTGTATGCTCTAAACTGTAATCGGCTAACTGGCTCACCGATAACTACGCGAAATATAGACTCTTGGCATCAGCGCTTGCCGAGACGAATGAGTTATATTACACCTAAAAATGAGCCGGAGATTAGGCCATGATTTATGACGTGATTCTCAGTCGAGAAAATGATAAATATATCGCTCGTGCCAAAGAATGGCCGCAAGTCACGGTGAGCGAAAATAGCCGTGATGCCGCGATTCCCTCCGGGATAGCTTCGCTTACCGCTGGCCTTAAATCCCAACTGCTTGACTATCTAAGCAATCAGATTGAAGTCGTTCAAGTGGAGATTCCACTGTCAACCCAGACTGGAAATCCTTGGCTTGATAAATTTGGCTGGTTCAAGGACGACCCGACCTTTGACGATCTACAGGCTGAAATTGCCGCATATCGCCAAGACATCGATCGACAAATGGAACCTGACGGTGACGTAGCCTAAGTGACGGCACAGGACTACGATGTTCAAGCAGAAGCCCGTTTTCAATTCCTTCTCGCCCAAAAGATTCGGATTGGCACACAAGATTTGAAAATCGCCGCGATCGCCTTAAGCCAAGGAGCAAAATTACCCGTAATCGGAGCGATCCCGCCATTAATAACTACAGAAATCAAGAGATTATCTAGCAGAATTAATAAATTTTGTAAATCCGCCTGCGATCACCACAATCATTAAAAAAAAATTAACTTAAAAATATTAGCAATTCAATAAATAACGAGTATAATAAATTAAAAGCTGGGGACAGTAATCAAGGATAAAAAAGTCCCCATTTCCAAAACAACCATAGCCTATATAACCAACCAAATTATTATGATTGCAGCCAAAGACAATTCCCCACAACTCACCCCTGAAGAGTATTTCCTTTGGGAAGAACAACAAATAGAAAAACATGAATATATTGATGGACAAGTCTATGCCATGAGTGGCGGCACCGTGAATCATGGCCGCATTGCCATCCGGTTTACCGCCATGTTCGACGCTCATTTAGAAGGTAGCGGTTGTATCACGGGCAATTCGGACATTAAGGTTAACATTGTCGAAACCAATGACTATACCTATCCGGATGCCAGTGTCACCTGCGACGAACGGGATAAGACCACGACTCAATACATCACCTATCCATGTTTAATTGTTGAGGTTTTATCAGATAGCACCGAAGCTTACGACCGAGGTGGCAAGTTTAGAATGTATCGCAAAAACCCCGTGTTAAAAGACTATTTATTAGTCAATTATACCCGAATCGAAATGGATTTATATCACAAAAATGATGCCGGTGAATGGATTATCATTAATTACCAAGCAGGAGATACCGTAGAACTAAAAAGTATTAACCTCAGTTTCCCCATTGAGCAAGTTTATCGCGGCCTGACCCTGACGCCATAGTTGCTATATGCTTTCATGGAAATCAAGGAAATCCAATTTCATCAGGAAAATTAGAGAAAATATCTGGGCTAAATTCCGGGAAATAAATCGCCAAACATCGCCAAAAAAGGCAAAATTTTGTATAATTTAAGCGGAAAAAAATATATATAAATTTAGTCCCAACAATGGCTCGTACAGGTTATACACTGCCGGTTTTTGCGGCTGCGGCGGCAAAAGCAGCCTTTTTACACTTACAAAATCCTCTGGAAACTCTCTCAGAAGTCTCTCTGGATTTGCTACCAGAACGCGCTAAGATTCCCGTGCAACAAGTGGCTAATATTGACGACAATAGCGCTTTGGCAATTACGATTAGCGACCCCGGAGATAATTTAGATTTAACCCGGAATACGCCGATTTGGGCTTATGTGAAATGCCAAGCCCGTGAATCAGAACCACTGATTTTAGCCGCTGGGGAAGGCTTAGGCAAAACCGCCGCTGGAGAAGCGGCTATTTATCAATATGCTCGACGCTTATTTGATGCGAATTTGTTGCCTTTAATTCCTGAAAATAAAACAGTCACGGTATCAATTATTTTACCGGAAGGTCGTCAGTTAGCTCAACGCACTTCTAATGAAGCATTTGGTATTTTAGCCGGGCTATCTTTGTTGGGAACCAGTGGGATTTCTCAGCCTCTTTCTACCGAAGAACATTTGGCAGAATTGCGGGAAAAATTGCAAATTGTAGTCCAGAAACATCAGGATTTAGTGTTTTGTATTGGCAGTCATGGGATGAATATCGCTCAACAGTTAGGAATTCCCGAAAGCGCGATCGCCCAGACGGGAAACTGGATTGGCCCATTGTTAGTAGAAGCGGGGTTGCGGGGGGCTAATTCCGTGTTGTTACTCGGCTATCAAGGCAAGTTAATTAAGTTAGCTGGAGGGATTTTCAACACATCCAGTCATTTGGCAGATGCCAAGTTAGAAATTATTAGTGCGGCGGTGGTGAAATCTGGGGGCAATTTGGCCGCAGTAGCAGCGGTTTTAGGGGCAAAAACTGCTGATGCCGCGAATAAAATTTTAGCGGAACAGGGATTAGAGTCGCCGGTGTTTTCTGCTTTAGCTGAAGCCATTTGTGAAAAAGCCCAAGGATATGTACATAAATATGGCAATGTTGCCCTAAAAATTGGCACAGTGTTGTTTAATCGCCAAGGTAAAATTATTGCCCAAAGTGCGATTGCCCCTGAGTTAATTGCCCAAATATTGCCCAAAATAAAATAGTCCCAGGGTTAATAATGCCGGGGGGTATAAATCCACTTTTTATCCCCTTGCTGAATCAGCCTAGTTTTACTAGATCCAATTAAAATTACTGTTCGCATATCCGCATCGGTAACGGCTAATTCTTCTAAAAATTTCACAGTGACAGTTTGCCCTTTTCTGCCCAAATTGCGGGCTAAGACCACCGGAGTTTTAGGCGATCGCCATTGTAATAAAATCTCTTTGGCCTTTTCTAGTTGCCAAGTGCGTTGTTTAGACACCGGGTTATAAAAGGCGATCGCCAAATCTGCTTGAGCGGCTAAGGAAATCCTTTGGGAAATAATTTCCCAAGATTTAAGAATATCCGAGAGAGAAATCGCACAAAAATCATGGCCTAACGGGGCACCGACCGTCGCAGCGGCAGCTTGCATGGCGGAAATTCCTGGACATACTTGAATCGCGATCGCCTCCCACTCTGGTTTCGCTTTTTTTTCTAACACTTCAAACACTGCCGAAGCCATTGCATAAATTCCCGGATCTCCCGAAGAAACCACCACCACAGATCGCCCCTGGGCAGCTAAATCTAAAGCTATTTCAGCGCGATCGAGTTCCACCCGATTATCCGACTCATGGCGAACAATATTCGGTTTTCTCAAGGGTTCTACTAAATCTAAATAAGTTTTATAACCCACCCAGTCCGTAGCTTTTTCTAGCACTAATCTCACTTCCGGGGACATCCAATGAATTGCCCCAGGGCCAGTTCCCACAATAGCTAAATTCCCCTGAATCTTATTCTGTTCCCCAGTTTGATTTTGCTCATCACACAAATAAACCAAACAATTTGGACTCGGTTTGGCCAATTCCCGGTTATTTTTAGGAATAATGTCAATAGTTAAGGTTCCTTCTGAAGAAATGGGTAACTGACTATTTTGTAGCCAGTTAGCCTGTAACCAGTTATCGGTGCCATTTACGTCATTTAATTTCACCGTTGCCCCGGCCAACAAATTAGAAATAAAAGTCTTAGCATCATCGGGATTAACTAACTCATAACCCGATGGCGGCGATAATAAAGTAGTTCTAAATCTAAGATATCCTGTGGTAGTAATCCCTGGGGAAACTTGCAATGTTTCGGCAATCTGACGAGCCAAATCGTTCACCCCTTGTAACCCTCCCAATAAAGGCACCACTGCACTGCCATCTTCGGCGATCGCTAATACCGGCGGTTCCTGCCATTTATTATTTAAAACAGGTGCTAAAGTGCGAATCAAAATTCCTGCCGCACAAACCCCAATAATCGGGGTTCCGGTCTGGAAAAACTCTCGCACCGTTTCGCCAAATTTAGTATAGGTAAAATCAGCGGATTGGGTGCGACTTTCTAAGCCATAAACCTGAGCTTCTGGCAGGGAAATTTGAATTTGTCGCGCCACAGGAATACTGGTTTCTCCTAAAATGATAATAGCCGGAGATTTCATAATTATTCTGGTTGATTCTGGTTGATGATTCTGGTTGATGATTCTGGTTTGAGTGCGATTAATTGCTGGAGAAATTCTTGATGCGCCGCCGAATTGATACCTGTTTGTAACGTCGTCAAAACTTGCAGCATATTTCCTGACAAAATGGCAGTAACATCTAACCACAATCCGGGAAACATCTTACTAGAGCAAATTATCCCTTGTTGATTTGGTGGCAACGTCACATAATCCCCTTGTTCTAAACCAAACCAATCAATTTTTTGCTCAAATACTTGCCAAACTATATATTCTTGAATACCACTGCGCCGATAGGCTCGTTTTTTATCCGCTAAATCGATCGCGGCACTACTGGCGGCAATTTCTACCACCAACTCTGGAGATCCCTCTAGATATCCATCGGCAGTTAAACTTGATTTGCCGCCACTTTCTTGGCTAATTCTTAATACCCCATCTGGTTGTGGTTCATTGTCGATATCTAACCGAATCGTTGGCTCAATGCCCATCTCTACTTGAGGTGTAGCCGCTTGATAGGCTCCCAGCCAAGTGATAATTCGTCCGTGGGGTTCGGCATGGGATTTAAAACGTAATGGGGATGCCATGTAAACGACTCCTTCGATTAATTCGGCTTTTTTGACTCCCGGCATCGCCTGATAACGACGCTCAAATTCAGGACGAATTAAGCGATCGCCATTTTCTAAAGGTGGCAAATTTTTGCCGAAGGTAGACTGAGAATTTAAGGATTTCAGCGGTGAATAAGTCATACTGGCAGACTCTCCCAACTATGAGCTATTATACGAGCCATTATATGAGCTATTATATGAGCCATTATATGAGCCATTATATGTGGTTTTATTGGGGTTTAGTTTGGCTAGGAATCAGAATTAAAGCCCAGTAGGTAGCCGCTGCTGGATCGACTTCCCGAATGGGAATAATTTTTTGATTGGGCAAGGTAGCTCGTTCAATATAAAGGGCGCGATCCAACAAGCCTAACTCATCGAGAATTTGCCGAACTTTGGCAAAATGTCTGCCTAATTTAATAATGGCAGCAGCATCGACCACGGATAGGCGATCACGCAAAATTTCCGCCTCTAATGTGGCAGGCATAATGGCAAATACATCATTGCGATAAGTAATAGGAACGCCCAGCATCGCCGCACTAGCCATTACCGAAGAAATTCCCGGTACAACTTCCACGGAAAACCCCCCCGATAAGCGATTAAAAATATACATAAACGTGCCATATAACATGGGATCGCCTAGACATAAGACGGCCACATCTCGCCCGGCACTGAGATGTTCGGCAATATTTGCCGCAGCCATATCATAATGGGGCTGAGAACTGCGTTTCACACTAAAGGGCAATGGCATAGGAATTTCTATTTGGTCAGGGCGAATAAATTCAGCCACGATCCCCCGGGCGAAAACTTTGCCATTCTCTAAAGTCGGATAAGCAATCACCGGAACCGTTGTCAAAATCCGGTGGGCTTTAAGGGTGAGCAATTCTGGATCCCCTGGGCCAATTCCCAATCCGTAAAGTTTGCCTAATTTGCCTAATTCAGTCATAATTCATTCTCTTTTGCTAACGCATTGACTGCCGCTGCCGCGATCGCACTTCCACCTCTGCGTCCGTGCAGAGTAATAAATGGCACACCGCGACTATTAGCGGCTAATTCGACTTTGGATTCTGCCGCGCCTACAAATCCCACGGGAAAACCTAAAATCAATGCCGGTTTTGCGACTCCTTCATCTAGCAATTCTAATAATCTAAATAGCGCCGTTGGTGCATTGCCAATCGCCACCACAGATCCGGCTAAATAAGGTTGCCAAAATTCTAAAGCTGCCGCTGACCGGGTATTATTAATTTTCTTGGCGATCGCCGGAACTTCTGGATGATTCAAAGTGCAAATAATCGGATTATTTTTCGGCAAACGAGCCTTAGTAATCCCATTAGCTACCATCTGAGAATCACAAAGAATCGACGCCCCCTGAGATAGGGCATTTCGTCCCACTTGTACCGCATCTGGTGACGCGGCTAAATCTTCTACAATATCGGTCATGCCACAGGAGTGAATTAGCCGAACCGCTACATGAGCTAAATCTTCAGATAACTTTTCTAATTTAGCTTCAGCGCGAATTATCGCAAAAGATTTACGATAAATTTCTTCGCCATTTTTAATGTAATCAATCATATTAACTGCATTTTTTATTATACTAAATTATTGATATTTTTGTGATGTTTTGGTGCGTTAGGCGATCGCCTAACGCACCCTACAACTACTACAAATAAACCAGCCAAATTTTTGTGAGGTTTTTTTCGGTGCGTTACGGCGCTCGCCTAACGCACCCTACAACTACACGAGCCAATTTTTCTGTGATTTTTTTAAGTTTAATTGATTTTGGCGCAAAAAATCTTCTAGCCTGGGAAGAATTTCCGCAAAATTGCCCTGGAAAATTTGAGTCTTGAACGAGTCTTTCTCATCCCCCACATAGACTTCATAGCCTTCAAGTATTTCGCCATTTTGCTCAATGGTCGTGCCTAAAAGGGTAATTTCGGCTGGACTCGGTTGAGCACAGGATTTAGGACAACCTGTAACATGAATATTCACCCCCCCTTGATCCCCCCCTTCAAAGGGGGGGCTGATGGAGAAGCGAGCGCGCAAATAATCTGCCAAGATTAAAGCATGAACTTGGGTTTGAGTTGCCGCTGCTGCACAACCAGGTTTTCCCGCACAAGCAACAATCCCATGATCCCATCCCCGGTCTGGGGACAATCCTAATGATGTCAATTTGGGCAACAATTCTGACACTTTTTCATTCGGGATATTCGGAATTAAAATAGTCTGCCAAGGCGTTAATCGCAACTGACCGCTGCCAAAAGTTTCTGAAATTTCTACTAATGCCCACAGTTGCTCCGCCGTTAGTTTTCCTAATCTTAAACCTAAGCCAATATAGGATAATCCGGCCTGCTTTTGGTGGTGAATCCCCAGATGATTATAGGGCTGACTTGGTAATACTGATTCAGTAACAATTTGAGGTAAGGGATGCCCCCCTAAATGAGAAACTAAATGCCCCTGAACTTTTTCAATATATTTGGCAATGCCCCAATCTTTTAACAAGTGTTTCATCCGACTTTTTTTGCCTTTTTTAGCTGTCGTTTCTGGATTTTTCTGTACATAATCCAGATAAACTTGGACTAGGGCAGCGACTAAGGATATACAATTTTCTGGTTTAATCACTACATTGGTATCATCCAATTGCCGATCGCCTCCCAGGGACAATCGATAGTAAACCCCTGGGGTTAAATCCGGTTGATTTTCCGGTTGATTTTCTAAGGCAATTGCTGATAGCTGAATTTCGTTATAGCGGTGTTCCCAGGGGCGGGGCGATCGCATCCCAATGCCTACGGAACCTCCGCTATCAATGCCAATACTAAATTTAGGACTCAGGGCGGTAATTGCCGGATGATTCTGAATAAAATGATCTAATTCTTGGACTAAAGGCCGAGGATCGATTAATTCTTGAGGGTCAATACCAGCGGTAGGACTACACATAATATTCCGCAGATGATCGATCTGCGGATTCTGGGCAGCTAATCCTAACTTTTGTAAAGTTTGAAAATCTTCTAAGGTGGGCGATGTTTGCACGGCACGAATTTGCAGATTTGCCCGATTAGTCACTTGTATTGTAGTATGCCACCGGGCGAGCAAATTAGCGATCGCGTGAACCTGTTCCGCATTCAGCCAACCCCCAGGGGTGCGGATGCGAATTAAAAAGCCATCTTGGGCAGGAGTGCCGTAAAATAACCCTGGACAAACATTCGGTTTAACTAACCAATTCACAGTTGTTTTTTTCTCCATGCGACGCAGAGAAGTAGTCAGAAACTAAGTTTCTAGCAGAGAGTGAAAAAACTTGTCGTTGGCGTTCTGACTTCACTTGCGGAAAAAATAGAATGCCTGCCTAAGTAGCATTCCAAGAAACCCGGTTTCTTCAAGAAACCGGGTTTCTAATAACCGGCTTTTCTCTTGATTACAGTTGCGGCACAGTACCGGAATCCCACCGGACTTTCCCAACGACAAGTGAAAGCACTATAGCACAAGTTAAATTTTTTTTAGAGACATTTAGAGACATTTAGAGACAAAGGATGAGAATCTCATGGAGAAATGGCTATCGATTGTCGGCATTGGTGAAGATGGCTTAGAGGGATTAAACCAGGTGGGGCGAAGTCTTCTTTCCCAGGCATCGGTAATTGTTGGCGGTGAACGTCATTTAGCCATGTTGCCCCCAGAGGATTGTCGAGAAAAGTTGGTCTGGAGAACGCCGATCCAAGACTCCGTGAATGAGATTATTCGCCGTCGCGGTCAAAGGGTCTGTGTTTTAGCTAGTGGCGATCCTATGTGGTATGGCATTGGCGTCACCCTGACTCGGCACATTCCTATGACAGAAATCACGATTATTCCATCGGTTTCTACCTTAAGTCTGGCCTGTAGTCGCTTGGGGTGGTCCCTGACCGAGGTGGAAACCGTGAGTTTATGCGGTCGTCCTCCGGCTTTATTGAATGCCTGGGTTTATCCAGGGGCAAAACTTTTAGTCCTGAGTGAGAGCGGCCAAACTCCGGCTATTGTGGCGGAAATTCTTACTCAGCAGGGCTTTGGCGATAGTCTTATGGTGGTTTTAGAGCATCTAGGAGGGAAGCGCGAAAGGTTAATTGAAGGCACCGCTGCATCTTGGAATGCCAAAGATATTGCCAAAGATATTGCCGACTTGAATGCGATCGCGATTAACTGTAGAAGAAACCCGGTTTCTTCAAGAAACCGGGTTTCTCTAATTGGGCGCTTGCCCGGACTGCCGGACACAGCCTATCACCATGATGGACAGTTAACAAAAAGAGAAGTGCGGGCGATTACCCTGACAGCTTTAGCCCCTTTACCGGGACAACTGTTGTGGGACGTAGGTGCCGGTTGTGGTTCTATTGGCATTGAGTGGATGCGCTGCGATCGCCGTTGCCGGAGTATTGCGATCGAACATCACCCCAGCCGATTGCAATACATTGCCGATAATGCCAGCGCCTTGGGTACTCCCGATTTGCAAATTGTCGCAGGAATTGCACCCGCTGCCCTGAAAGATTTACCTCAACCAGATGCGATTTTTATTGGCGGTGGCATCACCGTCCCAGAATTGTTTGAAACCTGCTGGTCGGCACTGCGATCTGGCGGTCGTCTTGTCGCCAATGCGGTTACAGTAGAAAGCGAATTAATCTTATTTCAATGGCATAGTCAATTAGGGGGAGAACTAACCAGAATTGGCATTCAAAGAGCCGAACCTGTGGGCAAGTTTTTAGGCTGGAAAGCGATGGCTCCCATAACCCAGTGGACTGTACAAAAACCATAGTCAGAAACCGGGGGAGAAACCCGGTTTCTTCATTTAGCATCGGTTCTTCAACCACTCTAAAACCCTTTCTACATCCGCCACTTTTTCCCCTTCGGGAACCGATGGCCGTTGCACCATTACCACCGGAATTCCTAACTCTCGTGCGGCGACGATTTTGGCATAAGTGGCATCCCCGCCACTATTTTTACTGACGATCGCGCCGATTTGATATTCTTGCAAAAGCGATCGCTCTTGTGTCAAAGAAAAAGGCCCTCTTTCTAACAGTAACTTACCCGGTGGTACGGGAACATCTGCTGCCGGTGGATCGATCATTCGCATCAAAAACCAGATAGTTTTTAAATGGGCATAAGCGGAAAGTTCTTGCCGACCAATAGTGAGAAATATCCGTTCGGCTAACCCAGGTAAAGCCTCTGCTGCGGCTTGATTATTTGCCACCGAAATCCAATTGTCTCCCGGCTGTTTTTCCCAAGCGGGACGGACTAACATTAAGCGAGGAATGCCACATTCATCGGCTGCTTGAGCGGCATTAAAAGAAATTTGGGCAGCAAAAGGATGAGTAACATCAATTAAAATATCAATTCGTTCTTGCCGCAGATAATCGACTAACCCATTTACACCGCCAAATCCCCCGGTGCGAGTAGAAACCCGGTTTCTTGAAGAAACCGGGTTTCTTTGGTTGGTTGAAGAAACCGGGTTTATTTCAGCCCTAGTTTTTTCTGTGCGACCGGCAAAAGATGCGATCGCTTCTACACCGGGAATTTGCTCAATTTTAGTCGTTAATTCTGCGGCTTCTCCAGTACCCCCTAAAATCAACACTCTTTTCTGATTGGTCTTTTTCTGACTGGTCAAGGGAAAATTGCCCATCATTTATTCTTCTTCAGATTGTTCTTTAGATCCATTTCATTTTCTCAAAAAATCTGTCGAAATCGAATCATAAGCATCAAAAAGATATCCTCCAGTTTCTCAGGAGAAACCGGAGGACTCTGAACAGGAATTACATCACAACCCGCTGGATGCAGGGGATAAGTCAAGGTTGAACAACGGGCGTGACTTCCAACTCACCTGTAGGGGTGAGTACCACTTGGAAAGAAGCCAAAGGTGCTTGTGAATCTGAAGTGGCTGCGGGGTTGGCGGTATCGACCAAATCCGGGAAAGGCGTTTCTTGGAGATAGTCTGATGCGGCTTGATTGCTGGGCTGGTAGCTAAAGATATCCCCAGATGAGTTAACTTTGACCAAGTAAATCAAATCCTCGGTGAAAGTGGGGAATTGCTGCCAATTTTGGTCGATGAGATCGTACAGTTTCCAGTTCAATTCAGAAATTTGAGTCGGATCGGTAATTTCTGGGGTTACAGATGTCACCGATGGTGAGGAGATGCTGGGTGTGGCTGTGGTTTCTGGCTGATTAGTTGTTATTTCTGATGGCTGCGTCGCGGGGTCAGAAGCGATTGGCGGCAGCGATTCGCTTTGAGAGATCGCACTCGGTGCGGAAACCTGCGGTGCCGGGGTAATCTTGTCAGCATTGCCTCGTTGTAACTGGTTATTTTGTAACTGGGCATAAAGCACAGAACCCAACAAACAAATCGAAGCGGTGGCGGCTAAAGCAATCGAGCCATTGCGGAGAGAAAACGCTCTTAAAGCATTGGAAGCATTGGAAGCATTGGAAGCATTGGAAGCATTGGAAGCATTGGAAGCATATTCTGAACTGGGACTGACGGAATTTACCGCTATCGTGGGGGCGGGTTCTTCACTGTGAGCAAACCTGTGGAACAAGAAGTCCAAAGCACTGTTACGCAGTTCCTTGTAACGGGGATCGTCCATGACCTGAGTTCTGACGCGAGGACGGGGAAAAGGGATTTCCAGCACTTCGCCAATTTTAGCCGCAGGCCCGTTAGTCATCATTACCAATTTATCCGCGAGAAACAATGCCTCGTCAATGTCATGGGTAATCATCAAAACGGTACAGGGATGGTCTTGCCAAATTTGCAGCAGTTCTTCTTGTAATTCTTCTTTGGTGATGGCGTCGAGGGCGCCGAAGGGTTCGTCGAGAATTAGGACTTCGGGGCGAATGGCCAAAGCCCGAGCGATCGCCACTCGCTGTTTCATCCCCCCAGACATTTGTCCGGGACGCTTGTGTCCGGCTTCGGTGAGTCCGACCATTGCCAAGTGTTCGTCGGCGATCGCCACTCTTTCAGCGTGGGATTTTTTGGGATAGGCCGACTTGACTGCCAGGTAAACATTTTCAAACGCCGTTTTCCAAGGCAAAAGGCAATAGTTTTGAAACACCATCATGCGATCGAGGCCAGGTTTGGCGATGCGCTGGTTGCGTAGGCGCACCTCTCCCTCGCTGGGGTGGAGAAAACCCGCCACCATATTCAGTAGGGTGGATTTGCCACAGCCAGAATGTCCGATCAAGCAGATAAACTCGCCTTCAGACACGGTGAGATTGACATTTTCCAGGACAGGATAAGATCCTTTGGCGGTGTCATAAACCTTGGAAACGTTATCGATCGCCAGAAATGCTTCGCGACTTGCCAGAGGGTTAGTTGTCGGGTTAGTTGTCGGTAAGGTTTGGATTTGCATAATTGATGGCTATTGATGACTGATGAGGGATGGGGCATTTGGCGGCACAACTGTTGAGGCAGGAGGCAGGACTGTTAGGGCGCATCGGCCAAGGCTAAAGTGCTCCGCACTGCGAGAGCGAACGGACGACCGCCCTACAAAGCTTTAGTGGTTTCAGAAGTGGTTTCAGCATCGAGGAAAACTTCTTCGATGCGAATGTCGCGTTTGATGGTGAGGCGCTGGAGGTAGCCAATCGGATCGTCAGGGTTGAACACCATGCGATCGAAGAGTTGAAATGATTGGCGATTGGGTTCGGTATCTGGCCAACCTAATTGACGGGCGGCTTCGCCGTACAAGTCCACCCGGCGCAATCGTTCCAGAACAGAAATCCAGTTTTTCGGAAATGGAGTAATTCCCCAGCGAGCGAGTTGGGTGAGAATCCATAATCCCTCGACCCGACCGGGACAGTTGCTATGATCCACATGAAATTGGTGGTATTGCCGTAGGATCTGGGGTTCTGCATCGGTTCCCAAGTGGTAGGGTTCGGCGAATCCGGGCGCTACCCAGGCGATATCGCAGCCGGTATCGCCGCCGATATATTGGGGCTGAGACAGCATTGTGGCGATTTCCGAACGGTGCCGGAAATCGTCGCAATATTCGCAAGCTTCCATTAAGGCTTTGAGAAGGGCGATATGGGTTTCGGGATATTTATTTGCCCATTCCTCGCGCACTCCCAAGACTTTTTCTGGATGACCGGGCCAAATATCCAGATCGGTGGCGATCGCAAATCCCAATTCTTGTTGGATAGCGCCGGTGTTCCAGGGTTCCCCAGCACAATAGCCGTCAAGATTGCCTTGTTTCAGATTGGCGATCATTTCCTGCGGCGGCACCACTGTTAAATTCACATCTAAATCCGGGTCGATGCCCCCAGATGCCAGCCAGTAGCGCAGGATCAAGTTATGAATTGAGGCTTGGTTAGGAACACCCAGGGTACTGACGCGATCGGGATTTGCCGCGATCGCTGCTTTGAAATCTGCCAGAGTTCGCACCCCTTGCTGGTAAAACCGCTTGCTCAAAGTAATCGCATTGCCATTGCGGGAGAGAACCATTGCGGTGACGACAGGAACAGGCAGTCGATTGGAAGATTG
This sequence comes from Planktothricoides sp. SR001, assembly GCF_001276715.1. GTDB lineage: Bacteria > Cyanobacteriota > Cyanobacteriia > Cyanobacteriales > Laspinemataceae > Planktothricoides > Planktothricoides raciborskii. Next base: position 218,439 of record NZ_LIUQ01000001.1, on the reverse strand, counting down.
CTTGCCCATGCCGATAGTCAAGGCGAGGGGCATCGCTGCCGCCATCATCGCCGCATCCAAGCTGCCAGAGGAAATCCCAGAAGCGATCGCCGGCCAGCTTTTTTCCCGAACCAGATTGACGTTTTCTAAGCCGTGTTTTTGGAAAAAGCCTTTTTCTTTGGCCACGATTAAAGGGGCGCAGTCAGTCACCGGCAAAAAGCCGATATCGAGGCTAACTTTTTCCAGGACTTGTGCCTGCTGGGAGAAACCCGGTTGCTTCAAGAAACCGGGTTTCTTGGTCTCGATCGCGATCGATTTGGATTGTTTTGCCTTGCGTTGTTTATCGCGCTTTTGCTGATTGAGGAAATCAATTATTTCACTTCGCAAGCCGTAATAGCTGGGATGCTTAACTACTTCCATCCGTTCGCGGGGGCGAGGAATGGGAACTTCTAAAATCCGACCGATGTGAGATTCCGGGCCATTTGTCAACATCACGATGCGATCGGATAGCAATAAGGCTTCGTCTACATCGTGCGTCACCATAATCGCAGTGACATTACTTTCTTGGCAAATTTGCATTAATTTTTCCTGCAAACCGCCTCTTGTCAAAGCGTCTAAGGCGCCGAAGGGTTCATCAAGCAGCAGCAATTTCGGACGAATTGCCAGGGCACGGGCGATCGCCACCCGTTGTTTCATCCCCCCGGACAATTCTCCCGGTCGCTTGTCCGCAGCGTGTCGCAATCCCACCAAATCGATATGGTGTTCGACAATTCCCCGCCTTTCCCCTTTCGGCTGATGTCGCAAAACTCGATTCACCGCCAGACCAATATTTTGGCGTACCGTCAACCAAGGCAACAGGGAATAATTTTGAAACACCACCATGCGATCGGGACCTGGGCCTTTTACTTGTCGCCCTTCCAGAATCACTCCTCCGGTAGAAGGTTGATCCAAACCGGCAATCATATTTAGCAGAGTAGACTTGCCACAACCAGAATGCCCGATTAAGGAGATAAATTCTCCTTGATTAATTTTTAATTGAATATTCTTCAGTGCGATATAGCTACCGCCGTTGTCCAAACGAAAAATCTTATCAATGTGATCGACTTCAACAAATACTGACATTGCTAACCCAAATAATTAGTAATAGTGAATTGATAATTTGCCTATTGATTACTTGCCTAATGCTAATGAGTAATTAATCATTTTTTATTTCTTACGATTTATTACCCATTAAACATTTGCTATTTTTGTTGTTCTTTCGGCACCACAATAGAACCGATATAGGCCACAAATCTGTCCAACAACAAACCGACAACTCCTACATAAACCAACGCCAATATAATCTGACTAATCAGAGAATTATTGTAGGCATCCCAAATAAAGAAACCGATACCAACGCCACCGACCAGCATTTCCGCTGCCACAATTGCTAACCAAGACAAGCCGATGCCAATTCTCAACCCGGTAAAAATATAGGGAACTGTCGCCGGAAATACGATATTCAAGAAATATTCAAAACCAGATAATTGGAGAACTCTAGCCACATTTCGGTAGTCTTGTGGTAGTTGTTGAACTCCCGCCGTTGTATTGATAATGATCGGCCAAATCGAAGTAATAAATATGACAAAAATAGCTGAGGGATTGCTTTGCTGAAAAGCAGCGAGGGCAATAGGCAGCCAAGCCAAGGGAGGAATGGTTCGCAACACTTGAAAAATCGGGTCTACGGCTTCGTAGATTAGTTTATTAATACCGATGACAATGCCTAGGGTGATGCCAACCACCGCAGACAGGGAAAAACCGATCGCCACCCGCTGTAAGCTGGCAAAAATTTGCAAAGCTAGACCTTTATCGGTGCCGCCGTTGTCAAAAAAGGGATTAATCAAATAAGGATTCCAAGTGTCAGCCAGCACTTGCATCGGTCCAGGCAATCCTTTTGAGCCAGGAGGACAGAGAATTTGCCATACCACCATTACGATCGCAAGAGCGATTAGGGGTCTAACCAGCTTTGGGGAAGTGTTTTGGAGAAAATTGCGGATTGGCTTGGGCAAAAATAGGGGCAGCCTGGAACGTCTGTTTCTGTTGATAGCAGTCATAGTTTTTATGGACTCGTGGGCAAGTGGGTATATGGGTACAGTCGTAATTAAAAAAGATGAGTATGGGGTATGGGGCGGGATGCCTCACCTGGAGTGCGACTAAACTTTCTTAATCGCTAGGCTCTTTAAGTATTCCTCTGGTTTGTCAGGGTCAAATTTGACCCCATCAAAGAAAGTTTCAATGCCGCGAGATGTGCTGGTGGGAATTTCGGCGGCGGCAACACCGAGAGTTTTGGCCGCTTCTCGCCACAAATCTTCGCGATTTACTTTGTCAACGATTTCCTTAATATTCGTGTCCGCAGGAATGTTGCCCCAGCGAATATTTTCAGTTAAGAACCACAAATCGTGGCTCTTGTAGGGATAGGAAGCATTATCAGCCCAAAATTTCATCCGCAGAGGGCTGTTGGTGACAAGGGGACGCCCGTCGCCGTAGTCGATATTGCCTTTGGAGCGCTCGATAATATCTGTGGCTGGTACTTTGAACCACTTCGCCTGAGAAACGATTTGGCACATTTCCTCTTTATTTTCCGGCTTTTCACACCACTGTTGGGCTTCTTGAACCGCCATTAAGATTGCTTTGGCTGCTTTGGGATGTTTGTCAACCCAATCCGATCGCATCGCCAAAGCTTTTTCTGGGTGGTCTTGCCAAAGTTCTCCGGTTACTAAAGCGGTATAGCCGATGCCTTGATTGACCAGTTGGGCGTTCCAGGGTTCGCCCACACAGAAGGCTTCCATATTGCCGGTTCTCATATTGGCAACCATCTGGGGCGGAGGGATAGGAACAACGGAAACATCTTGTTCGGGAACAATGCCGCCCGCTGCCAGCCAATAGCGCATCCACAGGTCGTGAGTGCCGCCGGGAAAGGTCATGGCTACGTTAAAATCAGTTTTGCCCCCTGACTTGGCTTGGGCGAAAGCATTTTTCAGCCCCTTGCTATCCAGACTAATTTTTAAGTCTTTATAGGCATTGGCAACAGAAATCCCCTGCCCGTTGGTATTCAACCGCGCTAAAATGTACATCGGCACGGGTTGCTTGTTCTTGGTTTGGCCCAAAGACATGAAGTACGGCATCGGGGTGAGAATATGCGCCCCATCAATACCGCCACCTTGGGAACCGATTTCTAAGTTATCTCGTGTCACTGGCCATGAAGCTTGTTTGACTACTTCGACATCTTTCATGCCGTATTTGTCAAATAAGCCTTTTTCTTTGGCAATAATCAGGGGTGCAGAATCGGTCAGAGCGATAAATCCTAACTTGGCTGCGGTGACTTCTGGGGCATCAGCAGGGTTGACGTTGACTGCTGGCACGGTGGTAGATGTGCTCGTGCTGGTGTTGGTCGGAGCGGAACTACAGCCGTGAGCCAGTAGGCTGGCTGCTGTCGCTGCTCCGGCGGTGAGAATGAATTGGCGTCGGGAAAATTTCGTCATTTTCTTCCAAGTATCAGATTTCTGGAGGTTTGGGCGGACTAAAAAGGTACAAAGGGGGGTAAAAAGGGGGGTTTTGCCCTCACTTAATGAAAGTTTGTTGCTTTAGGTTTCGATATTGCATCCGCAACGTTTCGCGAACGGCTTATGGGCTTTGCTTATAGGAACAATGACAAATATTTATTTGTATAGAGGGCAGCAAAACCAGAATTTTAATTCTCGTCAGAATTCCGAGCGATTCCCTCGCCCTCCGCAAGACGAGCGCACGGAATATATTTGGATAGGTTGATGGATTTGGCTGTCTCCTTGGTTTGTTGAACGTGAATTGTTGATAACTTAAGGGGATAAATCAGGCAAATTCGTATCTTTTGTGACAATATATTGCAAATTATGAATTTACTGCATTTTGTCTATGCAGCTTTTACATGGAGATGGGTTTAATCTCTAGGTTGGTCGTTTTTAGATGCGATATTTTGTGACCATAAAATCAATAGATGTAGCCCACAGAGACACAAAAAATACAAAAAGCTTTGTGAATCTTCTCTCTCTGTGTATGTGTGGTTTAAAATAATTTGTTTTTTGGCAATTAAATTCAATACTAAATGGGTAAAAATCAGGTGAATAAAATCACGGCGATCGCGCTAATAATGGAATTAATAATATTCACAATTTTATTGGTTAACCAAGTGTAACGCGATGGCTTGCCCCAATCACAGTTTATAAATTCGTGGCAAGAAAAGCGGCAATCTAAACAAAAATGTAGAACTTATGGTATTTTCTGAAGTAACTTTGGCGTTTCCCTTGATGGCTGGCTATGCTTATGGCCAAGGTAACTGGCGCGATCGCTCGGTGCGTCGGTTGGCAAACTTATTTAGTCAACCGAGTTTAGTGACAGCCTAATAAAATAGCAGAAACTGGGTTGCTAATACTTCAGAGAAAAACCCCGGTTCCTAAATGTTTCTAAATATTCTGTAGTTTCTATGTTTTCTGTATTGATACAATTACAGATTAGTAACTAAAATAAATGATACCACCGCTTTTATAGCAGTAGCCAACGCGATTAGGACACGAGAGCTAGAAGATGATCCATCGCTTTATGCAAAGAATCAAATTGGTCAAGACATTTACTCTTCCGGGCTTTTAGCCAAGACCAACAGCGCTCAATTTTGTTGAGATCCGGCGAATAGGGCGGCAGATATAGTAATCGACACCCAGCCAGCGCCTAGAATCAACTCTTGAATCCGTCCTCCTTTATGAAAAGTGGCATTGTCAATCACCACCAATAGACAATATCTTCTGGATATATACCTGATATTTCTTCTAGAAATTCAGCCCATTTTTGCTCATATGTGTCTTTGTAGCCGAATGTTTTTTTCGGGTAAATCCTATTTTGCCTAAAGCTCTCGAAATTGTACGTTGCCTGATATCTTCCGGCCACAATTGAGTCCTGTACGGCTTGTGTCTTGTCACCATGAAGCTGAACCTTCCTCACGAAATGTCTCCCAGCAGATAATTTTGTGGTTATTTCCCTGCGATTGGGCAAAGCCTTGTAACTACCGGAAAGGGCGTGACGCTTCAGCCACAAGTAAGTGGTATTGCGACTGATGTTAAACACCCGAATGGCTTCGGTTTTAGACAGACTATCGTTGAGAATCGCATAACTTTTTGAAGTAAATCTTCACTATAAGGCTTGGCCATTTTGTGCCTCTATTTCGAGCGTGTTTTCTGTTTTTCTCTTTCGTATTATTATATGTTATAACTGCCTTGGCTACTGCTATAAATAACTATAAAAGCTAAAAAAATAAAAAAATTGTTAATTGTTATTGGTTTTCATGGACAAATAACCAATAACAATTAACAATTAAAAATTAGCAATTAACGATGAATCATCCATCATAAATTATTTGGGTTCCCAGTCCGGGCATTCTTTTTCCTCCCAGCCATAAGGATGCATCCCACACACTAACACATTGCCTGCGTAAACGTAGCCGTGATAATTTTGGCAGCCCACACAAGCGGGATATTGTTCGGGACTGGGTTCCACATAGTTGATAAAGATTTCCGCTTCCGGGTTGACTTCATCTACTTCGATTTCAAACTCAAAAATCGGGTCAATAAATTGCTGAAAAAAGTCTTCAATTTCAGTCAGAATTAGCTGGTTGAATTCTGCCCCAAATTCCTCCGCTTCCCGGAAAATATCTTCGGGAAATTCCCGTAATTCATCAACAATTTCTGTCACCTCTTCAGTGAGGGCTTGGAAATACTGATCCACCTCAGCCGAAACTTTGGTAGTCAGTGTTTCCAGCATTTTTAACCAATCATAATTTGGCCAATATTCCATGAGCAAGAAAAATGTTTTTTTGCGATCGCCCTTAATCCGTTACTGATTCTATTGATTCTATTGATTCTGTAGCCGACGTAGTTCGTCTTTTAAGGCGTCTACTTGTTGCCGCAACCGATCTACATTATCCGGCTGTTTCGAGGCTGGTTGTTCCTCGTCATCTTCGATAATTTCAATCCGTCGCGGTTCTTTATTTTGATTTGTGGCTGCCGTCGGGGACTCAGAGGCCGTTTTTTGCCCCTGCTGCATCACATCTTCCACAAACCGGCGGGCTTCTTCCGTACTCATTTCACCCCGTTGGACTAATTCCGCCGCCAGTTTTTGGGCTTGATCCCGTAATTCCCCTAACGTTCCTCCGGCTTTTTCCCCAGCTAATGAAGCTAACCCCACACCTAGGTAAAAGGCTTTTTGAACCATATCTCCAAAACCAGCCATTGCCAATCGAGCTCCTTTGACTTATTTGATCAATCAGATTATCTTGTGGACTTATTCCAGCTTATGCCAGAATTTCGCCAACTGCCCACTGACAACCTGGAAGAATTGGCCAAAAAAAGTGACCCGGATACCACGCCTGTTCCAAGCATCCCGTGTTGCTGCTACCTTCCGGTCCTGACAAGATTTGGGCGTTGGCACCGCATGGGTCCGAGTCACTTATGAATATATCATGGTTTTTGTAAAATTGAACCATCTCGGAAAAAAATTTATTTGCACTATCGTCAGCCAAGGGGTTGAACCCCTGGCTACAGGAACAAAATCCGCAGGTGGATGCTGATTTGATTTTTACCCAGAGTCCCGCCCCGGGGCTGACTGGGTTGATCTAGCCACAAGTTGCAACTCCTATGCTACAAGAACTGATGCGTGACTTCTTCGCAGAATTGAAGGGGTATGGGGAGACTGCTGCTAGGTTCGGGGACTAAAAGGTGCGATTCCCGCTTCGGGATCCGCACCTTTTTGAACATATAAAATCTAATAAAAATGGCGATAAAACACTGTCCGGGTACAAATTCTTAATTATTAGGATGAATATTGTGGTACTGATAAAATGCATAGGTGTCAAATAAACCTCCAACCAGTCCACAAGAGAGGGCAATTGCTAACACGCCTTGCCAGGGATCCCCACTGCCAAAGACAATTAAGAATTGTAACAAGCGATCGCCACTAAATTGAGTAAAACCTTGCAGTCCGGGCAAATAACTTAACAAATAGATACAAAGAAACAGTAGCCCGAGCAATAAACTCGGCGCCATAAAACTAACCAGGGTCGTGAGGAACAATGAACGCAGAAAACTTGGTAAGATACTCATCAATCGTCTATCAGACTCCCTAAATTACATTAAGCGGACGAGGTTTAGGCTCGTTCTGATTTCTAGAATAAGCCTAATTTCCCGACGGGCGATCAAAATGTTATAAATATTCAGTTTTGATCAAAAAACTTGTTGAAGATTCGTAAATTTTTTAAAGTTGATTTAGTCCTTACTTTTATTGTCATCGTCTTGAGTCAAACAAATTCTAATTCCCCCCTTGGATTATGGTCAAAACGCTTACTGGCCGCCATCTTACTCGGAGGCCAAGTAATCACCCATTTGCTCTTTGCCAAAATTCACCGCCGCAACACCTTAGAGCAAATGGTCAGCGTTGGCCCGGATTCTCTTTTAATCGCCCTACTCACAGCGGCAACCGTGGGCATGGTGTTTACCATTCAAGTAGCCAGAGAGTTTCTCAACTTTGGGGCAGGCAGTGTCGTTGGCGGTGTTTTAGCCCTCTCTTTATCCAGAGAACTCTCCCCAGTGCTGACCGCTGTAATTTTAGCTGGGCGTGTCGGTTCAGCATTTGCGGCAGAACTTGGCACCATGCGCGTCACCGAGCAGATAGATGCCCTCTATATTCTGAAAACCGATCCGATTGATTATCTGGTAATTCCCAGGGTAATCGCCTGTTGTTTGATGTTGCCCTTGTTGACCATTTTCTGTTTGGTGATGGGACTACTTGGGGGCATGGGGGTGGCTGAGATTATGTACAGCATTCCGCCCAGTGTCTTTATGTCATCGGTGCAAAACTTCCTTGCCCCTTGGGATTTGATTAGCGCGATGGTGAAAGCCTTTGTGTTTGGTGGATTGATTGGGGTGATTGGCTGTAGCTGGGGTTTAACCACCACGGGTGGCGCTAAAGGGGTGGGACAATCAACGACCACAGCAGTTGTCACCTCTCTGTTGGCAATTTTTATTTTTAATTTCTTTTTATCCTGGTTGATGTTTCAGGGCATCGGTGCGGGAATGAATCAAGCCCTGTGATCTGGGGTGGGGAAAGGTCGAACGGTAGGGTGCGTTAGTCGCAGCACTAAATATTTGACCCCGAACAAAAAATTTAAATTCCGCGACGTAATGCACCACCTCATTTTAAAAATGGACACAACGGTAGGGTGCGTTAGTCGCAGCACTAAATATTTGACCCCGAACAAAAAATTTAAATTCCGCGACGTAACGCACCACCTCATTTGCACAATCGAGCGTGGATAGTGAATCATGGATAATTATTAATAATTATCCATTTCAATTCTTTGCCGATGGTTTAAAGTCTGTTAAAATACCATAGATTCCCCAAATTGCCATCGCCCGAAGATAATGACTTGCCCGGAATGTTTGATTCGCCGTCACCGCTTCGGGAGTGCGGAATTGCAGGCCATTTTCATAGATTTGATTTACCACCGCTTTGGTAATCTCAAAAGCCTCATTTTTCATGCCCATTTGTAACATGAATGCGGCTAATCCAAAGTTAATTCCTGTCCAAACTTCTAGGGGATGAGTGGCTTTGGGGTTTTCCGGGTAACCATCTAGCATTACCCCATTGGCCATACCAAATTCACCGTTTTGGAATTTTCGGAAGCAAGCATCATAGACGGTTTTTAAGGCAGATTCGGCGCGATCGCACGGCACAATATCTGGTAATCCCAATAAACGGGCATAAAATTGACCGCATAATTGGTCAGCCATCACCACCTCAGAACCGCTTTCACTATCCAGGCGATAATATTGCCCATTCCAGAGTTTTTCTTGATAGATTGGTTGGGCTTTTTCTAACCAATTATAATAAGTTTCTATGGTGGATGTAACTGCTTCTGGATCGGGAATTGACCAATCATAAATGCCGTCAATCGGTGGGTGATCGATTAGGGTTTTACCGATCGCGATCGCTGCTTCCAAAGCTGCCAGCCATAAGCCCCCACAATAAGCGCTGACCCCTTGCATCCGCCAATCATCAAAAGTCTGGTCAGGTGCCCCACTATTTTCGGGAATTCCATCATCATCGCGATCGAAAGTTTTCAGATAAGCCAAGGTTTGCACAATGGAAGGCCAACATTCGCATAAAAACTCATAATCATCGGCCCCAGTCAGCAGAAAATCCCGATAAACCTGCAACACAAAATCACAGGGCAAATCTTTCCATAAATTACAGTCTTGATAACTGGTGTAATTGCTTTTTTGCCAAGGATGCTCATTCGGTGCCCCCAAATCGTGAGGCGTCGCCCCGGTAATGCCGCGTACTGCTTGGGCTTGGTTATAGCCAATAATCCGCACCGTATCATCACTGGTGGGGATGGCATGGGCAAAAGCCCGCAACACCGATTTATCCAATTCCGGCCATAGCATCAGTAGGGCAAAAGACCCATACAGTCGGACATCCAGGCTTTCATACCAGCGATAATCAAGACATTCCAGCACCGCAAACCGTCCCTGGGGGTTTTCTTCATCCGCTGGCGACCAGAGGGTGCCCCCTTGGGTGAGAATGTAGAGCTCGTTAAATAAGGCCATTTTCAACCAACTGGGCAAATCTTGTCGATCTAATACCGACTGCTGCCAGGTTTCAATTTGATTGCGCCATAAGTCATAGTCTTTCAGGGTCGCCCGAATCATTGACCAGACTCCTTGCCCGTTGCGACCAAAAAAGTCGGTATAACGGCGGTATTGGCAAACCCCAGCGGCAAATTCCGTCACGGGCAAGTCCCAAGCCAGAATAAAGGGAATTTTCCGGGTTTTGCCCGGTCTGAGGGTAAATTTGACCGCCAAAGCTACGGCTGTCCGTTCTCCCGGTGCAGCGGGTCTTTCGTCTTCTTGGTCGAGGAGAAAGCCGTCTTTGGCGAAGTAGTTCCAAATATCGGCACCGTTGCTGGTAGGATTCCATCGGGTGTGGTAGTAAACTTCGACCGCTGCATTGGTCATGGTGGCGATCGCTAAACTTCCTTCTCCTTCTTGGGGTTCGGGACTGCTGATGGTTCCGGTCATGGAACAGCCAAGCCGATGGAAATCTTCTACTAAAGTATTGATATTGCCGCTACTTTCTCCCCAGCGGGGTTGATATTCATAAACCGGCGATCCATCATCCCGCACTTTCACTTCGGGATTTTTCAACACATTGGTAAACCAACCGACAATATTTTCCCAAGTGAGCATAATACTCACGGTGATGGGTTGGTCCGTGGGGTTATGGGCTGTCCATTCAAAAATTGCTACGGGATAACTGGTTTGCTGGTAATTTCCCGGCAAGATAGGGGAAAACTGCTCGCAAGTTAGTTCCGCTTGAAACACATTTTCATAGACAAACCAACTGCGGGGATATAAAGCGTGATAAGTCCCGGTGGTTTTCTCTGGGGTTGATGGGGGATACCATTTCCAGGCGGAAAGGCTGCCATCTTCTGGCGGTTGCGTGGACATGGCGTAAGCTTGCCGCCGTCCGTTGGCTTCTTCAAAGACGCTAAATTGACAAGCGGGCAAGGTTTTATAAGTATGTTCGCCCCCGTCTAGGTGCCAGAGATTAAAGTCACCGCGAGGCGATCGGCCAATGCAACCAGCCCCAAATCCTCCCAAGGGCATACCATGCCAAGGGCCATCGTCTAAATTGCTGGCATAGCGGACAGTGTAGGGGTTGTCCCAACCAAGACCAATGGGACGATTCCAAGTATAAGCAGGGATATCTGGGCGCGTCATAGATATTTTGGCTTTTTGATGTGATTCGATGATGGATAAAACCAAGATATCAATTAGTTGACCTTAGTCCTTGGTTCTTTGTTATTCGTTATTGGTTATTTGTTGTTGGTTATTTGTTGTTGGTTGTTGGTTGTTTGTTCAGCAGCCACCATCCAATAACGAATAACGAATAACCAATAACTAAGATCATCCGGGGATTGACAAAAGCCTAAATTTTAGGTGTAAATGCGATCGCTAATAATCGCTAATAATCGCTAATAATCGCTAATAATCGCTAATAATCACTACTACAATTATAGAGTAAAAATAATTCATGTTTGGTAAATTTGGTAAAAAAGTTAAATTTAATCGCCATGAAATCGCGGGCAGTTTCGGGGATATCGGGACTGACTTACCCTTAATTGTCGGCATGATTCAAGCCGTTAATTTAAACAGTGCCAGTGTCTTTATTATCTTTGGTATTTCTCAGATGTTCGCCGGGTTTTTCTATGGCTTACCCATGCCCATGCAGCCCCTGAAAGCGATGGCAGTATTAGTGATTACCCAAAAAGTACCTGGGGAAATTTTGTTTGGTGCCGGTTTAGCTATTGGCATTTTTATGCTGATACTTACCCTCAGTGGGGGTCTGAATTTACTGGCTCGGTTGATTCCGTTATGTGTGGTGCGGGGGCTTCAATTTGGCTTAGGACTTTCCTTAGCATCCCTAGCTCTCAAAACTTATATTCCCTCAGCAGGAATTCCCGGCTATATAATCGCCGCTTTAGGATTTTTAATTCTGATTACTACCCCAAAATATAGTCGGATTCCTGCCGGAATTGCGGTGATTTTATTGGGATTACTATATGCGGGATTGTTTAGTTTAAACTTTCAGGAGATTGGGTCAAATATTGGGTTGGCAATTCCAGAATTTTATCAGCCGAAATGGTCAGATATTTTGACTGGTTTTGTGATTTTAGCGTTACCACAAATTCCTTTGTCAATTTCCAATTCTTTGATTGCCACGGAGCAGACGGTAAAAGATTTGTTTCCAGAGCAAAGGGTTTCCATTAGACGAATTGGTCTGACTTATGCGATCGCAAATGTAATTGCACCTTTTTTTGGCGGAATTCCGGTGTGTCATGGGTGTGGCGGTTTAGCGGGTCATTATGCCCTCGGTGCCCGCACGGGGGGTTCCGTTATTTTATATGGTTCAATGTATTTGATTATTGGCTTATTTTTTAGCCCGGTTTTTGGCGAAGTTGTGCAAGTTTTTCCCCAGCCAATTTTGGGAGTAATTCTTTTATTTGAATCTTTAACTTTGCTGTTATTGATTGCTGACCAAGCTGCGGAAAAAAATAAGTTTATTATTGCCTTAATTGTGGGGCTTTTTGCTTTGTTAGTGCCTCAAGGTTATATCCTGGGAATGATTATTGGTACAGGACTTTATTATTTATCCAACCGATTAACTTTTTTTACGCAAATGTAGGTGTTAAGGAATCTGTAATTTCCGCCCCAGGGCTTTACCTCCGCGCAGGTTTCGCGCCTTCGCGGGAACCGGATTTGGGATTATTTTAAATCTCGCTATTGTGGTAAAAGCAACGGAGAACCCGGTTTCTTGGTTTGACCGCGCTGACTGTAAGTTATAATAGGGAAAATTTCAACAGACGAAATCAACGACTATGAATTTTTATACGGTTATTTTAAGAAAAAGCCAAGAATATTGGGTTTCATTATGTTTAGAGAATGGCTTAGTTGGGCAAGGCAATAGTCCAGAAGAGGCGATTGATCGACTTCAAGAAGCGATCGCCTCTATGGAAGAGATATATCAATCAGACAGTGATGTTTATTCTGGATCTATATCAATTCAAGAACTCCATGAATTTTTAACCATAGAAGACCAAGAGGAAAAAACAGATGTTTATGAATTGAGGAAAGTGTATGCCTAAAAATATACCTGCCCTCAAACCCAAACAACTGATTAAAATTTTGGAAAAAGCCGGTTGTGAATTTTATCGAGAAGGAAAAGGAGACCATTCTTTATACATTCGAGAGTTTCAAGACCTAAAAAGAATTGTGCCGATTGATATGGGGGCAAAAGAAATGTCTCCTGCTTATGTTTTAAGAATTTTTAGACAATTTGGTTTCACCGATGAGGAAATTGAAATTTTCATTAAATAATCAGCGTGGAGTCTCAGAAACCGGGTTTCTTATTTTAAATCTCGGTATTGTGGCAAAAATTGGAGGCAGTTACCCGGTTTCTTGGTTTCTTTGCCGTTATTTACGCGATCGTCACTCAATCTTGGCAATAATTTCTCACATATTCCCTAAATACTGGAGACAATTTAAACACAATTTTATCCGACTTAATCTTTGTGACTATATATCTGTATTTTAAAGATTGTAAACCCTTAACAAAATCCACTGAAGACAAAGCTAAATTTTCTTTTAACTCTTCTCTCGACATAGGGCGATCTAATTTACTGAACTCTAAAATTATTTGCTGTTCTATTGGTGATAATCTGTTAAATAAATTATTAAAACAAAATTGCATATTTTGAGTAATAACCAAGCTAGTTTCTGCCAAAAAATCTGCTGCATCACCATCATAAACATCTTGAATTAAACTGGCAATATCTTTTAAGTAAGTGGGATTACCTTCATAAAGCTGAATTAATTTTAACCAACTATCTTGATTATTTAAACCTGTATTGTCTAAAATATTAATGTCATCTAAACCTAATAATTCTAAAGCTTTAACGGGATATAGGCGATCGTCTAAACATTGCATATCAGCACATTTTTCTTGACTGATTAAGATAATATTACTTTGATGTTCTGTTTCAGCGATCGCTGTGAAAAACTTTTGATAATCTTTAGATTCAGCTTGATATTGTCCAGCAAATTGTCCCGGAGTAAAGATATGCTGCACATCATCAATAATTATTAAACATCGCTTTTTTTTAAATAAATTTAATAACTGGCTAACCGGCGAATTTTTTAAAATTTCTGGAGTTTCAACTGTGGTTAATATTTCGGTGATAATTTGATTTAAGGAGGGAGTTAGTTCAAGATTTTTCCAAATAATGACTTCAAAGCTATCTAAGTTTAAATCAATAAATCTTCTAACTAAAGCAGTTTTGCCAATTCCTGATAATCCTAGAACCGAGATTAAAGGAGTATTTTGATTAAATATCCAGTTATAAAGGGTTTGTAATTCAGTTTCTCTGTTATAAAATTTGATTACTTTAGGCGCAAAGGTTAAATCGCGATAAGATGATATTAACTTCTTATGAGGCTCACTTTTTTGAGTATTATTTTTTTGAAAATTATTGTCTAATATCTGTGGAGGATATACATTATTATTTCCATTAATATTATAAACATTTAAAGAATTGTCACATGATTTAATATATACTCTTTCTAATGTAGAACGAAAATTAGTTTTTTTTATATCCTCACCTAAAGCTTCAGACAAAAGTTTCCATAAGTCACCCCCCACTTCACCAACATGACTTTTATTAAAACGATTCTTTTCGCCAATCTCATTATAGGTGTCTCCTTCATAAGATCCTTTAACCACAGCCCTCTGCACATCATCGAGGTGTTTTCCGGTGTGTTGATAAACTAGGCCATCCACAAATTGTAAAATTTCCGTTACATCCATAAAAGCCATATAGGGTAAAGGTTACAGCTATTATAGCTTACCTTGATCCCGATTTTTCCGTGCTTTTCCGTATTTTTGCTTAACACTTTGTAACAAAACTCCCGTAAAAATCCGAATTTTTGGTATTGAAATCAGAGGAATGAGTAGATTATCTTGATAAAAACTAGGTTTAAGCTAGAAACAAAGGACGAAAGGATAATCAAATATGAAAACAGCAACACCAATCGCAATGCTTACCCGTGATGAATTTGATCTGGAAAAAAGAGGATATGAACCTATACCCGATCAATGGGATTATAATCCCAAAACTCAAGTTTCATCATTAATAGAAATGGGAGGACCAAGTGAACCTACTACAACAAGTTTAGTAGCGAAGACAACTGGCACAATTAATCGCGATAGCGATGAGTCTAATGATGATAAAGGTACTGATTAAAATGAGATTTTAATTCTTATAGGGTGGTTCTATTTATTGTTAAAACCACCTTAATAAAATACAATTTTAGCATTAAATATGTTTCAAAATCTACAACTTAGAAACGCTGTAGCTGAAATAGATCGGGAATTTTATCTAAAGTGTTTTTTATCTGATAAGTGGTCATTACCATTTGACTTAAATTTACATAATTCTAATCTTGATAAAGAACAATATATAAATCAAAAAATTGATGGTCAATATCCAGATGTCATTCGCCTGATGGTTTATGATTTGAAAACTCTTAGCCAAATTGTTTTTGGTAATATTTTAATAGAAGATCGTCAAACAAAAAGATGTTCTTTAGTTGGAGGAGTCGATCCAGATTTACTAGCTAAAGGTTATGGGTCGGTTGGACTTTACTTTTTTCTAAAATATATTTTTTTAGAAATGAAAATGAATAAAGTTACTTGTCAAGTTTATAGTTTTAACTTTCCGAGTTTTCAACTATTAGCAAATTCTGGGTTTCAATTAGAAGGAATTTTAAGACAACACGCTTTTAATTATATTACACAAGAATTTGTAGATGTCAAAATTTATTCTTTGCTAAAAAATGAATTTCTTGATAGCCGTATTTGTCAAACATTCGCCAAATTAAATTACTAAAGAATATTATGTCAAAACAAATAATTTTAATTGTAACTTCTAAAGAAGATTCTCATGCGGATTTAGTGATTTATAAACTTAATCACCGTAATTTACAAGATAGAGTCATCAGATTAAATACAGAAGATTTGTGGTCAAACACAGAAATAACAAGTAATGGTTCTGATTTTGATGTTAAAATTGTTGATTCTCAACGTATTTTTAACAGTCAAGATGTTTTAAGTGTCTGGTTTAGAAGACCAAAAGATATAGAAGTTTCTCATTTGGAAGAAGGAAGTCAAGCCTTTATTAAATCTCAATGTAATGCTCTTTTAAGAGGACTTTATTTTTGTACTCATGATACAGCAATGTGGGTTAATCCTTTACCTTCTCTCCATCGAGCTAGAATTAAATTACAGCAACTACAATTAGCTAAAAAATTAGGTATGAAAATACCGAAAACTTTAGTGACAAATAATCCTCAAGAAGTGCTTAATTTTTTTGAAAAAAATCCAAAAGTTTGCACAAAAAGTTTAGATGAGCCTAGTTTTGAAATTGATGGACATATTTTTCCTTTTTATACTCGTCTTATTGATATTAATGAAGTTAAAGACAATATAGAAGGAATAAAAATTTGTCCTACTTTATTTCAAG
Organism: Planktothricoides sp. SR001; assembly: GCF_001276715.1. Classification (GTDB taxonomy): domain Bacteria; phylum Cyanobacteriota; class Cyanobacteriia; order Cyanobacteriales; family Laspinemataceae; genus Planktothricoides; species Planktothricoides raciborskii. The sequence goes on along the minus strand of NZ_LIUQ01000001.1, from coordinate 202,262 downwards.
AATATATAGAAAAAACTTATGAGTTAAGAATTAATGTTATTGGCGATCGCATTTTTGCTTTAGCAATATATTCTCAAGATAATGAGCTTTCTCGGATTGACTTTAGGGGGTTATCACCAGCAAACATGAAACAAGAATTAGTAGAAATTCCTGATATTTTAAAAAAACAAATTTTTCAATTTGTTAACCATCAAGGCTTAGTTTTTTCAGCAATGGATTTTATTGTTACTCCTAATAATGAATATATTTTCCTAGAAAATAATTGTAATGGTCAATGGCAATGGGTGGATGAAGTTGCTAACGGAAAACTAAGTGAAGCAATGATTGATTTATTGTTAATATCAAAAGTCAAATAAGTTTGTAGGGTGGGCAATGCTTTTTTAATGTTTTATTATCACTAACAATTTAGATACACTGCCCACCTTAAATTTACATTGTAGGGGCATGACAACATCAAATATGATACATACAGTTAAATTTTAAAATATCATGCCCCAATTTTGTGATTTAAATCATTAATTTAATTATCAATTATTGATGGGTTTGGGCATCGCATTTTTTAGGTTATTTATTAGTAAAATAAGAATAAATTAACGATGCCATGCTGCTACATTTGTTAAAAATCAGTTGATTAATAAAATTTTATAAATCCACCCAATTCTCTAAATTCAAACCCTCAACCCTAGCTAAGTCAGTATCATTAGAAACCACAATTAAATCTTTGACCATCGCAGTAGCCGCAATTAAAATATCCTCAGTTTGAATCGGTAAACCCCTTAATCTCAGATTGGCACGCCACTTGCTCTACTTGGGGAGACCCCAAGACCGCAGTGGCTCATGAACTTCTGCGGCTTTTTCTAAAATTGCCAAATCATCTAAAAGAATAATCGGATATCTTTGACAAAAATCCTCAAATCTTGCCCGTTGTTTAGGAGCATCAACAGCTAAAAATCCTCTCCTAATTTCAAAATAAGTTATGCAACTCATAAAGATGCTTTTTCTTTGAGCTTTAAGTTCTCTAATTTTTTGATTAATTGAGATATTATTCTTAATAGCTAAAGAAAAAATATTAGTATCAAATAAGTAATCCATAATCGCCTATTTTCGTTTAATCGCGTCTTCAAAAATTGCCATTTGTTCGGGAGTAAAATTTTCTCCAATCTTTGATAAAAGTTCTATGGCTAATATGCCACTTGAATGTTGTTTCAATTCTTCATCTGACATACTATTAAACTCATCAAAAGGTAAATTATCTTCAAATAACTTAACTAAAAGCTTTACCATTTCTGAATAATTCAGATCCTCCTTGAATAAAGGATCCTCTTCCATCAAAAGGGAAACGATATTTTCAATTCTTTTAACCATTGATTCTTGTCTAATATCTGTTGATAACATAATTATTACCTCTCTACCGTTGATGACTATTATATCAGGTTTTTGAATTTTCGGCCATATCATGCGATAATGCGATCGCTCATCTATCCTAACATAGACATCTCCAAATATCCTTGCGGTTACACTTATCATTAATTACCATTATTGGTAAGATAATTTTTAGGGTTAGGGGTGCGATATGCGATCGCTTTTCTGGTAGGAAGATATGCGATCGCTTTATAACTCTGACCAATTCTCTAAATTCAAACCCTCAACCCTAGCTAAATCAGTATCATTAGAAACCACAATTAAATCTTTGACTATCGCAGTCGCCGCAATTAAGATATCTTCAGTTTGAATCGGTAAACCCCTTAATCTTAAATTAGCATGGATCTCGGCGGCTTTTTCTAAAATTGCCAAATCATCTAAAAGAATAATCGGATATTTTTGACAAAAATCCTCAAATCTTGCCCGTTGTTTAGGAGCATTAACAGCTAAAAATCCTCTCCTAATTTCAAAGTAAGTTATACAGCTAATAAAAATATTTTCTTCTTTAGCATCAACAGCTAAAATTTTTTGCAAAATTTGAATATTTTGCTTAATTGCCAAAGACACGATATTACTATCTAATAAATAATTCATAATTATTTCCGTTTAATTGCGTCTTCAAAAATAGCCATTTGCTCCGGGGTAAAATCTTCACCTATTTTAGCCAAAAGTTGTACCGCCATCATTTTATCACAACGATTTTTTAAGCTTTCCTCTGATATACTATTAAATTCTTCAAAAGATAAGCATTTTTCAAACACTTCAGCTAAGTGTGCCACGATTTCTGAATAATTCAGATCCTCTTTGAATAAAGGATATTCCTCCATCAAAATGGAAACGATATTTTCAATTCTTTTAACCATTGATTCTTGTCTAATATCTGTTGATAACATAATTATTACCTCGCTTTGATGACTATTATATCAGGTTTTTGAATTTTCGGCCATATAATGCGATAATGCGATCGCTCATCTATCCTAACATAGACATCTCCAAATATCCGCTTACAATTATCACTAATTACCATTATTGGTAAGATAATTTTTAGGGTTAGGGGTGCGATCGCTTGTTTGTGGGAAAAGTGCGATCGCTTTATAACTCTGACCAATTCTCTAAATTCAAACCCTCAACCCTAGCTAAATCAGTATCATTAGAAACCACAATTAAATCTTTGACTATCGCAGTCGCCGCAATTAAAATATCTTCAGCTTGAATCGGTAAACCTCTTAATCTTAGATTAGCACGCCACTTGGCGCCAGTTGACGCCACTTGCTCTACTTGGGGAGACCCCAAGACCGCAGTGGCTTCTCTACTTGGGGAGACCCCAAGATCGCACTGGCTTCTCTACTTGGGGAGACCCCAAGACCGCAGTGGCTTATGAACTTCGGCGGCTTTTTCTAAAATTGCCAAATCATCTCCTAGGGAAGGGGCAACGGGGTGTGGAGCAGAGGGGCAGAGGATCTTCTGGTGCTTCTGGTGCTTCTGGTGCTTCTGGTGCGGGGGAGAGCAACCAAAGAATCCCTACCCAAAGAATCCCTACCCAATAATCAATAATCAATAACCAATAACAAAAGGGCTCAGATTACTCTGAACCCTTTTGCATAATTTTGAAAAATAAAAGTTGCCATTTGTTTAATAGCGAAAATTAAAGGAGCTAATCAACCGCAAGCATGGATAAAACTTGAGATAAGTTCATATTAACGCTGGTCGAAGCTTTCGGCGGACTCAGGTTGAGGACTAACTGAAGTAAGCCGGTAATAATCGCCGCTTGAATAAATTTTTGTAACATAATTGGGTGTCTCCCATATCAGAGCAGTATCAGCCAGAAACTCTATATAAATAGAATGTAGAAAATACTCATAAGTTTCAGACCCCGTTATGTGCCACTGTTTCAAGTGGCTAACGGTAATGACACTCCCTCAAACCGGGCTACCGGGGAAAATATTCTTTTTTTATTGCCCGTTCAGACCATCTCTAGCGATCGCCATTCTCGCAAAAAGGAGGTAAGTCATAAGATTAATCTCAGTCTACGCCACTGGAAGTCATCAAAACTGATGCCTGAATCACAAAAATGATTAGAATTTGAGTGGACGAGGCGCAGGTCTTGGGTGGGCGAGGGTGGGCGAGGGTGGACGAGGGTGCAGAAAACAAAGATCATATTAAACTACACTGAACAATCTCTCGACTGGCACTGACAAAGGATTACTCAATGGTTCCGTTAGTGGATGCAGTCGAGGGAAAATTTTCCTAAGAGGGAGTATCAATTATACATACTATAACATAGTACATAAGGGGTTTCACCTATCATCGGAGAAATTACAGATTTTGCGGGAAATTTTTGCGGGAAATTTTTGCGGGAAATTTTTGCGGGAAATTTTTGCGGGAAATTTTATTTGATCCTTCTGCTGGTAAGCGGGAATTATTTGCTCCTCGATTGCAGTTGCAGTTGCAGCGATCGCTCTGGGTCAATTTGGATGCCGGGGAAAGTCTGATGAGAAACCGGGTTTCTTTGTATAATCTCTGCCACCCCACCAACATTCTTATAGAAACCCGGTTTCTTTGCCTCTAAGTTCGGCCAGAATACCCAACGACTGCCCGGAGGTAAATTATTAAGACTTTCTGGATTTTGGGTGAGCCAAATTACAGGAATACTGGGTAATTCTGCTGAGGTCGGTTCTTGGGCATTGGTGGCGGCTAAAGTTTCCAAAACTCGGCGGTTGCCATGAACTAAACCTGTGGTGGCAGTCCAAAGTCGGACATTCATTTGATTTCGACTGGCGTAAAAATATAGCGAGGCAGCGGCAATGACCGCTTGTTCAAAGTAGTCAAAATTCCACGGACTGCCACTATCAAGGGCGATCGCTACTTCTTGTCCCCCGGTGGAAGTTTCTAATTCTCGGACGCGGAGTTCTCCGTAACGCGCACTACTACGCCAGTGAACCATGCGGATCGGATCGCCATAGCGGTAGGGTCTCAGGTTCCGGGTGATTCCTTCGTTGGCGTTATGGAATCGGCGATCGCTTTGATTTTGGTTGGTTTCTTGATCGCCGATATTTTCGATCAGGGGACAGGTGTTTAAGGGTAAAACTTTGGGATAAACGATCGCCGTTGCCGGGACTTGGCGCGATCGCCGACACCAAAATAAGCCCAAAGGAGTTCCGGTTCTCAGTTGGACTTCATGCCAATGGTAAACTCCCCGTCGTTGGGTTGGTTGATAATAAACCCAGCGATAAACCTGATTTGCGGGAATTTCTTCGATCGCGGTGGTTACGGGTTCGCCCAAGACCCAAGGTAAAATATCTTGGATTTGTAATAGAGTTTTCGGTTGGGACGTAGGATTGGTAATTTCTATTTCAATTCTGAGGTCATCCCCCGCGCTAATGGGTTGAGTAGAAATACGGTGAAGTTGCAAAGAACGCAGCGATCGCACGGGCAACACCGCAGCGATCGATAAAAGTGCGATCGTCACCCCACTAATCACATACAACCAACCGGACATAGTATTAGTAGCCGCCCCAAAGAAGAAAATCGCCAAAGCCAACAGTAACCAACCGGCATAAGCGGGTGTGGCCCACCGAGTTTCCAGCCAGTTGGCAATTTTGTGGCGGATTTTCTCACGGGCTTTTTTGGTAGAGATGCGATCGCTGTGATTCATATCCATGTTTATTCGGCCTTGTTGCTACGTCTATAAAGGGATTTTCTAGGACAATCTTAACTTTATGCGGTCGGAAAACTCCCATCTGCCTGTAGGGGCGATCGCTTTTCTGCCAACTCTAAGAAACCGGGTTTCTTTTTTGGGTGATAAAGATAACTGTTGGTAGCCCAGAAGAAACCCGGTTTCTGGGTATATGCGATCGCTTTTCTGCCAAGTAGGGGCGAAGCATTCCCGCAAAAAGTCTCCGCTTTTCACCAATAACCTATATACGGGAATGCTTCGCCCTCCGGGATAATCATAATAATATATCTGCCTGTAGGGGCGATCGCATTCCCGCAGAAAATCTCCGCTTTTCAAGTCTAAGAAACCGGGTTTCTTTTTTCGGTGACAAAGATAACTGTTGGTAGCCCAGAAGAAACCCGGTTTCTGGGTATAAAAACATTGGGTTCAGGGCGAAGCATGACCGGAATAAATTTCTGGTTTTAACCGATAAATTATTTGCGGTCATGCTTCGCCCCTACAATTATATAAAATATATAAAATAAATAAAATAAAAAATCAAACCGGGGATGGGTTTCTATTCGCCTATCTGTCCGACTTGGGTCGCCCCACCAAATTCAGATCGCAATTAAAACCCATTCATTTATCAATAGCTTGGCCATTTTATTGACATATAAACCACCGGACACAGGAATACCCTGTTAAGTAGGTGGGCAGAAATAAATGCACCACAGACCATATCAAAAGAAAAACTGTCATTCCCGCGAAGGCGGGAATCCACAGCCTATCGGCGGAGAACGAAAAGTGCAATTAATTATGTTCACCTACTTATAAGTTGCTGAAGATATTGTTTATAAATAAGGATTCCCAGGGTCTATTTTCCTTAAACTCGCAATCGCTTGCCTACGGATATCTTCATTCCGAGTAGTTTGGATAACTTTAACCAAACCCGCGATCGCCTCAGAATTGCCTTGTCCGATTTTCCCTAAACTCTCAATTGCCTGCCAACGGGTAAATTCATCCTGAGTAGTTTCGATAACTTTAACCAAACCCGCGATCGCCTCTAGATTGCCTGAATCGATTTTCCCTAAACTCTCTGCTGCCCACCAACGGGTATATCCATCCTGAGTAGTTTCGATAACTTTAACCAAACCCGCGATCGCCTCCGGATTGCCTTGTCCGATGTTCCCTAAACTCTCAATTGCCTCCCTACGGGTATTTTCATTTCGAGTGGTTTCGATAACTTTAAGCAAACCCGCGATCGCCGCTGAATTCCCTGGATCAATTTTCTCTAAACCCACTGCTGCCTGAATACAGGTATATTCATCCTGAGTAGTTTGAATAACTTTAAGCAAACCCGCGATCGCCTCCGGATTGCCTTGTCCGATGTTCCCTAAACTCTCAATTGCCTCCCTACGGGTATTTTCATTTCGAGTGGTTTCGATAACTTTAACCAAACCCGCGATCGCCGCTGAATTCCCTGGATCAATTTTCTCTAAACCCACTGCTGCCTGAATACAGGTATATTCATCCTGAGTAGTTTGAATAACTTTAAGCAAACCCGCGATCGCCGCTGGATTGCCTGGATCGATTTTCCATAAACTCTCTGCTGCCTCCCTACGGGTATATTCATTCCGAGTAGTTTCGATAAGTTTAACCAAACCCGGGATCGCCTCTCGATTGGCTGGATCGATTTTCTCTAAACTCCGAATTGCCTGCCAACGGGTATATTTATCCTGAGTAGTTTGGATAACTTTAACCAAACCCGCGATCGCCTCCGGATTGCCTTGTCCGATGTTCCCTAAACTCTCAATTGCCTCCCTACGGGTATTTTCATTTCGAGTGGTTTCGATAACTTTAAGCAAACCCGCGATCGCCGCTGAATTCCCTGGATCAATTTTCTCTAAACCCACTGCTGCCTGAATACAGGTATATTCATCCTGAGTAGTTTGAATAACTTTAAGCAAACCCGCGATCGCAATAGGATTACTTTGTCCGATTTTCTCTAAACTCCGAATTGCCAGCAAAAGGGTATATTCATACTGAGTAGTTTCGATAACTTTAAGCAAACCCGCGATCGCAATAAGATTACCTTGTCCGATTTTCCCTAAACTCCGAATTGCCTGCCTACGGGTATTTTCACTCTTAGTAGTTTCGATAACTTTAAGCAACTCAGTGATTTGATTCTGAGTTTCTTCATCCTGGGGAGTATCCGGGGGACTGGCAATCAGTTCTAACAACTCTGGAGGAATAGAGATAGTGATATTATTCCCCAAATCAACTCGATCGCCTTTAATCGTTAACTGAATAATTTCACCTTTTGCCTCCTCATATTTCTTGCGGCGATAATGCCCCATTGCGCGGGCAAAAATCAGTAACTTTTCAAACTCTGGAATCGGTTGATGCAGCATTTCCGTCAGAGTAACCAAGCGCATTAAATCCGCTTGATTCTCTCCAAGCGCCCATTCAAAAGCTGCCACCAACATTCTCACCGACTCTTGTGGATTAATATAAGCTAAAGCCGCCCAAGTTTGAGACTCCGCAAAATCTTTATAATAAAAATCAGGATGATTTAAATCCCGTCGTACATAAGCCAGCAACAACCCCGCCACTTCTTGCAAGCGTTCTTCCCCAAATCGGCGATTCTGCTTCAACCTTTCCAGCAACTCTTGGCGCACGGTTTGATCCATTTCATAAAGTTCATCCCCCACCTCATCACAAAGACTAGAAAGGATTAAATCCGACACCGCAATCCAAGGAATCCCCAGAAATTTTTGTTCAATATCCCTTTGAAAATTTCCCCAGATACAATAGAGTAAATCTGGGGTTAAAGCCAAGGGTAAAGCCGCATGGCAAGCTAAATCAAGATGGGCAGAACCAAACCTTTTTTCAAAAGCAGCAATTCGCCGTTGGGCAGCATCAATTTTCATAGTTAATTAATAATATTATTCTGATTATTTAAGTAGGTGAACATAATTAATTGCACTTTTCGTTCCGCGCCGTAAATCCTTGGATTCCCGCCTTCGCGGGAATGACAGTTTTTCTTCTGATATGATCTGTGAGTAAACTCCTCGTAGGTTGGGTTGAGGAACGAAACCCAACATTGATCTGTGAGTAAACTCTTCGTAGGTTGGGTTGAGGAACGAAACCCAACATTTTTCTGTTAAGCATTGCTTTATTTCATGTAGGAACCCAATGCCCAATCTACGTTATAAAGCTGATGCTAAATTATCTCTTTTTCAGATAGTTTTGGAAATCTTCTCCGGCTTCTCTAACATCTGGATCTTCATGTTGTAACGCTCGTTGCGCTAACCTTTCAGTCAGGCAATGGTCAATCTTAATATACAGTTCTAATAACCGCCGATACTCTTCATCCGTCCCATCAGTCAACCACTCCTCTGCACTGTTTTCAATATTGGCTAATAACCAATTTTTCGGCAGAGAAAGAATCGCTTCTCGGCATAGTTCAATATCGGCATGAGCAACAGTGGCTAAAGAGACTAAATCATTGAATAAACGCTGACGTTCTGATAAATTTAGGGAAAAAAATAATCGTAATGCCGTACCTCTTTCTCTGGGATTTTGTAATCCTTGTTGAAGCATGGCTACTCGGTCTGTACAACTGTTCAGAAATTCTTGACGACTCTGAATATAGCCTAATTCTCTGGTGACAACGGATTGCCACAAGTCAATATTTTGAGTAGTTAATTGTTGACTTAGCATAATTCTCCTTTTTTACTTTTTAGGTTTTAAGTTATTTTAGTTCTTTCTTCCCAACGTAAACCCACCCACTGTTTAGAAATTTATCCACAAATTCTGTGAATAGCATTTTTCGGTTAGGATAGATAGTATGATGAGTTGGTGAATGAGGACCGCCAACATCTCGGCCATCAGCGATTACGTCAAGACCTTCAGGCAACAGAGTATTTTTCTCTAGTCTATGATAGTGTCCGGTCAAAGGTGCAGAGTCAATATCTGCAAAAGTTGATGCACCTGTTGGGGGTTGGGTTGGTTGAACCTGATTATTTTCAACCGCAATATCTTTACCCTGACGTGGTGTACGAGGACTCTGTTTGTTGCCAAATGTGTATAGTGTTGTAGATAGTACAACTTGCTTAAGTCCATTAACAGACTCTTTAGGTTCTATGGGTTGACCATTGATATTATTATCGATCGCCACTGATGTTTTCTCGCTTTGATTAACTGTTCAATTTTATATCAAGTTTATATCAAGAATCCCTCGTTCCTAGGCTCTGCCTGGGAACCAGGAGTAAATCTAGATTAACTAAATAATTGATTTCGTAACTCTTCTCGATCTAAACCCAAGTGATTCGCTACATCTTTTAAAATGGCATTTAATGTACCAATTTTTAAAGGATTATGAGCCGGAATAGTAATGTGATGTTCTCCCTGTTGCTGTGTAGTTAATCGAATATGGCTCCCGGTTTGATGGCTAACCTCATAACCAAATATTTTGAGATATTTGACTAAATCTTGACCGGATAGATCCCTAGGTAATTTCACGATGCAATCACCTCCTCTTGGACAATATGCAGCCTAATTATTTTAGGTCGTAATGCTTCATCAGGAAAATGACAGCGAACGGCATCTTTAATTTCTGTCTTGAGAGTTTCCAAATCATCAGCTTGGGTAATAATCGATTCCCCTAGGGCTTTGGCAATATATCCAAATTCGAGATCAAGTTCTACCAAAAAAATAATTTCATTCATCGCTGACATAACCTCCAATATTAACCTCCAATATATCGATCGTCTTAATCCATGTTCCCAGGAAAAACCTAGTCACCAGTAATTAACCAGTAATTACCAAATTACCCCGTAACACTTTAATGGCATTTTTTAAACCAACTTTATCGCACTCAAACATAGGCATAAACTGAGCAATTACTCCCGCACTTGTCCCAGCCCAACGGTCTTGGGGAACCGGGTTCAACCACGCCATATAGCGTAACTTTTGTCGCAACTGCCGGATAAATTTTTCCGTGAATTCTATTCTTTCTTCACTATAACCTCCCCGGGCTGCCCCGGCATCACTAAAAATCAATACAGAGGAATATATAGGCGATAATCTATCCAAGACTTGATCAATCGTTAAATAATCTAATCGGGCGCGATCGCGATAAAGAAAATTTACCGGACAATTGTGGAAATAATACACCTGCGATCGACCCAACCGTCCCCCTCGCATTGCCGTTTCCTTAATTCTATCTCCCAACCGATGAAACGCCACCATTGAACCATCAATATCCAACAACAAAACCAATTCCACTCGATTAACTCGTCGGGGAACTAACACGGGATTCAAGAAAAATCCCTCTTGAGAAATCTGTTTGATCGTCGCTGCCACATCCACTTCAACCTTTGGGCTTTCGCGGATTGTGCGGCGTAAATAACGCCAATTTTGTTTCATTTCCCGACCCGTCACCGGCAAATAATCCGCCAACAACAGATAACTAAATTCCCTTTGTTTGCTTTTGGCAACCTGTACCTCATTCTGAAATTTTAAAGAAATTTCAGGCGCAAAATCCGTATCGTGATTTACGACAAAATCCTGAGTCAATCCTGTAACAGATTGCTCATCTTTTTTCAATGACGGACTGGGTAATGGACTCGGTGATGGACTGGGTGATGGACTCGGTGATGGACTCGGTAATGGACTAGAATCGGTTATTGGTTGTAGTTCTGGCTTTGAAGTATCTGAAGTATCTGAAGTTAAATTATCCTCAGTTTTTTGCGGAAAATCTGGGGGGACAATTGGGGCTAATGTCACCGTTTCCTTAAGAATTGGTTCTCCTATTCCCTCCATAAAATAACTCTTAAAGTAAGCCTCAAAATAATAGTCAAAAATCTCGCTTTCTTTCTGAGACTTAACCCATAGACTTTTGCACAATCTCCCTAAAGCCTGTTTGTCACCTAAACCAAAACCCGCCATCAAAGATTGTAACAAAAGTTGATAGTCATCAATGCCCAAAACAAAGCCAACCTCCCGGAGGCGATCGAACAAATCTCGCAAAGGCAAATCATTAACTTGCGTCGGGTTAATTATCATCATTTATTTGCTATTTCCCTCCTCAACTCCCTTTACATAACGGCGATACTCATCCCAGCGTTTCAACAAAACTCCCAAATAAGGAAGCCGACCATTTAATTTACCCCTCACCTCATCTTGGGGATAGCGTCGCAGAATATCAACCCAATCAATTAACTCGCTGGTACTCACCTTTTTAGCCCCTTGACCTTTTTCTTCCTGCAAAAATTCCCGCAAATCGGAAAACTTATCTACCGCCGTTTCTATTAAGTCTATTACAGGATTATCCTTAGAAATATTAAAATGTGCCAGAACAATCTCAATCAAACGTTCTCGCTGAGGAAACTCAATATAATGAAACAAGCAACGACGCAAAAAAGCATCCGGCAAATCCCGTTCCGCATTACTGGTAATAAAAATAATTAGCGGATGCTTGGCGATGATTTCCTCCTTAGTTTCGGGAATGGTAAATCGCTTTTCGTCTAACTCCAACAGCAAATCATTGGGAAAATCAATATCCGCTTTATCAATTTCATCAATTAATAAAACGGTTCGCTGTTGATTCATAAATGCCTGACCCAGCAGCCCCCAATATCGATAACTTTTAGGGTCATCTAGACGCTGAATTTCTTCTGGGTCGGTGACGCGATTTAGGGCTAGTAATTGAGCATCCCGCAATCGGCCTAAATTATTATAAGTATAGAGTCCATCTTGGGCTTTGCTGGTGGATTTAATATTCCAGGAAAGATACGGTAACTTTAACTCAAATGCTACCGCTTGCGCTAATTTAGTTTTGCCCGAACCGGGTTCACCTTGCAATAACAAAGGACGCTGGAGGGTAATAGCTAAATTAACCGCTTCCACCAGTTCATCACTGGGTAAATAGGGATAAATAATCAGCCCTTTTTCATCCTCATGCCCTGGGGGGGGTTGGACTTTTCCGGTATAGTTTAGCGTTAGGGTTGGTTCTAATATTTCAGCCATTTTGATTCTTGTTCCTCCCAAGTAATATTACAACGTTGACAAATTTCTTCGATAATATATTGATGATTTCCCTCACTTTGTGCTAAAATTTCATCTACAACCGTTTGTTGCGCGGGCAAATTTTCATCACGGAGATGTTTTTCTAGCCAACAAGATAATTCCATCGGGGGAATCGGTTCTATTTCCTTAAATTTAATCAGCGTTCGAGGATGCCATTTTGCGGTAATTTCTTGGGTACAGGGGATGTTCCAGTCATTCGTACATCCGTCGAAGTCCAGCAAAAATAACAGTAACCGATAATTGTAACAGGTTGGATTATTTTTTTTGTTGTAGGCTAAATCCGCTATGGGTTGCCAAATTTCTTTTAGAAATTTTTCCAAATAAGCTTCGTCAAGATTATGGGTATTGTCAAAAATTAAAATTACCGTTTGCGATCGCCATAACTCACAGATTTTTTGAGCAATATCTAAAATAGCCGTTGATGAAATGCCAATTTTCCGGCTAATCTCTTTACAAATACTGTCTAGAGAACCGTTTTGAGTAGTGCGAGAAAAGCTAATTTTTCTCACATACTTATCAGGGCCGCCATTGGGCACCTGATGAATCAATCGATTCATCAGCCATCGTGGGCCACACTCTGCCGACCCATGAATTAAACAAGCCCCAATTTGGTGGTGGGTGACAAATTCTTCAAACAGCGATTGTTGTTTAGTATAGTCAAGTTTTAGTAAGGCTTTATATAACTTTAGGTCAGGGGGTTCGCTGGTTTGTTCCGGTTGACTGTTTCCATATATTAGCGAAGATTCCTCAGTTAAACCAAATTCTCGATCCACTAAATCCTTAATCACTGCTAATTGTTGATTTTTATTAGCTGCCTCCTGATTATACTTAAGTTTTATAGAAAATCGCCAATAACCAGTCCGACCCTCGATATCTTTAGGTTTTCTTTTATCTGTAAATATTCCTAAATCTGTCAAGCAACTAAAAATATCCTGAAAAGCTTGTGCGTGCTTATTATTATCCCACTTTTGATAATTGATGGGAGTATTATCTTGATTTTCCGGTAGCCTTAAAGCTTTCTCATCCTGCCAATACGCTTTCATTAAAATCCATAAATCCTTTTTGGTGGTGCCTGGTTCTTGCTTTTCTTTACGTCCGGTTCTTTTGCTGGTGACAACTCAAGTCTCACCGGATATGAACAACTGATTTGCGTCTTTTCGTAGCCATTCAATTTTAAATGTATTCTCCAGCCGATCTTCTGCAATACTAATCTCCCCATAAGCCAGGGCAAGTATTGCCTCAACAAATTTTAAAACATTGCCCCTGGTAATTTCGTGATTGCCGTATTTTCGTGACATTCTGACGTTTTCAGTAAAATTTGCGGTTGCTGGGGCTGGGTGAGTCAGCCCAAAGGCACTGGGTTGATTCAAGCCTCAAAGCTAATCCTACCATAAGGTTCGCGATTTGTTTGGGCAGTTTGGATTGGGCAAAGCCCAAAGAAACAATTCACCTAAAAGGCACAAATCAAAGCCAGAGGTGAATTATGGATAGCCAACAAAGCAAATGGAAACAACGGCAAGCCCTGGAAAATTGCTATAGCAATTTTGTTGAACCTTACGTTAATCAATTTATTGAAGTGAATACACAGTCTTTACCGGATGTTCCGGTGACATCATATTCTGGATTATGCTTTACATCAGGATGGCTACTGCTGACGCTTTTGTGTTGTGTGCGGATGATGCGTTGGCAAAGGAAATAACCCCCACCAAGAACCCGGCGATCGCGCCTCAAGCTAAAAAAGAAACCGGGTTTCTTTGGTGGATAATAAAGATAACTGTTGTTAGCAAATAAGAAACCCGGTTTCTGCCGAGATGAGAAACCGGGTTTCTTTCGTGCATAATAAAAATAACTGTCGATCGCAAAGAAGAAACCCGGTTTCTGAGAATTGGGGTTGACTGTGGGGATGAGAAACCGGGTTTCTTTGGTGCATAATAAAGATAACTTTTGGGAGCTTTCCAAGAAACCCGGTTTCTGATAATTGGGGTTAACTGTGGGGATGAGAAACCGGGTTTCTTTGATAAATAATAAAGATAACTGTTGATAGCTTTCCAAGAAACCCGGTTTCTGGTGTTCGGTTTAATACACAGAATCAGCACACGGCGAAAGCCTATGTCCCTACTCTCCAATTGGTGAAACCGTCTATTGGACAGTCCATTAGACAATTCTGGCAAAATTTCGGTTAGCCATTGTTGAACCGTCAACCAGGGGTGAGGGGGGTTTCCCCAATCGAACCAGCCACGTGAAAATGCAAACCTCATTTCCTGAAAGTTAAGCTTTCCGTATTTCTACGGAATTGTTACATTTTTGCTGGTGCAAAATTTGTAAATCCTGGTCAGAAAGACGCTGCCAATTCGCCCGCGCTAGGGCAGCGTAGTTCAGGTTCTCTGTAACTGCGGCTGGGAGGCGATCGCGCAACCCATCGAGCCGTTCTTGCACATAATTAATTTGGACTTCCCACTGAGAGCGCAGTTGTTCAATCACCTGCATTCTGGCATCGTCCAAAGCCTGCAAATGAGCATTAGCCGCAGCCCAATTCCCATCATTCACAGCCTGTCGAGTCTTTTGCAGCGCTTGGTTGGCAGTTTGAGCGTCCAAAAGTCCTTGATTTACCAAAGCCTGATATTCAGACTCAATATTGGGGAGTCGCGATTTTAAATCTTGAATTTTGCGTTGAGCATCCCTGTCCTCTGGCTCTACCGTAGGACGGGATGGTGGTGACTTAACCGTAACTTTAGACTTACTGGCATTAGCGCGAACACGCGATCGCAGGTCAGCAATGCGCTGCTGAACCGCTTGCTCCCGTTGACGGGCCGCTTCCTCTTGGCGTCGCACTCTTTCCTGGTAAGCATGAACAGCCTGAGAACCCAAATTGGCGATCGCGACTCCAGCCGCCAAAACCGCCCCAGTAGCCAGTATCACTCTTGCTGCGGGGGCAACCGTTGCCAAAGCCGCACCGAAGATACTGGGTGCAGCAACACCAGTGCTGGCAGGGGCTGCGGCAGCGCCAGCCACGATCTCGTATGCTTTTATCCCACTCATAATTTAATCCTCATCAACATGAAACCGACCTGATATGCAGCCCGGTGTAATTTGGCATTTCTGGGCTGCTGGATAGAAACGAGTAATAAAATTTTCTTAATTGCAATATCGCTAATTTACCAGAATATTTTCAGTTCATTTTTCTCTCGGTTTTGTGTCAGCTTTCGCTCATTTTTTGCTGCAATTAGATCAAATGTAGGGGCGAAGCATATAGCCCTGCGGGCATGGCTTCGCTTACCGGGCGACAATTTCTCAGATAAAACCATAGATTTTATCTCCGAATGCTTCGCCCTAAAACATATCCGAATGCTTCGCCCTAAAACTGAACTGGACAATTGCGGCATAATCTGTTAATAGTCAAATGGGAACGACAAACAAAAGTTAATCGGCGCAAGCCGAAGCGCCCCTACATAAAATTTTGGCGACGGTAGGGGCGCTTCGGCTTGCGCCCTAAAATATTCGCGATCGCCCTAAGATGCCTCGGCTTTGATTACTATTACATTGGCTATAGGCGGAGAGCATCTTTGTGAAATACAAAGTCTCTATGGATTCCCCCCTGCCCGGGAATAACAATCTGAAAGATTTCCTCTTTTTATGCTTGCACGCAATCTTACTGTTGACAACTATACTTAGGAGTAATACTTAGGAGTAATTTAGTGTAAAATAACAATTATTTACCAAGTTAATTGTGGGTAAAAAATGCTAATTTAGTGGCAAAAAGAGTAAAATGGTCTAAGATAGTGTTAGTGTAATCTTAGACAGAAAACCACTTTGATCTATGCACGTTCAAGAAGTCTTAGACTAGACAGACCGGCTGGTATTCGAGAAAACGGGAAAGCAGACTTTCTGCAAAAAATCGTGCTTGAAGAGACTTGGGCAGGCAAGAAGTACCCCGAAATTGCTCAAAACTGTAATCGCGGCCACGATCGCATCAAAAAAGTGGCCAGGAAATTATGGCAATTAATCTCAAAATAATTGAGAGAAGATGTTAGGCAATCTAATTTTCGTTCTATAGAACAGGTAGAATATTCCAATATATTAAATTTTCGTTTCGGTGACAGCGTACAAATTGCTAATTTTAACTTCTGTAAGGAACATTGCCCTTATCCCAAAGTAAAGAAAGTAGGAAAATTGCGATCGCCCTCTGCCAATTCCTCCACAAATTACCCTAGCAAACAACCAGAACAAAGTCACAATTTAACCGAAGCCCCGGAATGGGAGCATCATAATAACCGCCGTGCAGAAATAACCACCCTAAAAAAGTGGATTTTGGATGAAAAAATCCGCATTATCACTATCTTTGGCTTGCCGGGAATGGGCAAAACCACCCTCCCTAGAGAACTGGTAGAACAAATTAAAGATAACTTTGACTATATTCTTTGGCGCAACTGTAGCGAAACTCTCAGCCTAAAATCTTTCCAAACCAATTTAATCGAGTTTTTTTCCCAAAATCAGGAAACGAAATCATCATCCCCGATCGACTATTTGCGTTTAAATCGTTGTCTCATCATTCTCGACGACTTCCAATAACTCTTTGCCCCTGAAAAATTCGCAGGCACTTATCTCCCAGAAGCCGAAAGTTATGGTAAGTTATTAAAAGAAATGGCGCGTAAAGCGTAGCTATCGCTTTAGCGAATCGCCTCACAAAAGTTTCTTCCTAATTCTGACTTGGGAAAAGCCCACAGAAATTGCCACCTTAGAAGGAGAAAACCGCCATTGCCGCAACTTACAAATGGGTGGTTTGGCAGCAGCAGCAACCGAAATATTGACCAACAAAGGGTTAAAGGATGAGGATAAATGGGGGAAACTAATCCAAATTTATAGCGGCAACCCGTCCTGGTTAAATATCGTTGCCGCTACCATCGAAGACTTATTTAACCGCAGCGTCGATCGCTTCTTATCTTATCCTACCTTATTTCTCGGAGACTTAGAACCCATCTTAGAAGAATATTATCAACGGTTATCTGAACCTGAAAAAATAGTCATCCAATGGTTAGCCAACCAAAAAGCAGTAGATATTTCCCAAAAACCAGGAGTAGGGGCGATTCACGAATCGCCCCTACCTTTATCGGATGCTGACTTCATCAAAGCCATCAAATCTTTAAGAAAACGGGGTTTAATCGAAAAAGCCACAGATAACGAATCGTCCCTTTTCGATATTCCCGCTTTGGTGAAAAATTATGTGAAAAATTACTCATAAATAAGGACACGGCAATGCCGTGTCCCTAGGGGTATGATGGCGCTAGAGAAAAAATTTCAGCAAAATCCCTCTTTAATATATCTCTTGCAAAATACCTGTTTCGATCCCCCCAACCCCCCGAGGATCCGGGGGCTTTGCACGAATTTTGCCAGAATTGCCTAATTAAGAGCGGCTTAAGGCTTCTCGGCGACTATCAAAGACTTTTAAAATCCCATCCGTCACCTGATTCGTCACCGTAGAATTAAACCCAGCAATAAATACTTTAGCCGCCGAAATCTTAGAGGGTAAGTCTCCAGCAGAATCTAGTTGTTTAAAAAACTCTTTAGCATGGTTTAATTGATGATTAATTTCATCAAAGCCCATTGTTTTGACAAAAAATGTGGCTAAAGGCGAATGCTTGATATCGTAGGCGGAACTTTTCGTCCGTCCTTTTTCCAATAAGTTCAAAACCGTGGTTTCTAACTCATCTTTCGGGTGATAAGCTTGATCGTTTAAATTCGGCAAAAAGTCTTCTAACTTTTTGGCGCTGGTGGTGCCCTTTTCCGGTAGTTCTCCCATCATGGTGGAGAGAGGAATATCTAAGCCAACCCGTAAAGATATCGCTTCTATAAAAGCAATCGTCACCACTTTGGTGCCCAGATACAGTCGAGCTACTTCAATATTTTTGCGGGAGCCATTGACTAAATTATTGTAGGTTTCCTCGTCCGGTTCTCCGGCAAATTGACGAAAGACTGATTCCGGTTTCAGGAAATTCATAAATCCTTCCATCTTTTGTAAGGAAACCCGATATTCCTGAACCGTATAAGTGCTGGAATTGATTAAATTATGATTAGTTTCTGGCAGCAGATTCCAGGTATTATCTAGAAAACTGGCGGCACTGGGGGTGGCAAACCCTTCCACGTCTCGGTTAGCCATCCGAACTGCTCTTTTCACCGTGCTTAAGATTTCTTCGTCCGTAAACTGGAGGTTAAACTGATTGTTAGTTTCTTGTATCCGTTTGTAGAGGCGATCGCTTGCGGTTAAGCCGTCTGCACTTGGCATCTGAAAAGGAATGGTTGCCTCGATACAAGCGCTAATTTGAACTAAGATTTTTTTAGAGACAAATTCTTGGAGCGCTTTTGCCGCTACCAGAGCACTTAAAAACTCATTTTGTCCCCCGAAGGGAGACAACTGTTGACCGGGAGTAAACCCAAATACTGACAGGACAATATCAAAAATATCATCTTTACCAATTTCTGAGCGATCGCGGATTTTTAAATGTTCCTTGCCGCCACCTTTCAAAGGTTTGACCTCTTTGATCAACCCACTAATATAGTAAGCCAGATTAAAATTTACACTTTGATCTACCTGGACATAGACGAGATCGTGAAATAGTGCGGCTAAAACTTCTATCGGATCTGTAGAACCACCGACTTCAAAAATATGATCGGGAGTATGGAAATAGCGCCAAGGACCAGTCATCGGTTGGACGATGAGTTCAGCGATCTGCTCAAGTTTCGTTTCAGAGACTTCAAATTGTAGATGATTAGTCGCCCAGACTAGCTTATCCAGGCATTTTTGATACTCCTGTTCAAAATTCATCACGACCTCTGCACCTTTAATTTAGCCGGATCATACTTTATCATACCAACAAGAGAGAAAATCCTATGGCGATCTGGAAAATCGCGATTCGCCCCACGGAGTCCCCATAACCCCATCAGAGCATAGGCCGGTTTTATAGCAAATCATCTTGCCCCTACTATATCTAAGGATGATTTAAGCCAAAATATTCCCAAGATTCAATATCAATCAGCGAAAATGTTTTAGATTCTTGGAAATTGGGCGAAAATTCAGCCAACAGCAGAAAGCAACTTTAATTATTAAGCTGTAATTTGCTCCGTCGGGGACACGGCAGAAAATGCGACGCTCAGGCAAAATCCAGGCAAAATCACCGATCCTTTTCAGGCAAGATATATGCAGTGTCCTCAGATCACATTACATTAAATAAAATTGACCATGCAATCCCCAACCCTGACCCCGAAATTTCCCACCCATCTGGGTTCACAAAGAAATTGGATTTGGCGTGGTTGGCAAATCCGCTACACCTATATCAGACCAGCGTCGGCAAATGCCACGGCGGGAAATTCCCTTCAGACCAATGGCGAAACCAGTCTGACCGCCAAGCCCCTCTTATTGTTACATGGATTTGGTTCCGCCTTGGGGCAATGGCGCTATAACCTGCAACCTTTGAGTCAACACCATTGTGTCTATGCCCTGGATTTTCTGGGTTTTGGCGCATCGCAAAAAGCACCGGCTCATTATAATGTCAGCCTTTGGAGTGAGTTAGTCTATGATTTCTGGCGTTGTATGATTGGAGTGCCTGCGGTGACAATCGGGCATTCCTTGGGGGCATCTGTGGCTTTAAATACTGTCGCCAATCATCCAGAAATGGCCTCGGATCTCGTATTGCTGACTCTCCCGGATACCCAGAGTAATCAACCCCCCGCGTTTGCGAGATATTTGGAAAAACTCTTTGCAAATCCCTTGCTATTATCCCCGTTATTTCGGTTGATCCGTCGTCCGGCAGTGCTGCGATCGGTGCTGAAAAAAATTTATCGCCGTCCCGAATTAGTGGATCGAGAATTAGTGGATTTGTTTGCCACTCCCCCCCAAGATCGCGGCGCTTTAGACGTATTTTGTCGCTTGGCGCGATCGCGCAATGACCCGGACTATGGCAGCAAATCACTCCAAGATTTACTCTCAAAAGTAGCCATCCCAATTTTGGCAATTTGGGGTCAACAAGATCAAATTGTTCCCCTCCAAGGGTTTCGGCGCTATCTCAGCTTAAATCCCCAGTTAAACTTAGTGGAAATTGCCCAAGCGGGTCATTGTGCTTATGATGAGTATCCCGAACAAATCAATCAAGAAATCTTAGATTGGATTAGACGTAGCAACACCGGATCCTGATTGATTATTCCCTTCATCCATGCAGACTTGATTTATTTATTTCCCCACGGGTTTTAACCCGTGGGCTTTTTCCGGGTCATTAATGGGGATCAAGAGGTAAGACGGTAGCAAGAATCCGGAATCGCCGGAAAAGCGATCGCACCAGTCAGTCTTGTTGGAAAATCCCCATAATTACATCAAACTTTTTAATACTTGTCGTCGCCTTCATCGCCAATGCTATAAGCAAACTGGTAGAATATCAAAAGATTGTTGGCTACCACTTAAATCCAACATCAAGGTGCGTTGCCAACCCGCTTTTGTGGAACCGCAGATCCCTGAGTCCCTTTTGACAAAAATAGCTCGCTGGCTTAACCTAATTTTTCGGTTTTGTCAATCTCCCAGGAATTACTGGCAGTAATTTACAATACTTTTAAACAAACTTTGTCAAAACTTCACAAAAATATCTTGTCAAAAGGAATATTCATCGCTTAAGATGAGAATAATTAAACGTATAGTAGAATATTAGCTTAAAAAATATCAGGGAATTTACTAGAAAACTGCCAATCTAAGGGCTACATCGATTAACCACTCCGTAAAAATACGGATTTTTATCGCTGTTAAAGATAGCAACTTCATTCTATGTTGCTGGCAATCAGAGGAATCTACTGAAAATCTGGCGATCTTTTTGGTAAATCTGCCTGATCTCTTGTATATGACAACGAATCAAGCAGGATTAGACTTTGATTAACCAAGATAGATCACCGAAAAGCTGCGACTATCATCGATTTCCCGTGGGTTGAATCATTCATTTGATCTCCCACAGATTCAAATTCAGGGTTTGAGTGCATTTTGATTGGAAGGATAGTCGCCAACCAATTCAATCTTTATTAATCAAGACAGTTGATTGTCTTGAGGATACCTCTGAGGTAAAAAACATGAAATCAGGAATTTTAGCTACTACCACTCTCTTGGTCATCCTTGGTGCTGTGGAGCAGGTGCAAGCTCAAGTTAACACCGATGAAGACTTTGAGTCTGATGTAACCGAATTTGCCGAGCCGTCTGCGGATGCTTTTATCCCCACAATGGTCGCAGGGAACAACGATGCATCGGTAAATTTAGCTGGGCAATTAGCTTGGCAAACCGGCTTTGACTTCCCATCAGCCGCGATCGCCTCTACAATCACAGCCACAGAGGATCTCGAACCCCTATCCCCTGTCACCGAAGCATCAAATCTGATGTTGACAGATTTTCGCACCAAACCAACCGAAAATAGTCTGGACCCAAAGAATTTTCTGAATCGGTCGAACCAATTCCGCCCCCATGTACCGCCTCGCACCGCTACCCCTACAGGCAAGCCGCCAACTGCTTCCGTGGGACAAGAAAATCGTTCCCGTACTGCTACCAGAAATTATTCCGATCGCAACCGTCAAGAATCAGTCGCCCATCCCCAAAGAAACCTAGACCCCAACTACGACTCCAACTACCCTTTGAGTACGTCCACCACAGCCCTAGAGGTAGCACTCTTATTCCCTGACTCCGTTCATACCCCAGCAATTCCCCCCCTTGCGTCCGCTACGGCTTACTTGCCAGAATTGCAACCAGAACGCCCAGTTTTTAATGGCTATAATTGGCCAGCCCAAGGAATTATGACATCAGGCTATGGTTGGCGATGGGGCAGAATGCATCATGGCATCGATATTGCCGGCCTCATTGGGACACCAATTGTGGCCGCTGCCGATGGGGTGGTGATTACCTCTGAATGGCATAGTGGCGGCTATGGCAATTTGGTGGAAATAGAACATCCCGATGGCAGTATAACCCTCTATGCTCATAATTCTGAGAATCGAGTTGAGGTTGGCCAGGTGGTGAAACAAGGCGAACTGATTGCATTTATGGGTTCTACCGGATACAGTACCGGGCCTCATTTACATTTCGAGTTACATCTGCCTGGACAAGGCACTGTCAACCCGATGGTTTATTTGCCTTCGAGTAATTCCGTTGCTCACCAGCATTGGTAATGATGCGATCGCCAATAAGCCCTTACAGCGGTTTTCTACTGAGTAAACCACATTAACCGCCGGGGAATGAATTCCCGCCTGTAGGGGTCAACGGCCGTTGACCCCTACAGGCGGTTAAAACCGACTGAAATTCTTTTAATATAAACTTCCTAGTCGGATTTATCCGACTTGCGCGACATTAGGCGGGGATTTCTATCCCCGCCGGCTGTGGTTTATTAATCTAAAAACCGCTGTAACCTTGACCGAACATTAAAGAAAATAAAGAAGCCGAGAGACAGATTATTCTGTCCCTCGGCTTCATAGATTCCATCAGAATACTAGGTAAATTAATTACTTCTTAATTTTTGGTAAATCTTCCATGCCGCTTCTTGCCCCACTTGAAAAAATTATTCCCGTTAGCGTTTTGCTGACTGTGGTCTTGTCCAGTTGTACTCACAGACCTTTGGCCGAATGTCGTCCACTGATGACGATGCTCAACCAAGGGAACGACCTGTTGACGAATGTTGCTCTCAATGATGGCAAGGCGATTTCCCAAAAAGCGAATAGTTTAAAGCTTCTTAGGCAAGAATTAGAAAAGTTGGCGGTGACAGACGAAAAACTGCAAGAGTTTCGCTCCCAATTTGTGCAGATTTATCAAATCTATGGCGATGCCTTTGCTCAGACCAGTGCGGCGATCGCCATAGTGAATAAATCGACCCTAGAAGTCACCTTGCCGCAAGTCAAACAAGCAAGACTCAAGGTGACTCAAGCTCGGTTGTCCATTAGTCAAGCCTCCCAAGAAGCTGAGTCACTCTCTAAGCAAATCAATCGCTATTGTAAGGTGCCATCACCGTAGGGAATGCGGGGGTGCGGAGATGCCGCGATCGCGGGGAGAACCCGCCATCGACTGGGGGCGGTTACTCTTTAGGAGAATCACCTAACGAGTAACCAATAACTAATAACCAATAACCAGTAACAGAAAAAATAGGCGATCGCGGCGGTTAATGATGAATTTCCAAGTTAAGAATATAGCGACCTAACTGGACTTTACCTGACCAGAGTTCATATTCTAAACGGAGATAGTCCGGGATGGGGCGTCCGGTCAGGGTCAGGCTGCGAGTATAGTTTCGCAAGCGCATCTGGTCTGTAGCCCCGTCGGTTTTATTTTGGATCCAGTAGCGGCTAATCCCGTACATTCCTCGTTCCCAAAGATGACGGTAACTATATTCTCCGTTGCCTTGCATGGTCATCGTCGCTCGATAAGGGGAAAATTCTAACCACAGGAGACGAGATTTCGGTGGAGCGGGGAGGGTGGCCACTTCGGTAGAATTTAGGCTATATATTTTATCATAAATTGCCGGTTCTGTCAAGAGCAGATGAAAGCGATCTTGATCTTTTTGATAGAGGGTGGCGGCAGTGTCTACCGCAGACCAAACGGGCAGGTCGGTAGAAATCAGCGATAGGGAGACAGGTTTGCGACGATGAGTGAGCATAAAATTCATGGTTTGGTTTTTAGGTGACAGAGATGAGGGAAGCTTTAATATCAAGTTGTTAACAGGATTTGGGGATTAATTTATTCAGAGTTGGACATAATTAGTTTTGATTTCAGTTTTGATTTTCCCAGGGTGATTTGTGGAAATCACCATAATTTATAAACAATTAATTAGTCAGGCGATCCGGGGAGTTGCAGTGGTACGATGTCTAGGGCTCTTATTGATCAGTTTAGCCCAATCCCGCTTTTTATCGTTATGACGGACATCACAGCCAATCAAAAAGATTTGAGTATTCGACCGAGTGCCGATCGCTGCTTGCACGGAAATATCAGAGTGCCGGGAGATAAATCGATCTCTCATCGCGCTTTGATGTTAGGAGCGATCGCCACTGGAGAAACCACCATTGAAGGACTTCTCCTGGGAGAAGATCCCCGCAGTACCGCCCAATGTTTTCGCCGCCTCGGCGCGGAAATTTCTGAACTGAATACCCAACTGGTGCGGGTACGCGGGGTAGGCTTAGGGAATTTGCAAGAACCCACGGATATTTTAGACTGTGGCAACTCTGGCACAACTATGCGTTTAATGTTGGGGATTCTTGCCAGCCATCCTGATAAGTTTTTTACCATGACGGGGGATCATTCGTTGCGATCGCGCCCTATGTCTCGTGTGGTCAAGCCGTTGCAACAAATGGGGGCGCAAATTTGGGGACGGCAGGGTAATGCTTTGGCGCCTCTGGCAATCCAAGGTCAGCGACTCCAAGGGATTCATTATCATTCGCCCATTGCCTCAGCCCAAGTTAAATCCTGCATCCTGTTAGCTGGGTTAATGGCCGAAGGTCAAACTACGGTGACAGAACCAGCCCTGTCTCGGGATCACAGTGAACGAATGCTCAAAGCGTTTGGCGCGGAGATTCAGGTGGATCCGGAAACCCATAGTGTCACGGTGACAGGTCAAGCACAGTTACAGGGTCAGCCGGTGGTCGTTCCTGGGGATATCAGTTCGGCAGCATTTTGGCTGGTGGGGGCGGCGATCGCGCCTGGGTCAGAATTAATCGTGGAAAATGTGGGCGTAAATCCCACGCGCACCGGCATCCTGGAAGCCTTGGCGATGATGGATGCAGACATTGAATTGATTAATCAGCGAGTGGTGGCTGGTGAGCCGGTGGCGGACTTACGAGTGCGCCACAGTCAGCTTAAAGCTTGTACGATCGCGGGTGATATTATTCCCCGTTTAATTGATGAAATTCCGATTTTGGCCGTAGCCGCTATTTTTGCGCGGGGGACAACGGTGATTCGCGATGCTGCGGAGTTACGGGTGAAAGAAAGCGATCGCCTGCAAGTGATGGCCACCCAGTTAAACCGCCTGGGTGCCCGCGTCACCGAATTGCCCGATGGCTTAGAAATTACCGGCGGCACCCCGTTAACTGGCACCGAGGTGGATAGTCACGACGATCATCGGGTGGCCATGAGTTTGGCGATCGCGGCTTTATGCGCCAAAGACACCACCACCATTCATCGGGCCGAAGCCGCTGCCATTTCTTACCCGGAATTTACCAGCACCTTACAAGAGGCGATCGGCGGATAACCAACAAGGGCGATCGCCGTTTTCTTTCAATTCAACAAGGGCGGATCTAATCATCCGCCCTTTACTGATTTGGGGGCAGAAATTAAGTCAAGTTCGGCAAAGACTACTCGTCTTTTGCTCCGAGATACTGGCTTTTAATCCCATTAATTTCTTGCCACAACTCCTGACGAGTAGAAGCCCGCAGCATATAACGGTAAATAAACCAGATCGAGTAGCCCATCCCAACTAACTCAAAAATTGGCGACAACAGGGGAATCTCGTTCACTGCATCCACCACCGCAAAGGTCACTTTAATGGTGACTAAAACGGCGATCAAAAGGGTCACAGTGACAATGGGTTTCTGGTATTGGTTGAAAAAACCACCCACATAATCCGGCAGTTCAGATAAGATATCGACCACCGTATTCTTGATATTGTCCCATTGTTGCCCCGATTCTTCTTTAGAGGCAACGGTACTGAGTGAACCGGAGTCGTCCGTATTCACATCCATATCCATCGTTTCCACATCGGCCATTTCTGATGTTGGCTTCATTTCAGGATCCATAATCACACCTCACCAATGATGATTTGTACAATCCTCCAGGGGTCTCTTCCCCTGCCTTTGAACCATAGCACTAAGCAGAGAAGCTGTCAGACAGGATTGTTCTGACTTAGTTTCTCAAAAATTGGCGAATTCTGAAGATTTTTAACAGATAATTTGGTTTTTTGGGGAAAAAGCGATCGCCTCCTCAAGGGGAATTTTTGCCGAGCCCTGAAACCTTACTGGGCAGGGGATTTAGTAATGTTACTACTCTAATACTTGTGCCCCGTTTGGATAGGGCAGCGCGACTCAAGAGACGGTCTAGGTGCGAACACAATCCATTAATGCGTCCGGTGTCTGCTAAGTCACGAGGGTAACGAGAGAATAAATAACGGAGTATCCTGGAATTTTAGACCTTAGTGTGTCGATCGCCCGATTAACTACCGGAGAAAAAAATTATGACCGAAGAGATCACTTACCTGGAATTGTCCGAAGAACAAGGGGTTTCGCACAAGTTTTATGAAATAACAATCAAAGAAACCCAAGTCATTATTCGCTACGGACGGATCGGCGATCAGGGACGCATCCAAACTAGCGATTATCCCACCCCAGAAAAAGCCAAAGCCGCTGCCGATAAGAAAATCAAAGAAAAACTAAGCAAAGGCTACGAACGTGCGGTGAAGGGAGTTCGCCAGAAACGCTCCGTCACGCGGCGCGAAACCACCAGCAGCCAGTCTACCGCCCGTTCTGCCCCCGTATTATGGAAGTTCGATTCAGGGGCAGTAGCCTTCGGCATTTTTATTAGTGAATTTGCCTGTTGGGTAGGAAACCAAGAAGGACGAGTCTTTGCCCTCGATTTCCAAGGGCAGGTGATCAATCAGTTTCAACTACCGGACGGGGTGAAATGTCTCGTCGCTGATGATGTCTGGTTTTACGCTGGATGCGATGATGGGAACGTTTACGATTTGTCGGGCAAAATTCCCCGTTTGGCTTATGAAATTGAGGAAAATGTCGATATTTTCTGGCTGGATATTTACGATGGGTTGTTAGCGGTTTCCGACGCACAAGGACAAGTGGCATTGTTCCATCCTGAAGATGAGTTTCACTGGACGCGATTATCCCAAGGAAAATATGGTTGGATGGTGCGCTGCGATCGCAATGGTGTTTATCACGGACATAGCCAAGGTGTCACTTGCTATGACTTAGAAGCCGGACGAGTGCAATGGCATCAAAATACCGAAGGTAGCGTATTATTTGGCTGGCAAGAAGCCGAAAGCGTCTATGGGGGAACGGCAAGACATTTTGTTTACGAATTTAGCAAACAAGGAGAGAATCGCGCCCAATGTAAATGCGATGCAGCAGTATATTCTTGTGCGACAGATTTCCAGGGCAACTATATTTTTGCCGGAGACAACTGTTCGTCTATCTATTGTTTTGATCGCTCCGGAAAACGACTGTGGAAACTGGCGACGGGATGCGGTTCTGCCCTATCAATGCAATGGCGAAATCAGCGACTCTACCTGGTGACAACTAGCGGCTATCTCGCCTGTATTGATGTTAGTGAAACCGCCATTCAATCGGCACGAGAAGGAAACTTACCCCAAACCGCGAAACTGCAAGCGCCAAAACAGCCGGGAACGACGGTTTCCAATGCTCTTGAAACTATTGCTCTTGAACATATCTCCGAGGCAACCGAAGGAGTTGTGGTTCGCTGTATTCGTGAGGGCGAAAAATTGCGAGTTCGCGCCATTTCTTCCGGTTACAATCCTGACTGGAACGTTCAGTTTCCTCGTAATATCCGCGAAGAAGGAGCGCGGTATCTTGTGGCCGAACTTCGCGAATCGGATAGAGGTCAATTTTATCGTGCCTATGGTGAAATTAAAAAATTAGTAGATTAACCGATGGGGTTCGTAGTAAACGACGATCGCTCTTCTGCGGCTTTGATGGTGCGGTTTGGGCTGCTTATGTACTGGTTGGTAATTGGTTATAATTGCCTCAACTGTTTCAACTGTGTACCGAGCAAGGCAGAATTAAAGATGGGAACGTCTGCGAGAAATGATTGATGAACCAACAATATAAAGCCTTGCGCGAAAAACTCACACAGCTAACCGAACGAAAGCCCGGATTAGGGGCAAGAATGGCTCAAGCTGCCATTGAACTCAAAGATGCTGGAGTCCCTCCGGCAGAACTGCTATTAGAACAGTTAAGCGCCTATCGCCAAGAGTTTGCGGCTTTGCGAGATCAAGCCAGGGAATTGGCTAAATCTTTGCCGAAACCACCGATGCCACCGCAAATCACCTCCCTGAAAGATATTGAGAATATCTTAGAAGCGTTGGAGGCTTCAGGGGCGCCATCGGTGGGCGAGCGGGAAACGGCGTTAAAAATTCTTGACCAAGTATTAGCGATCGCTCATAGTGACGATCCTAAGTTTCCCCCCTTGGAAGACGCCAAAGCCAAAGCCAGAGAACTGCGGCGGCTAATTGCCCAAGCGCCCGCTGATGCTTTACCGCAACCCGTACAGACTTTGAACTCAGGAGATCATCCGTTTGCTGGGTTGCTAACCTTAATTAACCCACCGTCAGGTTTAAGCGACGATCGCTGGGGAATTTTAGTGGAAATCGTGACTCGTGCATTCAGCAAATCCCTGACAGTGGCAGCGGCACGAGGAAAATTAACTATAGACATGACCATTCCCTCGGTGTCAACGGTGGCGAATCAGTCAACCACTGCCACTCCTGCACCCCCGGCGCCATCAAAGCAAAACTTTCCCGAAGTGCTGATTCTTTCCGAAGCGGGAACCGTGGGCAATGCGCCTCAGCCGGAAGAGTCCGTGTTAAAACCACCCATAACACAGATCAATTCCCCGGATGTGATTATTTTGCCCAGTTATGAAGAACCGCCAAAGCAACCGGGGACAAGCCAACCGGCAAAAGTGGCAGAACCTTTGGTCTTTGGGTCGATGCCTTTATCCGAGCAAAAGAACCCTAGCCCACCCACTGTCGGCGAGTCTCAAGGATTAAAAGTCCTGGTTTACATAGAACGGTTGGGCGATCGCCTATTTGGTCACGATGAATTTGCCGGAACCCGGGGCAAAGCACTGCGGATCGAAGGGTTTGCCATTAATATTGAACCGCCCATTCCTGGTTTAAGTTTGGAATACATGGGGCACCTGGAAGGGATTGGGGATACTCCTTGGACGCCCCAAGGTCAATTTTTAGGGACTCGTGGCAGCGGAAAACGCATGGAAGGTTTTGCCATCCGACTAACTGGAGAAAAAGCCCATCAATATAATGTCTATTATGTCGCCCATATTCAGAATATTGGTGATTCTTCAGTCTGTTTCAACGGTGATTACTGTGGGACAAGGGGGCAAGGATTAAGAATTGAAGGCATGAAAGTTTGGCTTCAGAAAAAACCCTAGAAAAAACCCTAATTTTTTCGGTAATATCTGAGGTAATTCAAGGGTTTTTGCTGTTGCTAATTCACCACTTCAGACCGAAAATACAAGGATAGATTACCCTCTGTGTTATCTGTCTGAAGTGGGGTGAAAATTACCGGGTAAAATTTTCACCCATCACTCCTCCCTTGCCCAATCAAAATCCCAGACAAGGGATTTAAGAAATATCTCATCATTGCTATTCTAAAGAAATTATCTGCTAGATAAAACTAACCACCCCATTTAATCGGAATGGAACCAGGGAGGCCAGCTTTGACTGATAATAACAATGTAATCTCTCCCCTTCCGACAACCATTTCGCGGAGAGAAATACGGGATTTAGTGCGATCGCAGCTAAAGGCGCTTTTAGATGTCAATGACCTCAAAGGTGCTAAAGCGATTTTGGTGCCAGTACAGCCCGCTGATGTGGCGGAAGCGATCGAAGGATTACCAGAAGCAATGCAGGCGATCGCCTTTCGCTTGCTATCCAAAAATGAAGCCACGGAAGTCTATGAACATCTTGACTCAACCGTGCAGCAAAATCTGCTCGAAGATTTCCGGCGCCAGGAAGTCCTCGACATTGTAGAAAATATGTCCCCGGATGACCGCGCTCGTCTATTTGATGAGTTACCCGCCAAAGTCGTTCGGCGTCTGCGAGCCCAACTGTCCCCAGCGGAATGGCAAGTCACTGCCCTGCTATTAGGTTATGAAGCGGGGAGAGCAGGGCGGATCATGACTCCAGAGTATCTGTCCATCAAAGAACAGCTTACCGTTGGTCAAGCCCTAGAGCGCATCCGCAAATTCGCACCCGTGGCCGAGGTTGTTTATTATTTATATGTCACCGATAACGCCCGTCGGTTAACCGGCATCGTGTCCCTCAGAGATTTGGTTATCTCTGACCCCGCAGAATATATCAGCGAAATCATGGCTCGTGATATGGTCTTTGTTCACACGGACACCGATCAAGAGGAAGTAGCCCGGATGATTCAGCGTTATGACTTTTTGGCAGTGCCGGTGGTGGATAGCGAGCAACGTCTGGTGGGAGTAATCACCGTGGACGACGTGATCGATATCCTGGAACAGGAAACCACAGAAGATATTTATGCGTTAGGTGGGGTGCAATCCGACGGAGATAATTATTTTCAAACCAATTTACTCACCGTAGCCCGTCGTCGCGTAGTCTGGTTATTTGTATTGCTCCTCACCAATACAGTCACCGGGAGCATTATTAACTCCCAAAGAGAACTCCTGCAAGAGGTGGTGGTGCTGGCAGCGTTTATTCCTTTGCTGACCGGAACCGGGGGCAATGTAGGCGCTCAATCTTCTACGGTGGTGATTCGGGGTTTAAATACCGATACCATTAGAATGATGGGGCCGCTTCAGGTGATTGGGCGAGAAGCTTTAGCCGGTGCTTTGTTGGGCTTAATTTTAGGCAGCATAACAACGGTTTGGGCTTATTTCTTGCAAAATAATTTGCCTGTGGCGATCGCCGTAGGAACTAGCTTAATTGCCATTTCGGTGTTAGCTTCCGTGTCTGGTTCGGCCTTGCCATTTTTGTTTCGGTCAGTAGGTTTAGATCCTGCCTTGATGTCGGCTCCTTTTATCACCACGGCGGTTGATGTATTAGGCGTTTTAATTTACTTTAATTTGGCACGACTCATTTTAGGATTATAAAATCTCACTGTTTCTGCAAAATATGTGAGAATTTGGAGATACTCAATGTTAAATAATCGTAATTGGCTGGAAAGTGCAGAATATGTCTCTTTAATTGGTTCAGTAATCGGCTCAATTGTGGCCATTTTTTCTGGGAATGCAATTTATGCCACGGTTCCTTTATGTTTTTCGCTAATTTTTAATACGATTAATCGCTCTCGCTTTGAGGTGGGAGTCCGACGCAATAGCATCAGTATTAATCGAATCCAGCGACAAGTCAAAGAAGAACTCTCGTTGTCCCTAGAGCAGCGATCGCCTTCTCCAGGAGCGAACGCCATGCCCTCTTCTTTGGGTCAAAAGTTGCTCGATCAAGCTCGTAGACAAAAAGCAACCGCGACTGGAGAAAATTCTACTCCGAGCGTTCAAAATGATCCGCAGATTCAGAAACAAATCGAAGAATTAAAAGAGCAATATGCTAATTTGCTCGAATCAATTAATCGTGTGATTAATTATTTAAATTCTAATGGTTTAGTAGGGCGAGTGGAGCGATTAGAGCAGGCGATCGCCGAACGGATGATTAAATCACCCAGTCCCATGACTTCTGATAGTTCACGAGCAGCCCCAGCAACCCCCTCGGCAGCCCCAGCAACCCCCTCGGCAGCCCCAGCAACCCAGACCGCCAAAACTGGAGAACACAAGCCTCCTGACTCTAATATTCCGCCGCCCGATCAACCTCAAAAAAGTAACGAGACAGCCTCGAAGACCAGACAACAGAATAATTCTCCCGTGTTGCCCAAATTTCTTAGCCCCGAAACAACCCCCATGCCGCAAACTTGGAAATATATTCAGTCCTTGTCCGGTCATTTAGACTGGGTAAAGTCGATCGCCATTAGTCCCGCTTCCACGCAATTAGTCAGCGGCAGTCTTGACAGCAAAATTAAGCTGTGGAATTTAGTTACCGGGCAAATAGAAGCAACTCTGGATTATCACGATCGCGGCGTTTTTGCGGTGGCGATCAGTCCTGACGGTACAACCCTGGCGAGTACCAGTTGGGATAAAACTATTAAACTTTGGGAGTTACCCAGCGGCGATTTGATCGATACCCTAACTGGTCATTCTGGATCGGTGCGATCGGCTGTATTTACCCATGATAGCCATACCCTAATCAGTTGTAGTTTTGACGAAACGATTAAACTTTGGGATGTCCGCAAAGGTCAATTAATCAAAACCCTGACGGATTATTCCGCAGCGGTGTATTCTCTGGCACTTCACCCCAATGGCAAAACCCTAGCCACCGGCAGCAGTGACGGCAATATTATCCTCTGGAATTTGGCCACAAATTCAGAAATTGCGATTCTGTCCAGCAGCTTGGATGTGGTGGAGTCCCTCATTATTACCCCCAATGGTCGAACCCTGATTTCCGGCAATGGCGATGGCAGCATTCAACTGTGGCAGCTTAATGAAGCGGAGTTATTGAGCGATCACCCTTCCGTGGCCGTAGCCTCCCTGCAAAATACCCTAACAGTTCATACTGGGGAAGTCACCGCATTGGCGATCGCCCCTGACGGCGAAAGCTTTGCCAGTGCCAGTGCTGATGGCACCGTCAAAATTTGGCACCTAGACACCTTGCAGTTACTCTCCTCTTTGCCTGCGGATTCCGGGGCGGTCATGTCCTTAGCCATCAGCCCCGATGGTAAATTTTTGGCCACTGGTATGGCAGAAGGCTCGATTAAAATTTGGCAACGCGCCTAAAAAATAGACCAGAAAGCTTTCTTGTCTAACAGACAATTCTGGCAAAATTCGTGCAAAGCCGATGGCGGTCGATCCGCCATCGGTTGGGGGGATCGATACGTTATGAAAGCTTTCTTGTCTAATAGGTGGTTTGTAGATTTACACAAGCCTACTTAGAGGAAAATATGGATCTACCATACGCAACAGAAATCCGTATTTTACTCCTTATCAATAATATAAAAAAAATCTAGAATAGAGAGATAATAGAATTCAGTTAAACAACCGGATTTTTTTAGCTAAAAACCCGGTGTGTTCCCATCTCCGTATAGAAAATATAGCACTTGTCAGAGTTATTAAGTCAGGACTTATGCATAAACCCTAAATCTGTAGGGTTGATTCGCTTTATCAACCCTAGATTGATTGATATTAAATAATGCCTAAGTCCTGTAAGTACAAAAAAACCTGTCCCGAACCGCGCCCGCTAGAATCTATAAAACCTCTGTAATCCTGATAATAACCGCTATACGCTATACATTATTAGGGGTTACGAAAATATTTTTTTATCGCTGGTTTACCTGATAAAAAATATGAATGAGTCTCTGAATTTGTCAGAATTATAGCTGCCAGAGACCGATTGATGTGAACTGAATATATTTTTACAAAAAATTAACTAATTTTCAGAGTAATTGATGATTTACAGTATTTTAACACCCAAGAATCTCCCTTTTACCTCCCAAAAAACTTAAGATAAAAAAAATTGAAAAAATAAACTATTTATTTTGTGTAATTAATCCTGACGTAAGTTTACAAACAATCAATCAAGCTTGGCACAATATTTTGGGCTGTAAGGAAAAAGAATTAGCCGGGCAACCTTGGAGTTACTTAATCCATAAAGATGAGCGATCGGCAATTTTAGCCAAGTTGCAAGAAAATCAAATCAACTCCAAAATCACCTGAGAAACTCGCTATGGTCATAATAATGGATATTATCGGTGGTTATCTTGGCATCTATTCCCCGAATAAAACGAGTTAATTTATGCTTTTGCCAGAGACATTACCGAGGAAAAAAAATCCGTAGTTTCACAGAACATTGGGTAACAAAAATTGAGAGCATCGCGCCTGGAAAAATAAATTTGCCCAATTTTTGTGGTGGCGATCGATAAATGGGGGCAATTGGTATATAGTAATACCCCAAACTCAATTGGAGGTTTATTTATTGAGGCAGTTCATCCATGGGATCGCCTAACCACCCAAGAAAAATTAGAGAAATTGCTCAATTCCACGGAACAGAATGCCTTTGCTGGCAAGCCCATTTCCTTTGTCAATCGCTATCTGACTGGTGATGGATCGTACAAATTGCTATCCTGGAAAGCGACTTTTTTAACCAAAAATTAATTAATAGACTTAGGGTGGGCAAATTGCCCACCCTACTAAGATGATTAAGTTAATCCCAAAAACTGTAAATTGTACAAACTGGCATAAAGTCCATCGAGACTCATCAATTCTTCATGGGTGCCTGACTCCACCAATTCACCCCGCTTGAGTACCAAAATCCGATCCACATTCTTAATCGTGGAAAGTCGGTGAGCAATAATAATCGCCGTGCGATTTTTTAACAGCTTATCCAGGGCTTCTTGAATTAACGCTTCCGTCTTTACATCTAAATTCGCGGTAGCTTCATCTAACACCAGAATTTTCGGATTGCGAATAGCTGAACGCGCAAAGGCTAAAAGCTGCTTTTGACCGCCAGAAAGATTTGTGCCTCGTTCCCGAAGTTCTGTATCATAACTCTGGGGCAAATTTTCAATAAAACTAGCCACATTAGTATCTTCCGCCGCTTGACGAACCGCCTCGATCGCATACTCTTCTCCCAGGGTAATATTACTTTTCACATCCCCGGCAAAGATAAAGCCATCTTGAAGAATCACCCCCACGTGCTGACGTAATTCAGCTTGTTTTAAATCTCTAATATCAATGCCATCAACCAGGATGCGACCTTGGCTAATTTCATAGAGACGACATAATAGTCGGATAATTGAACTTTTCCCGGAACCAGTCGGCCCGACTAAAGCAATTTTTTCCCCCGGTTTGATGGTAAAGCTGATATTTTTGATCGCATATTCATCGGGCTTATACCCAAACCAAACATTCTCAAAGCAAATTTCTCCCAGGTGTGCTTGATCCGCTGAATTTTTATCTTGATTTTTGGCTAATAGATGTTGACCGGCGGATATTTCTGGGTCGCCAATTTCAATGGGTTCATTGAAAATATCCGTGACTCGTTCAATGGAGGTCAGTCCCGCTTGAATGGCGGTGAATTTATCCGCAAACTGCCGTAATGGTTCAAATAGACGCTGACTAAATAGGATGAATTCTGAGAGTTGACCAAAAGCCAAAGTTTTATCCATGACTAACAGACTGCCGAGCCATAAAACCCCGGCGATCGCGACTAAGGCAATCCATTCCAAAGTTGCCGATACTGCGGCATCATAAAAGATGGTTTTATCCATCTCATCTATATACTCTTGATTATTCTTTCTAAACAAATCAGCATTAAAAAATTCTCGGCGAAATATCTGCACAACCCCAATGCCAATAATATTTTCTTGCAGTTTCGCATTCAGATTAGACAGTTCTTCTCTGGCGATATAGTTCGCTTTACGGTATTGCTGTTGAAAATAAATCACCAAAGCCGTAACCGGCAACAACATCATCAACAACATCAGGGCTAATTGCCATTGTCGGGCAAACATGATAATAATAATCACGGCCATCGAAAATAAATCGGTGACAATGCCGATCGCCCCGTTAGAAAAAACCTCTCCTAAAGCTTCCACATCACTGGTTAAACGAGTAATCAGTTTGCCCACCGGAGTTCGATCGAAAAATCTGGTCGCCAAAGAGGTCACATGAACAAATAAATCATTTCTAATATCCGCCGTAATTCTTTGGCCTACTTCTTGGACTAAATATAATTGCACAAATTGCAAAGATAACCGCAAAAAAATCGTCGCCCCTAGTAACAAGGCTAATAAATTTAACCCCTGGCTTAAGCTCAAATTTTTCAGAAAGCTAAAGGTATTGGGTTCATTTTGAATCAATGAAATCGCCTGACCGATGATCACAGGCTGAATGGCACCGGCTATGGACAATGGAATTAATAAGAACATCGAAATCAGCAGAATTCGC
Source organism: Planktothricoides sp. SR001 (assembly GCF_001276715.1). GTDB lineage: Bacteria > Cyanobacteriota > Cyanobacteriia > Cyanobacteriales > Laspinemataceae > Planktothricoides > Planktothricoides raciborskii. The sequence goes on along the minus strand of NZ_LIUQ01000001.1, from coordinate 166,326 downwards.
CCACTGCGTTGAGCATAAGGCAACAAACGCAAGAATAAACGCCAGTCCGTTTCTCGTTGGCGCTGATGTGTTTGACTGGATTTTGGCGGTGAATAAATCGTCATTTCTTAGATTAAGGGTAATTTTTTGCCCAATAAGTTAGGTTATCTTAGTAGCTTAACAAAACTTAATGGATTATACACTAACGGGAAAAGCCCGGTGGAATTTAAGAAATGCTGCCGATCAATTCTGGGGATAACTTCTATCAGCGATCGGGTAACAGCAGCTTGCTAACTGCTGACCCCAGACCGCTGACAATAGGATAAAATTATACTGCTGCTAAGGTCATCTCCCGTAATTTGGTAACTAAATCATTCATCCCTCCAGTATTAATCCGATAACTCAGAGGATGGGCAATCAATCTGGCGCTACTTTGAAACAATACCTCGATTTCAATTAATCCATTTTCTTGTAACGTCCGCCCCGTAGACACCAAATCCACGATCGCCTCTGACATTCCAGTAATCGGGCCGAGTTCCACTGAACCATACAAAGGGATAATCTCCACGGGCAAATCGAGACGGTGAAAATATTCCCGCGCACAGTGAACAAACTTAGAAGCCACCCGACTATTCGCTGGCAGTTCTAAAGACCGGCGATAAGGGCTGGATTCTTTCACGGCGACGGATAGACGACAAGTGCCAAATCCCAAATCGATCAAATGCGCCACTTTGGGGCTTTTCTCTCGCAGCACATCATAGCCGACAATTCCTAATTGGGCTTGGCCATATTCTACATAGACGGGTACATCATGGGTACGAACTAGCAAAGCTTTCGCGGTTCCGGTGGGATCGGTAATCATTAGTTGCCGGTTGCCGGAGTCGAGAAAAGCACTAAAATCTAAACCCACTGATTTGAGCATCCGAATGCTATCGCGTAACAGAGAACCTTTAGGAAGTGCAACGGTAAGCATAAATTAATTGATGGTTGGTGGTTGTTGGTTGTTGCCCCCCTTTGAGGGGGGTTGGGGGGTTATTGGTTGTTGGTTATTGGTTGGTGGTTGTTTGACGTAAATAGCGAATCACGAATAACGATCAACAAATAACGATCAACAAATAACATATAACCATGTAGGAGATTGAATCTATGCGAATTCTTTTGGTTGATGATGAAGTGGAATTAATTGACCCCCTGAGTCGCGTTCTGACACGGGAAGGATATCAGGTGGATGTGGCTTATGATGGGGCGACGGGCACGCAGTTGGCGTCAACGGGGGGCTATGATTTGTTGATTCTGGATTGGATGTTGCCCCATCGGTCTGGGTTGGAAATTTGCCAGCAACTGCGACGCAATGGAGATTTGACGCCGGTATTATTTCTGACCGCTAAAGATACTTTGGACGACCGGGTGCAAGGACTGGATGCGGGGGCTGATGATTATTTGGTCAAACCGTTTGAGTTACGGGAATTGTTAGCGAGGGTACGGGCACGAGTCAGGCGATCGCCCAGTCAAGAGTCTAGCATTGTTTCCCCTCCGAATGAAAGTCACCCTCGCCGGTTGCGGGTGGAAGATTTAGAACTAGATTGTGACAATCAGATTGCTTATCGGGGAAAACGGGCGATCGCGCTTTCAGAAAAAGAAAGCCAACTACTAGAATATTTAATGACCAACCCCAATCAATTACTCACCCACGAAGCTATCCATCAACATTTGTGGGGCAGCACCACCAAACCTAGCAGTAATGTATTAGCTGCCCAAATTCGATTACTCCGTCGCAAAATTGAAACCAATGATGAAGCTTCATTAATTCATACGGTTTATGGCAAGGGATATCGCTTTGGTTTATCCACGGCGACCAACGCTTAATCAAGAAAAATTTACAATTTTTAAGGGAGGGAGAATTTTGTCCCTTGTTTTCCTTTTCTGGGGAAATTCCCCCAATGAGCAATCGCATACTGAAATTATGTATTCTGCATTACCAGCCATGACCAATTTTGCATTACCAGGTATGCAGTGGGCTTAAGGAAATTTAAGGATCCCTCTTTCCCGGCTAAACCCCTAAACAGCGGATCTCACTCATTACTAACTGTTTTTATTTGCTTTTAAGCCGCCAAATCAGGGCAATGTACTTATCAAAAATAAATATTTTCTTAATTTAAACTAGGTATAAAATAGGATATTATCTATTTATACTAAAAAAAACTAACCTCTTGAGTGGAGTCCCGAATCGAGTGCCTTATGATTACTAAATCAATGCCTAAATAGGCTATTAAATATCATCCTTAATATGATCCATTAATGATCCAAATTGTTACCTAATGTGTTTTGTTGTGTACTGATTTGAATCAGGGGCATGATCCGGTTATAAAAGTGACACAACCACTACTCCATCACGCAACGGAAGTTTATAAGCTGATTCTAGTAAATCATTCAAAAAAAAATTATGAAAGCTCCTGATAAACTCAATCGCCAAGCTCAGAAAAACCAATGCTCTTCTTTAATGAGAATGCCGCTGCCACCAACGGCATCCCACCGGAGAAGTCCGAGCATGAATCAAGCAGTGCAAGAATCTGGTGAAAAATTACCCAAAGAATTTACGGTGCAGATGTTACGCCAAGAAGCGGCGCATCACGCCAAACGGGGAAATTACCCGCAAGCGATTTCTCTGCTGACACAAGTGATTAACTCTAGTTTGAGTGGGCGAACTCCGATGGACTATAACAATCGTGGGTTGATGTATTTCCACTGTGGTCAGCTTGAAGAGGCGATCGCTGACTACAACCGCGCTTTAGAACTGAATCCTAATTTAGCCGCTGCTTACAATAATCGGGCTAACTGCTATGTCAACCAAGGGGAGTTGGTTTATGCCCTTGTGGACTACGATCGCGCCCTTGACCTCAACCCATTTCATCTTCGGGCTTTGATTAATCAAGGAGTGACATTCCGTCATTTGGGAATGTATCGGGAAGCCCTGGATAATTTTGACATTGCCTTAGCCCAAGGCAAGCTAGAAGCCTATATTTATGCTCAACGGGGTCGGACCCATCACCTAGCCGGGGATTGGAATTGGGCGATCGCCGACTACCTGCGATCGCTCCGATACCTCAACCAAGAAAAAAATGCCCTTGGGTCGCTAAATTCGGGGATTGGCAAATTCGTCAACACCTGGCTTAAAGCAATTATTGCCCCGCTGACTGCTTAAGGCGCTAAAGCGGTTGCCCTGGGATCGCTAGGCAGACTATTCACGGGTTTTTTGGGAATCTGCCGTTTGGGTGCTTCTCTGGTTGATGGATGATTATCTTGCCAAACAATCTGCAACTGCTGTGGATCTTGCAGTTCAGTTTGTTCCTGCATAATCTTTTGCGTCTGCTGTGGGTCGAAGTTGTGACTAAACTCGGAGCGTAAGCGCTGCACACGCGCTTCAGTGCGTTGGACTTCTTGGGTAATCTCTTGCAGCTTTTGTTGTTGTTCTTTGCAAGAAGGAATCAACTGCGCCAAGGTAGAAATTGCCACCACAGATATTGCCAGATTAACCACTAATTTCACACTGGTTTCAACGGCGATCGCTCGATTGGGATTAGCGCTGAGTTTCCGCTTGGGGGTAGGTTGGCGTCGGACTGAGGCGTTGTGACGACTACGATCCCTGGTTGCTGATTTTAAATGAGTTCGGGAGACTTGTATGGAGTTCATGAGCTTTAAATTAGGCGTTGAGATTGAATTTACTAACTATTTACTAATTATTTACTAATTATCACTTTCGCCACAATTTACTTTACTCCGTAGCATTTCCGCATTCGGCTTAAATTTATGATGAAATGGGGACATCCATCCAGGACGCCCCCACTTCCACATCGCGGATCAACCCTGCATGGGTAGGAAAGTAGAAGCCTTTTCAGGGTTACTTGCCGATGGCTTGATCCAATGTCAGAGATTACTTATACAATTCCAAAGCCAAGCGATAGGCCAAAATTCCAGGAATCAAGGCTAGTACGAGAGCTACATAAACTTGGGTATCCGATAGCATACGAGAAAACTCCTTTGACGGCTAGTTATTTTTAAACTAATTTGCGCTATCTCGTGAACTTTTGGAAGAATTTGTTACAAGACTCAACAAAAATTAAATTCGTGATTGGTTGTTGGTTATTTGTTGTTGGTTATTTGTTGTTGGTTATTTGTTGCTAGTTATTTGTTGTTGGTTATTTGTTGTTAGAATTGCGAATAACCAACAACAATTAACAATTAACAATTAACAATTAACAATTATTTACATCGCCAGGTATCCAAAGATGACGATCTTCTGATATTGATCCATAATAGAAGATTGACTCACGGCTCATTGATACCCTGTCAGGTCTGAAGGATAGTTAATGGTAGAGCAGTTTATTGACCTCTCGCCCAATTTTGGGATTGATACATTTTTCCTCCTGCTAATTTTAGTGGGACTGGAAGCGGTGTTGTCTGCGGACAATGCGATCGCTCTGGCATCAATTGCCCAAGGCTTGACCGATCCGAAGTTACAACGTCAAGCCCTTAACTTTGGGTTGATTGCCGCGTTTGCCTTGCGGATGTTGCTGATTTTAACCGCCACCTGGGTGATTCAATTTTGGCAATTTGAACTTATTGGCGCATTGTATTTGTTGTGGTTGGTGTGGCAATACTTTGCATCTGAACAAGAAAAAGATGAAGATGGCACCACTCACCATAAGCATAGCTTTACCGCTTTGTGGCAGGTGATTCCCCTGATTGCCATGACCGATTTGGCTTTCTCCCTCGATAGTGTGACGACGGCGATCGCGGTAGCTGACCAAACTTGGTTAATTCTCGCTGGGGGTGCCATTGGCATCATTGCCTTGCGGTTTTTGGCCGGATTATTTATTCGTTGGCTCGATGAATTTACTCACCTAGAGGATGCTGGTTATATCAGCGTTGGGTTGGTAGGCTTACGGCTGTTGTTGAGAGTAGTCAACCATGACTGGGCACCGCCCCAGTGGTTGATGGTTTCGGCGATCGCTTTAATCTTTATCTGGGGATTCTCGGAACGCACAAAAGATCACAGCCCAAAAATTCAAGAAAAACCAGACGCCAATCCGTAATTCATGCATCTGGCTGATAATTTTTCGGGGCGTCCACCATCGTGGACGCCCCCTAGTTTTAATTTAGCTTACTCATACAACCAAGGAGTGTTCGCTGGAGTCCAATTCACCAGTTCTTCATCTTTAAACCAAAGCTTAATTTCGGTTTTAGCAGTTTCTACTGCATCAGAACCGTGGATAATGTTCCGTCCCACATCCACACCAAAATCACCCCGAATCGTTCCCGGTTCGCTATACAAAGGATTGGTTGCCCCAATCAATTTCCGGGCTGAGGCTACCACCCCGTTTCCTTCCCAAACCATCGCCACCAGAGGGCCAGAGGTAATAAATTGCACTAACCCAGGGAAAAATGGTTTTTCCCGATGCACCCCATAATGTTGTTCAGCTAATTCTTTGCTGACTTGCATCAGTTTCAACCCGACTAAAGTAAAGCCTTTGGATTCAAAGCGACGAATAATTTCGCCAACGAGTCCCCGTTGGACGCCATCGGGTTTAATTGCGATAAATGTCCGTTCCAAAATGTCTGTCCTAGATTTGTATCAAATTATCCAAACACAATATTATCTCACAAAGGCAATCTTTTAAATATTAATGATTGTTTATTGGTAATTAATTATTTTGATAAAAGCCGGCCCCGAAAGCCCCGAAAGCCCCGAAAGTCCCGAAAGCCCACCCCCCACCGAACACATTAAAAAACCGGGTTTTTTAGACGGCAGAGCAAAAAAGTGAGTCATTGACCGAAAAAAGAAACCCGGTTTTTTAGGATGATGAATTAATGGGTTAACGGATACTTAACCTGGGGTGATGATTACTGTTGTTTCAGTAGTCTATGATGGTTTTACCGATAATATCCATCATGTAAAGATAGTTTAGCAAACAGTTTATCAAACAGTTTAGCAAACACCACTTGTTGAGCAAAAGTAGCTTTTTAGATCATTGCTATGATTGCTATGATTGCTATGATTGCTAATAATAATGTTTGAACAGCAACTCCTTAAAATTGAAAAAATGGCCAGTCTTGTTCGCGTCTATACTCAGTCATGTTTTCAAATTTACGCAATTCCGCTCGTTCTACTAATAATTTCTGCGGATTATCCATCAATTGATGGTTTAATTCAGTGAAAATGGAACTTAGGCGATCGCGCTCTAAATCTTCAGGAATTTTGCCAAAGTAGGCGACAGTAATGTGAGCCGTAAAATGATATTGTTGCTCAATTCCCAAGGCAATTAGTCCTTGATTTTGATAGATAGCACGGCGTAATTGCACAGTCTGACTATAAGAATGCTCATCCACCGGCACTAATAAAACGCCAATTGAGCGGTTGGATACCATGATCCCTATCACTTGCCAAGCAATCGGGTCTCCTTTGGTTAAGTGACTAGATTGTTGAAAGCTGTCAGCAATGCGATCGCGTAGTTGCCTTTCCAGATCCGGGGTACAAATCACCTGAAGATAAGTATCATCCCAGATTAAATCCGCTAGGGTTAAATGAAAACTATCTGGGGGCAATGCCACCAGCCAATTTCCGGGAATTTGCGCCAATAACTGCGTTTGGCATTCATGGATCTGCTGATAAAATTCAGCATTCTTTAAGTCATCTTTCCACGGAGGAGTAATTACCGAATATCCGGGGAATGGTACAGGTTTCCTGTTTCCCGCTTCATCCGGCTTGAACTTCGGAGACTCTTGAATATGTTGCAGGGCAGACAGATATTTTTCGGGGAGGGTCTGTCGCACTACGCGATTGAGATAGACCTGATATGTATCGTCCAATTTATCACTCCTAATTATTATACTAGAGTTAGGTGAACATGATGAAGTCAACCTCATCAAGTTTACGTTTTGTAACTTTACGGGAAAGACTACATCATTATCTAGTGTACTCATTATTTACACAGGTATTTCTTTGTGCCAATTTACTTGTATTGGGGTGAGGATGATTTTGCGATGGGCAAAGCTGTGGCCGCTTTGCGCGATCGCGTCTTGGATCCTGCTTGGGCGGCTTTTAACTATGAAAAAATTTCCCCAGATACCCCCGATGGGGTGATTCAAGGCTTGAATCAGTCCATGACCCCCCCTTTTGGCAGCGGCAGTCGTTTGGTTTGGTTGGTCGATACCACCATTTGTCACCATTGTTCCGGGGATATGTTAGCAGAGTTGGAACGCACTGTCACGGCGATTCCCGAGTCAACGGTGTTACTGTTGACTACGCCGAGTAAACCGGATGGCCGGATTAAATCTACTAAATTATTACAAAAATATGCTCAAATTCAAGAGTTTTCGCCGATTCCCCCGTGGCAACAAGATCAGCTAGAGAAAGCTGTGGTAAAAGTGGCTCAAGAAATGGGGCTGAAGCTGACCGATGCCAGCGTGCAACTTTTAGCCGAAAGCGTCGGCAATGAGACGCGATTGCTCTATAGTGAAGTTGAGAAATTACAACTGTATGCCGGAGAAAGGCGCGATCGCCCTCTCAAAGATGAAATTGTCGGCACATTGGTCACATCCAGCGCTGCCAATAGCTTAAAATTGGCGAGCGCCATTCTCCAAGGAGATACTTCTCGCGCTTTAACATTGATCTCTGACTTGATCGGTCGCAACGAACCGGCTTTAAAAATCGTCGCTACTCTCACAGGTCAGTTTAGAACCTGGTTATGGGTGAAGGTGATGATTTCCGCAGGGGAACGAGATGAGAAGGCGATCGCCCAAGCAGCAGAAATTGGCAATCCCAAGCGGATTTACTTCCTGCGTCAGGAAGTCAAAGCAATCACCCAAGGACAATTGCAAAAGACCTTGAGCATTTTGCTAGACCTAGAAGTAAGCTTAAAACGTGGGGCTGAGGAACTATCCACTTTGCAAACCAAAGCGATCGAACTTTGCCAAGCCTGTCGCCCTTGATTTATTTGATAAGATTTAATTAAGTTTAGGGTTAATTGGAACTTCCAGGTTTTAAAATAAATCAAACACCATAAGAGCGGTCAAAGACCATTGATTCCGATCATTGATTCTGGCCATTGAATTTTCTGATGTTTGAACTAAGTAACGACAACAACATTGCTCAAGATAACTAGAATGCTTAAGTGTCTATCTGTTCAGCGGTTTTTTTAACCAATTCTGGGATATAACAATTCTCAGAGTTATGAAGTACAAAAAAACTGTCATTCCCGCGCCAGCGGGAATCCAGAAAACCTCTGTAATTCGCACAATAACCGCTATAAGCACACTAAATAGCAATCATAACACCAGGGAACGAAATCTTAAAGCTTGACCTTGTTAATGACTGTTGTACTTTTCACATACCCTGTTTTGTTGGTTTAATTTGATTATGTTAACTTCTAACTTTTCCCCATTGACTTCTAAATGGTTATCTAGATCGCTCCTGGCGGCGATATTGTCCACCATGAGTTGTTTCACTGGTCTAACTCCCAGTATTTCCCTCAAATCTGCGGCTATTTTAGACTTTAATTCGGCGGCTTTGGCACAACAATCGGCTCCAAGTTTGTCCGCAGCGGAAATTACGAATTATGCGCGATCGCTTTTGGCCATTGAACCATTGCGGCAAGAATATTATAATCAGATTAAACAGCGGTTCACAGGTAGGGAAGAAATGCCCCAGATTATTTGCAGCGATCAAGATAGTGTGAATAGGCTGCCAAGAGAAATTCGCGAATCGGCGATCGACTACTGCCAAAAATCGATTGCAATTGTAGAAAACAATAGCTTAACCATTCAGCGATTTAACCAGATTACTAATTTATTAACCCAGGACACGAGAATCCTAGAGCGAATTACTGCGGAATTGCTGCGTTTACAAACCCCGAATTTGTTTCAGTAATTTGTTTCAGTAATTTGTTTCAGTAATTTGTTTCAGTAATTTGTTTCAGTAATTTGTTTCACTAAATTTTATGGGCGATTCTCTCCGGGACAGGGTGGGCAATACTAACCCTGTGGTTGTTGTAGGGGCGCTTCGGCTTGCGCCCTTGACCCCTGGTTGTCGCCCTTGACCCCTGGGAATCTGTCCTAAATTGAGGGCGCAAGCCGAAGCGCCCCTACATGAAATAACGATTTTTGGTCATCAAATTTATCACCTTGACAGGGCTGGGTGGGCAATGCTCACCATTTTCTAGTTCCCAGACTACAGCCTGGGAACTAGAAAACGAGAAATTATTCCTTAGTGCTGCCATCGGGCATGGTGGCACCTTTTAACTTAGCACCATTCAACTTAGCCCCCGTTAAATTAGCTTCTTTCAGATTCGCTCCTTCTAAGTTAGCATTTTCCAAATTTGCCCCACTCAAATTGGCTGAACTCAAATTAGCTTGACTCGAATTAGCGCCGGATAAATTAGCGCCACAAAAATTCATTCCCGTTAAAGGTTGACCACTTAAGTCATACCAATTTTAAAAATTATTGCTACGATTTCGAGGTTAATTTGGGCGCAAGCCGAAGCGCCCCTACAAGCATCTGGCGATTTATCATTTGGGGCACAGTGCTTGCGCCCCAAATGATGGCATATTTGCATATTTAATTAGAAATGGTATCAGAAGATTGAGTTGTTGCGCTTCTGGCAGATTTTGACAGCGTTCCGTCAGACTGTCTACCTGTCGTTTCAACCCTGCCACATATTTTTTCAGCAGGGCTTGTTGATCTTCAACCTTTTGCAATATGACCGAGAATTGCGACGATTTCTTGTAGTTGATGAGACATAGTAATTGATTCGCAAATGTTCTATTTTAATTGTCTCACCGATTGTGCTCCAGTGAGTAGTGAGTAGTAGGGTGGGCAAGGTTTTGCCCATTCTACGGATCAAGCTCATAGTTATACTTTTGTCTACCATCGACCCTTTGTTAGCGCTAACTCCAGAAGAGTTTACCCCGCTGCTGCTGCAATTATCCCGCGAAGAACTTATCCCTAGATTTGCCCAAAACTCTTAGCCTTGATCAAGAGCGATCGCGACTGACGACAAAAAAGCCATCTCGTTTACCAAAAGAAAAGCGCCTCAGATTCAAATCATCTCCACATTAGAATTAGTCAAATATTGAGCTAAAGAACTTAACCCAGATTTAAAGCAGTTACGTTTAGCCATTGAATTAATTAGAGTAAAAAGTAAATACATCCCCAACAAAAACCACCCTTTATATAGCTGGTGGAAAAAGCACATCGACTGAATCAATATTCTTTGTGTCCTTTGTGCCTTTGTGGTAAAAAAAACCCAATTTTTTACCCAAAAACTATTGACAAATCCCAAAATACTCGCTAAAATAAAAAAAATGGTAAAGTGGGAAACTGTGCCGACATATATATAGAGGCCAGAAACCGGGTTTATTCCTATTTTGCTTTTCCCTCTCCCTGTCCGACTTCTGTGGTGAAACAAAATCAATGGCAAAACTTGAAGACCTCACCCCAAAAACCATCATCAAAGGCATTATCCCCAATCAAAATGTCACGGTGATTAATGCCGAATGGCATGGGAATGATGTAGTAGAGTTAACCTACAAAGATATCCAGGGACAACCCCATACACAATTATTATTTAGAGATAGTGAAGCGGATTTAGAAATTGTCACCGCAGGGCAACCTTGGAGTTTTGATGGGGATGGGGCATTATTTCGCCTAGTTTCTGAAGCCCACCGGATTAATTTAGGCCATCTTTTCGACCCTTTATTGGCAGTTCATACCTCTTTGGTGGAACCATTGCCCCACCAAATTATCGCTGTCTATGGGGAAATGTTGAACCGACAGCCCTTGCGGTTTTTGTTAGCCGATGACCCAGGGGCAGGGAAAACTATTATGGCCGGTTTATTTATTCGCGAGTTATTAATTCGCGGGGATTTACAGCGGTGTTTAATTGTTTGTCCGGGCAGTTTGGCCGTCCAATGGCAAGATGAGTTAGACCAGAAATTTCATCTGCCTTTTGAGATTTTAACTAAAGAGAAAATTGAAACCTCGCGGACTGGTAATCCTTTGGCGGAAATTCCCCTGGCGATCGCCCGTTTAGACCAACTCAGTCGCAGCCAAGATTTGCAGATAAAGCTGAAACAAACCGACTGGGATTTAGTCGTAGTCGATGAAGCCCATAAAATGTCCGCTTCCTTTTTTGGCGGCGATATTCGGGAAACTAAACGCTATAAATTGGGCAAACTTCTTTCTACCCTGACCCGTCACTTTCTCCTAATGACCGCTACTCCCCACAATGGCAAAGAAGAAGACTTTCAGCTATTTTTAGCCCTCTTAGACGGCGATCGCTTTGAAGGCAAATTTCGGGATGGGGTTCATGCTTGCGATACCTCCGACTTAATGCGACGTTTAGTTAAAGAAGACTTATTGAAATTTGACGCCAAACCCCTATTTCCCGAACGGTTAGCCCATACAGTTCAATATAATTTATCTGACTTAGAAGCCCATCTTTATAAACAAGTCACCGACTATGTACGAGAAGAATTTAACCGGGCAGATAATTTAGCCAAAAAACGCCGAGGGACCGTAGGTTTTGCCTTGACTATTCTGCAACGACGCCTCGCTTCTTCCCCGGAAGCGATTTATCAGTCTATCTCCCGACGGAAAGAACGCTTACAAACCCGACTCCGCGAAGAAGAATTGCTAAAACGGGGAGAAGAAATTGATGTTCCTGAAGATTGGGAAGAATACTTAGAAGACTGATCTTCCGCAGAACAAGAAGCCGCAGAAGAAGAATTAGTAGACCAAGCTACTGCCGCAAGAACGATCGCTGAATTACAAGCGGAAATCGATCGCCTCAAAGAATTAGAAAATTTAGCCCTCCGGGTTAGAAGGAGTGGTCGCGATCGCAAATGGGAGGAATTATCGCGGGTGATTTCGATGATTTTCTCACCACAAAGACACGAAGAACACAAAGAAGAACACCCTTTGTGGTCTTTGTGTCTTTGTGGTTATGCTAAAAAGTTGGTGATTTTTACCGAACACCGGGATACTTTAAATTATCTTTATCATCGGATTACTACTTTACTCGGTCGTCCCGAAGCGGTGGTGACAATTCATGGGGGAATGGGTCGCGAAGAACGGAAGAAAGCTGAGGAAGCTTTTAAGCAGGATGTTAGGGTTGAGGTGTTAATTGCTACGGACGCTGCGGGGGAAGGGATTAATTTACAGCGGGCACATTTGATGGTGAATTATGATTTGCCCTGGAACCCCAATCGGTTAGAACAGCGGTTTGGGCGAATTCACCGCATTGGGCAAACCGAGGTTTGTCATTTATGGAATTTGGTCGCAGGGGAAACTCGCGAAGGTGATGTTTATCTTTCTCTATTGAAAAAGTTAGAAATAGAACAAAAAGCCCTAGGGGGAAAAGTCTTTGATGTCCTCGGTAAGGCGATCGCCGGTCAGGAGTTGCGGGAATTGTTAATTGAGGCTATTCGCTATGGCGATCGCCCCGACGTGAAAGCCAAACTCAATCAGGTACTCAGCGATCGCCTAGATCAGAACCGCCTCCAAGACTTATTAGAAGAACGGGCCTTAGCCCGAGACTCAATGGATGCCAGCAAAGTCCAACGCATTCGGCAGAACATGGAACGGGCCGAAGCCCGCAAACTCCAACCTTATTTTATCGCCACCTTCTTCTTAGAAGCCTTTCAACACCTGGGGGGAACTATTCGCCAACGGGAACCAAAACGCTATGAAATCACCCATGTCCCCGCTACTATCCGCAACCGCGATCGCCTAATTGGGCGAAAAAATCCCATCTTGCGGTCCTACGAACGCATTTGCTTTGACAAATCACTCATCAGCATTCCGGGCAAACCCCTCGCGGAATTCATCTGCCCCGGACACCCACTATTAGACGCCACCCTAGACCTAATCCTAGAAAGACACCGCCAACTCCTCCGCCAAGGAACTATTTTAATCGATGAAAACAACCCAGAATCAGAAACTTTCGCCTTAATTTATCTCGAACATTCCATCAAAGACGGACGGGGACAAATCATCTCCAAACGGATGCAATATGTAGAAATTCCCTTAGCAGGGGAAAATGAACCACAAAGACACAAAGAACACGAAGGCAGAAACGCCGGATATGCCCCTTACTTAGACTATCGACCCATCACCCCACAAGAAATTCCTTTGTGTCCTTTGTGTCTTTGTGGTGAAAATACATCCCAAACCATTGAAACCAAAGCCAAAAACTATGCCATTCAATACTTAGTCAACCAACATCGCCAGGAAGTATATCAACATAAAAAAGAATTGCTGGATAAAATAACTTATGCCGTCAAAGACCGGCTGACCAAAGAAATCAACTATTGGGACTGGCGGGCAGCGGAACTCAAGCAACAGGAACAAGCGGGAAAAGTTAACGCTAAAATAAACTCGGCTAAAGCCCAGCAACGGGCTGATGAATTAGCCGCCAGACTGGAAAAACGCCTAATAGAATTAGAACAAGAAAAGCAAATCATCGCCAGCCCGCCGGTAGTAGTCGGGGGGGCATTAGTAATTTCCCAGGGACGATTAAACCAACTTCTTGAAAGAGAAAATATCAGCAATAGCCTAGACAAAAAACAAATAGAAATAGCCGCCATAAACGCAGTAATTAACGCCGAACAAAAACTAGACCATCAACCCCAAGACATTAGCGGGGAAAACCGGGGCTATGACATCGAATCCTTAAATCCCCAAACTAGCAGACTAACATTCATCGAAGTCAAAGGCAGAATAGCCGGGGCCACCAATGTCACCATCACCAAAAACGAAATCATCACCGCCTTAAACCAACCGGAACAATATATCCTAGCCCTAGTAAAAATATCCCCAGAAACCGATCCAGAAATCCGCTATATTTGCCAACCATTTCAAAAAGAACCGGACTTTGGGGTTAATAGCGTAAACTATAACTGGGCAGACTTATGGAACCGAGGAAAAAACCCTTTGTGAACTTTGTGCCTTTGTGGTAAAATAAAATAGATATAAAACCACAAAGACACAAAGGACACGAAGGAAATCCCCCTTTGTGAACTTTGTGCCTTCGTGGTGATAAAATATAAAACCACAAAGACACAAAGGACACGAAGGATGAGTAGAGAAAGGGCTAATGAATTATCGAATATAATTATTGGGGCAGCCATTGAAGTCCATCGAGAATTAGGTCCTGGGTTACTAGAGTCCGCGTATCGAGACTGTTTAGAGTATGAACTAAAACAGCGAGGGGTATATGTAGAACGCGAGGTTTTCCAGCCAGTGACTTATAAAGGAATACGACTGGATTGCGGTTATCGTTTAGACTTATTTGTAGAGAACTTAGTCATTATTGAAATTAAAACCGTAGAAAGTTTACAACCTATCCATACCGCCCAACTACTCACTTATCTTAGATTAAAGCAACGTTGGCTAGGTTTACTGATTAATTTCAACGTCCCTGTTCTCAGAAACGGCATCAAACGCCTACTTAACGGTTAACTTCTTCGTGTCCTTTGTGTCTTTGTGGTTATCTCATCATGCGTAAAAAACTCATCGAAGTATCCCTCCCCCTGGAAGCCATCAACGTGGAATCAGCCCGGGAAAAGTCCATCCGTCATGGCCACCCCTCAACGTTACATTTATGGTGGGCACGGCGACCTTTAGCGGCTTGTCGGGCCGTGTTATGGGCTTCTCTTGTGGATGACCCCAGCAGTTGGCCTGATAAATTCCCTACAGAAGAAGAACAGAACAAAGAACGGGAGAGACTATTTGATATTTTAGGGCGAATTGAAATAGAGACTGATAAGAAAGGGAACAAAAAAGAGACAGTACGCGGGCTAGTATCTTGGGATGATATTAAAGACGAGAAGATTATTCATCAAGCCCAAGCAGAAATAGCCCGGTGTTTGGCGTGGGAACGGGGAGAGGAACCGCCCGCGAAACCGGAGGCTGTCCGAGAATATATTGCCAAATATGCGCCACCAGCTTATGACCCGTTTGCCGGGGGTGGGTCTATTCCCTTGGAAGCCCAACGGTTAGGGCTAGAGTCCCATGCCAGTGATTTAAACCCGGTAGCGGTATTGATCAATAAAGCATTAATTGAAATTCCGCCGAAATTTAAGAATTTGCCGCCGGTGAATGGGGAAGATCGGAAGCGGAGTAACTTAGAGTCTTGGAAAGGGGCACAGGGTTTAGCGGCTGATGTGCGATTTTATGGTGGTTGGATGCGGGAAAAGGCGTTAGAAAAGATTGGGGATTTATATCCTTCGTGTTCTTTGTGTCTTTGTGGTGAAGAAGAAAAAAAATTAACGGTAATTGCTTGGTTGTGGGCCCGGACGGTGAGATGTCCCAACCCCGCTTGTGGGTGTGAAATGCCTTTGGTGAGGAGTTTTGAACTTTCGACGAAGAAGGGTAAAGAGGCTTGGGTGGAGGTTGAGAACCACAAAGACACGAAGGACACGAAGGTTCGGTTTACGGTGAAGACCGGGGAAGGAAAGGCGCCGGATTCTCCCAAAACAGGACGAGGCGCAAATTTTAAGTGTTTATCTTGTAAACAACCTACAACTGATAAATATATTAAGGCTGAGGGAATGGCTGGACGCATGGGTCAGCAGTTGATGGCTATAGTTGCTGAGGGAGATAAGGGTCGGATTTATTTGTCGCCCACTGCGGAACAGGAAAAGGTTGCTTTTTCCGCTAAACCAACATGGAAACCGGAAGAGGAAATTTGTGATAATCCTCGATGGTTTTCTCCCCCTATTTATGGACTGACAAAATATGGAGATATTTTTACAAATCGTCAATTAGTTGCCCTGACAACGTTTAGTGATTTGGTGAGTGAGGCGAAAGATCGGGCGATTCAAGATGCGATTTCTGCCGGTTTACCGGATGATAATGTGCCGTTAAGCGACGGCGGTACTGGGGCAAGGGCTTATGGGGAGGCTGTAGCAGTTTATTTGGCTTTTGGAATTGATAGATTAGCTGATAGATGTTCTACTGTTTGCGGTTGGGATATAGGATATATGAAAGTTCGCAACACTTTTGCAAGACAAGCAATTCCTATGACTTGGGATTTTGCAGAAGCTAATCCTATGAGTGATTCAACAGGAAATTTTAGCGGGGCAATTGATTGGATTATAAAAGTTATTGAAAATTCTACTGGTTTCATTTTTGGAATAGTCAGCCAACACGACGCCACAGCCTGCCATAAAAACGACGAAATTCCCAAATTAATCTCTACAGATCCACCATATTATGATGCGGTGCCTTATGCTGACTTATCGGATTTTTTCTATACTTGGCTGCGGGAATCTCTGGGTTCAATTTATCCTAATATTTGCAGCACTTTATTAGTACCAAAGTCTCAAGAGATGGTGGCGGATAAATTTCGGCATGGTAGCCAAGCCAAAGCCAAACAATTTTTTGAGAATAGCTTAATTAAGGTTTTCAATCGAGTCAATCAAATCAATCATCAAGATTATCCGTTCACAGTTTATTATGCGCTGAAACAAACAGAAACAGACGATGATGATAATGTGGCTTCAACGGGTTGGGAAACAATTCTCGAAGGGTTAATGCAGGCTAATTTTAGCATTAACGGAACATGGCCATTAAGAACCGAATTAAGTAACCGTATGAGAGGACAAGGTTCAAATGCCCTGGCTTCTTCAATTGTCCTAGTCTGTCGCCCCCGACCAAAGAATGCCCCGAAAATTTCCCGCCGCCAATTCCTCAGTGAAATGCAGCGAGAACTCCCCAAAGCCCTAAAAACCTTACAACAAGGCAACATTGCCCCGGTTGACCTCGCCCAAGCGAGTATTGGCCCTGGCATGGCCATCTATTCTAAATATGCCGCTATTCTAGAAAATGACGGCACTGCCTTGCCAGTCCGAACCGCCCTGCAACTAATCAACCAACTCCTCGATCAATTCCTCACCGAACAAGAAGGGGAATTTGACGCGGACACTCGCTGGGCATTAACTTGGTTTGAACAAAATCAATTTAATGAAGGACTATATGGGGATGCGGAAACTCTTTCCAAAGCCAAAAATACCAGCATTCAAGGCTTAGTTGCCGCCGGTATTCTCGAAGCCAAAGCGGGTAAAGTCCGCCTCTTACAACGCCAGGAATTAGAACCGGATTGGAACCCAAAAACTGATGGACGAATGCCGGACTGGGAAATCACCCAACAGCTAATTCACACCTTAGATAAACAGGGAGAAATAGCCACCGCCGAACTCTTATCCCAACTCGGAGATAAAGCAGAAATTGCCCGCGACTTAGCCTATCGCCTCTATAACCTATGCGACAGAAAAGGCTGGACAAACGAAGCCCTAGCCTATAATAGTTTAGTCATCGCTTGGCCGGAAATCCAGCGCTTATCCCATCACCAGAAATCTTCCCCCGAACAACTTGGTTTATTGTAACCTTTGTGACCTTTGTGCCTTCGTGGTAAAATAAATATAAAACCACAAAGACACAAAGAACACGAAGGAAAAACCCTTTGTGTCCTTTGTGCCTTCGTGGTAAAATAAATATAAAACCACAAAGACACAAAGAACACGAATAAAAAACCCCCTTTGTGTCCTTTGTGCCTTCGTGGTAAAATAAATATAAAACCACAAAGACACAAAGAACACGAATAAAAAACCCTTTGTGTCCTTTGTGCCTTCGTGGTAAAATAAATATAAAACCACAAAGACACAAAGAACACGAAGAAAGTCCTATTCGTAAAATAAATACATCTATTATGAGTCCAGAAATTGAAGCCGCGATCGCGGCTATTGAAAAGTTATCTCCCCAAGAACGGCAACAAATTTTGCAAATGTTGCTGGAAAGCCAACAACCCAATCTCGAAAAACTTAGCGATCGCTTTTGGCAAGGAGTTGCTTTGCATGAGTTAATAGAATCTCAAAAACCAATAACAGTAAATCAGCCCCAAGAACTCCGGGCATATTTTTGGCCAGAAGAAGAGTCTATTGATGATTTTTTAACTTTTATGAGAGAACAACGTCAAGGAACATTAAGCAGTGATTTAAGTTAAAATGGGTGTGATACTAATCGATACTGATATTACTTCTTTTATTTTCAAGGGTAGTAATTACGCTGACCCTTATCTACCGCTTTTGCCCGGTCATCAGTTAGCCCTTTCATTTATGACAGTTGCCGAACTATTTCAATGGGCAATTCTGCATCATTGGGGCGATCGGCGTCTCGCACAATTAGAGGAATATCTATTAAATTACTTGGTGATTCCAACGGATCTACCTCTTTGTCGGCAATGGGCAAAAGTTCGGGGCGATCGACAAAGTATTGGACGGCCAATTTCGCCTCAAGATGCTTGGATTGCCGCTACTGCTTTGCGTCATAACTTACCCCTTGTCACCCATAATGTAAAAGATTTTCTAGACATTCCTAATCTCCAATTACTTACTCCTCCGTGACCTTTGTGCCTTCGTGGTGATAAAATATAAAACCACAAAGACACAAAGAACACGAAGAAAAAACCCTTTGTGTCCTTTGTGTCTTCGTGGTAAAATAAATATAAAACCACAAAGACACAAAGAACACGAAGAAAAAACCCTTTGTGTCCTTTGTGCCTTCGTGGTAAAATAAATATAAAACCACAAAGACACAAAGAACACGAAGAAATTCCTAATAGGTAAAAAAATATGACTCAAATTACCATAGAATTACCAGATAAATTAGCTGAACAATTGAATGCTTATCTCGAAGCAAATCCCCAAGATAGTTTAGCCCGATTAATTGATGAAGCTTTACAAATTAAGCTAACTCCAAAAGATAGTTCAAAACTTTTAGAACTTGCGGGCATTGTCACCGAAGCCCCACGGGGGGCAGCAGACCATGCGGAGGACTTTGAAAATTGAAACAGCTTGTGTTGGATGCTGGCCCTCTGATTGGTCTATTTTATGCCAAAGATACTTACCACGAACAATGTGTTAATGGATTTCAACAATTGGCTAAACAAAAAACAATTCTACTCACCCCCATTCCCATTATTTTTGAGGTTTACAAATGGTTACTACAGCGGACTTATCCAGCGATCGCTCAAAATACCCTCAAAGTTATGCAAGAAAGTTTACACCCAGTAGCCTTAGATCAAAATGACTTTGAACAAATACAAGCAATGGTGACTCAATTACCTCAATGGCAAGGTTCTTTAGAAGATGCCACAGTTGTATTTATAGCATTGCGCTACCATAGCCCAGTTTGGACATATAACTTTCGGGATTTTGGCACTTTCAAAAATCTGGATTTTTGGACGCCATATCCTTTGTGACCTTTGTGCCTTCGTGGTAAAATAAATATAAAACCACAAAGACACAAAGAACACGAAGAAAAAACCCTTTGTGACCTTTGTGCCTTCGTGGTAAAATAAATATAAAACCACAAAGACACAAAGAACACGAAGAAAAAACCCCTTTGTGTCCTTTGTGTCTTCGTGGTTCAAACTTCCACCACAAAGACACAAAGAACACGAACAAAAAACCCTTTGTGTCCTTTGTGCCTTCGTGGTAAAATAAATATAAAACCACAAAGACACAAAGAACACGAATAAATTAAATAAATTACTAAAGGATAAAATATGAATACTCAGTTAGTTGATTCGATTATTCAAGTGATTCAGGCATTACCCCAAGCCGAACGAAAAATGCTGATCGACCAACTTAATCGCATGGTAGAATCTGACACAAACTCTATTAATGAAGATGCCTGGGAAGTTTGGCGATCGCTAGGGGATGATGCCGTGGCAGGGCGGTTAGAAAATACTTCTATCTACCATGATAAATATCTCTATTCTCAGGAGCAATAAAAAAATTAATGAAAAAAATATTTGTAGATACAAGTGCTTTTGCTGCCCTAGCTGACAAAAATGATGATAATCATATCAAAGCGGTAGAATTTAATCGTCAAGTTAAGGGAATTATTCTCGTGACTAGCAATTATATTTTAGATGAGCTTTATACTTTGTTGCTGATGAATGTTGGGTACGACCCAACGGTAAAATTTAAAGCCAAGCTGGATATACTCATTGCTCATAACCTATTACAAATTGTCTGGATTTCCCCAGAAATTAACCGAAAAACTTGGCAAATATTCGAGCAATTCAATAGAGATAAGCAATGGTCTTTTACCGACTGTACCTCTTATGTAGTGATGAAAGAATCTGGAATTACTGAAGCATTTACTTTCGACCGCCATTTTTCGCAAATGGGCTTGATTCGTCGTCCTGATTAACTTTTAACCTTTGTGTCCTTTGTGCCTTTGTGGTAAAATAAATATAAAACCACAAAGACACAAAGAACACGAAGAAAAAACCCTTTGTGTCCTTTGTGCCTTCGTGGTTTAAACTTCCACCACAGAGACACGAAGAACACGAAGAAGTCAAACTCAATTTAATTTAAGATTATGGCTATTACTAATTATGACCGAGTGACTAAGGCTTTGGCTTTACTCCAGGAAGGTGTTTATCCGTTTTTGGAACGTGAGATGAGAAGTCATTATGGCAGTCGTTGGTTGTCAGCGGCTGCCGCTTGTTTACCGGATAATTATTTGGGGCGAAAGCAGGATATTCAGGAGGTTTTGCGTCAGGATGTTTCCGCTTTGTTGATTGTGATGTGGGAACAGTGGAGTAATGTTTTTAAGAGTGTTTTGGGGCGCAGCGAACGGAGTATTGTTAGCGAGTTACGGGATACTCGGAATGAGTGGGCCCATACGACTACTTTTTCTAGTGATGATGCTTATCGGGCTTTGGATAGTGTTGCCCGGTTGTTGTCGGCGGTTTCTGCCCCCCAAGCGGTGGCGGAGGTGGAACGGCATAAGCAGGAGTTGTTGCGAGTCCAGTTTGAGGAACAAGCCCGTTATCGGTCTCGACGGGCAGCAGTGATTCCGACGGAGGGGCAGCCCCAAGGGGGTTTGAGTCCTTGGCGTGAGGTGGTGACGCCCCATCGTGATGTGGCTTCCGGTCGGTTCCAGCAGGCGGAGTTTGCGGCAGATTTGTGGCAGGTGTATTTGGATGAGGGGAGTAATGAGTATCGCGACCCGACGGAGTTTTATGGTCGGACTTATTTGACGGAAGGGTTAAAGCAACTTTTGGCGAATGCCCTACGGCGGTTGAGTGGTCAGGGTGGAGATCCGGTGATTTCTTTGCAGACGAATTTCGGCGGTGGGAAAACTCACGCGATGTTAGCCCTTTATCATTTGGCTAATGCTTTGAAAATTGCCGATTTGCCGGGGATGGAGTCGATTTTTCAGGATTTGGGTTTTCAGGAACCGCCCCAAGATGTGAATGTGGCGGTGTTGGTGGGGAATAAGTTACAGCCGAGTGGGATTGTTGGTTATAAGCCAGAACATGAGGGTCAAAGTCGCCCGGTGATTAATACGCTTTGGGGTGAGTTGGCTTGGCAGTTGGGTGGGGCGGAGGGTTATGAGTTGGTTCGCAAGGCGGATGAAACTTCGACTAATCCTGGGGATGCGTTGAAGGTTCTGTTTAATCGGTTCGCCCCTTGTTTGATTTTGATTGATGAGTGGGTGGCTTATGCGAGGCAGTTGCATGACCAGAGTGATATTGCCGGGGGCAGTTTTGAGACGCAATTTACTTTTGCCCAAACTTTGAGTGAGTCGGCGAAGAATGCCGATCGCACTTTGTTGGTGGTGAGTATTCCCGCTTCTGATATTTCCGACCCTCATACGGGTCAAACTCGCAGCAATGATATTGAGACGGGAGGAGAACGGGGGAAGGAAGCCCTGGAACGGTTGAAGAATGCGATCGGGCGGGTGGAGTCCCCTTGGCGTCCCGCGACGGGTGAGGAGAGTTTTGAGATTGTCCGACGGCGGCTATTTCAAACCAATACAGACCCGAATTTATTTGCCAAACGGGATGTGGTGGTTCGGGCTTTTGCCGAAATGTACCGCAACCAAAGTCAGGAGTTTCCCTCGGAATGTAAGGAACCGGATTATCAGCAGCGAATGAAAGCCGCTTATCCTATTCATCCCGAACTGTTCGATCGCCTCTATTCGGACTGGTCGAGTTTGGATAAGTTCCAACGGACTCGCGGGGTGTTGTGTTTAATGGCGAAAGTGATTCATTCTCTGTGGGAACGCAATGATCAAAGTTTAATGATTATGCCAGCCCATGTAGCGATCGATGATGTCCAAGTGCAGTCGCAACTTAGTCGCTATTTAGAAGATAACTGGATTCCGGTAATTGAGAAAGATGTAGATGGGCCAAATTCCTTGCCCTTAACTCTCGATCGCCAAAATCCCAACTTTGGCCGATATTCTGCTTGTCGTCGAGTAACGCGGACAATTTATATGGGGTCAGCCCCCACGTTGCGGGCGGCAAATCGCGGCTTAGAAGACCGTCGGATTAAGTTAGGTTGCGTACAACCGGGAGAAAATCCGGCAGCGTTTGGGGATGCGTTGCGGCGGTTAAGCGACCAAGCGACCTATATCTATTTAGATGGTAATCGCTATTGGGTTTCGACACAACCGAATGTGAACCGAACGGCGATCGAACGGACCAATCAATTATTAGAAGAAAACGAACGCTATAAGGTTGAGGCAGAAATCGTCAGACGGCTGAAAAAAGATAAGTCCAAAGGTGAATTTAGTGCGGTATTAATAGCCCCAGAATCTACCGCTGATATTGCGGACGATGCCAATTTGGGGGTGCGGTTGGTGATTTTGGGGCCGCAATATCCCCATAGTCGGAATAATCCAGAAAGTAAGGGGCAAAAATGGGCGGAAGACGCTTTACACCATAAAGGAAATAGCCCCCGGTTTTATAAGAATACGCTGCTATTTTTAGCTGCCGATAGCAATAAAATTGAGAATTTAGCCCGGAATGTGGCGCAATATCTGGCTTGGGAGGCGATCGTTGAGGATAAGAAGATTTTAAACCTAGATGCTTTCCAAGAAAAGCAGGCGATGAATAAAAAAGAGCAATCAGATAAAGATGTAGGAGTGATTCTGCTGGATACTTATCAATGGTTGCTGGTGCCGACGCAAGAGTTGAGAAGAGAGGAAAGAGGGGAGAGAAAAGAGGAGAGAGGAAAGAGAGGAGAGGAAAGAGGGGAAAGTAAAGCGGAAGGAGAAGATAGTAAAGCGGAAAATAGTCTCTCTCCTCTCTCTTCTATTATCTCCCCGATTGAATGGAAAGAAACCCGCTTGCAAGTGCAAGGTTATCTGGTGGAAACTGCTAGTAAAAAAGCCGAATATGAAAGTAATTTACTCACGACCTATGGCCCTAATCTTTTGCGGCTTGAAGTGTTAGATGAGATATTATGGCGCGATCGCCTTGACCTAAGCAGCTTGTGGGACTATTTGACCCGCTATTTATATTTACCCCGCTTAAAGGATCGATCGGTTCTTTTAGAATGTATTCAAAATGGGGTAAACTCGATTAATTGGGCGGATCATTTTGCCTTTGCCACAGGTTTTGATGAGGTCAAAGGCGAATATATCGGGTTACAATTTGGCACAGGAATTAATCCTAGTATTAGCCCAAATAGCCTGATTGTGAAACCGGAAGTTGCCCAAAGACAAATCGATGCGGCACAAGCGGCAAAAGCATCTAATAGTCCCAGTATTTCAAAGTTTGCCGAAAAAGGTGGGGCATATCAAACATCAGAAACTAGCGGAAAAACCGACGCTAATAATGATAGCATAAAGTTGCCAGAAAAGCAACCCCCCCGCCGATTTCATGGCAGTGTGGAAATCGACCCGATGCGGATTAATCGAGATGTAGGTGCGATCGCTAATGAAATCATCCAACATTTGACAGCTTTAACCGGGGCAGAAGTAAAAATCACCTTAGAAATTTCAGCGGATATCCCCGAAGGAGCACCAGATAATATTGTCAGAACGGTGACAGAAAATTGCCTAACTTTGAAATTTAAACATCAATCTTTTGAGTCAGAGTAAATAGATTTGAGGGAAAAAATAAGTAATTTAAACCACAGAGGCACAGAGAAACACAGAGGAGTTCGTCAATTTGTCTTTGTTTCTATGGGAATTACTGGCGGAATAATGGTCTTGCAACAGCGATAATTTCTGATGTTTTCGTAAAACAGGTGACAACCAACAACCACCTTGCCCTGAGTTTCGACCCTTCGACCCCGCTCCCTTTGACTTCGCTCAGGACTCAACTTCCGCGAAGCGATGTCCTGAGTTCTGAGTCCTGAGCCCTGAACCCTGAGCCGGTCGGGATGCGAAGGGTCGAGATGCGAAGGGTCGAAGGGCAACCAACAACCAACAGCTAATTATTGTCCTTCAAAGATAACAATTCTAAAGCATTATTCACAAATAAAGTTTGCTGCGGGATGCCAATAGAAATACCGGATTGATCTAATCGGGTTTTTAATCGACGACGGCATTCTCGTCCCACAATCAAATGTTGTAAAGGCTTTACCTTTATCCAAACCCGAATCATCAACCCCGCATGATCCATACGGTCAATGCCTAAAAGTTCTGGAGGGGCAATAATTTTCTCGCGCCATTCAGGTTCGTTGTAAATCTCATCAACCACTTCTTGAATTACCGCAAAAGCTTGATCGATATTTGTCTGATAAGACACATCCAAAGTCAGATCGACTCTAGCCCATTCTTTGGAAAGATTTTGGACAATGGTAATAGAACTGTTGGGAATTGTAATTAAGCGACCTTCTCCGTTTCTCAGTTGAGTGATGCGTAGATTCATGTTCTCCACCAGTCCACCGACATCACCCACGGCAATCACATCGCCAACGGCATATTGGTCTTCTAATAAAACAAAAAACCCATTTATCGTATCTTTAATCACATTTTGTGAACCCAAAGAAATAGCTAAACCTAAAATTCCGGCTCCAGCCAGCAACGGGCCAATATTAATCCCAATCACGGATAAACCGACGAAAATCCCTACAGTAATTAATAGGCCACTACTGAGATTTTTAAGCACTCTGGAAAACGTAGAAAATCTTAAAGCGAGGCGTTCAGAATTGTCAATCGATTTAAATTTTCTGTTTTCTAAAGCAGCAAAGAAGCGATCGATTGCCATTCGACCGATCCGAATCGCCAAATAAGTGGAAAGACCTGTAAATATTAGCTGTAAAGGAATTGGCAAAAGGGAAATAATTATAGGTTGTAACCAGCGGCTATAAGGAAATATGCCTAAAACAACATAAGTGCCAACTCCCAAAACTCCCCCTTGACCCAAAGGCACCAGCCCTTGTTGGATTTCGTTAAAATTTCGTTTTTGCAGTAGGGTAATCCGTTGTTGCAATAGAGGGTTTACTGCTTCAGAAGATTCTGAAAAATTTTCTAAAGAATCTAAATAATTTTCCGATGATTCCGAGATGTTGGTCTTGGTTTCAGTTTCTTTATCTGCGGTTTCTGGAGTAATTTTACTTTCAATTTTTTTATGGTCTTTTTGCAGTTTTTGCTGCATAGAAACCAGAGTCAAATTAGACAATATTATGATAAAAATTACTACCGCAGCGGACATGGCTTGTTTTTTAAGTGCTTCGGGTTGACGTTCTAACTCAGCGTTTTTTAAGGCTTGTTGAATTTCTTGAATCCATTGGTAGGC
Source organism: Planktothricoides sp. SR001 (assembly GCF_001276715.1). Taxonomy (GTDB): domain Bacteria; phylum Cyanobacteriota; class Cyanobacteriia; order Cyanobacteriales; family Laspinemataceae; genus Planktothricoides; species Planktothricoides raciborskii. The sequence goes on along the minus strand of NZ_LIUQ01000001.1, from coordinate 140,740 downwards.
TAAGGTTTCTAAGTCAATGCCCTGAATTTCCGCATCGAGATTGGTAACGGTTAAAATATAAATGGGTTGGGGTTGATTTTGCCAAGAAACGTAAATAACTGGCAGACCATTAACCGTTTCATAGTAAACTTTAAGCGTGTTTGGCTCAAAATTGCTTTGAAGCACGGTTTTTAGATGATGTTCAATAATTTCTGTCCGATTGTTGGTTAAGGGAGCGATGGAAAATATGATTCTGCCATCCAGTCTGACCGGGGCAGGAGTAATTTTTTGATTTTGATTAGCAGATAATAGAGGCGGCAAAATGATTTGCCAGCTTGTTCTGGCGGTGGATTTGGTGACTGGTTTAAACAGGGGAGGTGTTGACGAAGTTGCTGGGCTAGATGCTTTTGGTTGATCTGACGAGTTGGTTGGAGTTACTAAGGCTGGTTGAGGGTTGGTTTGAGCTTTTGTTAGTGGTTCTGAGGTAGATGTGGTGTTTGGACGGGTCGGTTCGGTTTGTGACCAGGCCGCAGAAATGGCTGATGGGTTGAAGCTGAGGGTACAAGCGATCGCGATCGCCATCAGGGTTTTTCTTGGCGGCTTTTTCCGGGGATGCTTTCTGGCCATTTTATTATGGTGATACATGGTCTGATTTTGGTTCATCAATCGATTTAGGGTTTGCTTTTGTCGCTGATACATATTGATTTGAGGTAAAAAGTCTCATACAATCCTGATGAACTTCACAAAACTTCATTGTCAGAAGATTATCACGAAAGTTAGAAATCTATCAGAAACTTAGTGGTGCGTTCTTATTAGCATAGAGGGTGATGATTCGGTAAACTGATGGCAAGTTTTTCTGTTAACACTTAATTTTGGATCGGGAGGTAGCGGTGACTGGGGGATATTCACAGAACAACGATGATACCAATGTCAATAATATCAGCGATCGGGTCTGCGAGTTTGACCGGGCGATGATGCAAAAATGCCTGGAACTGGCACGCCTTGCCCTGGGAAAGACTGCCCCTAATCCCCTGGTGGGTGCAGTGGTGGTCAAAGATGGTCAAATTGTGGGCACGGGCTTTCATCCGGGTGCTGGTCAGCCCCATGCGGAGGTGTTTGCTTTGCGGGAAGCCGGGGAAGAGGCGAAAGGTGCGACGATTTATGTCAGTTTAGAGCCGTGCAATCACTACGGACGCACGCCTCCTTGTTCGGAGACTGTGGTGCAAGCGGGGGTGGCTAGGGTAGTGGTGGGTATGGTGGATCCGAATCCCCTGGTGTCTGGTGGGGGAATTGCCCGGTTGCGATCGGCGGGGATTGAAGTGGTGGTGGGAGTGGAAGAGGAAGCTTGCCGTAAGTTGAATGAAGCTTTTATTTACCGCATTACTCACCATCGGCCTTTTGGGATTTTAAAATATGCTATGACCCTGGATGGCAAAATTGCCACAATTACTGGGGATAGCAATTGGGTGACTCAAGATGCGGCTCGCCATGAGGTGCATAGGGTTCGAGCCGCTTGTGATGCGGTGATTGTGGGGACGAATACGGTTTGCCAAGATAATCCATTTCTGACCAGTCATCATGCCGGAACTCATAATCCATTACGAGTGGTAATGAGTCGGAGCTTGAAGTTGCCCGCAGAAGCTCATTTGTGGGATGTTTCTGAGGCGCCAACTTTGGTGTTTACAGAAGTGGGCAGTAATCCTGAGCTACAAAAATTGTTGCTGAATAAAGGGGTTGAACTGGTAGAGTTTGACACTTTGACTCCAGGAAAGGTGATGGAATCTCTATATCAGCGAGAGTTGCTCTCGGTGTTGTGGGAATGCGGCGGGACTTTGGCGGCTCCGGCGATCGCCTCTGGTGCGGTGCAAAAAGTTCTGGCCTTTATTGCGCCGAAAATTATTGGTGGAGAGAGTGCGCCTTCTCCGGTGGGCAATTTAGGTTTAACATCGATGAGTCAGGCATTGATGTTAGAGCGAGTACAATGGCGCACGGTTGGCTCTGATTGTCTGATGGAAGGATATTTACCGGAAAATCAATCGGCAAAACCGTAAAGGCTTTACCAGTATTCTGGTGCTTCTGGGGAAGATTTACTTATGCTTGAAGTTTTGATCTGGAGCCTATTTGTGGGTACGTTAGGCATAGATGGCGTGCTGGTCAGTGCATGGCTGCGTTGGCAGCAAACGGTTGTCACCACTGAGGAGGAAGAGGAGGAGGAAATTTTGAGTAACCATGAATTTAAAGATCGGTTGACTGGAGAATCTTTTTCCGGGGGGACGGTGGGGCGATCGCCTCAGACTTTGAATGGTTTAGCCAGTTCTGCCGTTCCGCATCCAGGTTCCACCGTCCCCCCTAAACCTGTCCCTCCAGCTACGCCTTTACCTAACCGGAAAAATATGGCGGCTATAAAAACTCAACCCCAGAAAGCTGACCTCCCGCAGGAGCAAACTGCTGTGATTTATGAGCCGACAAATTTAGCTAATCTTGAACCAGATATCCTGAGCCAGTGTCCGCCGGTTGTAAATGGTTTTGATTATGCTGAAATCAGAGAAAAGCCAATGTATTTTACCGATGCTTCCACCACTGAGTGGGAATATAAAATTGTTCGCGCTCATTATGATTTATTTGGCAATGCTAATGAGTTTGTTAAGTTATGTGAAGAAGAAGCCCAAGCGGGCTGGATTTTGTTAGAAAAGCTGGATGATCGCCGAGTAAGGTTTAAGCGTTCTGTGGCCATGCGCGAACAATTTGATGGGAGTCAGCTTTCTTTTGACCCTTATCGGTGTTATTATGGCCCTTCTAATCAATGGACTCATTTTGTGGGGGCGATCGCGGCGATGACGGTGATGGTTTTACCGGCTTATTTAGGTTATATTTTGGTGTCTCAGACTACACAAGAAGCCCCGAAACAAAATTCTCAAACCCAAGCCCCTGTAGAGTTGATTAATCCAGATTTTGCTCCGCCACAAATTCCTTAATTTGATACTAATTGATGCTAATTGATGCTTGATGCTAATTGATGCTAAAATTGCCGATATATGCGGATATATAAAGTGATTTATTTGGGTATTTATTTTTATTGTTATAAAAATAAAAATAAATAACTGATCTAGGCCAGATTTGCTAGATTATTGTTAGTTTGTGAGGGCGGGCCAGAGTATCTGTGATTTTTAATTATAAAGTTTTAATGATTAATTGATGAAGGATTTCGCCAAATGATGCTATGGTTGATGGTTGGTTGTTTTCTTGAAGAGCATCAATGGCTGAAGTCCCTACATCTGCGGCAGAACTGGTCGCGACCCTGGCGGAACTGCCGGATCTGAATTTTCAATTGCCAGATCCAGAAGATGAACAAATCTCCGATTTTGATTTTACCGATCAGGTGGAAAATGCCTGGAAAGTTTGCGATCGCTTTGATTTGCAAACCGATATCTGGCGGGGAAGGATTCTACGAGCAGTGCGCGATCGGGAAAAAAAAGGGGGAGAAGGACGCGGCGCCGGTTTTCTCAACTGGCTCAAAGACCGAGAAATTAGTAAAAGTCAAGCTTATGCCTTGATAGAACTGGCGAACAGTGCCGATACTCTACTAAGTCAGGGACACCTTGACCCAGAGAACATCAATAAATTCAGCAAACGAGCTTTTGTAGAAACGGCCAAGTCCGCCCCAGAAGTTCAAGAAACCATTGCTCAAGCGGCTCGGAATAGCGATCGCATCACCCGCAAAGAAGTGCGACAACTGTCGGACGAATGGACTGCCATGACCAGCGATCTCTTGCCAGAGGAACTCAAAGAAAAAGCCACATCCGGGTCTTTACCCACCCGTTATCTGGCGCCCTTGGTCAAAGAAATGGAAAAGTTGCCAGAAGCCCATCAAAAATCAATTCGCGCTGAGGCGGCAGAAAATCCCGACGTAGATACGGTCAAGCAACTAACCTCTGATGCTCGCAACCTAGCCAAATATATAGAAGCAGCGGCACAGGTTCAAACGATTAACGAACAGTCGTTAGATATTGAAATGGCTTTAGAAGAGGCTTTACGCTTAGGCTGTTTAAACACCGCCGCTGATATGGTCAAGCAAGCCGCTATCTTAGAACAGTCTGTCACCAAGCTCTACACCACCTGGCGCAGGTTAGCGAATTTAACCGATCGCCTCTATGTCGATACCGGGGCGAGCACCCCAAACTTACGGGCGTTACTCACTTGCTTGGATAAACTTGCCCGGAACACGATCGAGGTGCCAATGGACGAAGGTAGCGATCGCACCATTCGCCTACAAGTCCTCAACGAATAGAGAAGTTTCCGGGGCAGGGGGCATCCGGGGCGGGGATGAGGGGCTTTAGGAGAGAAAAGAGAGGAGAGAGAATTTTCATGGTTCACCTCTTTCATTAGCATCCTATGCATCCTCTTTCATTAGTATCCTCCCCCGCCTGATTGACGGCTCGATTGGCGGCTCGATTGGCGGCTCCCCATTAAGACGTGGTGGCACACCGTCAGCGCAATAGTTGTGAAACAACCGATTTGAAACATCCCAAGGGTCAGGTCGTCCATGTTAAAGAAAATGGTCAAGCGATCGCGACTGAGTTAAATTACTCGAATATTCAACTATTGACCGTTGACGGTTGATAGTTACAGAAACCCGGTTTTTTAATTGAGATTTGGCTTTGATGCCTAAGCCTGCCCCCGTGAAGACGGGGGTTTACTCATAAACTCTGTTTCTTGGCTCGGCGATCGGTTATTAGTTATTGATTTTCGGAGATCAATAATAACATCACTTACTTAATATTTAGGGTTTTGTAGGGGCAATCCCCCCGTGGTTGCTCTTTTTCCCTTGGTGGTGGTTGCCCATCTTTCGTGGCGGTGGTTGCCCTAATATAAGGTTAATAGGCAATTCCTAAATGAATAACTCATCAGCGATCGCCATCAATTTTAATAACAGAAAAAATCAATTAGCTAGATTAGCGTATTAGATAGACCACTGATGCACAATCCATCTATTTCTCGGCCAAATGTTCCTAAAAGTATAATTTTCGGTATCATCATCCTGTGTATCTTACCGTTTTTATTAAATCAATTGGGACTAGATTTTTCTACGCCAGGAACTCCCCTAGAAGTCACCGAAATCCTTGACTGGGACTCAGAAAAGTTAACCGATGCGCTGCATCTCACTTTAGCCGGTAGCTTTGTACATACTTTATTAGAATGGACTGCTTGTTGTGCTGCCATTGTAATTGTCTTTTTAAGCTTACTAAATTACACCGCAACCGGCAAACCTATCTCGCCAATTTTAGGGTTAGCATTATTTTTTGCTGGACTAATGGATGCTTTTCATACTCTGATGGCAAATCGACTCCTAGATTTGGCGATTGATAATCCGAATCTGATTCCTTTTACATGGGTAATCTGCCGTTTATTCCATGCTCTGATTATGGTTTTTGGCGTCAGTATTTTAATCGTTTATTCACCGGACACAGATCGAAAAAACCAGCGAAAAACTTTGATATTTATCTCTATATTTAGCTGCATTTTTGGCATCATTGCTTATGGTATTATTAATTTCTATGCCAGCAACCATAATCTGCCCGAAACTATCTTTCCTAATCAGATAATCTCTCGGCCTTGGGATGTTATTCCCATGCTAATATTTGCTTTTGCCGGATTGGTCATTTATCCCAAGTTTTACCAGCAAAATCCGAATGTTTTTACCCATTCTATCGTGATTAGTGTCATTCCTAACATAGCGACTCAGCTTTATATGGCTTTTGGCTCTAGCGCCTTATTTGACAATGGGTTTAACATCGCTCACTTTCTCAAGATTTTTGCCTATCTTGTACCTTTGATTGGCTTATCCTCTGACTATATTAATAGTTATCGCAACCAAAATCGCTCTTTGTCAATCGACTTACAGCGCAGTTGGGAATTTCTTAATTCTCTCGCGGATCAAGTTCTAGATTCAACTCGGTTAACTCGACCACTTCAGGAATCGGGAGAACAACTAGAAAGCATGGTAATTCAACAAGTCACAGCCACCCAAGAGGCTGTCCAGACAACTCAAGAAATATCGGCAGTTTCAGAACAGTTATTCTCAATAGTAGGCGAAATAGAGCAAGCTTTTACTAGGATAAAAAATTCTGGCGATTCCCTTTCCTCTAAGTTGGGCAATATCGCCCAAGAAACCACGCATTTACCTCAGATTATTAACCAAATCAACTATATTGCCACCCAAACCAAAATGCTGTCGCTTAATGCATCTATTGAAGCCACAAAGGTGGGCAAAGAAGGGACAGGATTTACGGTGATTGCTAATGAAATTATCAAGTTAGCGGAGCAAACATCAGCCATTACTCAGGAGATTAATCCCATGATTCAGGGAATGCAAGCGGCTGTCAACAGTGGGGTTAAAGAAATGAATAAGTTGAATCATTTGACAATAGAAGAAGTTAATAAATTGACGGCAATTACTCAAACAATTGATCGGACAATTAAAATGCAAAGAGACGGAGCTTATAAAATTCAAGAATCCTTGAAAGAACTGAGTTATGCTTCCGAAAATGCCTCAAATTATCTGAGGAAGACTCTAGATAAAACTAATGATTCTCTGGAGAATTTGCATCAATCTGTAGAACAATTGCAAGCAGAGATGCTTCGGTTAGCGGATCGAGATAAAGCATTCTAGAATAATTAACAGGATGTCATGGTGCCGGTCAGCTAAAGCTGACCAGTCAACGCTGACCAGCCTTGGCTGAACACCTACGAGGATGTTGATTTAGTTTCCGCTTAGTGAACGAGGACATTCTCGCTTTTCCTCTGTTAGTAAAACAGCAATACATGGGGCTGTGGTCTGAAAGTGGAATGGTTTGGGCGGTAAAGGCTATAGGCTGTTCCCGCTCTCGGAAGGAATCACCTTGTTTTCAGGGGAAATGATCCGATCAAATTTTGACCAGTGACTCTTTAGACAAAAATATTCCTAGAATCTATTCCTAGAATCTATTCCTAGAATCTATTTCTAGAATCCCAGAATATTCAACGAGCAATGGAGAAAATGAAGATGTTTGATTGGCGTAAGTTTATTTTACTGAATTTAATTGTCCTAAATATTGCGTTGGTAATTTTAGGTTTTAGCAGTTTAGTTTCGGCGAAACCGACTTTAGCAACTCTGCCCGGGCAAGAAGAAGTTATGGCGCAAAATCCCCGGGTTCAAAGATGGGATTATTGGAGAATTAGACTCAGAACTACATCTCTTGAAGAAGACTGGAAAACAGTGATCGAAAGCGGCAAAAATGGCTGGGAAATGATTAACTGTGATGTCGAAAGTAGTGATAATTCTATCTTGTGTTTTTTTAAGCGCCCGATTTGAAGGGAGAAAAAAATTATCTACTTTCTTGAAGTATCTTTGATGGAACCGATCGCCCCACGGTGAGTGCTGGTTGGGGCGATCGCCTGCAAGTGAAAACAATTTAGGCAGTAGATTAGCCCCACATGGGGTTTTCTACTGCCTAGACTTTATAATGATAGATAAATTATGTGATTCCCCCAGGCGGATCCTGAGAGCGAATCGCCCGATAGAAACCAGTCAAAATTAATCCTGGGCAGCGCCCATTTTTTGCATGGTTTCATCATCATTATTGTCTTCATTATTGTTAGACTTGCCATAAGACTGGTTATAGCCACCATATCTTTTGCCTCGACGACCTGTGGTGCGCTTCCGAAACTTACGGGCGTATGCTTTGTTGCGTTCTGCTTTTTCTTTTTTTAGATTACGACGTTTAGCCACAATAACCTCATTTATAGGACAAAATAAAGCTTTGGGGATACGATTTTTAGGTCGATGGGCAGTTCCCAAAGGCTTTATTATTTTGATTTGATTGTCAGCGCCAAAATATTCCTAATTAATTCCTAATTATTAATTTTATTAATTATTTAGGATAATCATTAGGAGTCACTAGGAGTCACTGATCTGGATGGTTGCCCACTGGATACCAAATTCCCAGCCCTTGGGGGATCTGATGGATTGATTCAGGGGAAAAGCGATGTCTTGGTTAATAACTTACTGGCGATCGGGACGTGACCTTGAACTTTCGCTCTCTAAAAGCATCGCTCTTGATCTTTAACGGTGATACAGTTCAAGGGCTTGAAGACTTGTTTACCCGTTTCACGCCGCCCATCAGAGAGACGCATTAGCCAGTTATTGACAAGGACAAATGTCAATTTTAGCGTCAATTTTAGCTTGCTGCCGCGATTTCGCCAATCCTGACGATCGCTACCAAGAGTGCTGGGGGTTCAAAAAATTTTTTGAACTTGGAACCGTGAGCGGTTTATTGCAATTTTAGCAGTAAATGCGCTTATCTACTGCTTTGAGTTTTTCTCCGATTTTAATCACCGCTTTTCCAGGCGATCGCGCCCTCTACTGCTCATTAAGCATAACCCCATTGAGCATAACATTTTGCCAAGAGGAAATTCAGGCTTGGTCAAGAAACGCTCATAAATAATAAATAATTGATAATTATTTATTATTTATTATTTATTATTGCTGACGCCGCCGTTCGGCGAGTTGCAGTAAAATACTGGCGTGGATTTCGCGGGTAATGGGATAAAAGTAGGCAAAAACTAAGCCCCCTAAGAGAACCAAGGTAGGCAAAGGCCCGATCGCCACTCGAATGGCCATGAGTGCAGATAGGGGTTGTTCGGGCAAAGGTTGTCCGGCAACTCGTTCGATAAACCCCGCCGACTCTAAGGAAATGCCGACCAAAAATAAACCCACCGCTAGACCGATTTTTTGCAGCAACACCATGAAAGCGTAGAAAATGCCCTCACGACGTTGCCCTGTTTTCAGTTCGTCGAGGTCGATAGTATCGGGCACCATTGACCAGGGAATTAGATAAGCGGTGGAGACACCACACCCGGCTAGGACTGCGAGGAAATACATGAGAGGAATTTGGTCTGGTTGCAGAAAAAATAGTCCCCCTTGGGCAACGATCCACAAACTAACTCCCATAAAATAGACGGCTTTTTTGCCGTAGCGATCGCTGACTTTGCTCCAAACAAATAACATCAACAGAGCGGTTCCTTGCACCATAATAGCCACTTGGGGAAATTTTTTCTCTTCGAGTTGCATACAGTTGACCACGAAATAGGGAAGTATGGAGGCGGTCATTTGCACCGCTAACCAGGAACAGAGATAGATGCCAATGACTAGGAGAAACGGGCGATTACTCCAGACAATTTTTAACTGTTCGGCTATGGGCAACGATACCGGCTCTTCCATTTCTGGTTGCCTTTGGGTCATCATGGTCAAGCGGTGACGAGTGCCAAAAAAGCACCAGTAAATCGGTAAAACCGAAATCAAGGCACAGATACCGCTGAGAATCAAATAACGTTGCTGGGGGTCTTCAACGGTGCCAAAAATTACTTGGGCTAATATTAGGGAGCCAATACTGCCACCGATGGAAAACGCGAAGCGAAAACTATTTAAACTGGTGCGTTCGTTGTAGTCCTGGGTCAGTTCTGGGGTTAAGGCCGTGTAGGGCAAGTTGATGGCGGTATAGCCCAGGTTAAATAAGACCCCGATCGCTACATAGTAAGCAAATAACCCCCATTGACCCAAGGGTGGGACAATCCATTGGCAAAAGAATAGAATGCCAAAGGGTATAGCCCCAAAAATCATCCAGGGATAGCGTCTACCCCAACGGGACTTGGTGCGATCGCTTAATACCCCGACAATCGGGTCGTTGATGGCATCAGAAATTTTGCCAATCATTAAAATACTTCCGGCCAACCCCGCAGGCAGACCGGCCACATTGGTAAAAAATATCATTAAGAAGAATACTAAGATGTTGGCAGTGATGGCCGCACCGAGATCCCCCGCCCCAAAAGCCAATTTGGTGGAAAAATTCATCGGCGGGGCGATCGATACCTGAGCCTGTGAGGGATTGGAGGGAGAATCATTCATGGTTTTGATGATAATTGCTAATAATTAATTTCTAGGGTTATGACTGATTTATATGTTTCTTGGCCAGAGTATCATCAAACAATTGAGCAGTTAGCTGCCCAAATTTATATTGATGGCTGGCAATTTAATCAAATTGTTTGTTTAGCGCGGGGTGGGTTACGGATTGGCGATGTGTTATCGCGAATTTACCGGCAACCTCTGGCAATTCTAGCAGTCTCTTCTTATGGTGGGGTGATGGGTCAAGACCAGGGAAAAGTGGCGATCGCCTCCCACATAACCATGACCAGCCAGAGTTTGGGGAGTCGGCTGCTGTTGGTAGATGACTTAGTAGACTCTGGGGGGTCGATCCAAGAAGCGATCGCCTGGTTAAATCGTCATTATGGACAGGAAATCCAGGAAATTCGGACTGCGGTACTGTGGTACAAAGCTGGTTCGCGGTTCCATCCCGATTATTTTGTGGATTATCTGCCAGATAATCCCTGGATTCATCAGCCGTTTGAACGATATGAGACAATCGACCCAGGAGAACTCGCGGCAATGGTTAACAACACCAGGAATACCAGCATATTTTGAGGATAATTGAGGATAATTATTCTGGTAGAAGCAATCGATTGCGGAATCAAGTTAAAATCTGTCTAACGATAAGCGTGGATCGTCTTTGTGCAGGAGTTTGTGTTTTGGATAACCCCAGTCTGTCTAAAAAATCAGAATTAACCTCTTACTCGGCGATCGCCGGTGAGGATATTCCCCAAGCGGTTCGGGAGCCAGGAAAAAAACCGTTGGTTATAGCATCTGAGTCTCGACCCAAAGCGCTTTGGGCGATTGGGGGATTGATTGTCTTAGGTGCCATAGGTGCGATAGGCGCGATCGCCACCAGTGCCGGAGTTTGGTATGTTTGGCCTGGGCAACAGAACTCTCAGGAAGCGACCGCCAATTCAACTGCCAATTCAACTACCAATTCAACGTCCAATTCAACTTCAGCGGTGGCCACCGCAGCTTCTCCCGCAGCAGACGTGAATGCTTCTGCCCCTCAACAGACGGAAAACATACTCGGGCATTTGCCATACGAAGAAGCCCCCGAGTCAGAACTCAGCCCAATTACTTCCGATGGTAGGCTGAAAATGCGCCAAGCGGCAGCCGAGGCATTTCTAAAAATGCAGGAAGCGGCCCGTTTAGATGGGGTTGAATTAGTAGCGATTTCCGCATTTAGAACCTTAGAAGACCAAGATTATTTGTTTTTTAGGATGAAAGCCGAACGGGGTCAAGGGGCGACAAAACGGGCGGAAGTTAGCGCCCCTCCAGGGTATAGCGAACACCACACGGGCTATGCGGTAGATATTGGGGATGGGAATGTTCCGGCTACGGATTTAAGCAAGAGTTTTGAAAATACTCCGGCATTTAAGTGGCTAGAAGAAAATGCCCCTTACTATAGTTTTGAGTTATCGTTTCCAGAAAATAACCCCCAAGGAATTAGTTATGAACCTTGGCATTGGCGCTTTGTGGGCGATCGCCATAGCCTAGAAACGTTCTACAGAGCACAAACTTTAAAATAATTAAGTGATTAATTATGATCAAAATTAGGGTGTGTTCGGCGCAAAAATTAGATGTTTTTAGACTTTAAATTAATGTGAAATACCGCGCCGTAACGCACCAATAACCCCAAAAAAACCCTCTATTACCGTAGGGTGTGTTAGGCTAGGAAGATGATCGGCTAAAATCTATCTAATGAGCCAATCTCTATAATAGGAGAGGTCAAAATGGTACATACACTTACAAAACCGGAAACCGAAACGCTGTTACTTGAGTTACCCAGAACCCTAAAACTTTATGTCACCCAGGAACAATTTACAGCCCTAGCAGCCAGCAATCGAGAATTACGACTGGAGAGAACCGCAAAAGCAGAGTTAATTGTGAATCCACTAACAGGTTGGGAAACTGGAAAAGGTAATTTCAGCATCATCGGACAACTGCATCGCCGGTATGAAGATTATCAACAGGGAGAAGCATTTGAGTTTTAATACGGGATTTATTTTACCCAATGGGGCAAATCGTTCTCCCGATGCTTGTTGGATGGATTAGTCAAGAACGTTGGGATGCACTGACGGATGAACAAAGAGGTGCATTTCCGAATATTTGCCCGGATTTTGTGGTGTAATTGCGTTCTGCTTCTGATACTCTGAAGTCGCTACAAGAGAAAATGCAAGAGTATATGGAGAATGGGGCTAGACTGGGTTGGTTAATCGATCCGCAAAATAGAATTGTGGAAGTTTATCGAGTGGGTTTAGAAGTAGAGATATTGTCAAATCCGGCTGAGTTATCCGGTGAGGAAGTATTCCCCGGTTTTGTGTTTAATTTGCGTCGGGTTTGGGGTTAGAACCTGCCCCCGCTTTCGTCGGGGGACGGGGGGCGATCGCATAAAATAGGTGAATAGAAACAAAAACCCGGTTTCTCAACGGAGTTTTAGGCAACCGATAAAAATTTGAGTCAGAAACCGAGTTTTTGACCGACTAAATCGCTAATCTCTATGATAGGAAAAGTCAAGATGGTACAGAGACACCCGCAAAATCAGAAATGCGCTCTTATTTATGGAGACAAATAGAAACAATTAGATTTTCTTATGATAATTCAATAAAATTGTTTATATATCTCTATGCCTCTGAAAAAAAGCTGTAAATTACTCCATATAACAGAAATAGACTAAAGGCGATCGGGGAGCAATCGAGGATAATTCAAAAAATATTACCGCAATTAAACATTCGTATTAGTAAATACTTATTGTCTTTTGCTTCATAAAACTTTATAATCTGCCTCTAGTCATAGACTTTTAACAATGCAACATAGAAAAAACATAAGTAAATCTCATGTTTTAGATTAAGTTTTACTAATGTTGCTGGACTATGGCCAACGTTTCACCCATAGCGATGACCCATTGCCCAATGAATACCTTTAGTCAAACGATTTGGTTAGTCCCGATCTACGCCGTACTCGGCGCGGTGCTGACTTTGCCTTGGTCGCCCGGTCTGATTCGTCGGTCAGGCCCACGACCGGCTGGCTATATTAACTTACTAATGACTGCAATAGCCGTAGGCCACAGTTTTTTGGCTTTGGGGGAGGTTTGGTCAGCCCCCAGAAAATTCTCGATTAACTGGCTGCACGCCGCTTCTCTGAATATTACTTTCGACGTGACAGTCACCGCCACCACCGTGGGGGCGTTAGTTGTAATTTTGGGTTTAAACTTGTTAACCCAAATTTATGCGATCGCCTATCTAGAAATGGATTGGGGTTGGGCGCGGTTCTATGCCTTGCTTGCTGGTTTTGAGGCGGGGATGGCTGCCCTAATGCTGACCAACTCCCTATTTTTCAGCTATGTGATGCTGGAAATTCTCACCTTGGGAACCTATTTATTGATTGGTTTCTGGTTTAACCAATCCCTAGTGGTGACAGGCGCCCGGGACGGCTTCCTGACTAAGCGGGTTGGTGACTTAGTATTGCTGATGGGTGTGGTAGCCCTCTATCCCCTGGCAGGCACTTGGAACTACGATGAATTGGCTGCCTGGGCAAGTACCGCCAAATTAGACCCCACCGTTGCCACCCTCCTCGGTTTTGCCTTACTCGCAGGCCCGTTGGGGAAATGCGCTCAATTCCCTTTGCAGCTTTGGCTGGATGAAGCGATGGAAGGCCCAATGCCTGCGACTGTGTTGCGGAATTCGGTGGTGGTTTCCACTGGGGCGTGGGTGTTGATAAAAATGCAGCCTATTCTCGATCTGTCTCCGGTGGTGGTAAGTGCGGAAATTTTTGTCGGCGCGTTTACAGCGGTAAGTTGTGCGGCGATCGCCTTAGCCCAAATTGATATTAAGCGAATATTCTCCTACGCCACCAGTAGCTATTTGGGCGTCGTGTTCATTGCTGTGGGTACGGGAGAAGCTGAAGCCGCCCTAGTCTTACTCTTGACTTATGCGGTGGCTATGGCTCTAATGCTGATGAGTGTTGGCGGCATTATTCTTAACAATGTCTCCCAAGATATTACCCAATTCGGTGGCCTGTGGTCGCGGCGACCAGTTTCGGCAATTTGCTTTGTCGTGGGAGCTTTGTCTCTGGTAGCAGTGCCGCCCCTGGGTTGCTTCTGGGGTCTGGCAACCATTGCCAACAGCTTGCCCCCGGTATTATTAACCGTCTTGTTATTGGTGAACGGCTTAACCGCTTGCAGTTTGGCGCGGGTATTTGGTCATATGTTTACGGGTTCAGCAACCGACTGGACGAAGCGATCGCCAGAAGGTTTATGGGCGTTGGTGTTGCCCATGACCGTGTTACTGGGTATTGCTCTGCATTTGCCGCAACTGTTAGCAGTCTTGGGACTATTACCAGATTTGGCTTTAATCATAGAACCCACCACCTTATTATTAATCGGCTCAACCATAACTGGTGCCGGAGTTGGTTTATACCTCTATGTGGGCGATCTCATACCGAAGCCCATTCGCTTGCCTTACCCAGGGGTGCAAGATTTCTTTGCCTACGACTTATACACCGCCCAACTATATAAAGTAACGGTGATTTTCGTAGTGGGATTTGTGGCTAAGGCGATTGATTGGTGCGATCGCGTCTTAGTTGATGGAGCGGTGAACTTAGTCGGACTGTTCACCATTGCCAGCGGCGAAAGCTTGAAATACAACACCAGCGGACAAGTGCAATTTTATGCCTTGTCGATATTGCTTGGCACCATTCTATTTGGCTTACTGCTGTCCTATCCTCTGCTGTCTAATTTGCATTTGTCCCTGTTTTAAATTCCCCAACCAAATAGAGAAACTATGTTAACCCCATTACTTCTGGTGCCTCTGCTGGGGGCGATCGCGATCGCCCTGTACCCAAAACCCCAAGCCAGTCGAGAAATCGCCACAGCTTTCAGCCTTGCCAGTCTGGGCTGGGCAGTTTACTTGCTCAGTGAGTTGAACTTGAACCTAGGCGCTGTCCAATTTAGTGAATTCCATTCCTGGGTTCAACCCTTGGGTCTCAACTACAGCCTGGGAGTCGATGGTCTATCCCTGCCCCTGCTGACCCTAAATAGTCTCCTGACCGTAGTTGCCCTATACACCAATCGACCACAGCTAAATCGTCCTCGCCTTCATAACAGCCTAATACTGTTAATTAACGCGGGAATTGCCGGAGCGCTGATGTCCCAAAACCTGCTACTCTTCATCATCTTTTACGAGTTAGAACTAATTCCGTTCTATCTACTGATTGCTATCTGGGGTGGGGAAAAGCGCGGCTACGCTTCTACGAAGTTTTTACTCTATACCGCTGTTTCCGGTTTGCTGGTGATTTTCTCCTTCTTGGGTATCGCCTTCACCAGTGAATCGTTCAGCTTTGAATTTGGCCAACTGCAATTGCAAGCATTTTCAGGACTGGATTTAGTTACCCAACTGTTGCTATTAACCCCCTTACTAATTGGCTTTGCCATTAAAACCCCCCTGGTTCCCCTGCATACTTGGATGCCAGACACTTATGTGGAAGCCTCTCCCAGTACCACGATTTTGCTCGGTGGTATATTCGCCAAGTTGGGAACTTATGGCCTGTTGCGCTTTGGTTTGCAACTGTTCCCGGTAGCATGGCAAACCGTCGCCCCCGGTTTGGCCATCATTGGCACCGTCAGCGTAATTTATGGAGCTATGAGCGCGATCGCCCAACGGGATATTAAGCGCATGGTGGCTTATAGCTCCATCGGTCACATGGGTTATATTCTCGTAGCCTCGGCTGCGGGAACCGAACTGAGTGTCTTAGGGGCGATCGCGCAAATGGTTGCCCACGGCTTAATCTTAGCCCTGCTGTTCTACCTCGTCGGCATCGTCGAACAAACCACTGGCACCCGTGACTTAGACATTCTCAACGGGTTAATGAACCCCATTCGCGGCTTGCCCCTGACCAGTGCGTTGCTAATTCTCGCGGGCATGGCCAGCGCCGGAATTCCTGGACTGGTAGGATTTGCCGCTGAATTTGTCGTCTTTCAAGGTAGTTTTGCCACCTTCCCCATTCCCACCCTGATTTGTATCATCTCCTCTGGGTTAACCGCCGTCTATTTTGTCATTTTGATTAACCGCACTTGCTTCGGCAAATTGGACAATAGTCGCGCTTATTATGCTCGCGTCACCGTCAAAGATCAATGGCCAGCCTTAGTGCTCACGGCAATCATTCTATTTTTAGGCATCCAACCGAACGGACTATTGCGTTGGATGGAACCCACCAGCACCACGATGGTTGCTCAATTACATTACCCAAAGATCAGCAATCGCGGAGGGCAATTTGATGCATATAATCCCGCAGTCGTCCCCAAGGGGATTGATAATCTCCCCTTTGTCAAGGAAATGATTCGGCATATACCCCTAAAATAGGGATAGAGGTAGCAGAGGTAGTAGAGGTAGCGGTGACACTCCGAAGCATCAAAAAAACCCGGTTTCTTCTGTGAATATTAAAATTTATCTGCGAAATACCAAAAAGAAACCGGGTTTCACAAAACCAATAACCACCAACCAATAACCACCAACCAATAACCACCAACTAATAACAAAATATGTCTGCAACTTTGACTCACAATACAAAAATACCGCCTTCTACTCACAAATATGCTGATGTTATTCATCGCCTGGAAGCGGGCGGTTCGATGTTACCAGATACACCAGAAAACTTAATGCAAATTATCGGCATTTACAAAGCTTATGCCGTGCCGATGGACTTTTATTGGCGCGATTTACTTTATATTGCCGAACGAGTTTTTCTCGATCCTTTACCCTTCTTTAAATATTTCTTGCCCCAGGAATATTTAGACCTGCCTAACCACTATGCCGGGGATACCGCAGATTATCGCGTTTGGCAAAAAGGCAAAGCAACTGCCCACCCGGAATTGTTGGAGTTTATGGACAAAGGAGAGTTAAAGAAAAAACTCCCGAAATTGTTCCATCACCTGTGGCACGATCGCGTTAATATGGAGTTTGCCGAAGCCTGTATGCGGGCAATGTTGTGGCATCAAGGAATGGGCGGTCAATTTTATGATTACCTGGAAAGTGAGGAATATATCGCTAACTGCGATCGGGCCATCAAAGCTTACTTTAAAGGCAATCCCTTGATGCTGGGTTTATATAAACTATTCCCGGAAATGTTCTATGAAAAAGTCCGGGAACTGTCCTACTATGCCAACCTCGGATTATTCTGGGAAGTCATGGCCCCGGTCTTCTTTGAAATGAGCGATCGCTATGATGCCGGGGACTTTAAAACCGTCCCGGACGCCATGAACTTTCTAGTAAATGGCATCTTTATCGCTGCCGGACGACCCATCTATCATCATGTGTATATTGGTGGGGAATGCTATGAAATCATCCCCAAATCCAAAGGCTTTATGTGGCTTTATGAAGCCGCATTACCCTACGTTGAAGCAGTATTTTATCGCACCGCACCGTTCCGAGGCACAAAATCATATAACGCCCAAGCCAAACAAGTCCCAGCAGAGCAAAAAGACTTTCACTATGGCATCCTTTATGCCGATGTTTTCCCAGTGGGTACGGCGGGAATTCCCCCCACATTATTAATGCAAGATATGCTGCATTTTTTGCCCCCATATCTAGTAGAATATTACCAGAAATATTGCCGGGGGGAAGATGATGTGTTGATTCAATTAGGGATTACTTTTCAGCGATCGATGTACAACGTCACCTCCGCCGTAATTCAAGCCTTACGGACGGCTTTACTCTATCCCTTAGACGACCCCAACCCGGAACACTTATTAAAAAATCGTCAATTCTTTGAAGGCCAAATGGATCGTTTTCTCCGTCCCGAAGCCCGGTTAACCGACATTCAGCGGCAGGACTATCGGTAAGAGAGGGTGTAGGGTGTAGGGTGTAGGGAAGAGTGAATAGTGAATAGTGAATAGTGATATTTTTTTTGTACGGGCGAATGGCCATATAGCCTGACGGATTATGCTTCGCAAGGACGCCCCTACGACTTTTCACTTTTAACTTTTCACTTTCCCCCCCCCACACCGATGGCGGCCGATGGCGGCCGATGGCGGCCCCAACAAACAACAAACAACAAACAACAAACAACAAACAACAAACAACAAACAACAAACAACAAACAACAAACAACAAACAACAAACAACAAACAACAAACAACAAATAACATTATGCCTAATATTGTCGAAATCGCTGTCAGTAATGATGCCTTTACCACCTTGGTGACTGCTGTCAAAGTAGCAGGCTTAGTTGAGGCATTACAACAACCAGGACCATTCACGGTTTTTGCCCCGAATGATGACGCCTTTGCCAAATTATTGCCGGGAACAGTGGATACATTAGTCCAGAATATTCCTCAGCTTCAGCGGATTTTAAAATATCATGTAGTAGCAGGTAATTATACCACAAATGAGTTAAAAAATCTGTCAACGTTAACATCTTTGGAAGGTTCGCCGATTCCGATTCGCTGTGGGGATATTTTTGAAGTCAAAAATGCCACAGTTTTGGCGGCAGATATTGAGGCAACTAACGGGGTTATTCATGTAATTGATACAGTCATTTTAATGGGATAGAGTACAGCAGAAACCGGGTTTCTTAATTAACCTCTGGGATATTTTCCCCAAAAATGGGCTTTTATCTCTTTGTGACCTTTGTGCCTTTGTGGTAAAATAAAAAATATAAAACCACAAAGACACAAAGGACACAAAGGTTGTTGGTTTTTCTTTGTGTCTTTGTTCTTTCGTAGCCGGGGGGAAATTACAGCTTTAGGTCTTCAGGTTTTGGTCGGGGAACATTCCAAGGAAGTTGTTGCACCCAATGGACTTTTTTCACCACAAACAGATTATTGATAGTATAAAAAGCAATTTTTGAATTTCCTTGAGACTTATCTTCAATTCGCAGTAACAAGCGAATATAAAACTTTGCCGGTTCTTTTAGTAATATACTGAGGCGCATAAATCTTTTGCGTCTTCGCTTATCTTTATTCAGCCTTGCCAGATTAATCAAAGCGCCATCAAGTTTCAGGGTTCCCGTTTCCGGATCTCTGGTTAATGCCGCTTCGCTGGATAATTTTTCTTTAAACCTAGTTCCCGGTGACAAAACCGTAAACATTTGCGGGGGTAATAGGTCAAATGTAGAACCAGGAGGCACGCGCACCAAGCGTTTGGATTCCCCATCTACGGAAATCAAACAACTATAATCCCACTCTAAATAAATCCATTGATGCTGGGAAATGTTCTTAATAATGATGTCTACATTTGAAGGCAAAGCACTCCGGTCATATCTGGGTTTCATTTTAAATTCAATGCTAATCACCTCTTTTAATAGTTGTAATTCTAGTTGGTTTTGTAAATCTTGCTTGTCAAAAGTTATTTCTACCTGTTCAATAAATAAGGCAGAAATCATCTGCAATAATACATAAGAAATGCAGGTTAAATAGATAATTATGAGGAAAAAATCTAAATCGTTCACAATTAGTTGAAAAATTATTGTTTATTTGTTATTGTTTATTTATTGGTTGTTTATTATTGTTTATTTATTGGTTGGTGTTTGGTGGTTATTTTTTGGTGTTTATTTGCTCCTTGTTGGTGGTTGGTGGTCAACAAACGACAAACAACAAATAACAAACAACAAACAATTATTCTGAACAAGAGATGATGCAAAATATTTTAACCCCAATTAAACAAAATTAAAATTTTATGGTGGTAAACTGTTACATTTTTTAACAATTGGCGAGGGATGCACGCAACCGCAAAGCTGAGAAGCTATAATAAATAAAATGTTTCTGTATTACTAGGATCATTACTAAAATAGAAGTTACGAAATCTAACCCAGGAAATTGATTCACAATATTCTGGTTCTGATCTGGATCGTAATTTAGGCCAAAATTTAACATGGAACTAACATGGAACTCGCTCTTAAATTTTTGGGAATTGCCATTGAAGCATTTATTATCTCCAGTATCTTGACCAAAGGGTTTAGACTGGTATCAGAACCCAGTGATGCAGATGTGACTTGGGGATTTTTACTCATTGTATCAGCGATCGCTGTGGGGATTGGCAGCCTCTTTTTTTGGTTTCCTGATTTACGCAAGTTTTTTAATAAAAATGAAAAATAGGAGAGTTAGCTATGAAGAAAATTACTCAACTTCTTTTATTAAGTGTAGTCGGTTGGGGGTTGACCTCCTGTACTACCATTAAACCCGGATATGTGGGGATTAGAATTAATAATTTTGGGGGCGATCGCGGGGTTCAAGACTATACCCTAGAAACAGGTCGGGTGATGTATAATCCTTGGACGGAAGAAATATATACCTTTCCGGTCTTTGTACAAAACTATGTTTGGACAAAAGATATTAATGAAGGCAGTAGCACCGATGAATCGATTACTTTTAATAGCATTGAAGGGGCAGTAGTGAATGCGGATGTGGCGATTTCTTTCGTTTTTAAACGGGAAAAAGTCCCGCAAATTTTCCAAGAATATCGCCAGAATGCTGATGATATTACATCGACGATTATTAGAGCGCAAGTGCGGGATGCGATTAATTTAGTCGCCAGTAAAATGAAAGTAACGGATATTTTTGGCGCGGGCAAAGAAGGACTTTTAACTGAAGTGAAAAATATCCTCAATCAGCGCTTAGAAGCAAAAGGAATTCAGGTGCAGTTAATTACCTTTGTCAATGCCCTGCGAGTGGATCAGCAAGTACAAAATTCCATTAATGCCACCCTAACCGCAGCCCAAAAAGCAGCGGAAGCAGAAAATCGCTTAAAACAAGCGCAAACGGAACTGGAAATTGCCAAAATTAATGCTCAATCAAATAAGGTTTTGAGTGATTCAATTACTCCCCAATTGCTTCAGAAAGAAGCCCTGGAAAAATGGAATGGTCAACTACCTATGTCTACCAGTGGGATGCCTTTTTTAGATTTGCAAACGAATAAGTAATTGAATCAATTAGTCATTCATGCGAGCGCTGGAAAGTTGGCAGCGGATATATATTAAGTGGGCGATCGCTAGAAAGTATTTATATTGTAGGGTGGGCAAAACTCCACACTTATGGAAGGTTCATAGGAGAGAGGAAAGAGGAAAGAGGTGAACCATGAAAATTCTTTTTTCTCTCTTCTTTTTTCTCTCCTCTATTTCCTCTCTCCTCTTTTCTATGCAGTTTTTGCCCACCCGAAGAATCTTAGGGGCTGTTGGATGAATTGTTGTAAATGGTATAAGATTGATGGGAAAATATCAACAGTTAACTAAGAAAGCCGGTTTTTCTCTGACGGTTTCAGGTCTTGTATGCAGATAAAAATCAAAAACCTCGGTATTTTAAAACAAGCAGAATTTTCCCTGGGAAATTTCACGATTATTTGTGGCGGCAATAATACGGGTAAAACCTATGCGAATTATGCTCTATTTGGCTTTTTGTTCTATTGGAAGCAAGTAATATCGATTGATATCAAAGATGCCACAATTCAGCAATTACTCAAAGATGGCGTGATTCACCTAGATATTGCCCAATATAGCCAAGAAATTGCGGACATTCTGGCTAAAGGTTGTCAGCAATATACGGCTTTGTTGCCGAAAATTTTTGCCGCTCCCGAAACTCGGTTTAAAAATACGGAATTTCAAGTCTATCTGACCGATCGACCCAACTATTTACAACGGCAATACCAAGAATCAATTGGTTCAGCCAATTTGGATCTATTTTCCCTGGTAAAAAATGCCGATAGCCCAGATTTGACGATCGCTTTGCTGCTGAAAAAAGAGCCAATTAAGTTTCCCACCGAGATTATTAAGCAAATTATCAGTGATGCAGTGAAAGAGATTCTTTTTGGGGATTTTTTCCCAAATCCTTTTATTGCCAGTGCCGAAAGAACTGGCACCGCAATTTTTAGAAAAGAATTAAATTTTGCCCGCAACCGGCTACTGGAAGAATTGAGTCAATCGGATAGAACAATTGACCCAATGGAATTGTTATTTAAAGGATATGATGATTATGCTTTGCCGATTAAAAGCAATGTAGAATTTACCCGAAAATTAGAAAGTATTTTTAAGCAAACTAGCTTTATTGCCGAACATCACCCGGATTTACTCCAGATTTTGGCGGAGATGATTGGCGGTGATTATACCGTGACACAACATGATGAACTTTATTATATTCCCCAGGGGAAAAAAGTAAAAATTTCAATGGATGAAAGTTCTAGTGCGGTGCGTTCTTTGTTGAACGTGGGCTTTTATTTAAAGCATATTGCTAAACCGGGAGATTTACTGATGATTGATGAACCAGAACTAAATCTTCACCCGGAAAATCAGCGGCGGATGGCCAGAATTTTGGCTCGATTGGTAAATCTGGGGATTCGGGTTTTTGTCACTACTCATAGCGACTATTTGATTAAAGAGTTAAACACTCTGATTATGCTGAATCAGGATAAGAATTATCTCAAGCAAATTGCCAAAGCTGAAGGCTATGTTCCTGAAGAATTGCTTTCAGTAGATCGCCTCAAAGTCTATATTGCCGAACTCGCATCGATTAAACTTGATGGGGGTCAGCGAAAAACTCGCTGCCAAACCCTGACCCCAGCGGATATTAGCCCAGAATTGGGAATTGAGGTGAAGAGTTTTGATAGTGCGATCGCCACCATGAACCGCATTCAGGAACAGATCATCTGGGGCGAATAATATGTATGAGTCAGAAGACCTGATAATTCTCGATCGAATGATTCAAGATAGTGCCAAAGTCCCCTTAACTGAAGCCTATGGTAAATTTCAAGTAGAGTTAAGAGAAACTCATGGAGTTAACTACGAAGTCACCATTAAAAATATTCCTAAAAATACTCTGGTGATTAAGTCTGATGAGTTTCCCGCCCCGACCAAATTTTTTCAAGGAACCCAGGGAGAATGTAAACGGGCTGATTATTTGATTATTTCTGACGAGAACCGGCGAAAATTTATTATTGTGATTGAAATGAAAGCTGGAAAAGCGATTGAAAAGGAAGTAATTCATCAACTGAGGGGTTCAGAATGCTTAATCGCTTATTGCCAGAAAATTGGTCAGCTATTTTGGCATCAGCCCAATTTTCTCACCGGGTATCAATATCGCTTTATTAGTCTAAAACATATTAACATTGCCAAACGTTCAACTCGTGAAAAGCCTAACTCTCAACCGTGCGATCGCCCCGAAAATATGTTAAAAATTTATTCTCCCAACACTTTGATGTTTAACCGCTTAATCGGTAAATTGGAATAGGTTTTCTTTGACACCGAGGGACAGAGAGACAAGAAACCGGGTTTCTGGTGCTCTCCGTGTAACTCTGTGTCTCTGTGGTTCCATTCCATAAATTTCACCACAGAGACACGAAGACACAGAGAGAAACCCGAAAACAAGGCAAAATAGAATAGCGAATAATGAGAAAATCCTTAAGGATAAAGATTTTTGGGAGAACACGAATGAAAAGCCCCTTCTTGGAACGTCTCCACAGCCCCGATCGCCCAGTAATTGTCTTTGATGGCGCAATGGGCACCAACCTGCAAGTCCAAAACCTGACTGCTGCGGACTTTGGCGGGCCGGAGTATGAAGGTTGTAACGAATACCTGGTTTACACCAAACCGGAAGCGGTGGCAAAAGTCCATCGCAGTTTTTTGGCTGCGGGGGCTGACGTGATCGAAACGGACACCTTTGGCGGCACTTCTATAGTTTTGGCTGAGTACGACTTAGCAGACAAAGCTTATGAACTGAACAAAACGGCGGCAGAATTGGCAAAATCCGTGACCGCTGAGTTCTCCACCCCGGAAAAACCCCGGTTTGTGGCGGGTTCGATCGGGCCGGGGACGAAATTACCGACCCTGGGACATATTGATTTTGATACTCTGTATCACGCTTTCGTCGAACAAGCGGAAGGACTTTATGACGGGGGCGTAGACCTATTTTTGGTGGAAACTTGCCAAGATGTGTTGCAAATTAAGGCAGCCCTGAATGGTATTGAGGCGGTTTTTGCCAAAAAAGGCGATCGCCGTCCGATTATGGTTTCCGTCACAATGGAACAAATGGGCACAATGTTGGTAGGGTCAGAAATTAACGCCGCTTTGTCAATTTTAGAACCCTATCCTATTGATATCTTGGGTCTAAATTGCGCCACTGGGCCGGATTTAATGAAAGACCATATCCGCTATCTTGCGGAACAGTCACCATTTATTGTTTCTTGTATTCCTAACGCCGGTTTGCCAGAAAATGTTGGCGGTCAAGCCCACTACAAATTAACCCCGATGGAATTCCGCATGGCTTTAATGCACTTTGTGGAAGATTTGGGCGTACAAATTATTGGCGGTTGTTGCGGAACCCGACCAGAACATATTGGCGCATTAGCGGAAGTTGTCCAAACTTTGAAACCGAAACCGCGCCCCGTTCGCAATCATTTGCAAAATGAACAAGACCGGCAAATTCTCAACTATATTCCCGCTGCCGCATCTATATATAGTACCCAACCGTATCAACAAGATAATTCATTTTTAATTGTTGGCGAACGCTTAAATGCTAGTGGGTCTAAGCAATGCCGAACCATGTTGAATAATGAAGACTGGGATGGGTTGGTTGCTTTGGCAAAATCCCAAGTAAAAGAAGGCGCCCATGTCCTCGATGTGAACGTTGATTATGTGGGTCGGGATGGGGTACGGGATATGCATGAATTAGTGTCCCGGTTAGTCACAAATGTGACTTTACCCCTGATGTTGGACTCCACAGAATGGGAAAAGATGGAGGCGGGTTTAAAGGTGGCAGGGGGCAAATGTTTGCTGAATTCCACTAACTATGAAGATGGGGAACCGCGCTTTTATCAAGTATTAGAACTGGCGAAAAAATACGGCGCCGGGGTGGTGGTGGGCACCATTGATGAGGAGGGTATGGCCCGCACAGCCGATAAAAAATTTGCGATCGCGCAACGGGCCTATAATGCCGCCATTGAATATGGAATTCCTGCCCATGAAATCTTTTTTGATACTCTGGCTTTACCCATTTCTACGGGTATTGAAGAAGACCGCAAAAATGGCCAAGCTACCATTGAATCGATTAAGCGCATTCGCGAAGAATTGCCCGGTTGTCATGTTTTATTAGGGGTTTCTAATATTTCCTTTGGCTTGAATCCAGCGGCCCGCCAAGTGCTGAATTCAGTGTTTTTGCATGAAGCCATGCAGGTAGGTTTAGATAGCGCCATTGTTAGCGCTAGTAAGATTCTTCCTTTGGCCAAAATTGACCCCGAACATCAAGAAGTTTGCCGTCAATTAATTTACGACGAACGTAAATTTGATGGGGATGTTTGCATTTATGACCCATTAACAGAACTGACTAAATTATTTGAAGGTAAGACCACCAAGCGCGATCGCAGCGCCACGGAAAACTTGCCCTTAGAACAACGTCTCACCCAGCATATTATTGATGGCGAACGGATTGGTTTAGAACAGGTACTAGCCCAAGCCTTAGAAAAATATCCTCCCTTAGATATCATCAATATCTATCTATTAGATGGGATGAAAGTTGTGGGCGAACTGTTTGGTTCCGGGCAAATGCAATTGCCCTTTGTATTGCAATCTGCGGAAACCATGAAAGCCGCCGTTGCCTATCTCCAACCCTTCATGGAAAAAGAAGAAGCAGGGGATAATGCCAAAGGAACTTTAGTCATTGCCACGGTGAAAGGGGATGTCCATGATATTGGCAAAAACTTAGTCGATATTATTCTCTCTAATAACGGCTATCGGGTGATTAACCTGGGCATTAAACAGCCGGTAGAAAATATCATCGAAGCCTACCAAAAGCATAAAGCTGACTGTATTGCCATGAGTGGGTTACTGGTAAAATCCACCGCTTTTATGAAAGATAACCTGGAAACTTTCAACGAACGCGGCATTACCGTCCCCGTGATTTTAGGAGGGGCAGCTTTAACCCCGAAATTTGTCCATCAAGATTGCCAAAATACCTATAAAGGTAAAGTGATTTACGGAAAAGATGCCTTTTCTGATTTGCATTTTATGGATAAATTAATGCCTGCGAAAAAAGCAGGTAACTGGGATGATATCCAAGGCTTCCTGGATGAAATATCAGAAACTCAGAAACCGGGTTTATTAACAGAATCTCTGTCAAATAACCAAAATCCTGATATAAACCCGGTTTCTAATTCTAGCCCCGGTCAAAAAGAGGGAGAGCAAAAAGCAGAAACAATCGTAGAAATTGATACGCGACGTTCGGAAGCCGTTGCCGTGGATATTGAACGACCCACCCCACCATTCTGGGGTACGAAAATATTGCAACCGGCGGATATTCCTTTAGAAGAAATCTTTTGGCATTTGGACTTACAAGCCCTATTTGTGGGGCAGTGGCAATTCCGCAAACCGAAAGAACAATCACGGGAAGAATATGACCAGTTTCT
This sequence comes from Planktothricoides sp. SR001, assembly GCF_001276715.1. Classification (GTDB taxonomy): domain Bacteria; phylum Cyanobacteriota; class Cyanobacteriia; order Cyanobacteriales; family Laspinemataceae; genus Planktothricoides; species Planktothricoides raciborskii. The sequence continues at coordinate 114,415 of NZ_LIUQ01000001.1, read as the reverse complement.
CGCGGAAACCGTCCATCCGATTTTAGCGGAATGGAAACAGCGAGTGGTGGCGGAAAATATCCTGCATCCCCAGGCAATTTATGGCTATTTCCCCTGTCAAGCAGAGGGCAACACTTTATATATATATGACCCGCAAGCTGTGGCCGAAAATCAAGATATTCAGTCTCTAGAACCGATTACTTTCTTTGAGTTTCCCCGGCAAAAGTCAGGACGACGGTTATGTATTGCGGATTTCTTTGCCCCGAAAGAAACAGGTAAAATTGATGTGTTTCCCATGCACGCGGTGACAGTCGGCGAAATTGCCACGGAATACGCTAAGAAGTTGTTTGATTCTAATCAATATACCGATTATTTGTATTTCCACGGTATCGCCGTCCAAACCGCAGAGGCGATCGCGGAATGGCTTCATGCCCGAATTCGTCGGGAGTTAGGATTTGCATCAGAAGAACCGGACAATATTCGCGATATGTTGCAACAACGTTATCGCGGTTCTCGGTATAGTTTCGGTTATCCCGCTTGTCCGAATATGCAAGACCAATATAAGCAGCTAGAGTTGCTAGGATGCGATCGCATTAATATGTATATGGACGAAAGCGAACAAATTTATCCTGAACAGTCAACTACGGCGATTATTACTTATCACCCAGTGGCGAAATATTTCAGTGCATAAGTCAATACCCAGAAACCCCTAAGTTAACCCAGAAACCCGGTTTCTTCAAGAAACCGGGTTTCTTTTTCCACACCCAGAAACCCGGTTTCTTTTCTTGAGAAGTGCGATCGCTTATTTGCCAATTAATCTATCATATTCACCATGAGACCCAATCCAAAACCATAAAATCCCATTTTCAACTTCTATCCCTAAAGCCCGATAGGATTTTCCCACTCTAACCGACCAATATTGATTAACTTTCTTAAAATGTAGAGAAGGATGATTCGGTATATCGCATTATATTTATTGATAGTCTCCAGCTTCAAAGTCAGCCAGGGCTTCTTTAGCTAAATCATTTTACCATCCAGAATATCTTGTTCTAATTGTCGATCCCATTGTTGATAATCTAAATCTAGTAACCAATTGCGTAATTTAGCAAAATCTGTTTCGGAAAGATTTAAAATAGCGGCTTCAATTTGTTCAACTGTCATAATTACTCAATTCTCCTAAACAGTTATTAAGATTATAGCATTTTTCAAATTAATTAGGCGGAGATTGCTTTTTCGGTCGGCAGGCGATCAGGTGGCGATCGCCTTTTCTGTCAGAAACCAAAGTCCCAAGAAAACCGGTTTCTTAACTAAGATGTGGGCGATGATGCTAAAATTAACCCAGAAACCGAGTTTTTTGATTAAGTTAACCCAGAAACCCGGTTTTTTTTTCGCAACCCGGTTTCTTTTTTGTCAGCGATCGCTTATCTAAGAAAATTGCCATGATGTTAACTTTTATTAAATTGGGTGGTTCTCTGATTACGGACAAACGAGAACCTAGCAGCTTTCATCGCCAAATTATCTATCAAGTTGCCCAAGAAATTGCCCAGGTCAGAAGAACACAACCGGAATGGCGCTGGTTAATTGGGCATGGTAGCGGGTCTTTTGGTCATTTTGTAGCCAAAAAATATGGCACAATCGATGGAGTTGTCACCGCTGAACAATGGCAGGGATTTGCCGAAGTTAGTGTCATGGCTAGACGATTAAATCATCTAGTTATCGAGACTTTATCAGAATTTCGTTTACCGATTTTTTCTGTACAGCCTTCGGCATCTACTTTATGTGAAAATGGCCAAATAATTCATATGCAAACGGTGCCAATTGTCACCGCATTAAAACATCGCTTGATTCCCGTGGTTTATGGGGATGTGGCAGTGGATGCACGGCTGGGAGGCACGATTATTTCTACAGAAAAAATATTTGCCTATTTAGCCAAAGAATTAAAGCCGCAGCGGATTTTTTTATTAGGAGAAGTGGCGGGTATTTACGATCGCACCGGCAAGATTATTGAGAAAATTACCCCAGACAACTTTGATGCGATCGCGCCAGAATTAGGCGGGTCTGATGGCACTGATGTCACCGGGGGTATGGCGGACAAAGTGGCAAAAATGTTAGCATTAATTCAAGAATTACCGGATTTAGAAGTTAGAATTTTTAGCGGTAAAGTTGTGGGACAAATAGAGGCAACTTTATTGGCTTACAAGACTCCAGGAACTTTAATTAGTCGGAAATAGACTGGCAAAAGTCACAGAACAGAAACGACGAGCGATCGGTTTAAATAAAGCAATTTTATTTGGCAATAAACATAATAATATTCTAGCCAAATTATAAAGTTTTGCAAAATCCATTTATAGGGGTATTTACCGGATTTTATACTATTTACAAAAATTCATCCAACAGTAGAGGCAAAGCATTCCGTAGGGGCGAATGGCCATTCGCCCGTACAAGGGCGAATGGCCATTCGCCCCTACAATGATCAAAATATTAACCTATATACCGGAATGCTTCGCCCCGCCCCGCTATTCTATGCTTTTTTAATTGTAAACGGTATTAATTGCCGAAAAAACGCGAATATCTACCAGCTAAAAGTCGCACATAATTTATCTGCATTTGCTAAAAAAAACGCCAACACCCCGTGAATGTCGATCTGGTTTATCGGGTTTTGCTGACCTAAGCTAAGGGTTAAAGGGTGCATTGATAGATTAATTTTTATTGCAGAACTAGACAGATCCCAATATTATGTGTTAGGTTAGTGCCTACAGGAACTCAAAATAGGAGTACCTATGAAATTTGTGAGCAGAATCGGGAAAATAGCGATTGTTGGTTTTATTTTTACGATTGGTGGAATCAGTGGAACTCTCCGACCATTTCTCAGACTAGCCTATCATTCCGTAACCTTCGCCCAATAACCTTCCCCAAAAGAAAATAAACGGGCTAAATATACACCACCACGAAGAGGATTTGACGGCACTCCTCTTATACTTGGGGGAGGTACTCATAGAGGACAATGGGAAGAAGACTCAAAAACAGCGCCCGGATTCACCAATGCCGAAATTGGCCGATCATTTTTATGAATGTTGATGATTGATGACTGAACTCCCAGACTGAAAAACCCAAGCTAAATTGCTATATGATTAATCAGGTTATTGTTAAGATTTAAAATCATATGGCTGCATCTAAATTATGTTCTCAATTATGTAATTAGTCGTGCAATTAGGCCAAAAGCCTACTTACATAAATGTCTGATTCCCTGGTGAAGGCTTAGATGATGACGGCTGATATAGCAAAGGCGGCTTTCTGCTCTCGGCTATCGTGATTGTCTGTCAATATTAAATATATCCTAGTAGGATTTTCTAATTATGAGCGTTTTATGGAAATTAAGCATTTTCAGTTGTCTTGTTTCAATTAGTGCAATTGCGGGAATTGTGCGACCTTTTCCCGGAGAAGCTAATACCTCAGTAAAATTTGGGCCTGACCATTCTCCACAAGAGAATCTATTGGCTCAGGGGTGCCCCATAAATAACCCGGGTTGCCAAGGCGGTTATGCACCACCGCCACCAGAAGCATTTGAAACATCTAAGCCATTTGCTCTAGAAAATCGAGGAGGAAGATGCGAAGCCGACCAGGAGTTAGACCAGGATTTAATCGGATCATCGCTGGCTCCATTAACTCCCAAATTGCCAAATCATCCCCCAAGATCGGGAATGACAGTTTCCGCTTCTCCTCAATTTTTCATCTATAGTCCTCAAACGACGGCATCAACCGCAGAATTTGTTTTAAAAGATGAAAATGAGGAGGATATCTACAGAAAGACCTTTCCCATTTCTGGGGAAGCGAAAACCTTAGTTATCCGCTTGCCTGAATCGATTAATCTTGAAGTTAATCGTAGTTATCACTGGTATTTTTCTATCGTGTGCGATCCTGATAATTTAAGCAAGAATGTTGATATCAATGCCTGGACGCAACGAGTCGAAGTTAATCCAGCTTTAGCGAATGAACTGAAAAATGCAGATACCCTGACTCAATCGGGCTTATATGCAAAAACGGGAATTTGGTATGATGCGATCGCCATTTTAGCCCAACTTCGGCAGGAAAACTCTGATGATGCGATCGCTGCGGAAAAGTGGCAAAATCTCTTAAACTCCGCAGGACTTCAAGAATTTGTGTCCTTACCAATAGAGACGATCTCATTAGAAGAATCAACAGAAGAATAGACTCCTTAATCTGAAAAAGTAACAGTGTTTACGGAAAAATCAGGAGCTACTTCTGGTTAGGGTGGGCAAAATTTTACCCACCCTATTGCGCTCTCATTACAAGCTAATTGTTAACGATCGCCAAAATCACTTACAGCGGTTTCGCCCCTACTGAACCACGGTAGGGCGAAGCATTCCGTAGGGGCGAAGCATTCCGGTATTTAATTTAATATTTTCAGCATCAAACTTCTGCCGGAATGCTTCGCCCGTACAATATTGTAGGGGCGTCCTTGCGAAGCCCATGCCGTCAGGCTATATGGCCATTCGCCCCTACTGCGGTCATGCTTGGCCCCTACAGATATTTCTGGTTTTCTAAATAGAAAATTCCTTAACTTCTCTGAAATTTGGTTTGCTCAATCGATGGTTTAAGTATAATGAAATATTACCTAGAAAAAATCGTAAATTTACGATTAAAAATCCACCTAAATACTCAAAGGACAATATTAATTTTATCGATATTTTTCATAGATTTAACCTGTGCAGCTAAAGCTCAAATCGTCCCCGATGCAACTCTTCCAGTGAATTCCCTTGTCACCCCACAGGGGAATATTAATCAGATTGACGGAGGAACCCAATCTGGGGGAAACTTGTTTCATAGCTTTGAAACTTTTTCCCTAACCACTGGTAGGGAAGTATTTTTTAATAATGCTTTGGATATTCAAAATATTTTTAGTCGAGTGACCGGCAACTCGATTTCTCATATTGATGGGTTAATTCGAGCCAATGGCACCGCTAATTTATTTTTGCTAAATCCTAACGGGATGGTCTTTGGCCCAAATGCCCAATTAAACATCGGCGGCTCATTTTTTGCTTCGACGGCTCATCAAATTAACTTTGCTGATGGCGCGACTTTCAGTAGCCTACCCAGTGACACCACACCCTTACTCACGGTAACCCTTCCCGTCGGCTTACAAATGGGAGTCAATCCGGGCAAAATTATTGTCCAAGGTTCTGGAAATAATCTCTCTGTTGACCCAAATACCGGATTAATTCTCAGAAACAATCGTCCTATAGGCTTAGAAGTACAAGATAAAACCTTAGCTTTAGTCAGTGCTGACATTGAGCTAAACGGAGGAAACCTCACGTCAAGAGGGGGAAGAATTGAACTCGCTGGGATTGGAGATCATCAAACCGTTGACTTAAATGCCACAGACAATGGCTGGGACTTAGGATATTCAGAACTCACAGATTTCCGAGATATTTACCTCAATGCTGCTGCCTCGTTAGATGCTTCGGGATCTGGCGGCGGTCGAATCCAAATTCAAGGGCGAAATCTGTGGTTAAGGGACGGGTCAGCGATTCTTTCTTTCACAGAAGGAAACCAACCTGGTCAAAATCTGACGGTTCGCACCACCGAGAGCATACAATTAAACGGTTCTAACCCCTTGGGTTTTGCGAGTCTTGTCGGCACTGGGGTTGATGTCAACGGCAGCAACAATGCAGGCACAGTTATCCTGGAAAGCAATAATTTAACTCTCTCTGATGGAGCCGCTATCACCACCTCAACTTTAGGACAGGGAAATGGGGGAGATTTGAGTATTCGGGCTGCGGATTCAGTGACTTTCAGTGGGTTAGATAGCAATGGCGTAAGTAGCCGCTTGCAGATGGCAGTTTATCGACAAGCCACTGGGAATGCAGGCAATTTGACTCTGGAAACGACAAAATTAAATCTCTATGATGGAGCTTTTATCTCTACAGCAACCTACGGACAAGGCAATGCAGGGGATTTGACGATTCGCGCTAGTGAATCAGTCACTTTAAGCGGGTTGAATACTGCTTATAAATCCGGTAGCAGATTGGCGACTTCCGTGGAATCAGAAGCTATTGGAAATGGAGGAAACCTATTGATAGAAACAGGCCAGTTAACTCTCTCTGATAGCGCTACAATTACTACTTATACCAATAAACAAGGCAATGCAGGCAACTTGACCATAAAAACAGGTCAGTTAGCCCTCACTGATGGATCTCAGATCAGCACGATTACTTTTGCGGCGGGGAATGCTGGTCAATTAAGCATCACAGCCGAAACCATAGAGCTAATTGGTCAGACTGAAATCCGTCGCACTGGGTTATTGGCCAGTGCCATAGATGGGAGGAAAGATGGCACTGGGACAGGAGCGGGGGGCGATGTGAATATTATTACTGATCGACTGACGATCCGGGATGGTGCTACCGTAAGCGCGAGTAATTTTCATAGTCGTAACCTAACTCCTCAAGGAAAAGGGCCAGCGGGTAGTATTGAGATTCAAGCAAATTCTGTTTTATTGGATAACGAGGGAATTATTACGGCAAAGGCAGCCTCTGGAGACCAGGGGAATATTACTGTTAACGCATCAAATATTGAATTACGTCGGGGTAGTACCATGATCACCGAAGCCACCGGCCTAGCAACTGGTGGGAATATTACCATCAATACGGACAACTTAGTGGCTTTAGAAAATAGTGATATTAATGCCAATGCCGCACAAAGTTTTGGCGGTCGTGTGATGATCGATGCAAATGGGATTTTTGGCACAGCGTTTCGGGATGAACCAACCCCCAAAAGTGACATTACTGCTACATCAGCACTAGGTGCGGAATTTAGTGGCATCGTGGAAATTAATACAGAAATTGATGTGACTTCTGGGTTAATCCAGTTACCGGAAAATATTGTGGATGCCACCAAACAAATCGATTCTAGCTGCCGTCCCGGTGAGCAACAAAGCGAGTTTATTGTCACCGGCAAGGGGGGGATACCACCAAATCCAATTGATGCGATGAATGATGAGGCCACTTGGATTGATTTAAGACCCCTGGGAGAGTTTTTCTCTTGGGAAAAAATCCCAAATCCGGTGATTTCTGCACAGTCAAATCTGCCACTGGTGGAAGCCCAAGGATGGACGATTAATGCTAATGGAAATATGGAGTTGGTGGCTAAAACGCCGACGGCAACGCCGAATAATCTTAATCTAAGACCCCAGGAGGGCTGTCTTGTGAATTAATCAGGAATTACGCATGAACGCTATCCGTAGGGTGTTGTTCCGAGCAGTAACGCACCAATACGCCATATATAGATTCGTTCCGTAAGTCCTATTAATATCCGAATGAAAGAAACCGGGTTTCTGCGATGATTTTTGCGTCTATTCCCAACAATTTTGCTAGAAACCCGGTTTCTGTCCGATCGCACTTAATATTATCACCATCATTCCTAGGGGAATATCAATGAAAAATTATCCAAAATTTTTTTTTAGTATTGGGGTGGGAATGGCGATCGCTATGATGCCGATTCTGCCAAATCCGATCGCTATTTTAAAATCAAATAGCGATGACACCAAAGATATAACAGCCGTTGCCCAAACTCCCCAGAATTATAATTATCAACAACGGTTGCAAGAAGGTCGGGATTTTTTCCAAGCGGAACAATTTTCCCAAGCGGCAACGGTGTGGCAACAAGCGGTGACAGAATCTCATCGGGCAGGAGATTCATTAAATGAAGCGTTGGCATTGAATTATTTATCTTTGGCCGCTCAAAAATTAGGACAATGGCCAGAGGCGACGAATGCGATCGCCTCTTGTATTGCCCTGATTAAAACCCCGGAAAAAACTGATTTTAATGCCGCAGAATTATCGATTTTAGCGCAAGCGTTCAATACCCAAGGTCATTTGCAATATGCGACAGGTCAAACGGAAGCAGCCTTAAGTAGTTGGCAGGATGCCGCAAAAACTTACGCCGAAATTAATGATACCGCAGGAGCGATCGGCGCCAAAATTAACCAAGCTCAGGCAATGCAAACTTTAGGACTTTATCGGCGATCGCGGACAACTTTGGAAGCGGTAGAAATTGCCATAAAAAATGAACCGGCCTCTTTAATTAAAGCCACGGGATTACGCAGTCTAGGCAATGTCTTACGGGCTACCGGGGATTTAGCCAAATCCCGGGAATTATTGCAGCAAAGTTTAACTATATCACAAAATTTAAGGTTATCATCGGCGATCGCAGAGGCTGAGTTAAGTTTAGCCAATACAGCTAGAGCGATCGCCAAAAATGCCCTCGAATTCAGAGACCAAAAAACCGCCAATACTGAAATCAAAATTGCTCTCAATGGCTATCAAAAAGTAGCGGATCAATCTAATTCTCCCGCTTTGAGATTGCGAGCGCAGCTTAACCAGCTTAGTTTACTAATTGATACAGAAAAACTCAAGGAAGCGCAATCTTTAGTTCCCTTAATTCAACAACAACTTGAGCAATTACCCATTAGTCGTCAATCGGTAAATGCTCGAATTAATTGGGTTAACAATTTAATGCGATTATCTTTCGATCGCGATTCATCCTTAAATGAGCGATCGCAAATTTCTAAGATGGCTAGGGAATTAGCGATCGCAGTTCAACAGGCCAAAAAGTTAAATGACCCCCGCACTGAATCTTATGCCCTAGGTAGTTTAGGGAAATTATATGAACTGACAAAACAACCGGAAGAAGCCAAAAATATCACCGAAAAAGCTTTAGTTTTAGCCCAATCCATCAATGCCACAGAAATTGCTTATCGATGGCAGTGGCAGTTAGGAAGAGTGTTGAAAGCCCAAGGAAATAGAAAAGAGGCGATCGCTGCTTATTCCGTTGCCGTGGAAACCCTGCAATATCTACGCAAAGATTTAGCTTCTATCAATCCCGATAACCCGGATATTCAGTTTTCTTTTCGGGACAGTATTGAACCCGTTTATCGGGAATTTGTCAGTTTATTAACCGCTCCGAATGAAGAAGCGAATCAAGAGAATTTACGAGCCGCTAGACAGGCGATCGAATACCTACAACTCGCTGAACTAGACAACTTTTTTCAAGAAGCTTGTTTAGACGCAAACCCTGTACAAATTGACCAACTTGATCCCACCGCTGCGGTAATTTATCCGATTATTTTACCGGACAGAATTGCCGTAATCTTAGCTTTACCCAACGCACCATTACGTCTTTACAATACAATGCAAACTCAGGGAAAAGTTGAATCAGAAATAAATAAATTAAGGCAAAATATCGCCCGAGAATCGGGTAACAATAAACGAGGTTTAGAAACGGCTCAACAAATATATAATTGGCTAATTTTGCCTGCTGAATCTGATTTAAAAAATAGTCAGGTGCAAACTTTGGTATTTATCCTCGATGGACTCCTGCGAAATATTCCAATGGCGGCTTTGCACGATGGAGATAAATATTTAATTGAAACCTATAGTATTGCCCTCAATCCTGGACTGCAACTCCTCCCATCTCAACCGTTATTTAGAGAAAATCTCCAACTACTAATCGCCGGTTTATCAGCAGCAAGGCATGGGTTCTCGGCGCTGCCGAATGTAGAGAAGGAAATACAGCAAATTACCACAGAAATTCCCAGTCAGGTTATCTTAAATGAGGAATTTACTAGCGCTACTTTACAAGAGCAAATCAATTCACTATCTTTTCCAGTAGTTCATATTGCTACTCACGGCCAATTTAGTTCTCAAGCGAAAAATACCTTTATTTTAAGCTGGGATGGTAAAATTAATGTCAAAGATTTAGATAATTTACTCCGCAAAAAAGAAGCAGAATTATCGAGGCCGATTGAATTATTGGTTTTCAGTGCTTGTGAAACCGCCGCTGGAGACGATCGCGCTGCCTTGGGATTAGCGGGTGTTGTGGTCAGGGCAGGGGCACGCAGTACCTTGGCCACATTGTGGCAAGTCAGCGATGATTCTACGGCACAGCTAATGGTCAGATTCTATCAGGAATTAGCCCGCGATCCCAACGTTTCTAAAGCCGAAGCACTGCGACGGGCTCAGTTAAGTCTTTTACAACAAGATGGATACAAATTTCCTTATTTTTGGTCGCCTTATGTTTTAGTGGGCAATTGGCGATAGGGACATGGATAAGTCGGTTAAGCTACGAATTATGGTGATTGGTTGGTGATTGGTTATCGATCAATTCACCGGAATAACCAATAAGGATCATTGACTGTGACCAAAATCATCATCAGGGATAACGGAAATCACGCGATCGCAGGGAAAAAATCACCAGTGCTTGACAGGTGCGATCGCTCTCGCGGCGCGGATGCGCTATCGCAGGTTAATCTGGGTAATGGGGAGATGATATAAGTATCGAGTTAAAAAAACGTCCCATGTTCCCCATTAAACTGATCCCCGGAGCCATTTCTGAACTACTTGCCGTTGTCCGCGACACTCATAAAATCACCAAAGCAGACCGCTATGGACTAATGGCCGCAATTTTAGATGAATCCATCAGCGAAGAAGACCGCTTTTCCGTTGATCGCCTCCTGGGTTCTATCTACCGGGGACGAGTGCAAATTGTCGATGAACTCTCTACCGTGCTCTAAACCGTGTTCTAAACATTAATCCAAACATTAATCCAAACATTAATCCAAATAACTCGATAAGTCACTTGATAAATACAAAAAAACCTCGGTTTGGGACAACCGAGGTTTTTTGTCAGTTAACTTGGTCGGTTAAATAGAAGTTTTAGCGGTTAGCATATAAGTAGTCATCAGACCTTTACCTTTAACCTCGATCTGCCCGCGCTGTTCAAAATGATATTTATCCTGGTTTTTGAGTAACTGATAAGTGGAGGTGGTGATTTGAATGCAGCCCGGAATGCCCTGAGACTCCATGCGCGAGGCAGTATTCACCGTATCTCCCCACAGGTCGTAAATAAATTTTTTCAAGCCAATTACCCCAGCCACCACGGGGCCAGAATTAATCCCAATGCGAATCCGCAACGGTTCCGGACAGGGGATATTTAACTCATGGTTAAACTGGACTACTGCCGCTTGCATATCCAGGGCCATTTCCGCGATCGCCTCCGCGTGATCCTGTCGAGGAGTGGGCAAGCCTCCCACCACCATATAAGCATCCCCAATAGTTTTAATTTTCTCCAACCCATGTTTATCCGCTAATTGATCGAACAGGGAGAAAATTTTATTTAACAATTCCACTAATTGCTTCGCGGAAATTTGGGCACTTAACTGGGTAAAACCGACAATATCCGCAAACATCACCGTTACTTCGGGAAAGCTATCCGCAATCACACTTTCATTCAGTTTTAACCGTTCGGCGATCGGTTTTGGCAAAATATTCAACAGCAATTGTTCCGATTCTTCCCGCTGATAACGCAGGGCTTCCGCCACAATTTTCCGGGTAGTAATGTCTTGAACCGTACCTTCATAATAAAGGATTTGACCATGTTCATCATAAACGGCGCGAGCATTTTCAGAAATCCAAATTACATTGCCCCCAGTAGAATAAGCTAAAGACTCAAAATCCGATACAGCCCCAGAATTGGCGATCGCATGAATAAAATCATCGCGACGTTTTGGATCGATATAAAGTTGATTGCGAATATCCGTCACCCGCTGCATCAAATCTTCCGGAGTCCCATAGCCCAAAATTCTCGCTAATGCGGGATTAGCACTAAGAAAACGTCCATCAGGACTGGTTTGAAAAATCCCCTCCGTCACATTCTCAAAAATACTTCGATATTTCGCCTCCGCAACTCGCAAAGCTTCCGTAGCTTGCTGACGTTCTTGAATTTCAATTCTTAATTGATGATTAGACGCTTGCAAAGCTGCGGTGCGTTCTTCTACCCTCATTTCCAACTCTTCATTAGCTTTTTGGAGTTCAGCCTCAGCCCGTTTTCTTTCCGACTCTTCCATCGCTAAAGCCACAAAATCCGCCAAAGAAGCGGCAAAATTTTCTTCTTCTAAAGCCCATTGCCGGGGACTGCCGGTATGTTCAATACAAATCACCCCAACAATCTTACCTGCTAGTCTAATTGGGGCATCCAAAAGAGAAACAATCCCTAAAGGTACTAAATAATTAGCCGCCAATTCTTGAGCCCTAGGGTCAGTTTCCACATGACTTATTGCCAGGATGCGTTCAGCGGTTAAAGCTTGAAAATATTGGGGATAATCACTGACGGATATCGGCATTTCTGAACCATGGCGATCGCTGCTTTGCTCATACAAATCAAAACAAACAATCGCGCTTTTTTTCTCATTATATAGCCAGACACTCGCCCGTTCCACTTCCAAAGTTCGAGCCGCCACTTCGCTAATTTCCTGAATGGCTAAATGTAAATCTCCCCCGGTCCGGGTGCGATGTTTTGTCAGTTCTAATAAAGCATTACTTTGCCGCCGCAATCTTTGTTCGCTGGATCGGAGCGTTTTTTCCACTCGATTCCGTTCTACAATTTCCTCTAAAAACTGTATATTCACTTCTTCCAAAGCCGCCGTACGTTCAGCCACTTTAGTTTCTAAAGTTTCATTCAGTTCTTGTAACTTAGCTTCGGCGCTAATATATTCAGAAATATCTCTAGAAATTGCCAGAATTTCTAATTCTTTAGAATTTTGGGGATTCCGCACTAAGCGGCGATTGGTTTCCACCCAAATATAAGCACCATCCTGACGACGGATCCGGTGACGTACCAAGGGATTATTGCTGTTAAATATTGGCACTTTATCTTCTGGATGAAAAAACTCATCCGCCAAACAACCAATCATTTCTTCTGGTTCATAACCTAATAAAGAGCGACAAGAATCAGAAACAAATAAATAAATGCCTTCTGGAGTTTGTCGAGAAATTAAATCATTAGTGTTTTCCGTAATTAATCGATAGTAAGCTTCATTTTGCCGAATCGCCAATTCCATTTGTTTACTATTGCCTACTTCTCGACCCAGATAAATATAAGTTGATTTAATTTCTGGGATTTCTGAGTGAATTAATACGGCGGAAAAAGCTAGATAAATTTCTTCACCTGTTTTTTGCTTGCATAAGGTTTCGACATATTTTAGGCAATCATCTTCGGCAACTAGATGGTTGTTTTTGATATAACTTAAAATATTGAAATCAGTAATAATTTCATTAATATTTATGGCAATTAGTTCATTTCTATGATATTTTAAGATTTTTTCAGCCGCATAATTAGCTTTCAAAATATCCCCAGAGTCATCAGTAATAAATAAAGGAAATCCTAGCCAATCAATGATTTGATCGATGGACAAGTGATCCGTTTGAATTTTGTTGAGTAAAAAATTAACCTGTTTGTCCTGTTTCGCTAATTTTTGTTCTAAGATAAAAGAGGCGGTGGTATCTTCCAGGAAAATCATCAATTGATGGGGCTGATTCGGGGTGGACAAGTCGGTAGGTGCAGCGTTATCGTTGGCGATCGCCCACAAATCAAAATAAACCGGAGGCTGGTTTTTTGACCCCCGATGAATCTTGCTTAACTGAAAATGATCGGTTTGCCCGCTTAAAACAGCACTTAAAGAGTCTTTCCAGTCGGAAAGTTCCGGTAAAAATTCATAGATATCTTTTCCCACTGCGAGAGTTTCTGGAGCAATCACAAACTTTTGAACGTCGTGAGAAAAATCTTGGATTCGCCAATGCTCATCGACCTTCAGGTACTCCAGACCACGCCCAGCGCAGAATTTTTTTAAAAAAGGATTCATTGCGCTTGCCACATTGCTCCCATAAACAAGTTTCTCAGACCCCTGATATCCGCGTACCCAAGCGTGATGATGAACATCAGATTTGGTTCGGTTCATTCCTTATTATGCTCTACAGGACTTACCCATTACCTTTGGGGGAATTTTTGCTTGATTCCAGGCTTGATTCCAGATTATCTGCTTGAACATTTTAATCGGATTTACCCTGCCTTGGTAATTTAGTCTCGGTGTTTAGGGTTGCCTAGGTTTTCCTCACCCAACCTCAAATATCTGCTCAGGGATCGAAATCATGGGATTTCCCATCGGCGATCGCGATATCCGCCGCTGTGACGACGCGATCGCGCCCTAGCCTTTTCGCCTCATACAAAGCCGCATCTGCTGCCGCCACTAAATCCGGGAGGGTCTGGCCATGTTCCGGGAAGCAAGCCACCCCAAAAGAGCCGGAAATTGATCCCAGAGATTGGCCTTTATCCTCTAACCGGAGCAACTTCACCCCTGACCGGAGTGTTTCGGCTTTGGCTTGAGTCACTTCCAAGTCAGCATTTGGTAATACCACCAGAAATTCTTCACCCCCGTAGCGACAAGCCAGATCCCCATTGCCAATCGATCGGATTAATAATTGGCCGATCACCTGCAAAACGATATCCCCAGCCTGATGTCCGAAAGTATCATTAAAGCGTTTAAAATAGTCCACATCCAAGATAATTATCCCCATCGATTGTTGTTGTGCTGCCGCTCGCTGGATTTGTTGTTCCACAGATTCTTGGAGATAACGCCGATTAAACAATCCGGTCAGGGGGTCGCGAATACTTTGATTCTTTAACGTTTCTCGCACGGTTAAGTTGATCAAAGCTAACCCAATATGTTCGGCCACGGTCATGGCTAATTCTTGTTTTTCCTGAGTGATTTGCTCTAATTCAGGCCAACTCAAATATAATAAGCCGATGGTTTGTCCTTGCACGAGCATGGGAATACAGCAAGATGAATCCCTTGATGAATCTAGGCCGATATTTTGCCGAAATGAGCATAGTTGATGATCACAAATAAAATAGCGTTGTCCTGATGTCCATGCCGGACAATTAGATATCAAGAAGTTTTGCCAGTTGCTCGCAGGTAAGTCACCCCAAGTCGTCACCAGTTTCGGCTCTGATTGATCGTCGAGCGTTGTCAATATTGCCCCAATGCTTTCGGGAAATATTGGCGGCACCATTGCCGCGATCGCTCTTTCTGCTTCCTCTAAAGTAAAACACCCTTGAAGTTGATAGCTCAATTTGCTTAATCGAGTAATATCCTGGTTACGCTCTTGTAATTGATGCACTGATTCGGTCAGATTTTCATTAGCTTTTTGCAGTGCCGCTTCCATCCGCAGGCGATCGGTGATATCTCGACCAATGTAAATATAATTTTGTAACTCAGCACTCTCGGTGGAAAACATAGAACAAGAAAAAGCCACCACAATTTCCTTGCCATTTTTAGTCCGGCAATTTACCTCTAGATATTTCCCACTTTTGTCTTCCCAGGGATAATTAGGATCTAACTCATCGCTTTGTTTACTGATTTTTTTCAAAACTATTTCATCGGTAATAATCAGCGAAATTTGCTGGCCAATTAGTTCCTCTTGCTCATAACCAAACAACTGCTTCGCCGCCTGATTCAATTGTTTAATTTTACCCGAAAATGTCGTAACAAATAAACTATCTGCCATTGAATCAATTAATCGATTAATATAAGCATTTGTTTCCATTATTTTGTTTAAAAATAGGTAGTAATTATTCACCGATTGTACATACTTCTGCTTGAGGGAAAACTCCCTAGTTACATCTTTGATTATTAAGACAATGAAACCAGGATTTACATTTTCAGCAATTCCCACAATGTTTAAGTTAAAGTAAACAGGTTTTTTATCGCTTTTTTCTCGTGATATACCTTCGATTTCAAAGCTATGTTGATCGGTATTATTTATCAGATCCAGGCATTTTGCTTCTAGGCCGAATATTTCGGGAAAATAATTTCTGATATCGTTTCCAATTATAATAATATCCGAAGCATCTGTATATTTATTAACATTATCTGACGCCATAACAATTTTAAATTTTTTGTCAATTACTACATAAATAATTGATTGTTTTTGCAAAATAACTTGTTCAATTAGAGTTAACATAATCAAAATAGATCCATTATATTGTGTAAATAATTTATCATTGATCAATACTTGGTGATTTAGCAAGTAATTTTAGCAAGTAATTTTAGCAAATAATTTTAGCAAATAATTATTAATGGTAAATAAATGTGATGAAGTTGAGTTGATTGACGGGCAATTGTGAGGGATTTTCAATGAAGTTATTGCCGATATTTTGCCTCAACAATAGCCACTAGAGGATGATTTATATTACTTATCAAGTATTGTTTATTGGTAATATAGCCTTTTGAATAACGAATAAGTAATAACGAATAGCAAATAAATAGATGGTAAACGGTCAGATTAAATTGTAACTTGAGGCGATCGCCTCTTAAAATCTCTGTTTAAAATCTACTTGTCAAGGACTTCCGGATAAATAGTGCCGTCCCAAGTTCAATAGTGGTGTGACAAAATTAGGCAACATTAGCCAAAACAAGGAGTGATGAAAGATGTTAAGCCCCGATCCAACCCCCAGAGTGCCATCAAGGAGTGAGAGCAAGAATTCGGTGGACTGGTTGCGTCAACGTGCTTGGGTAGAAGTTGACCTGAATGCTTTAAGCCATAATGTCCGAGAGATTAAACGGCTGATTTCATCGGAGACGGATTTGATGGCAGTGGTGAAAGCAGACGCTTATGGTCATGGGGCGGTCAGCGTTGCCCAAACGGTACTGAAAACGGGGGCAAGTTGGCTGGGGGTGGCGACTATTCCCGAAGGAATTGAACTGCGGCAAGCGGGAATTACCGCCCCGATCGTGGTTTTGGGTGCCACCTATACCCCAGAGCAAATCTGCGCGATCGCCCAATGGCAGCTACAACCAACAGTTTGCACGCCCCAGCAAGCCCTGGTATTTTCTGAGATTTTGAGCGATACCGATTGGGTCGTGCCGGTACATATTAAATTAGACACGGGAATGTCCCGACTAGGGGCACCCTGGCAGCAAGCGGCAGAGTTTGTCAAACTGATCCAGGGTTTGCCCAATCTCACCATTGCCAGCATCTATTCCCATTTAGCCACCGCCGATAGCCTAGATCAAACGGTGATGCGGCAACAACAAGCCCGATTTCAACAAGCCATTCGCACTATTGCTCAGATCCAGCCTAAAATGCCCCGCCTGCATTTTGCCAACTCAGCGGCGACATTAACAGATCCAGGATTACATTACGATATGGTGCGAGTGGGTTTGGGACTTTATGGATTATATCCGGCGCCCCATTTGCGCCATACTTGCAATTTGAAACCCCTGATGCAAATCAAAGCCCGTGTCACCCAGGTAAAAACCATTGAAGCGGGGACTGGGGTCAGTTACGGTTATAGGTTTATTGCCGATCGCCCCTTACGCATTGCGGTGATTGGTATTGGCTATGCGGACGGTGTGCCCCGTCTGCTTTCCAATAAAATGCAGGTGTTAATCCGAGGTCAGCAGGTGCGCCAGTTGGGAGCCATTACAATGGATCAGATGATGATTGATGTCAGTAGCGTTCCCAATGTACAAGCGGGAGAAGTTGTCACCCTGTTGGGCAGTGACGGAGATTATGAAATTACTGCCGATGACTGGGCAAACGCGATCGGTACGATTTCTTGGGAAATTCTCTGTGGTTTTAAACATCGACTGCCTAGAGTCACCGTGGATCAGCTAGAACCCCTGGAAAAAGTAGCGCGATCGTGACAGCTATATATAGGAGCGATTCGCGATCGCCCCTACCCGTTGCGGGCGCAAGCGGGCGCAAGCATTGTGCCCCTACCATTCCCTATTTTTACAGGGGTTTTCAGATTACTAAACCACGATCGGGCCTGCGCCCAAGGGTAGGGGCGTCCTTGCGGAGCATAATCCGTCAGGCTATATGGCCATTCGCCCGTACAGTTAATATTCTAAGCATCGTAGGGGCGAATGGCCATTCGCCCCTACACTGCCGGAATGCGCGGGCCGCTACAAATTATTGTGGTTTATTTAATAGAAAATTGCTGTATGATGCTTCACACTCTATTAATCGTTTTAATCTCCGATCAGGTATTAACGCAAATTTGGCTATTGCTGCCAAAACTTTTGGTGGCGATCGCTATTTTAGTGTTGACTCGGTTTGCCATTCGTTTGGTTAGTCGAGTGATGACTAAAACCCTCAGCCGAACCGAGGCAACCTTACGCAAATTCTTAATTCAAGCGGCGGAAACTTCTACTTTAATTATTGGCGTAATTGCCGCTTTGAATGCGTTAGGAATTCAATCCACTTCTCTGGTGGCAGTTTTGGGGGCTGCTGGTTTAGCCATTGGGTTAGCATGGCGGGATACATTGTCTCATTTTGCTGCTGGGGTGATGTTGATTACTTTGCGTCCTTTTGAAGTTGGTGATTTGATTGAAGCGGCTGGAGTATCGGGTTTAGTAGATGCCATTGGTATTTTTTCTACTACAATTATTACCCCAGATTATATTAAAATTATGGTGCCTAATGCCCAGTTATTTAATGGCACTTTAAAAAATACGACAACTTTAAAAATTCGTCGAGTAGATGTCACCGTAGACTTGGGCGAAATCTGCTTAAATGAAGCAAAAAAATATTCTTTAGATACCACAATTTATGAGTTATTACAATTAATCAAAACTCATCCTTTGGTACTGAAAGAACCAGCCCCTAGCTGTCTGGTGAAGGCGATTTCTCCTAAAAGCACCGTATTATCTTTACGTCCTTGGTGTCAGTCTCAATATTATGAACAAGTGCGATCGGATGTGCAGAAATTGGTTCAAGAATGGTGGTGGCGATCGGCAAAATCCTGGGAAGCTAATGATATCAAAGCGCCATCAGATTAAGATAAAATTACCAAAAATTCAGCATGATCTCGTTCTAATTGGTTTAATTGGTTATAATAGGGATAATTTTTGATCGGGTATGGTTTGTTTGGGGGTAGATATAACATTACAAACAAGCAATCAACAATAAACCATAATAAACCATTAAAAACAACTAATAACGAACCGCAATTTTGACCGATAAAGGGAGATGATCTGAACCGATATTTTTTCCCACAATGCGCTCATAAGTCACCAGAGATTTACTATGTAAGCAATGATCGATGGGAATCATTAAAAACCAAGAAAATCCCGCTAACCAGGTCGGTTGTAAGCCATATCATTTTTGAGAATTAATTAAATCACTCGATCGCGGCATATGCCGCGGTGCGGAGCACCTTCGCACAAACTGGCGAAATCGATCGGACCAAGGCGTACTATTAAAATCCCCAATAATTATCACTTCTCGATTAGCCTTTAACTGCCTTTGACTCCATTGGGCAGCGGCAGAAAACTCTATTTCTTGATAAGCGGAAGTATCTTGACTTCGGGAACGAATGGTATGTAAACTTAATAAAGAAAGCAATTTATTTCCCAAAAAAGCGCATAATCGATGCAATCATCGGTCGGTCGAAACCGTCGGGTAAATGAATAATTTCTGGGTTCATAATTTATACGGAGGTTGAATTATTAGCCACAAACATGGCCACTCCCTGAGTATTTTTTAAGGGTCGGGAAATCACCAACCGATAATCCGCTAGACTAGCAGAAAGTTCTGTCAACCATTGTGGGGTCACTTCTTGCCACAAGAGAATATCGGCTTTTTGATTTTTTAAATAGGCGATCGCCTCTGAAAAATTCTGATTATCGCGGTCTAAATTGGCATGAACAATCTGTAAATTTGGATGCGGTAAATTGGGGATAGCACTGATATTAACCGATTTAAAATCCTGGGTTAAAGGTGGGAAAAAAATAACGGCAAAATTAATCCCAAATTTATGGCAATCGGGATACACCAAATAAAAATAACACTTTTGTCAGTAATAGTTTTGCCAGCGATCGCCCCAGCAATCATCGCTAATACCAACAGTAAACAATATTGGGGTCTGGGATGATCCAGCAGTTCAAACCCCCACCAAATTCGACCAGCAAACTCCAACATTGTGCCTAAAAATGCGGCAAAAACCGCCGAATTTATGGCAAAAATAATCCACTGAACGCTTTGGGGAAAAAAAATAGTCAGCATCTAGGGTTTTCATGGAAAATGTTCAATCGTGCGATCGCGGAGACAAGGGGAAAAATTTTTCAATTACGTTTTTCAATTAAGATAGAATAAGACTAAAAATATAACCTAGAGAATCATCATGTCTAATTCAAATCTGACCGGGATTGAGGCTGGAAATTTACGTCGCGTTCACCATATTGCTTTTAACGTCCAAGATTTGCAGGTTTCTCGCCATTTTTACGGCCAGATTCTTGGGTTGCGTGAACTCACGGGAGCGGAAATTCCTGCAACCCTGAAAAAGTTAGTGGAGGAGGGAAAAGTGGCTAATTTTGTCACTCCAGATGGCACCGTCATCGATCTATTTTCTGAACCGGATTTATCTCCAGCAGATCCAGATCCGAGAAAAGCATTTACTCGGGCAAATCATCTGGCATTTGATATCGATCCAGAGTTATTTGACCAAGCGGTAGCCGTGTTGCGATCGCATCAAGTTCCCATTGACCACGGCCCAGTCAGTCGCCCTACAGGAAGAGGCATTTATTTTTACGATCCCGATGGCTTTATGTTAGAAATTCGCTGCGATCGCTCTTAGCAAACATTCAGATATTGTTGGTTGTTGTTTGTTGTTTGCTGTTGGAGAAATGGGAACAGTTATCAGGGAACGGGGAACGGTTATCAGGGAATATTGCCAGAATGCAAGAATGCCTGTTTCCTGTTCCCTGTTCCCTGTTCCCTGTTCCCTGTTCCCTGTTCCCTGTTCCCTGTTCCCTGTTCCCTGTTCCCTGTTGTTTGTTGTTTTTCGCTAGTAATTGATAATTGATAATTGATAACTGGGTTTAATTATCAATTATCAATTTTAAATTATTAATTATCAGCAGAATCAATGCCACCCATGCGATTAAAAGGGAAAAAACGAATCACTGCTTGACCAATAATATTTTCGCGAGGGACAAAGCCCCAATAGTGGCTATCATAACTATTATTGCGGTTATCTCCTAACACCAAATATTGATTTTCCGGCACGACCACTGGGCCGTAATCATAGTTAGGTTGCTCTTGAA
Organism: Planktothricoides sp. SR001; assembly: GCF_001276715.1. GTDB lineage: Bacteria > Cyanobacteriota > Cyanobacteriia > Cyanobacteriales > Laspinemataceae > Planktothricoides > Planktothricoides raciborskii. The sequence goes on along the minus strand of NZ_LIUQ01000001.1, from coordinate 93,477 downwards.
TATATTGTTCTTGGAGCGGTTGATCGTTAACATACACCTTTCCTCCTTTAACCTCTACCGTATCACCAGGTAAACCAATCACCCGCTTAATAAAAGCATCTTTAAAGTTTTCCTTTTGTAATGCAGGGGTCGGGCTAAAGACAACAATATCTCCCCGCTGCGGGTCTTTAAAACGATAACCCAACTTATCAATAATCAGGCGATCGTTGATCTCAAGGGTGGGTAACATGGAACCCGAAGGAATATAACGGGCTTCGGCGACGAAAGTGCGAATCCCTATTGCTAAAATTCCACTCAGTACAATGGTCTTTAGTGATTCAAGCCAGGGGTTTTCTTCGGTGTACTTTGGGGCTTGATTAACGGGTAATTGAGATTTAGAATCAGACACGGTTTCCTCGATACGGGTCATGTTGCCTATTTAGATCCAAGATTTAGATAAGTGAATAAAATGCTAGGGGCTTTTGGTCAATTCTCTTTTCACTGAAGCCAACAGAAAATCCTCACCTCAAATTTTGACGAGGGCTTTTATCGGTCGGAAAGAAAGAAGAACCGATCGCCGGTAATAGGTTTTGATGATTGTTTTCTTTGTACAAATGGTTAGTGTCAGTGATGACCAGTGGTTAGGGTAAGTTTGGTGTCAAATCTGTGACTGGGTAATATGGGGTCTGGTAAGGGGAAATTCCACAAAGCTGCCCTGGTAAGCATATTGAACTGTTTGGATGGGGGAGATAGCGGAATCGCCCCAGCCGCCGATCTTCAGATTTACCAACGTCTTACTTCTAATTTAAAAGGTTAAAAGAATTTTTGACAACTTTTTTATTTTTTTCAGTTCTATCCCCTGGTGGCAACCATTCGGCACCGGAAAGTCATATCCTAGTATTGTAAAGCGACTCGTGAGGAAAGGTGGGGGAACCCCGCCTAATTGAAGCCATGTCTGCTGATTCATACTTATTAATCCAACAAGCTCGGATCCTCCAAACTGATGGGGAATTTTTACTCGGTGATGTCTTGGTGCGGGGGGGAGCAATTGTCCAAATCGATCGAGAAATTTCGCCCCCTGAGAGCCACCACTGTGAAATTATCGACGCCACGGGCTTAACTTTGTTGCCTGGAGTCATCGATCCGCAAGTTCATTTCCGGGAACCGGGTTTGGAACATAAAGAAGATTTATTTACCGCCACCTGTGCTTGTGCTGCCGGTGGGGTGACTTCTTTTTTGGAAATGCCCAATACTCGGCCAATTACCAGCAACCAAGCAGCCCTTGATGATAAGTTAGCGCGAGCAGCCCAGAAATGCTTAGTTAATTATGGCTTTTTTATTGGGGCAACGGGCAAAAATTTAGCGGATATACTCGCAGCCACTCCCACTCCGGGAATTAAGATTTTTATGGGCTCGATGAAGGGGGATCTTTTGGTAGATACCGATGAATTGCTAGAGCCAATTTTTGCCAATGGTTCGCGGTTAATTGCCGTCCATGCGGAAGACCAAGAACGGATTAGTCAACGGCGACAGGAATTTGCCGGATGTACCGATCCCGCGATTCATTCAACCATTCAAGATAAGCAAGCGGCGTTGTTGGCGACTCAAAGAGCCCTACGATTGTCCAAAAAATATCAGCGACGACTGCATATTTTGCACCTGTCCACGGGGGTTGAGGCGAATTTGCTGCGCCAAGATAAACCCAGTTGGGTGACAGCAGAAGTTACACCGCAGCATTTACTCTTAAATACCAGTGCTTATGAAACTATTGGCACCTTGGCACAGATGAATCCGCCTTTAAGAGATCCCGAAGATAATGAGATTCTCTGGCAAGCGCTGCTGGATGGGGTGATTGATTTTATTGCCACGGATCATGCGCCCCATACTTTGGCGGAAAAAGCCGAAGCATATCCCAATAGTCCGTCGGGGATGCCCGGAGTGCAAACCTCTCTGCCGTTGATGTTGACCCAAGCAATGCAAGGACGCTGTACCGTAGCACAAGTGGCTCACTGGATGTCCGCCGCCCCCGCGAAAGGCTATGGTATTGCCAATAAAGGCGCGATCGCTCCTGGGTATGATGCGGATTTGGTGTTAGTGGATTTAAACAGCTATCATCCAGTATTGGCGGAAAATATGCTCACCAAATGTGGTTGGAGTCCCTTTGAAGGCTGGAATTTAACCGGATGGCCCGTGGTGACAATTGTCGGGGGACAAGTGGTCTATAACCGAGGAAAGATTAACACCGAAGTACGCGGTCAAGCCTTACAGGTATGGTAGTACAGCTTGTTCAGAAATAATCCGATCTGCTTTCAAAGTCCCTCTCCCTCCCCCCCTTTCAAAGGGGGGTAGAGGATCCGGATTTAGGGTGAGGGCAATGTGTTAAGTAAATAATGAACAAGCTGTATCTGACAATCTGATTGACAATCTGTGGTTTATTGTTTAAATGTAAAGTAATATAAAGTTTAAAGCGAACTAACTCCCTATTCTAAGAATTTCTTTATGATTTCGATAAGGCAACTTGTAACGATCGAGCGCATATGCCTAATTGGTCATATCGCTGCAATGGCCTTTGGATTGGCGGGACTCATCCTGGTGATTCCCAATCCAGAATTTATTTTGAGCTTGTCAAAATTTGGCCAAGATGTTTTCCAAGTGAGCATGGCGAATGGCGGGGTCGGATATATTGTGTTAGGAGCCGCCGCAGTTGCCATCTATGCTTATCGAGTATTAGGGGTGCGGCAGTGGTTGGGTTTTATGTTGCCAGCGGTGGTCTTGTCCTTAAGCAGTGAACTTTTAGGCACCAGCACAGGTTTTCCCTTTGGTCATTACCAATATTTAAGTGGGTTGGGATATAAAATTGCCGGTTTAGTCCCATTTACCATTCCCCTGTCCTGGTTTTATCTCGGTTTTTCCGCTTATCTCCTAGCCCGCGCTGGGTTGGAAAATACTAGAATAGCCCCTTGGATTCAGCAGGTTGGCGCGATCGCCCTGGGTTCCATCTTACTCACCGCCTGGGATTTGGTACTGGACCCCGCCATGACTCAGACCGCCGTTCCCTTCTGGCAATTCCAAGAAGTAGGAGAATTCTTTGGGATGCCCTATCGTAACCTCAGCGGCTGGATCGGCACTGGTGTAGTCTTTATGACCGTTGCTGCCATCGTCTGGGAGAAAAAACCCTTAAATGTGCAGCGATCGCAACTACTGGTTCCCCTGACGGTTTATCTGGTTAACTTCGCCTTCGGTGCCGTAATTACCGTTACTTCCTTAGACTCTCGCTTTTTAATTCCCACCGCCTTGGGCTTACTGGTGGGTGTCGTACCGGCGATCGTCCTCTGGTGGATGGCCGCACCAACTTCTACGGAAGAAGCAATCAGCAACAGCGATGGGGTCAAACCGGACAACGCAGAAAATTTAGTAGTGTCCCCGGTAAAAATGCTGGCAAAATAACCATAGTCTCCGCCGCACTGATTTAACCTAGCAGCACCTTGGATGGCAATACTCATGCATCCCATAGCACTGGACGACTAACGCCACCAGTGCTTTTTATTTCTTTTTATTTGTATTTATTAAGAGTTTTGCCCCGCTCAAAACCTTTAAAACCGTCAATGTTTGCCTGGAAACCATCCCGGAAACAATTATGATAAGCAACCAAGTGATAAGCAACCAAGTTGCCTGATTAAAGATTTTGTTATGATGATTTACTTTTTATTTGCCCAATTATTTGCCCAAACATCGATTTTCGCCGATTGGTCAATCAGCGCTTGGGTTGTACCACTCCTGCTGCTGCAAATCCCAGCGGTGATTTTGTTACTTTCTCGCTTGATCAAAGGTCCATTTAGGATGCCGCCAATTGAACCCCAGTCCGCCACTCTGGAACAATTGGGCTGGGTGACGGTGGTGGTGCCTACTTTGAATGAGGCGCAACGGATTCAGCCTTGTTTGGATGGCTTGACCCGCCAAAGCTATGAACTCCGGGAAGTGATTGTGGTGGATAGTTATTCCACCGATCGCACTCCCGAATTGGTTCAGGCGATCGCCCACAAAGACCCCCGCTTTCGCTTAATTAATGACGATCCATTACCAAAAGATTGGGTGGGACGCCCGTGGGCATTGCATACAGGTTTTTTACAAAGTTCTCCAGCCAGCGAGTGGATTTTAGGCATTGATGCGGATACCCAACCCCACCCAGGGTTAATCGCTGGTTTACTCAAAGTAGCCGAAGCGGGCGGTTATGATTTGGTTTCCCTTTCCCCGCAATTTATTTTAGAAACCCCTGGGGAAATGTGGTTACAACCGGCGTTGTTGATGACCTTGGTTTACCGCTTTGGCCCGACGGGGACCAACAGTGGTGGAGAGCAACGGGTGATGGCTAATGGGCAATGTTTTCTCTGTCGGCGATCGGTGTTAACTAAACTTGATGGCTATACCACTGCCCGGAAATCTTTTTGTGATGATGTGACTTTAGCCAGAAATGCCGCCAAACAAGGGTTTAAAGTGGGCTTTTTGGATGGGGCAAAAGTGCTCAAGGTGCGAATGTATGAGGGGATGAAAGAAACTTGGCAAGAATGGGGCCGCAGTCTCGATCTGAAAGATGCTTCATCTAAACTTCAGACTTGGGGAGATGTATTGCTGCTATTCGCGGTTCAAGGTTTACCGTTGCCGGTGGTGTTGACGGGTTTGTTCTCAGGTGTTTTCTCGTTGGGTTTCGTTCCTCAACCCAACATACTATTCCTACTATTGCTGAGGTTAAATATATTTTTGCTGGTGATTAGATTTGCTTTGAATTTTGCGATCGCCCCTTCTTACGATCGCAGTCGTGCCACTCCATTAGCTAAGTTGATGTTTTGGTTTTCTCCTCTCGCAGATCCATTCGCCTTTCTGCGGATTTTTATTTCCGCCATAAACCGACCCACTCAATGGCGTGGCCGTAGTTATCAATGATTTTAGTTAGTTTAATCGTTAGTTGTTTGTTGTTTGTTGTTAGTTGTTGGTTCTTAGTTGTTGGGTAGGGATTCTTTGGTTCTTAGTTGTTGGTTCTTAGTTGTTAGTTGTTAGTTGTTTGTTGTTAGTTGTTAGATTAATAACTACCAACTAACAACTAACAACTAACAACTAACAATTAGCTTTCTGCTGCTTCTTCACTGACCAAATCCACTCTTTCTAATTGCCAGAGAATTTGGTTTCCTTCGCGCCGCACTCGTGACACAATCCAATTACGCCATACCCAATTATCACCACGACTGGTGACAGCACTGGCATTGACATCCATCAAGTCTGCGAGTTCGGAACTGGTAATTAAATACCCTTTCGTGGAAATTTCATCAGCAATTTGCAGAGTCTCGATCAAGTTTCTCAGTTGGTTTACCCTAACCTCACGAGGTAAGGAATCTATAGATTCAGAAGATGCGTTAAGATTAATGTCCATATTTAAATCAGAGAGTTTATGGTCAGAGTTCCCCGAACATTGTAACCTCTCTATCGGACTGTGGGATTTTGGTTGATATTCTTGAAGTTTGACTTTGTTACCAAATGCATAAGCTTTGGCGATCGCATCACATCGTTCATTGTATCGATCGCCACTATGACCGCGCACATGTTGCCATTTAATGACAGAAGAGTTGAGGCCATCTAACTTTTGCCACAAGTCTTGATTCAGCACAGGTTTACCGCTGGCAGTTTTCCAGTCTTTATTTTTCCACCCATGAATCCATTGGGTAATTCCTTTGATTAAGTATTCGCTATCCGTATGCAAAATAATTGGCTCAATTTGTCCAGATTTCTTGAAAAATTCCAAGGCGGCGATCGCCCCTTGCATTTCCATCCGGTTATTAGTGGTACTGGGATCCCCTCCCCCCATTTCATGGATCTGCCCATCCTGATAACAAATAATTGCAGCCCAGCCACCACGCCCAGGGTTGCCGTTACAAGATCCATCGGTATAAATGCTTTTAATTGTCATAGAAGAAACTCCATATTTTTTTCTTTAGGGAATGCCTTAAAATCATTTTTGCCCGCTAATCTTAACATTATCAATGGATAAAATCATATAATTTTATATAAAAAGTATAAAATTATATGAATATTTTTTCATATAATTTTATACTTTTTGATATTTTTTGATATAATCTTATGATACTCAGGATTTTTGCCAAAAATTATCCGTCATGGCAATGGTTAAAATTAACCCAAAGCGCATCCATGAGTTCGCTCATTGCTCGGCCAAAAGTCATCATTAAAAGAAAAAAAGAAAATCCGATATGCTCAAACTTCAAATTTATAGCCTGGTTTTGTTGCTGATCGGCACCTTAGCGGTTAGTCAGAAACCTGTTTTATCGAATGAAGGGATTGTCAATTCCGTAGAACCTTACCCCATCAAATCCTCATCATCAAACCCATCCGCCCAAGAGATTTTAAAACAACTGTTTGATGCCAATGTAATTTACTTAGGAGAAACCCATGATAATCCAGCGGATCATGCAGCAAAATTAGAGATTATTCAGCAAATGAGCCGAAACAACAAAATTGCGATCGCCATGGAAATGTTCCAGCGACCTTATCAAAGTGTTTTAGACGAATACCTCCGAGGCAACCTCAGTGAAGCCGAACTCATTGAACAAACAGAATATCAAAACCGCTGGGGGTTTCCTTGGGAATTTTATGCCCCAATCTTACGGTTTGCTCAAGAAAATCAAATCCCCGTATTAGCCTTAAATGTTCCCAATGAAATTACCCGCCAAGTTGCCCGCCAAGGGTTAGAAAGTTTGACAGCAGAACAAAAAAAATTTATTCCTCCATTTTCAGAAATTCGCACAGATAACCTTGAATATCGTCAGTTAATCCGCGAAGTATATGACGCAATTCACCAAAATCATGGCAGTAGTGATAACTTTGAAAATTTCTTTTTAGCCCAAGTTCTTTGGGACGAAACAATGGCCGAAGTCATTGCCAAATTTCGGCAAGCTAACCCCGATTATCAAATCATTGTGTTAGCCGGAAAAGGTCATATTGTTTATGGTTATGGCATCCCCAGTCGAGTCCTGAGAAGAGTCACTGAACAAAACACCGAGCAAAACACCGAAAAAAACAAGCGAGAACCTTTTCGCCAACTTTCGGTACTTTTAAGTCCCATCCCGGAATTAGAATGGGACACAAACAAACCGCTCGCTGATTTTGTTTGGCCAACATCAGCAGAAATATCCGGGGCTGAGTAACTTCTAGAAATTTAGGTTTTCTATTATCTATTAGGCGATTTTACTACTCTCGTTCTTAGACTCTTGGGAACGAGAGCGATCGCCCCGAACACCGTTAACAGAAATGTCGGCACCAGAGGGTTCAAATTGTTCAAAAGAGTCAGTGGTAGGTGGATATTCTGGTAAAAATTCACTGGGATTTTCGGCAAAATTTACCGGAATATCCGCCCCATTAATAATCCCACCCAATATTGTGGTTTCCTCTTGTTCAATTAAGGGCTCAATATATTCCGCCAGCAAACTGCTTTGAGTGTAACCTGGTCGAGTCACGATCGCCATCCCATCAGTTAATGGTTCTAACAGAAATGCATCATTACAAACACTCAAAGGAGGCGCCTCTAAAACCACCATATCAAACCGATGAGCAGCTTCTTTAATAATTCGCCGCATTTCATTAGATTCAAGAATAGCCGCGCTATTTGGTAATGGCCCAACACTAGGAATAATATAAAGTTCTTCTACTTCTGGAGCCAAGCGAATACAATGACTCAAATCGCTATAGTAACGTAAAGGTTCTAATCTGGCTGAAGTATCTGGAGTTAATTTTAGGGAACGACAAGCAGAAGCCGATCGCAAATCGGTTTCAATAATCAGAGTGCGTTTGCCCGCTCTCGCTGAGGCGATCGCCAAATTATACGCACAAAAACTCTTGCCTTCATCTATTCCCACGCTGGTAATTAACAACATTTTGATCTGCTTTTCTCCCAAACGCCGTAAGTTACTGCGGAGTTGTTCACAAAAACTCAAATAGGGACTGGGAGAGTCTAAAATTAGTGGCATTAAATTACTCTCTGGATCTGAGGAAATCACCTCGGGCAAAATCCCCAAAACCCGCAAATCTAATCCCTGTAAACCCGCCTTGATTTCTTCCATTGTGTAGTATTTGCCTTCGAGCAAAGACAGCACAAAAATGATTCCGCCACCCAACACCGTACCAATCACACCAGCCATAACCACCGTCAACATAGCGCTGAATGGTTGGGGCTTGTTGGTATTTACATAGGGGTTTTGCTTCAACAAACTGCTGACGGTTTCCGCCTCAGCCGCGAGAGCATCAGACAAAGCGGTTTGCATGCGATCGTAGCGTTGTTTATGCAACGCTACCTGCTGGGCTAACCGTTGTTGTTCCAACTGCAAATTAGGCAGGGTCGCATATTCTCTTCTCAACTCCGCTTCTCGTTTCGTCATTGCACTAAGCTGACCTTCTAAGCTTTCTTTCTGAGTCGATAAACCAATCAGCGTTTGGGCTAACCGCTGCCGTTCGGGATCTAAACTACTATCTTTTCTAATTTGCGTCCCACTCAACAAAGGTGCCGTAATTCCATCTCCTCCAATCACCTCAGCGGCACGATTTTCTAACAGTTGGTTATACGCTTCTTGCTGTTTGCGTAACTCAACCATCTGAGGATGGGCAGGCCGAAAATTCTTACTCGACAGTGAAATCTGAGTTTCAATTTGATGTAATGCCGCTCGGATATCCGCAATAATCGGATCGGCGCTCAGGGCTTGGGACACATAAGCTTGATCCACCGTTAATCCCAATCTTTCCTCTAAATCGATCATTTGCCCTTGCACCCCTTCAATTTGCATTTGGAGTTGAGCTTGTTGCGCTTGATTCGCAACAATTTCACTGGCCAAACTGCCAGAACGGGCGGCTAAAATTGCCACTCCTTGTTGCCGTTCATACTGTTCTAATTTTCGTTCCGCTTGATCGAGATTCTGTTCCACCTCTGGTAATCGTTGATTAATTGTCGTAATCAAAGTCCGCAATCTTTCCGTATTAATCAACCGACTCTGCTCAATCATTGCATCCAATAAGGCTTCCATAATTTCCAGCCCTCTTTCTTTACTGGGAGCACCGTCATAGTAAACGGTAATCACAGGGGGGGAGTCTGGCTTCGGTAAGCGAACAGTAAACGTTTTTCTAATCCTTTTCGGATCTTCCTGAACTTTGGCAGCAGCAGTATTCAGCACAAAATCAGATTTTAGAATTTCCTCCGTCAGTGCTTTTCCTTGTTCTTGAATCAGTCCTCCCGTATCGGAAAAAGTTACAGGCGGATGATAATAGCTCAGGATACCTCTAGCATCATAAGTGGTTTCCGGCGTTTCCTTGGTCATAACGATGACACCCGCACCGGCCAAACAGAGTACCACTACGGCGAATCCGAACCATTTGTATTTAGCAAAAGCTATTTGATAACGCTTAACAATTGAAGGAGCCATAAGTCAAAAATAGGGGGGAACGGGGGGAACGGGGGCAGCGCTTGTGCGCTTGTGCAGGGAGGTAGGGGGGGCAGGGGAGCAGGGAGGTAGGGGTGCGCTTGTGCAGGGGGGCAGGGAGGTAGGGGCAATTCCTTAAGGCGGTGGTTGCCCCGGAGCTTCTGGTGCGGGGGGAACACAGATGTAGGGGCGCAATGCTTGCGCCCTTCTGGAGCAGGGGAGCAATAACCAATAACCAATAACTAATAACCAATAACCAATAACTCATAACCAATAGCTTGATTAGACTTCTGGCAAAATTCTAATAAGCCTCCCTTGGGAAGGGGGGTTGGGGGGATCGATTCGGATTTTTGCAAGAGGTCTATTAATTAGAACCGGGTCCAAAGAGAGCATCAGCGCTATCCCGTAACTGATCAAAAAATAGCAAAAAGCCAAGAACATCGCGAAAAGGCTGGGTAAACGTATTCAGTGAATAGGTCAACTTGGTTAGGAGATTTCGCCCAATCACCACCACATCATTATTTTGTAAAGGGATATTCTGGGAGTTATCACCTTCAAGTAATTTTTTGACATCCACTTTTCGGGTGACAGCACGTCCTTGTTCTGGGTCAAAGCGAATCACGGCAATGTCTCTTAAATCTGCTTGACTGAGAGGAATGGTGTTGAGAATATCCGAAAAGGTACTGCCATTGCGTAGGGTAATTAAATTTGCCCCTTGTCCAGGATAACTTAAAATTCGGACAGTCATTTCCGGGTTGGCCAAGGTGGAACGAGCGATAAGCAAGCGGTCATAATCTTGATCGGTGCCTGGTTCAATTTTCGGCACATACACTACATCTCCATTTCCTAGGCGTAAAGAAGGTAATTCTGCCCCGGTTTGTAAAGGAGTAAATAGGTCTACGATTTCTTCACTAACGGTGCCATTGCCAATTAATCGGCGCACCCGAACGGATCGCAAGTCCGCTTCACTGGTGGTGCCACCGGCAATCAGTAAAGCATTGGGCAGGGGACGGGGAGCCGGATCCAGAAGATGAAATCCCGGTTGAGCTACTTCTCCGAGTACCGTAATTTGCACAGGTTGCTGGGCGGCTAAGTTGGATTGACCGACGATATTATGATCATAATCTTGATCATCGCCTAATGGTCGTTTGGGGACAAATACTACATCCCCATTGCTCAAGGGAATGGAAGGAAGTTCTTCCCCATTCATTAAAGGAGTGAATAAATCAACGGTTTCTTCACTGATGGTGCCATCTGCGAGTAAGCGACGCACTTGAATATTTTTCAAATCTGCGGTTGGACTGGCTCCCCCAGCGATTAATAAGGCATCTGGTAAGGGGCGAAGGGATGCCGGGAGTATATGATAACCCGGTTGGGTGACTTCGCCGACAATGGTAATTTGTACAGGTTGTTGGGCGGAAATATTAGAGCGACGAGCCAAATTATTGTCATAATCTGGATCTGCTAATGGCAGTTTGGGAATAATCACTATATCCCCATTATTTAAGGGAAAGTCTGGCAAGGTTTGGCCGTTGGTTTGTAAGGCATTATAAATGTCTAAGAAAATCGGTTCGGTTAAAGTGCCATCATCTTGTAACCGACGCACGATGACGCAGCGGAGGTCGGCGGCAGGAGTGGCTCCCCCGGCAATGAGTAAGGCATCGGCTAAGGGACGAATGGAGGGGGGGAGGATATAGAATCCCGGTTGAGCGACTTCTCCCAGTACGGTAATTTCTACGGCAGACGGGGGGGCTACTAGGTTGGAGCGGCTGATGAGGCTGCGGTTATACTGTCGGTCTTCCAGGGATTCCCGTTTGGGGACAACGATCGCATCTCCATCTTCTAGGGGGATATCGGGAATTGGTTGTCCTTGGGTTAAAGGGGTTAACAAGTTAACTTCTTGTTCTCTGAGGATGCCATCGTTTTCTGTCCAACGTAAACGCACCTGCCGTAAGTCGGCATTGGCGGTGGTGCCTCCGGCAGTGGCTAATAGGGTGGCGAGGGTGGCTCCGGTTGGGGTGACGGGATAGAATCCTGGTCGGGCAACTTCTCCAGTGATGGTGACGTTAATGGGTCTTGGCACCAGCAGTTGCAGGCTGACGATGGGATTGACGAGATATTGATTTAATTGAGCCTGGATTTTTTGTTGGGCTTGGGCAGGAGTGAGTTTTTCTAGAGAAATTGCCCCGATCAGGGGCAGTACGATACTGCCTTCTGGGTTGATCGCGGTTTGCAGGCTGAGTTCGTTAAAGGGTTGCACTTCTATGTAGATTTGATCCCCAGGACCGAGGCGATAACGTCCTAGTCGGTTGGCGCGATCGCGCCTCGTCTGCCGTGGTACTTCGGCGGGGGGTGTAGGGAGTGGCGAAGTGTTTGGTAAGTCAGGTTCGGCAACAGGAGAGACGGGGATGCGGCTACCCGGAGAATTTAGGCTGGGAATTGGGCTGGGAATTAGACTGGGAATATTTCCGCCATTGGCTGTCCCGTTGGCTGTCGGAGGGACTGGGTTCGATGAAATACCGGCACGAGTTGGTAGTTGACAGATATTCGTGGCGGCCAAAACTTGGGCGGGTCTGGCGAATATAGAAAATGGCCACTGAATGACTCCTAAACAAACCAAAAGCAGGATGTTGAGGGTTGAGTGTTGACTGTTCATGGTTGGGTAGGGATTCTTTGACGGTTGACGGCTAAGGGCGAAGCATATAGCCTGCGGCATTGCTTCGCTTACCGTGCAGATATATTGTTAAACGCTTCTGCCATTAAGGTCGCTTGAACGGTTTTGGCAAGAGATTCGATGAGGGGTCGGGCTTTTTCAATGTCACCGTAAGGTTCAATGGGCATGATGATACATACGGCTACCCAAGGTTCCCGTTTGCCAGAGATTTGGTAGAGGCGATCGCGCCAAAACCAACGGCTCGCTTTGGGATGTCCTCCATCAGGGAAGGCATACCATTGCATGATGGCGTAGGTTTGCTGCCTGGTGACACCCCGGAAATAGCGGGCTTCAACTAATGCTAATTTTTGTTTTAGATCCCCGTTTTCTGGCTTTAGAGCCCCTTTTAGATCCCCGGTTTCTGGTTTTAGATCCCCGGTTTCTTCAAGAAACCGGGGATCTGTGCCCGGTATTTCCACGGTAAATTCAGACCAGGTTTCAGAGTCAGATTTCCATCGCCAATATCCATTAATATCCATCCATTCAACTTGGGGTTGTTCCGTCGATCCCCGTTGCGATCGCAGGAGCAATAATGCCATCTGATTGTTTTGGTTGAGTTCATGGAGTAACCATTTCCGCCCCCCGGCTTCGATTGTCACTTTGTTTACGGTTTCCCATCCAGCCACTTGAATGCCATTACTTTGTAATTCTTGTAGTTTTTTCAGCCCTGGAACTGGGGGGGGTTCTTTCCAAGGCTTGATACCCTGGAGATAGCTGGGTATGTTTGCTCCTCCCAATAGTAATAGCAGGAGCAACAGTAATAATATTCTCATTAGTGAAGATTGCTTTAACACTTTAAATATACTTTAAATAGAAAAAAATAGGACTTCATCTAATTCAGGATTATCCACGATTTAAAGAAACCGGATTAGAAACCGGGTTTCTTTAATAAACCCGGTTTCTTGGTTGTTTTATGCTGAAACCCGGTTTATGACTCGTGAGGTGGCACCGTTAAATGGTCAGCGATGTTTTCTATGCCAATCAGCAGGGGAATTAACAAACCTAACATACATGCTGAGTATAAATCTCCGCCCCAACTTTCATGTAACCAATGAAAAAGATGATCCCGTTCTGTGCCATAAAAAAATGTCAGTAACGTATTTCTAATAATATTACCCAGTACACTCAAAATCACTGTACTGAATAAAAATAGATTTATTTTGAATCGGGAGGATAAGTCATCTCTCCAGTATAGTAACATTAACGCTACATATAAACTCGTTAGTAACATTTTTAAGCCAGAACAATGGGGGGCTACTTCGACTACGGCATCATTGACATATAAATAAATATTTTCCACTCTAACATTTATGCTAAATTGAAGTAAAATAAACCCAGCGATCGCGGCAATAAATGCTTGCAATGGAATAATATAAGGAGAGATTAAGTAGGGAATTTGGTTAGGAGTGGCAAGGCAAACCAGCAACAGGGGAAATCCTTGCATTTTTAATCCATCGATTCCTTTTAACCATAAACAAATTCCCGCTAAAACTATCGGCAAGGATAAATTTACTAAGTCTGGTAAAGTGCTGAGATAAAATACCGCTGCTAAACCAAGTAAAAATCCACCTATGGGATGAGTTTTTTCAGGCAATTTGAGCCATTTTTGGCGATCGCCCCAAGCAATATAGGCAGCAAAAGGCAGGCCAATTAAGCCGTGGCTAAAATATTCGTGCTCAATACTAATACTTTTATTTAACCATCCGTCATACCAATACATGACTAAAGGCGCGTAAATTATCGTTAATAATCCGATAACGATCCAGCCGGAATATTGCTGAATTAAACTAGATTTTTTTTCCAGAATTTGCATGGCTAAAATTTGCGTAAAATTTGCGTAATTTTAGAAACCGGGTTAGAAACCGGGTTTCGCCAAAGTTACCCGGTTTCTTGTTTGGTGGCAAAACTTATGCCAGAAACCCGGTTTCTTGTTTTAGATTAGATCAAAGCTGATTCAATGGCGGTGACAACTTGCTGAATATGCCTTTCGTTGATGCCCGGATACATTGGTAATGACAAAATTTCCTCGCAGAGCATTTCTGCGTGGGGAAAGTCACCCTGATGATAACCTAAATTTTGATAGCCCGGTTGTAGATGACAGGGAATAGGATAATGAATTCCCGTTTGAATCCCTTGATGATTGAGTATATTTTGTAAAGTATTGCGGTCAATGGGACAATCTTCGGTGACTTGGATCACATAGAGGTGATATACATGGCCGGTATTGCTTTGATTTTGAATGGGTCGAATGCCTTGGCTTTGCAGGGGTGCTAATGCGGCGTCATATTGTTTACCGGCATGGTTACGCCATTGGTTCCATTGGGCAAGATGGGGCAGTTTTGTTTTGAGAATGGCGGCTTGTAAGGTGTCTAGACGGCTGTTGGTGCCCACTTCGGTATGTAAGTATTTTTTGGGGGCGCCATAATTCCGCAAGGTTCGCATTTTTTGGGCGACTTCGGGGTCGGAGGTGACGACGATGCCCCCATCTCCGAAGGCGCCGAGGTTTTTGCTGGGGTAGAAGCTGAAAGCGGCTGCCATACCGATTGAACCTGCCCGATCGCCTTCTTTTTCCGCTAGGTGGGCTTGGGCACAGTCTTCGAGGATAATCAGGTGATATTTTTCCGCCAGATATCTGAGTTTTTGCGGCGAAACCATTTGACCATATAAATGGACGGGAACGATCGCACGGGTTTTCGGGGTAATGGCTTTTTCTGCTGCTTCCAGATCGATTAAAGCCGTCCAGCGATCGCAGTCTACCAACACCGGAATTGCCCCAGCCCTTTCCACCCCAATTAAGGTAGCAATGAAGGTATTCGCGGGTAACATTACTTCATCCCCTGGTTGGATGCCACAAGCTTTTAGTCCCAAGGCGATCGCGTCGGTGCCACAGGCGACACCAATGCCATAGTTTACTCCACAAGCGGCGGCAAAATCAGACTCAAATTCTGTGACCGCTTGCCCCAAAATGAAATCCCCTTGGTGCAGTACAGAGGCGATCGCTTTTTCTAAGTCTGTTTGAATGGGCTGATGAATAATTTGCAGGTCAACGAAGGGGACTTTAACGGTAGGGCTAGACATAAGTGCTGATTTAAAACAATTTTTGCCATTGATAGCGGGCGCAAGCCGAAGCGCCCCTACTATTGTTATGCACGATGTTTCCGCCGATCCGCCACTGTTAGGGGAGTGTGGGGAGTGTGGGGAGCCGCCATCGGAGTGTGGGGGGTGTGGGAGGCCGCCATCGGAGTGTGGGAAGGAAATTTCCCCTCTTCCCCCTCTTCCCCCTCTTCCCCCTCTTCCCCCTCTTCCCCCTACACCCTACACCCTACACCCTACACCCCCCAGTAATCAAAGCTTATAGCCGATTTGTCGCAGAAAATCTTTGCGGTGCTTCACGTCTTCTGGGGTTTCTACGCCTTTGGGAGAAAAGCCATCGATGACGCCGAGAATTCCTCGTCCTTGTGCGGTTTCCGCCAAAATCACTTCTACGGGGTTAGCGGTGGCGCAGTAAATTGTGCAGACTTCTTGACATTGTTTGATGGCATTCAAGAAGTTGACCGGAAATGCTTGCTGCATCAGAATGACGAAGCTGTGACCTGCGGCGATCGCTTGGGCATTTTTGGTGGCGATCGCTTGCAGACGATCATCATTTCCTGTAACCCGAATTAAGCAAGGGCCAGAAGCCTCGCAAAAAGCCAGACCAAATTTGACTGACCCAGAAATTCCTACCAGAATTTCATGTAAATCTTCCACGGTCTTAATAAAGTGAGAGTGACCAATGATGACATTGGCCCCTTCGGGAATTTCTGCAGCTACGGATTTGAGTTCCATCGTTTTTACCTCGATTTCTTGTAAATTACACAAATATCCGATATTTGGGGCAACCAGCATAACCAGGGAATAGTTCCCTTTCTGTTGGTTGCCATTCTTTTCACCATTAAAATTGCGATACAATCACAGCTTAGTCAAATTTGCCATCAAAAATTGCCGAGATATAGCCGGAGTGTTGCCCTGTGGTGTCCCCTACTTTGCCGAAAATCAAGTTTCTCAAGCAACCAACTTTGAACGAGTGGGTCGAACAAGCTTTATCTAATCTCGATACGATTCTCTTGGATCATTCCCACTGCGAACGGAAAGCGGCAGGAGTTGCCTTAAATTTAATGTTTCGTTATCCGTCGAATACGAAGCTAGTCCGACAACTGACCGCGATCGCCCAAGAAGAACTAGAACACTTTGAACAAGTCAACCAAATATTAGAACAACGGGGCATTCCCCTCGGTCCCCTTTCCGCCCCTCCTTATGCGGCTGGACTCAAAGCGGCAATTCGGCGAGATGAACCCAAAAGATTATTAGATTCTCTGCTGATTTCCGCATTAATTGAAGCCCGCAGTCACGAACGTTTGGGATTACTTGGCACCCATTGCCCTGATGCAGATTTGGCGAAATTTTATCGCGGATTAATGGCATCCGAAGCCCGACATTATGGCATTTATTGGGTATTAGCCAATACTTATTTTGACCCCACAGAAGTCACCGAAAGGTTAGAAGAATTATCCACCGTGGAAAGTGATTTATTAGCCACATTGCATCCCGAACCTCGGATACATAGTTAGGTTTAAAGAAACCGGCTTTTGTAAGAAACCCGGTTTCTTGGTTGGTGGCAAATATTTGGGAAAGAAACCCGGTTTCGGGAATTTCGTTATCTGGTTATTCCGTTATCCGTTTATCCGTTTATCCGTTTATCCGGTTATTCCGTTATTCCGTTATTCCGTTATTCCGTTATCCCGTTATTCCGTTATTCCGTTATTCCGTTATTCGGTTATTCCGTTATTCCGCCGGGGAATCGTCTTCCCTGGCTAATAGCTAAAGTCGGTTAAAACCGACTGAAATTCGGAATTTTAAATTATATAATTTTAGTCGGATTTATCCGACTTGCGCTATGAGGCGGGGGTTAAAACCCCCGACGGTTTCTAACCTCTGCCTGTTTCTTGGAGGGAATTAACCTAAAACTTCCATTGCTTTTGCCAAAATTTCATCGGGGTCAAAAGGTTTGGTCATGTAAAGGTCTGCCCCGGCTTCATTGCCTTTTTGTTTATCAAACTCTTGGCCTTTGGCGGTGAGCATAATAATGTAAATATTTGGCATTCCTAACTCATTTTTCACCTTTTGACAAACTTCAAAACCGTTCATTTTTGGCATCATTACATCAAGAAATACCAAATCAGGCTTTTCCTGTTGAATGATTTCTAATGCTTCTTCCCCATTGGTGGCTGTTAGCAATTCTACCCCTTCATCCTCCAATTCTTCCAGGGTTTGCGAAATCAAAATTCTGATATGGGGTTCATCATCGACAATTAATATCTTTTTAGACATAAGAATTTCCTATTTTTTAGATTATTTTTGTTAATAAACCGGGTGATAAACATAAAAAAACCGGGTTTCTATGTAATTCTTGTACTTCGGCAAAGATTTGGGATAGAAACCCGGTTTCTGGAATACACAAAGATTTGCGAGATAAACCCGGTTTCTGGAATTAATCTTCTTGCCGGTCAGCTAACAAGACAAATAAAACGTTTTCCAGCCCTTTTTCAAAGCGCAAAGTTTTGACCAAATCATGCTGCTGTGACAGAAGAGAATCCACAATAATCATATCAGGTTTTTCAGCTAAGGCTTTCTGAATACATTCTGAACCGGACAAGGCTTCAACCACACTATATCCTTTGGCTTGCAATACCTCAGTTAGGGTCTTAATCGCGGACACATCTTGATCCACTACCATGACTTTCTTAGGGGAACTGCCGCGAGAAATTAGCACCTCAATATTTTTCAACAGTTTTTCGCTATCAATGGGTTTGGTGAGGTAACGGTCAACCCCCAGTTTCCAGCCCCGTTGTTTATCTTCCACGATGGATAAGATGATAATCGGGATATCCATTGTGGTGGGATTATTTTTCAGTACCGCCGCTACATCAAAGCCGTTGATCGCAGGCATCATTACATCTAAAATAATCAAATCCGGGGGCACTTGTTTGACTTGGGATATCGCCTCCATGCCATCCGCAGCTTCTTTGACGATATACCCTTGGTCTTCTAATTGTTGTCGCAGAAGCGAGCGAATGGAAGGTTCGTCATCTACTACCAGAATGGTTTTTTGCTCTTCCGTAGATTCCGAAGACTTGGGTACAATACTTTGTTTTAATTGTCGCACGAGAGTATCGAAGTTTAGATTTTCTGTTCCCTGAATATTAGAAGAGTTTAAGGGTAAGGCAAAGGAGAAATTACTGCCAACTGCTAACTCGCTTTCCACCCAAATGCGACCTTCATGGTGTTCGATAATTTGTTGGCAAATGGGCAGTCCCAGTCCAGTTCCCTGGGGTTTGTCGGTCATTACTTCACCGACTTGTTTGAATTTTTCAAACACTTTTTCCCGGTTTTCCGGGGCAATGCCAATTCCCGTATCAATGACGCTAACGATAATTTGCGCCCCTCCCTCTGGGGAAAATTGCTGTGCGGCGGTGATGGTAATTGAACCTTGGTTGGTGAATTTAACCGCATTGGAAATTAGATTAATTAGCACTTGAAGTAAGCGGGCTGGATCGCCCTTGACCTTTGGCAGTTCATGGGGGACTTGTTTAATTAGCTGTAGTCCAGAAGTTTGCCATAGACAAGAGGTGGCATTGACGGCGCGATCGATGATTTCGCCCAAGTT
Source organism: Planktothricoides sp. SR001 (assembly GCF_001276715.1). Taxonomy (GTDB): domain Bacteria; phylum Cyanobacteriota; class Cyanobacteriia; order Cyanobacteriales; family Laspinemataceae; genus Planktothricoides; species Planktothricoides raciborskii. Next base: position 74,609 of record NZ_LIUQ01000001.1, on the reverse strand, counting down.
GACTGGCTGCATTACCCATTCAATTTTACCCGCTTCCATTTTGGCAATATCGAGCACATCATTAATTAGGTTGGTCAGCCGTTCCCCTTCGGAAATGATAATATTAATATTGTCGCCAATTTGTTGCACAGATCGCACTGTTTTTTTGTCCGCTGAAACTAAGGCGGGAGTGATTTGTTCCGTGAGCTTTTTATGGATAATTTTGGCAAATCCCACCACGGAGGTTAATGGGGTGCGGAGTTCATGGGAGACGGTGGAGATAAAGTCGGTTTTCATGCGATCGATTTCTTTTTCCGCCGTGATATCCCGGATGATGATGGCACAACCAATCACTTCAGGGGATTTGTCTGTGGTAATGGCGGTGGCTACTGCCCCACCAATTCGCCCAGGAGTTAGGTTAATTTCTGCACTCAAAACTTCTTGTGGTTTGCTTAAGGTTTGCGTCACCAAAGTGCCAATTTCTACGGTTAATGCTTCGTGGCAATATTGGCTTCCCAGGGAGGCAGATGAAGCTAAACCAAACAAATGGCATAGGGCGGGATTATATTGAGTGATCCGACCCGTTCGATCGGTGACTAATAAGCCATCGGCAATGTTGTTGAGGATGCTTTTGAGATAGGCTAAGGTGTTTTGCACTTCGTTGACGGAACGGGCAAGTTCTAAGGAGATAGCCGCTTGTCCTGATAGCAGTTGTAAGAATTTCAGCCGATCGCTGGTAAATGCCCCAGTGGTGAGGTTATTTTCTAAATAGATAATGCCCACTAATTTTGACCCTTTAATAATGGGCGCACATAACAAGGATTTGACTTGATGCCGGGTGATATAAGGGTCATTGGTAAAGACACCTTGGGTTTGGGCATCAGCCAGCATCAGATGGTTGCCCGTTCGTTGCACATAGTTGATCACTCCCAGGGGCAAATCTGTATTCGGGGGTGTAGGGTGTAGGGTGTAGGGTGTAGGGTGTAGGGTGTAGGGTGTAGGATAGACGATCGCCTCTTGGTTGACTTGGGTACTAGCCGCAAGTCCTAATCCTGCTTTTTCTTTTAAGAATAAAAATGCTTTTTCGGCACCGGCATTTTCTAGGAGAATGTTGATTAATTGGCCGAGTAATTTATCCAAAACAATTTCACTGGAAATGGCTAGGGAGGCTTTCATTACGGTGGCTAAGTCCAGGGCGCCGGTATTGCCTAGGGTGGTTTTGACAATGGTGGTTTGAGTGGATTTATCAGCCAGAGTTTTGTTTCCTGCCTGTTGTTTAATTTGCTCTAATAATTGAGGATATGCGCTTTCTAAGTCTTGGACTTTGGCTACAGCGCCCCATTTGGCATAAGTGTAGTAGGCATCGGTGATATAGGTTTTGCCGATTTTTTCTCGTCCTAAAGATAGATAAAATTCGGCGGCTAGTTCGTTGGCTAGGGCTTCTTCCTGGAGATATTCGTTTTCTTTCGCTCCAGAAATGGCGCGATCGTATAGTTCCATTGCTGCTAAGTTTTGCCCCAAGACTCGCGCTTTTTCTGCGGCTACCAGGTCATATTTATGCTGAAAATTCATCGGCGCATGGTTCGCCCATTGCTGTAATTTTTGTTGGTTGATTTCTACTTGTTTTAGGTATTCGATTTGTTTTTCTTCCAGGGCATTGGGATAATTTTTGAGCAGCACTAAAGAATAGTAAAAATTATGAGCGGTCATGGTCAAAGCCCCACTCACTGCACCGACAAAATCGACTGCCATTAACCCATGATGCAGCGCCCCGCGATGGTCTTTATGTATGTAAAGCAAAATGGTTTTGGCTAGATGGAAGTTGAATAAAGACCAGTTATCGTTAGCAGCTTGCAACCGAGGTAAGGCGATCGCTTCATCAAAAGTTTCCCCAATCAACCGATATTTATCAGTAGCCCGCCCTTGTAAATTTGCCGTTAATTGAGTCCAAATACTGCCATCATTGAGAGAAATCTCATATTTCAGTTTTCGCAGTAATTTCATGTATTTCGCTTGTTCGGCGGCTACAGAAATCAAATATTCCCCACTTAAAAATAAGTAACTGCAATACTTACAAGCACAATAGCTGGCATATTCCAGATCGCCCATTTCTAAACCACTTTGCATCCCATCAATGAAAGCATTAATGGTATCTTTGACGGGCTGTTTCCAGTGCAGAATAAAAGCATAAACCATATTATACACTTGACATTTTAGGGAAGTCGCATGAAATTGTTCTAGCAATTTCAAGGACAATTGAGCCGCTAAATATCCAGTTTCCAGTTCCCCAGCACCACACAACATGGTGCCATACCAACTATAGGTAAAAGCGGATAAGGCAGAATGACCTTTTTCTAAACCAAGATGCACCATTGTCAACACTAGCTGAGGAAATATATCAGATTTTGTGTGCAAAGCTGGCGCTAATAAATTCATTAAAATCCGCAAAGCAGCTAGTTGATATGGATCGGTCATTTCTGGAAAAGTCTCTAATTCCTCAACGTCGGGCAATTTGACGATTTTATCCTGATTTTTCGGGATTTTTGTCAGAGAAATTCCCATGGTGTCTAAGGCTTGCATTCCGATCTCAATGGCTTTAATAATTTGATGTTGCGCCGCATACATTTGCATCTGAATTTCATAAACTTTGATGCGATCGAGCAAAGTTTTTGCTTTTGCTAAAATCACTTGCCCTAAAACTTCTGTCCGGTCAAAGTTGGTATAGAAATATTCCGCTTCCATTGCTTCGGTGTATAAAGCTAATGTCAAGTCATAGTTACTGACCCAACTATCTTCGCTTAATAGATCGATACCCAAACTTAAATACTTGACAGCCGCTTCATAAGCGGTAGCTTCTTTGGCTTTTTTCCCCGCTAAAAGATTTAAATAAGCCAGTTCATCTTTTTCCCTTTGGTCTTTGAGTAAATCAATTCCATAATTCAGTTGGTTGACCAGGGCAAAGATATGCTCTGATCGTTCAGCTTCACTGGTATTTCGGAGCAGGGATTGGCCAATTTTTAGATGGGTGGCTTTTTTCTGAGATTCGGGAATCAAAGAATAGGCGGCTTGTTGTACACGATCATGTAAAAACTTGTAATTTATCTTCACATCCGATCGCGGCTGCCCGTTTTTCTTATCATTGCCAAATACCAGAGGAATTTTATAATCTTTACTCAGGGGTAAAATTAACCCGGATTGTAAGGATGCCCATAAATCTCCTGCGGTTGCTGTCTGCGATTTTTCCGCCACAATTCCCAGCACTTCTAAATTAAATTGGTGGCCAATACAAGCGGCTATTTTTAAGACTTCCTGGGTAGATGCCGGAAGTTTTTGCAGATTTCTGGCAATCAGTTCTACCACATTATAATCGGTGATGCCTAGGGCTTGAATTTCCTGGATATTCCACTGCCATGAGCCTTGGCTATAGTCATAGACTAACAAGGATTCTGCATATAAAGTTTTCAGCAGTTGGGTTAAGAAAAATGGGTTGCCCTGGGTTTTGTGAGTCAGTAATTCCGCTAATTCTTCGGTTCCCGCACTGTTGGTTAGGGTATCGGCAAGGAAGGCGCAAACCTGGTGAAGTTCCAATGGCTTTAAAAGGATATTATTTACCGGAGTTCCAGCAGCGGCAATTTTTTCTATGGTTTGAATTGTGGGATGAGTGGGACTGACTTCATTGTCACGATAAGCGCCAATAAATAGCAGGTATTTGTTATCTGAATTAGTCAGCAATAGGTGGATTAATTTTAATGAAGCACTGTCTGCCCATTGTAAGTCGTCGAGGAAAATTACTAGGGGGTGTTGTTTGGTGGTAAACACGCCCATAAATTGCTGAAATACCCGGTTAAAACGGTTTTGGGATTCCGTGTGGCCGAGGGAGGGCACTTCTGGTTGTTCGCCAATAATTAGGGCGACTTCGGGAATCACATCACAAATCACTTGGCCGTTGCTTCCTAGGGCATTTAATAGTTGTTTTTTCCAAGTTTGAATGGCGCTTTCTGGTTCGGTTAGCAGTTGGCGAATTAGTTCGGCAAAGGCTTGAATTAGAGAACTATAAGGAATGTTTCGTTTATACTGGTCGAATTTGCCACTGATAAAATAACCCCGACTTTTAACGATGGGTTTGTGTACTTCTGAGACTAAGGCGGTTTTGCCAATTCCCGAATATCCAGAGACGAGGATCATTTCTGTCCCTGCTTGCCCAGGTTCGGGGGGGTTGGCAACACGGTCGAAGGTTTCCATTAGTTGAGTGACTTCCGCATCTCGACCATAGAGTCTTTGGGCAATTAATAATTGACCGGCGCGATCGCTTTCTCCCGGAATTAGGTTAACAGTTCCGGTTGTTTCTAACTGTTGGCAACAGGTTTGTAAGTCATACATTAGCCCGTTGGCACTGCGATAACGGTCTTCCGCAGCTTTGGCCATTAGTTTCAGCACTAAGCCTTCTATGGCTGGGGGAATTTCTGGATTAAACTGACTTAATTTGGGCGGTTTTTTGGCAATATGACAGTGAATTAATTCTAGGGGGTCGTCTGATTCAAAAGGCAGGCAGCCAGCGAGCATTTCATAAAAAGTAACTCCCAGAGAATAATAATCACTGCGATAATCTAAGGTGCGATTCATTCTGCCGGTTTGTTCCGGGGACATATAGGCTAGAGTGCCTTCTAATTGGTCGGGATTACTCACCGTGGCAATTTCTTCGCTGAGGCGAGAAGCAATGCTGAAATCGGTGATTTTGACTGACCCATTTTCCGGGTTAATAATGATGTTTTGCGGTTTGATATCTTTGTGGACAATTTGCCTTTGGTGTAGTTCCCCCAGAGTAGTAGCAAGTTGAATGGCAATAGAGAAAAATTCTTTTAAGCTTAAGCCAGAATAGCTTAAGCCAGAAATTTGGCTAGATTGGGCTGATTTTTGTTCTAGATATTGTTTCAGAGAAATCCCGCCCATGTCATTTAAAATTAGCGCCATTCCATTTTGGTAATTTAGTAATTCTATGGGGGTGACAATGCCGGGAATTTCTTGAATATTTTTACTCAGTTCATATTCATTTCTGAATTGAGTTAATTCTTCCAGGGTGGGATAATCTGCCACCAACATTTTTATAATCACTGGCTTTTGGTCGGCAAAGCGAATTCCCCGATAGATTTTTGTGTTGATTCCTTGGTGAATTTTTTCAGTGATTTGATATCCTTTGAGGGTCAGAGTCATTTTTTCTTCTCCTGATTGAATTTTTCAAGTGATTATAAGTGATTAATAGATGGCATCCCTGAAAATAAATGAAAATAAAATTATGTTTTTAACGATGCTTGCGGAGATCGCTCCCTAGTTTGCCCTTGCAGGCTTTGTCGCAGGGGTAAAGAAATCACAAACTCGCTGCCTTTACCAAGAGTGGAAATACAATCTAATGTGCCATGATGTTTTTCTACCACAATCTGATAACTAATTGAAAGTCCTAAGCCAGTGCCTTTGCCCACGGGTTTGGTGGTGAAAAAAGGGTCAAATAACCGCCGTTGCACTGCCTCAGAAACTCCCGATCCGTTGTCAATAATCCGAATCATTGCCCGATCGCTACTCGGTACAATTACTGTATTACCATATTGCTCTTGACCATTGCCAGAAATTTGCTCGTTGGGGACGCCTCTTTTGACTTCCGTGCGAATCCAAATAGTCGGCGATCGCTCTCCAATTACTTTCGTTTCTATGGCAGTTTCTAGGGCATCAATGGCGTTGGCTAATAGGTTCATAAAGACTTGGTTTAGTTGACCCGGATAACATTCGATTTCCGGCAAATCCCCATAGTCTTTAATCACCTCAATGGTAGGATGCCCGGGCTTGGCTTTGAGGCGATCGCGCAAAATCAGCAGAGTCGAATCAATCCCACTGTGGATATCCACTGACTTCATTTGTGCCTCATCCACACGAGAGAAATTTCTCAAAGTCTGCACAATTTCCCGAATTCTTTCTGTCCCAATTCTCATAGAACCAAGAATTTGGGGTAAATCTTCGGCTAAAAATTGCAAATCCATCTCCTCGATCGCCTGTTGAATGGCTAATGATGGGCTGGGATATTCCTGCTGATACATTTCCACCAAGTCCAGTAAGTCTTTTACATAGTCTTGCAGGTAGCTTAAATTGCCGTGGATAAAATTAACTGGGTTATTAATTTCATGGGCAACCCCCGCTACCATTTGACCTAAGCTAGACATTTTTTCACTTTGAATCAACTGGACTTCTGCTTTTTTTAAGTCTTCCAGGGCTTTGTGCAATTCTTCCGCTTTGGCTTGGGCTATTTCTTTAGCGGTCTGACTTTGTTGGTATAGTTCGGCTTGATCGAGGGCGATCGCCAACTGAATGGCTACGGATTGTAGCAGTTCCACTTCATCGTCACTCCACGGACGTAACGTTTGACAGTTGCTACAACTAATCAATCCAATTTTTCCCGATCGCGTCTCCAGTGGTACGGCTAAAAGTGACAGCAACCCTTGGGCGAGAAAAAAATCGCGCATAGCCTTATCTTCTAAACAATTGATATCATCGATGCGGAGAATTTTCATGGCTAACAGTTCTTTCGTCCAGCCGGTTATTTTGCCAATTGGCGATTCTGCATAATAGTGATTAATCAGTCTGGGCATATCCGCTTGACTTGCTTCATTGACCACCAGCCAACCGCTAAATTTTTCCAATTTTTTTCCCGATGGCTCCGTGAATAGTTCGGCGGGACAATTTGCCGGTCTATACCACATAAATAGACAGCGATCAATTTGCAATAACCGGCGGATTTCTTTCAGGGCAATAGTTAAAATACAATTAGAGTCTAAAGACAACCTAATTTGACTAGCTAACCGAAATAATAGGGCTTCTTTGCGGCTTTCTTTTAGCTTATTTTCGTGCAGCAAAGCATTAATTGCGCTGGCGGCCTGGGATGCCAAAGTGGTCAGAAGTTTGAGGTCTTCTGCGGTATATGTCACCGGTGTTTTGTTGCCAAGGGCGATCGCGCCAATTATTTTATCTTTGGTTTTCAAGGGAACGCAAATCATACAAGTCACCAGCAATTGACTATCAATTAACCGAGGATCTGATGACACTTCATTGACAATTTCTCCCCGACCAGAAGTAGCCACATGATAAACAAAATCCTCACTTTTCCAGGGACGATACGTCCGGTATTCCGTTGAATATTCTGGGTCGGAATCAAACGACCCGATGCTCTCCAGTTCGCCGGTACTGTCATCGAATAACATCACCACGCCATTAGTGGCTTTGATAAATTTACGGGCTTCTTCAAACACTAATTTTGCTACTTTTTCTGGCTCGATAATCCCTAATATTTTATCAGAAATATTATAGAATAGCGTCAGTTCACGGTATTTATCTAATACTTCTTGCGCTAGGGCTTTTTTCTCTAGTTCTTTGCTGGCAAATAACTCAAAGAGTATCGCGATAATTTTAGATTTTTCATCCCCCTCTACCCAGCCAATGATTTCTCCCTCCCAGGTAATCTGATATTGATTTTTTTGATAACGCTCGGATTTATTGCCGCGATCGATAATGACTTTCCCGTCTAACTCTTTCAAAGTCACTGGGACTCCTAAAGTTTGGATTAACTCATCCACTACTTCCATAATTTCTTTCTTGGCACATAGTTTTTTCAGACTAATTTGAGACATAAATTAACCTCTGGTTTATCATTTTTCTAGGATAACTATTTTTTTCAAAAAAGTAAACATTTAAACTTAAACTTTACCAATTTTTATCTGTTAATTACCAAATAAATTAATTAATTTATTTTATTAGTCAAAAATCACCTTAATCACTTTCAGTCAGTAATCTCTTAATATTCTTGTATGATTTTTTTTCATCAGCCTGATACCGCGCCCTGGCGAAGCATTAGCCCTTATGTCTATAGGCAGATATGCGGGTGATTTTCCAGCAGAAAATATTCTTCAGGAATGGTCGGTAATTTTCACCATACAATACAATATTATTTGTTTATTTTCACCATTTCAATTAATCCATCAATCAATTAATATAGAGCAATTAGCGGCTATTCCATTGCCTAGATGCTTTATTTTTACAAAAATTAACAATTTGATTGCGGGACAAAATTGTTAATAATTGACTGGGGTATTCCCGTGGCAAATTGGTGATTCTAGGTGCGGCTTCAGCATTTGGGACGAACCGTTGTTGCTAAAATAATACGCCACTGCGGTGCGCCGACGGAGACCGACGGCGCACCGCAGTGGCGGCAGAATTTTTCCCTAATTCAATCGATAGTTTTAGAGGAATTTGAATATAAAATTCTGTACCTAGACCCGGTTGAGATAAACATTTGATGATTCCTCCGTGTTTCTCCACGATAATTTTGTAACTGATTGATAAACCTAAGCCGGTGCCTTTGCCTACAGGTTTAGTGGTAAAAAAAGGATCGAATAATCGCGAGCAAATTTCTTCAGGAATACCAAAGCCATTATCGCGAATTTTAATTAGTACGCTTTCGTTGCCATCATGGGACATGGGTTCTCCTGTTGTGGCCAAAAGCCTTGGTTTATGGGAAATTAACTCAGTAGTAATCACAATTTCTCCCGGTTTTTGTTGTTCTTCTAGGGCATCGATCGCATTACTCAGAATATTCATAAATACCTGATTCATCAGCCCCGCATGACATTCCACCAGCGGCAGATCGCCATAATTTTTAATCACTTGAATATTCGGGCGTCCGGGCTGGGGTTTTAACCTATGTTGTAAAATCATTAAGGTGCTATCAATCCCCGAATGCAAATCTACGGGTTTAGTTTGGGCTTCATCCAACCGAGAAAAGTTGCGTAGGGATAAAACGATTTCTCTAATGCGATCGGTTCCCAATTTCATGCTATAAATGAGTTTTGGAAAGTCTGCCGATAAAAATTCTAAGTCGATTTCCGCGATCGCTGCTTCCAGGGCTGGGGTCAGATTGGGGAATTCTTGCTGATAGAGTTGCAGGATTTTTAACAGTTCCTCAGTATATTGTTGGGCGTGACAAAGATTCCCTGAAATAAAATTAATTGGGTTATTAATTTCATGGGCAACTCCGGCTACTAACTGACCCAAACTAGACATTTTTTCACTTTGAATCAGTTGGCTTTGGGTTTCTTGCAATTCCCGCAACGCTTGCTGTAATTTTTCCGCTTGCAATTGGGCTGTAGTTGCGGCAATACAACTTTCTTGATAGAGTTGGGCATTGTCGATCGCTGCTGCTGCTTGAAATGCTAGGGTATTCATCCGTTTGAGATCCGCTGCGGTATAGGTAACGGGAGAAGAATTGCCCAGGGCGATCGCGCCGATCGGACGACCTTTGCTGATTAAAGGTATGCAAATTAAAGCACTCATCGTCGCCTCAAAATCCATACATCGCGGGTCATTGGCAACATCATTAATAATTTCTCCCAAGCCATTTTTCACCACCACACCCAAAATACTTTCATCCAAGGGAATACGGAGGTGATCGCGATTCCATTCCTGACCAAAAGCTGAGACTACCTTCAATTCCTCAGTGTTGCCTGTGTTTGACAGTAACATGACTGCCCCACTGGTGGCCTTAATTAACTCTTTAGCTTCGGCTAATAATAAGTTAACCAATTCATCAATATCTAAACTGGCAGTTAGCTTTTCGGACAGATCGTACAGAAAAGTAATTTCCCGATAGTTATCCAGGACTTCGTGGGCTAAAGTCTTTTTCTCTAATTCTTTTTGGGCGAAACAAGAGATAATTGAGGCAATAGGGGCGACTTTTGCCTCCCCGATCGCCCATCCTATGACCTCACCATCGATTTCTATGGGCAATTGACTGCCAGCTTTTTTACTCTCATCACCGAAAATCACCCGTCCTTTAGTATCCTGTATTACAATGGATGTACCCATAGACTTGACTAAATCGGCGATCGCCTCTAACAATAGAGGAGAGTCACATAATTTCTTTAAATTAATTGCCATAATCTTTCTGCTACTTTACTCTGGTTTTGATTATTTGATTATCTATTTAAGTATATTATCTGTTTGATTCCTCATTCCGTCATCCGGGAAAATCCAGAGATTTTTTTCCGTAAATTCACTCAAGTATTAGTCGTATAAATACGGACTTTTTTTGTTGTTGATTGTTGGGTAGGGATTCTTTGGTTAGGGATTCTTTGATTGTTGGGTAGGGATTCTTTGATTAGGGATTCTTTGGGTAGGGATTCTTTGGTTAGGGATTCTTTGGTTGGCGGTCATAAGATATGCGTAGACCAAAGAGAAAAAAATAATCAAAGAATAAATTTTCACCATTAATGGAGTAATTGCCTTAACAAAACTTTAATAAAATGCTATTGACAAAATAATATTTTTACGATTTTGCCTGGAAAATCGCTGAATTATTAGGCGATCGCTACTTTCTTAAAAAAAGCTAAAGAATTTAGTCGTTCGATCGCTTTTACGCTACAGTTGAAAGCTAATCATCGGATAATGTCTGGTGAAGTTTGCATATAGATAGCAGCGATCCCCTCCACGGTAGGAGTGGGTGATCGCGATCTTTGTTAGAAGTGCGGAATAAAATTTCTAGCCAATTTTCCCTAAAACAGGAACTTATGTACCTAACAAAAGACAAACTCCAACATATTAGTACAATTACCCATGAGGGTAAAATAGTCGTCTTAGCCACCGATAGCGAGGGAAAAATTTCCTATACGGTGAAGCAAGATGGGTTTGAAGATAGCTACCTCAACACCCCCGCCGATCAAAGAACCGGCTGGGAAAACTGGAAAACTCTAGAATTCCCCGATGAAGCTGATGACCAGTCCGTAATTGAGAAAGAAAAAGCCGAACTGACTCACCAAGAAAATCCCAGTCAATATCTTCTCAAATCCCTTTACAAAACCGAAAATATAACCGCAGTTGCGCCAGTACAAGTCATTGCCGCACTGGAACATATTTATGTTTTTCGTCAGTCCAAATCTAACACTTTATTGGTAGATCGTTTTATCTTAGACGGCATGACCAATAAGCTGAACCGCAAGCTAGAAGTTCGGTTTAAACGGAGTAAGCAGAAACACGAACCCACGAAAAATATGCAAAGGCGGTCTAGTGGACTGGTTAATGTTGACACCTTAGACTTTCGTGATGCCAACGGTAAATTTTTCTATGAACCCACCACCGAATTAAGTTTAGTCAATAACCTGCATAAGGGCTGGTTTTCCGTGGTATTGGTTCCGACGATTGAAAATGATGTTTATCGCTGGCATATTTTCGCCTACAATAGTCAAACTCAGAAAGTGGAATTAACCACGATTCGCGCCTCGGAAGTGGGACTATTTGATGTTCAAGATTACACCATTTTTGAAGAATCAAACGATAGCCTAGTTCCCCGAAAAATTCCGGGGGTGATTAAGCGGACTTTAGACATTAATGGGGTGACAGTCACCAACGGTTTATCGGCCACTAAATACGATTTACAACAGGCCCAGCAAACCCAGTCTGGGGAAGAACAACTGTTAAAGACTGCCACGCGATTAATGTTAGCGATTCCCACAGATAAAGGGGCGGCCGCTTTTAGTTTTGCCATCGCAGGGGATGGTACTTTAGGAGAAATTGACGAAACCCCAGATAGCAAGATTATTCGCAGTCGTCAGCGAGAAGTTTTGTTACCCTTAAACACCTTAGATGAAATAAAAGCAATAGGTGACAGAACTCCTCCTCCCCAAGGCATTATTAGCGGATTCTCCGCAGGAACTGATGAGGAAGATATCGAAGATTTAGTTAAAATATCAACCGATGGCGGTGCTTCAGATTTAGCCAATTACGATTTGGTAAAAATCAGCGGCACCAGTGATTATCAAGGGTTGTATCCGACGATTAAAGTAGATGAAAATACCTTTGATATTGACATCTCCTTGGATGGTGGATTGGGTTATTGGGAAAAAGAAGACCAAGAAGAAGGTGGTTTGATTGTTGATGGCATGATTACCGCTTATCAAAAAACTGCCGATGGCAAATTACGAGTCACCTGTGCTAATCATGGTTTGGAAAATGGCGATCAAGTCCAAATTACTGGCACAGAAGACTACAACGATAGCTACCCCGTGCAAAAAATTGATGACACCCATTTTGTAATTGAACGCAAATGGGTAATGGGAGAAGCTGTTAATGTGAAATTGGTATCCCAAAAGCGACGGGGGATCGTATTTGATGGGGTGGATGATTATGTCTCTCTATCCGAGATCAATCACAATTTCTCCGAAGGAATTACCGTAGAAGCTTGGGTTTGGTATGACAGTATCCAATCTTCTTCAAGAATTATTGACTTTGGCAATGGAAGCGCGGCGGATAATATTGTGTTTACCAATGACGGCACATCCAATGACCTAGCCTTTTTTATCTTTCAGGAAGGAAAAGTCCAAAGTATTAAAGCCATAGGAGCATTGGAAACCGGAAAATGGCTGCACTTAGCCGCCACAGTTGATGATTCAGGAACTGCCAAACTATACAAAAATGGTCTGGAGGTACAATCGGGTAAATTTGCCTTGCCTAATAATAACAAACGGACTAAGAACTATATCGGCAGAAGTAATTGGTCTAATGACAGCTACTTTAACGGTAAAATTAGCGATTTGCGTCTTTGGACAGTAGCCCGGACTGCTGAAGACATTAAAAATAGTATGTACCTACAACTGACAGGAAAAGAAGTCGGTTTAGTGGGGTATTGGCGCTTAGGTGGTATCTCTGAAGGCAAAGTAGTTGACTTTTCTGTGAACTGCAATGACGGCACTCTCTATGGTGAACCTTATGTCAGTGCGGCAACTCTCAACCGCAATCTTGCCGGAGGATCTGCAGCGGTTAAATATAGCAATCCTGAGCTATTTGCCGTTAGCGAACGGGCAACTTACGAGGAAAGTTTTGAGTTTAAAGTTAACTCAGCCAATCCGGTTAATTTAGCCTATCTAGACAATGCCGATGGTAAAAATATTGGCACGAAAATTTTCACCTTTTCCTATTGGGGAAAAACCAGCCGCAGTGCCGAAGAGAAAAAGACCATTTCGGGGGTACAAAATAAGTTTGAAGACTTGGGCAATGGTTGGTATCGTGCTTCCTGTAATGTGACAATTCCCGATGAAGTCAGTGTGTTACGTTCCTTTGAAATTGCCAATGTTAAAGGAAGTTGGCAATCCTTAGCAATTCGCAAACACCGGATTCGCCTCTTATCCGATAGTATTACGGAAGCGAAATACTCAGATGGTGTGACTTTGGCAACTTTGGCCGATGACCATGCCACCTTAACAGCGAAGTTAAAAGAACTGGAGGTGAAAGAGAAACAGGAAATTGTTCTGCTCAAAGAAAAGCGAGAGTTAGAAGCAAAAATTGCTGCCTATAATGCTCAGGCTGCGACTAGAGCAGAGATTGAGAAATTAACCGCAGAAATTCAAAAACTCACCAGTGAAGAGCAAACCCTATTATCTCGATTTAATGCCGAAAATAGTAGCCCTTTTAATTATTTCTGCTACATTCTAGTAAAAGTCGGTGATTCTTGGAAAGGAATTCACGTTGAAAACCAGTCGAATAATGACTATGCTCGGCTAATTCGACATCAGGGTAATGGGAATCTTTTCCGATTCTATGCCGTTGACAGTGAAAATTCTTACGTTAATGTACAAGTAGGAACTGAGTGGAAAGGAATCCACGTTGAAAATCAGTCGAATAATGACTATGCTTCTTTGATTCGGCATCAAGGTAATGGGAATCTTTTCCGATTCTCTGTCGCTGACGGGGGCAATTATTACATCAGTGTACAAGTAGGAACTGAGTGGAAAGGAATCCACGTTGAAAACCAGTCGAATAATGACTATGTTCGGCTAATTCGACATCAGGGCAATGGAAATCTGTTTCAAATCCAAAAAACGAATCAGACTAGCAATGATAAAATTATTCTTGCACGCGAAGCTTGGGAGAAAAAACTTCAAGAACTCAACCAAGCACAAGACCGCTTTAAATTGCTTAATGCAGCATTAATTGCGACTCCTGCGGATAAAGCAGCTTGGGATGCGCGTTTGGCACAAGTGATTGCTTTAATCACTGCACTTCAAACAGAGTTAAATACCCTGAACACTGACTTCCTCAATGCTGTCAAAAACACTCAGGCAAAGCCTCAAACAATGCCCCAGGTTGCTAAAGATAGCAAGGGGTTAGTCACTCAAGGAGTGTTACTTGGTTTTGTGCAACCTGCCGGCCGTCTGAATGCCATTGAAACCTGTGAAGGCAATGTCCAATTGAGTTATTTGGACAGGGAAGGACGGATGCGACAAACGAACTATGATGCCACAGCAGACGGAAAAAATGCCGCCTTTGAACAGTGGATTCCTGATGCTCAACGGGCCTGTTTAAACTTTAGCAACAGCAATAGTATCGTTACCTTAAATCAAGCCTTGTATCTTCCAGATGACTGGAGTATTGAAGCTTGGTTTGTTTATCCATTACCAGAAACGGCAGAATGGAATACTTTAATCCGAGGAAAAGATGCCAATCATCACATTCTGGTCAGAAATCGTAAACAGTTAGGGATTTATCTGACCAATGATTCTTTGGGGCAGAACTTTTACGATAGCGGTTTCAATATGGAGTTGTTAACCGAGGGATGGCATCATGTCGCTGCTGTCGGTCGGGGGGATACGACTCTGTTTTATATTGATGGCAAAAAAGTGGGTGATGTGAAAGCAAAAGCCCTAAAAGATGCGGAAGAGAATCTGAATAAAAACCCCAACGATGCCGCCGCGAAGCAAAAGGTTACAGACATTAAAAAAGCTAGTCTGAAATCTAATAGCCATGTTTATGCGATTGCGAACAATCATTTAGCTATTAATCAGTCTCCTGATTATTCAGTGATGAAGTTTGATGGGGTAAATGATTGTGTATCTTTACCGGAAATCAACTATGACTTATCTAAAGGAATGTCGGTGGAAGCTTGGGTATGGTATGACAGTTTCCAATCTTGGTCCAGAATTATCGACTTTGGCAATGGTGCTGGTAATGAAAATATCCTGCTTGCCAATGACGGATCATCTAACACACTCCACTTTGGGGTATATCGGCAATCCACAGAACAGTCAGTTAGAGCAACAGGTGCATTAGAAACAAAAAAATGGATTCACCTAGCCGCAACCATTGATGCTTCAGGAATGGCAACCCTTTATAAAAATGGTGAGCGGATTCAAACAGGCAGAGTGCATCTTCCAAATAATCTGAGACGGACTATTAACTATATTGGCAGAAGTAACTGGTCTAGTGACAGATTTTTTCATGGCCAAATTACCGATGTCCGCATCTGGAATACAGCCCGCACCCAAGCAGAAATTAAGGCTAATATGTCTCGACGCCTTAGTGGAAAAGAAGCGAATTTAGTGGCCTATTATCCCTTTAATTTCATTCAAGTCGAAGGTGCTACCAGAAGAGTTCTAGACCTAGTGGCGAATAATCGTGGCACTGTGGTGGAAGCGAACATCGTGCAGGATCAAACCCTATCTATTGCCCGCTTCATCCGAGGTGAGCAGTTCGGTAAATTGGCAGAAGTTCGTGTTTGGAAAGTTGCCCTAAGTGATGATGAAATTGCTATCAACAGCACCCTACTTCTGAGTGGCAACGAACCAGGTTTGTTGGCTTACTACCCCATGAGTGAAGCCACAGGAGTGGAAGTGCGCGACCATTCCGGTAATGGCAATCATGCCACGGTATCGGGGGCAAATTGGTGGGGTTGTACAGCACCCATTGGCAAAATTGACAATCTCCCTAGTGCCGATGCCCTAGTTTCTGCTGAGTACAGCAGCGTGACTGTGGAATCATCCACGAAAACCAAGGTGGCCATCATGCGGCGATTCTTTGCTTATCCTGCCACCAATGGAGTCACCCTGCTACCAGATAAGCGGATTGAAACCTTAGAACTGAAATGGATTGGTAACGCCCAATTTGCTCCGACTTTGTTGGGTTATATCGAAGGTCCACCCCCCGTACCCAGTGAAAACCTAACCTTGTCAGACGATTACAATGGCGCGACTTCTGTGGAATTAACCATGTCTGAAGATGTCGAGTTTAGCTGGAACCGATCGCAAGATGCTGGGTTAGGAGCAACAATTGATACCTTTATTGGAGCAGGGGGAACAATGTCTTTTATCACTACAGCTGCGGGTGTGGGGACTTCCATCGACAGCAGTGCCAGAGTGGGTTTTAAAGGCAACTTTGACTTCAGCTACCAATTCCAAAATGAAAGTAACATTACTTCGAGTTCATCTCTGAGCATGACCGATAAACTGGAACTACGCGGCACACCCGAAGAAACTACTAAGTTTCCCCATTTGGGGACACGATTTATTCCCAAGAATATTGGCTATGCTTTGGTTGTTTCAGCCTTGGCAGATGTGTTTGTCACCCGACTGGCCCGCAGTGGCAAAATGGTCGGCTACCAAGTGCAGCCGGTAGATGGCATTCCTCCAGATGTCAACACCATCACCTTTTTGATGAATCCTGCCTACACGATGAGCGGTAGCTTGGACGGGATGACCGGCAGCAGTGCTACTAGCCAGCGCTTCTTCAAGCACGTTCCCGAAATGCGTAGCCAGTATGGTTCTCTCTATCCCGCTAGTTACTATCGCTTGAAAGAGGCGTATGACTTAAAACGCCAAATTGAAGCGGAAGATAAACGCCGAGAATCTTACTTTTCTAACTTTAATGTGCGTTTAGTCGATGAACTCTCTTTGAACCGAAACATCGACAGTGGGGATGCACCAACCACCATTGGAGTACAACGGGAAGAAGACAAACCGAATACCCAAATGACTGACGAGGAGAAGAAAAAAGCCCAAGACCAGAAAGCCGAACAATTTCAAGCAGATACTGCTGCTGCTTCTGACAAGGCCAGCGCTGCCGCTCAAGCTAAACAAGCGGAGATTCAAAGCCAAATTACTGACCAAGACAAACGAGTGCAAGCCACAGAAAGTTTTGCCGGCTGGCAGAAACGGATGGAAAGTATCCAAATTCGGGCAGGTAAGCGCAACATCGTCAATACCTACGTTTGGGATGCCGATGGTGGTCTGCGAACTGAAGCCCAAAGCTTTGCCAATACCGTAGAACATACCATTGGTGGCTCTTTTGGTCTGAATGCCGGGTTAGGAGTTGACAGTTCATTCTCAATAGGGGGGGTTGATGTAGAACTCACCGCCCAAGCTACGGTCAACTTAACTCAAACCATGAGCAAAACTGAAGCTCGGAGTAAGGGTTTTGAGTTGAATGTAGATCTGAGTGGTTTGGAATATAAAGGCATTACCGACTACAACGATCGCCCGATTATGCCTGGGGAAAAAGTAGACCGCTATCGGTTTATGAGTTTCTACCTAGAAGGCAGTAGCAATCACTTCCACGACTTCTTTAACTATGTAGTCGATCCTGAATGGTTACGCAGTAATGATGAGGAAGCGGTGGCTTTGCGTCAGGCCCAAGCAGGTAAACCCAATAAAGCCTGGCGGGTACTGCACCGGGTTACTTATGTGGAACGTCCAGCATTGATGGGCTTTGGTCGCGATGTCCGTAAATTGCGGGCGGCAGCGGAAATTTCGGAAAATCAAGCACTGTTGGATAAGATTACTAAATTGGAGGAGAAAAACCAAAAACTTGAGGAAAAACTGGATACTATCCTCAGTTTGTTGCAAGAGCAGAAATAGTCGATAATTAGATAATTAAAAAGGAGGGGAAATGATTTCCTCTCCTTTTTAATTATCGCAATTGTCATAGTTATAAATTACAAAAAAAACC
>NZ_LIUQ01000001.1:54433-56665 GCF_001276715.1 Planktothricoides sp. SR001 | reverse complement strand
ATCCAGAAAACCTCTGTAATCCCGATAATAACCACAAATATTGGGCTTGGGCGAAGCATTCCCGTAAAAAAATTTATGTTTCTAACCATAAATTATCTGCGGGAATGCTTCGCCCCTACAGTCCCATAAATTGTCTGCGGTTATGCTTTGCCCGTACAATCCAAAATCAATTGGGCAAATTTTTGGGCTGCCCCGGTTTCCCCCCGCAAACTCCGCAAGCGCGATCGCATTTCTGCTAACTTCTCTGGATTAGCCAATAAATCTAAGGCAATATTTGCTACAAATTCTGGGGTTAATTGCCCCACTAATTCGGGAATAACTTCCTCTTTTGCCCAGATATTTGGCCACGCATATAACTGTTTTTTTCTCAATACCCACCAGTTAATTAACTTGGCAAAATAAGACCCAAATCCCGGTAAATTGGCTAATAATCCGGGAATACCATCCCAAGCTCGCATCGCATCTAATTGTTGGGTGGGCAATAAAACAATTGCTGGCACCGCTAAAGCCCCCAATTCAGCGGTATTTGCTCCCACAGTAGTTAAGCATAAAGCACATTGGGAAAGCAGATTATAGGCAGGAGTTTCTGTATATAAATCTACCCGCAAACCCGTAGAAGTTTCTAAATAATAATTTTCTATTTTTGCTTGAATTTCTATATTTAAATATGCTATATTTAAATTATCTGTTTTTAATTGAGCAGCAGCCAAACCTCTGGGGAAAATCACGGGATTTTGTTCTGGGTCAGCATATTTTGCCAGAGTGATTAAATCTAAAGTTGGGGCTACGGGAATAATAAACCGAGTTTGCGGTCTTGACCCATGAATTTTTTCCGCGATCGCTAAAGTCAAAGGCACTCCCTGGGAAAGTTTTGCCGCTTTCGATCCGGGCATTAAAGCAATTATTTCATCGTGGCGATCGGCATTGATTAATAATTCTTGGTTAGTGCGATCGATCTGTCTGGGCAAATCAGCAATTAAATCGCCCACAACCGTAAATTTAGCCGCATATTTAGGGTTAACTCGTTCAAGAATTGACTGATTCATTACCCCAAAGCGATCGATCCAACCTTGCCACCGGGCTTCCCATTCCGCATAAACAACCGTGGAATAACCCAGCCGTTTACCAATGACCACGGTAAAAAATTGGTCGCCCCCCAAGAACACCACGACCCCTTGGGGATACCAGTCCCAATTTTCCGCCGTTTTGCCCCACAACAGAAATGGCCAAAAATCCGCCGCCCCTTGGACGCGATCGACTTCTGGGTATTTGCGGGCGATCGCCGCTTCTTGTCCCGTCGCATGAGTACAAGGGGACAACACCACGGAAATTCGCACCGTCGAACCATTGCCCCCAAGCTGTTGCCGCAGTTGTTGCCGTAGTTCTTTAACCACAGGTCTAACCCAAGTGACTAACTCCCCAGGGCCATTAGACAGAATTAAAATATCAAAGGGTTGCACAAGCCAAAACCTCAAAAACCGAGCTTATTTGTAATATATAAAATATTAAGCTATCTGTAGGGTGTGAAAGCGCGAAGCGTAACGCACCAATAACTCATATATAGAGTCGTTGCGTAAGTCCTATAATATATAAAATATTAAGTAAAATATTAAAGGTTTAAGGAGAACAGAAAATGACAAACCTGATCGATGCCGTAAAAAACGCCAACTTATCCCAAGTAAAAGACTGGTTAAACAGCGGAGTTGATGTCAATGAAACCGATGAAGAAGGCACCACAGCCATCATTGTAGCTGCTGAAACAGAAAACCCCGAAATTGTCGCCGCACTCATTGCTGCTGGAGCACAAGTTAATGCTCAAGATAAAGATGGTTGGACAGCCTTAATGGGTGCAGCAGCAGCGGGTTCTACGGACATCGTGAAACTATTACTAGATGCCGGGGCTGATATTAATGCTAAAGCAGGCTTTGGCTTAACTGCTTTAATGAGTGCCGCAGGTCGCGGTAAAAAAGAAGTAGTACAAATGCTAATTGACTATGGTGCCGATATTCGCCTCAGAGATAACAATACTTGGACGGCGTTAATTTGGGCGTCTCAAGATGGTCATAAAGAAGTGATGGAATTGTTGAAAAAAGCCAGAGATGGAAAATTAATTTAAAAGCGGGGGAGCGGGGGAAGCCGCCGTCGTGTAGGGTGTAGGGTGTGGGGTGTAGGGTGTAGGGGGAAGAGAGAAAAGAGATGCATAGAATAGAGAAAAGAGAATAGAGAATTTTC
>NZ_LIUQ01000001.1:0-54398 GCF_001276715.1 Planktothricoides sp. SR001 | reverse complement strand
CCCTACACCCTACACCCCAACCAACAACCAAAGAATCCCTACCCAACAACCAACAACAATTTATGCCAACCAAAGATATATTTCACAATGCCGTCAAAAATGCCTTAATTAAAGATGGCTGGACAATTACCGACGATCCGCTATATTTAGACTATGGCGGCATTGATATGTATGTTGATTTAGGCGCAGAAAAAATTATCGCGGCTGAAAAATTATCCGAAAAAGGCACCGAAAAAATCGCCGTTGAGATTAAAAGCTTTGTTCACCCTTCAATGACTTATGAATTTCATACCGCATTAGGACACTATCTAAATTACCGTTTAGCCTTAGACGATATTCAGCCGGAACGAAAATTATATTTAGCCATAAGCGAGGAAACTTATGAAACATTTTTTATCCTGCCATTTACGCAAAATTTTGTGAATAAAAATCAGATATATTTATTAATATATGATAGCAACCAAGAGGTGATTAAGCAATGGAAAAATTGCCAAAATACCGAGAATTAGTGGAACGCTTAATTAAAGAATATGGTCAATATAAACCCAGATACGGGGATATTGAAGTTCAGACTATCTGCGTTCGCGAAGCGTCCCGGAGGGAATCGCGAACAAGATCATTACCAACTGCTAAATGTGGGATGGCATGGCAACCGCAGAGTCCGGGGATGCGTGCTGCAAATAGATATTAAAAATGAGAAAATTTGGATTCAACATGATGGCACAGAAATTGGGGTAGCCAATGAGTTAGTAGAATGGGGCGTTCCCAAGGAAGATATTATCTTGGCTTATCATGCCCCTTACAAGCGACCATATACCGGATTTGGGGTGGAATAAAGATATAATCAGAAACCGGGTTTCTTTAGCAAATCTCTGATTGAATGCAAAAATTATCCCTTGAGTCCCGGTTGCTTGGTTCATGCCTTGTTCCTACAAGTATAATGTAGGGACAAGGCATTGCCCTGTCCTACTAAGTAGAAGGGCAGAAATAAATGCACTAGATACCATATCAGAAGAAAAACTGTCATTCCCGCGAAGGCGGGAATCCACAGCCTATCGGCGGAGAACGAAAAGTGCAATTAATTATCTTCACCTACTATCTGAGGTACTATAATTTTATTGAAGGACTTAATATCATGTCACCTAATTTCCAAAATTACCTGGATATTCAAACGTTACTGAAACAAAAACGAAGAGAAATCATGGAGATAGCCGCCAAGCATGGTGCTAAAAATGTGAGGATTTTTGGTTCAGTGGCACGGGGAGAAGCAACCGCAGAAAGTGATATAGATTTTTTGGTTGATTATGATTTAGAAAAAATTACCCCTTGGTTTCCTGTTGGCTTAAAATTAGAATGGGAAACTTTGTTAGGAAAGCAGGTAGATGTGGCAACGATCGCCATGTTAAAACCTCGGTTGCGCGATCGCATTTTACAAGAGGCCGTAAATTTATGAGGCGAACCGATGAACGGTTACTATTGACGCGATCGCGGCAATTGACCGTTATGCTATGCGAGGGCAGGGAGTTTTTGAAGAAGATGAGTTAATTCAAGTCTGGATTGCCCATCATTTGCTTTCTTATTGGTGAAGCAGTTAATGCTTTACCTATGCTAGGAAGACTGGGAAGTGCGATCGCTCTTTTGGGGACATCGCTTGATTAATTAACAACCGGAGATGAGCAACCGGGTTTAGGCATCCAAATCTCATGTTCCAATGCCAAAATTGTCGCAGAAACCCGGTTTATTCTCCCTATTCCCTGCCCAGAGAAAATTACAAAATAGTCACAAATCAACCCAATCCTCAATATTTCAGCCATCATAAAATAAAAAACCGTTGGGCAACCACCATGAAACTGCACCATCAGCTATTGGCCACCACGATCGCCACCGCAATATTACTCATCTCCCCTGGGATGGCACTCATCCCCAAACAGCCCATCGTCCAAGCCCAAACCACCGAAGAAATCAACGCAGCAGCAGAAAGACTATTTAAAGAAGTAGAGCAACTATTTCAGCAACAAACAACAGAATCCTATCAACAAGCCATCCAAAAACTTGAGCAAGCCTTGCAACTCTATCAGCAAAGTGGCAACCAAGAAAAACAAGCACTAACGTTATTAGCGATCGGCGTTATCCATAACCTACTAGGAGAAAAGCAAACCGCCCTGGACTACTTCAACCAAGCCTTGCCCAAATATAGACAAGTGGGGAATATCTCAATGGAAGCCACCACCCTGAATCATATTGGCCAAGTTTACTCCGACTTAGGAGACAAGCAAAGGTCTCTGGACTACTACAACCAAGCCTTGCCGTTACTGCGACAAGTGGGAGATATCTTAGTCGAAGCCACCACCCTAAATAATATTGGCCGAGTTTACTTTGACTTAGGAGACAAGCAAACCGCCCTGGACTACTTGAACCAAGCTTTGCCCTTACGACGACAAGTGGGGGATATCTCTGGTGAAGCCACCACCCTAACAGGTATTGGCGGAGTTTACTTCTCTTTAGGAGACAAGCAAAGGTCTCTGGACTACTACAACCAAGCCTTGCCCTTACTGCGACAAGTAGGGAACATCTCCGGAGAAGCCGCCACCCTGAATAATATTGGCCTAGTTTACTTCTCTTTAGGAGAGAAGCAAACCGCCCTGGACTACTATAACCAAGCCTTGCCCCTATTACGACAATTAGGGGATATCTCTGGTGAAGCCACCACCCTGAATAATATTGGCCGAGTTTACTCCTACTTAGGAGACAAGCAAACCGCCCTGAACCACTTCAACCAAGCCTTGCCCCTATCACGACAAGTGGGGGATATCTCAGGAGAAGCCATGACCCTGACAGGTATTGGCAAAGTTTACTCCGACTTAGGAGACAAGCAAACTGCCCTGGACTACTACAACCAAGCCTTGCCCCTATCACGACAAGTCGGGAATATCTCAATAGAAGCCATGACCCTGACAGGTATTGGCCAAGTTTACTCCTACTTAGGAGACAAGCAAACGGCCCTGGACTACTACAACCAAGCTTTGCCCTTATCACGACAATTGGGGGATATCTTAGGAGAAGCCGCCACCCTGAATAATATTGGCCGAGTTTACGACGACTTAGGAGACAAGCAAACCGCCCTAGACCACTTCAACCAAGCCTTGCCCTTACTGCGACAAGTAGGGAACATCTCCGGAGAAGCCGCCACCCTGAATAATATTGGCTTACTTTACTTGTCTTTAGGAGAGAAGCAAACCGCCCTGGACTACTTGAACCAAGCCTTGCCCATATTTCGACAAATGGGAGATATCTCAGGAGAAGCCACCACTCTGAATAATATTGGCCGAGCTTACGACGACTTAGGAGAAAAGCAAACCGCCCTAGACCACTACAACCAAGCCTTGCCCATATTTAGACAAGTGGGGGATATCTCAGGAGAAGCCAATATCCTGGGTAATTTAGCTTTGTTAAAACGTAGTCAGGGCAAGCTGACGGAAGC
Source organism: Planktothricoides sp. SR001 (assembly GCF_001276715.1). Taxonomy (GTDB): domain Bacteria; phylum Cyanobacteriota; class Cyanobacteriia; order Cyanobacteriales; family Laspinemataceae; genus Planktothricoides; species Planktothricoides raciborskii. The sequence continues at coordinate 50,917 of NZ_LIUQ01000001.1, read as the reverse complement.
GAAAGCCGATATTGAAGCGGCTATCAAGATTATTGAAGACTTACGCCGTAAAATCGCTAGTGAAAAACTCCGGCAATCTTATTTTGCGGGAAAGCAAGATGTTTATGAGTTCTACATTGACCTGCTGATGGAATTGCACCAGCAAAATCCCGATTCAGGATATGATGCCGAAGCCTTCCATATTAGTGAACGTTCCCGTGCCCGAACTTTACTCGAACTTCTCACCGAAGCGACCGTGGATATCCGGGCCGGAGTTCACCCCAACTTACTAGCCGAAGAACAACACCTGAATCAACAACTCAGCGCCCAAGAAAAACAGCGTCAAAACTTGGTAAGTCGTAACTATACGAAATCAGATTTAGACCAAATTAAAGCAGAAATTGATCAAACCCTCGCCCAACTCTCTGACCTAGAAACCAAAATCCGGCAAAATAGCCCCACTTACGCCAACTTAAAATATCCCGACCCTCTGACCCTAGCAGAAATTCAACCGATTCTTGATAAAAATACCCTGCTGCTGGAATATGCTCTGGGAAAAGATAACAGTTATCTGTTTCTGGTCGGAAAAAATAGTTTCAGCAGTTATAAATTACCGCCCCGCGCAGAAATTGAGGCTGCGGTTGAGGAATATCTGCAACTGTTAAAATCACCCCTCCAAACTGATATCACTTCTGGGCAAAAACTCAGCAATATTCTGCTTTCTCCTATTGCCGATAAACTGCATAACCAACGCCTGATTATTGTCGCTAACGGTAAACTACAACTATTACCTTTTGCTGCCCTCCCCATCTCCTCCCCCTCCTCCCACACTTCCCCCTCTCCCCTACTGGTGAATCACGAAATCATTACCCTACCCTCTTTCACCAGTCTGGCAGTGCAAAAACAAGAATGGCAAAAACGTCCCTCTGCTCCCAAAACTTTGGCCGTCCTTGCTGACCCAGTTTTTGGCCCAAGTGACCCCCGACTTGAAGGCATTGTCGCCTCGACAAATCAAGACCTTTCAAAAATTCCTGGTTTACGACAAGGTTGTACTAATTTAGATCGTTTATATTATACCGAAGAAGAAGCGAATAATATCCTTGCCCAAGTTCCCGATAATCAAGAATTTAGTGCCCTGGGATTTGCTGCCACTCGTCAAGCCGCGATCGCTCCCAATTTACAACAATATCAAATGGTGCATTTTGCCACTCATGGCTGTATTAACGATAATCCTTTATTGTCAGGTTTAGCGTTTTCTAGTTATGATGAACAAGGCAACAGCCAAGACAGTTTTCTCCGATTAAAGGATATTTTTAACTTGCAATTAAACGCGGAGTTAGTGGTTTTAAGTGCTTGCGAAACAGGTCTGGGCGATAATGTCAGCGGTGAAGGAATTGTCGGTTTAACTCGTGGTTTTATGTATGCCGGTGCTCGTCGGGTTTTGGTTAGCCTTTGGTCAGTTAATGATACGGGAACAGCTAAATTAATGGACAATTACTATCAAAAAATGCTGCAAGAAAACCTGAGTCCGGTTGCCGCTTTGCGGGCTGCCCAATTAGAAATGTGGCAAGGAAAAAATTGGCAGTCGCCTTATTATTGGGCTGCCTTTACAATTCAGGGCGATTGGTAAGGATGAGAAACCGGGTTTCTTTAATAAATCTCGGATTTCGAGCCAAAATTGTCGGATAAACCCGGTTTCTTTGTTTTTTGATAAAATTACAGAGGGATAAAAAAAATGGTTAAACTATCTCGTCGTTATTTCTTGCAAGCAACCGGCGCCGCATTCACCGCATGGGCAATTAATCAAAAATTAGCAAAGTATCAACAAACTTTAGCCCAAACTACCTCTAGAAAATTGGCATTATTAGTGGGAATTAATCAATATGTCGATCGCAGTAAGAACCTGGGAGGTTGTGTGAATGATGCGATTTTGCAACGGCAATTATTAATCCATCGCTTTGGATTTAATCCGCAAGATATTGTGATGGTATTGAATGAAAATGCTACCAGACAAGGGATTTTAGATGCTTTTGAAGAACATTTAATTAAACAGGCAAAACCCGGAGATGTGGTGGTGTATCACTATTCCGGTCATGGGTCTTTGGTGCGCGACCCTAATCCGATTTTTATCGATCGCCGATTCAATGTGGGTGTGAATGGCACCTTTGTGCCCACCGATGCCAATTTGCCCGTGGACTATCCCGAACAAGGGGGCACCGTTGCTGATATTATGGGACATACTTTATTCTTGTTAATGTCGGCGATTCAAACAGAATATTTTACCGCTGTTTTAGATAGTTGCTTTTCCGGTGCTGCCACTCGAAAAATTACGGTGCGATCGCGGGATGGTGGCGAAAAAGTCGAAATATCTCCCCAAGAAAAAGCCTATCAAGAACAATGGTTAAGCCGCTTAGGATGGTCGCCAGATGAATTTGCTGATCGCTACAAACAAGGCATTGCCAATGGCGTGGTGTTAGCCGCCACCCAACGCGATCGATTAGCCATTGATGAGCAGCTTAATGGAATTGTTTCTGGTGCGTTTACCTATCGATTGACTCAGTATTTATGGCAAAATAATAGTACCCCCAAAGAGGCGATCGCTGTTGTAGGGTCTCAAATGCCCCGTGATTATAATCAGCAACCTCTCTGGGAAGCAAAAGCCGATAGCGGTTTTGAAGCAAAGCCGTTATTTTTTATAGAAAATCCGGCAAATGTTGCCAATGCGATCGTATTGGAACAAAAAGGCAATATGGTTACAATATTGTTAACGGGAGTTTATCCCAACTCAATGGAAACGGGCATAGAATTTGTCACCCTAGAAACTGGGCAAATTCTGCGCTTAATCAGTCGGGAGGGCTTAGTCGGTGTAGCCGAAATTTCGGGAGAAGTGCAAGCCGGAGATTTGTTAAAAATTCGTTAAATTTATCGAAATTAATTCCGCCAGTTCACAATTCCGACATTCCGACAGTCTCACAATTCCGACAGTCCCAAAATTCCGCCCGCTCAAAATTCCGACAGGGATTAAAATCCCTGTCTCATAGCGCAAGTCGGTTAAAACCGACTGAAATCCTGACCAGATATTGCAGGAGACAATCTGTTAAAATTGATTAAAATTATAGCCATAATCAAAAAAATTAGATAATTCCAAGCGTTTAAAATAGGACTGGAATATAATTCTTTTCTTGTGGTCAGCCTTTTAGATTAGCCCATTTAAATAAACAAAAAGTCTTATTAAATATAACCTTCAGTCGGTTTTAACCGACTTTAGCTATGAGCCAGGGATTTTAATCCCTGGCGGACTGGCGGACTGGCGGACTGGCGGACTGGCGGGTTATGACGCTTATGGCAATAGACAAGCCGTTAAATTCCGCCCGCCCACATATTTCGCCCACATATTTCGCCCACATATTTCGCCCACATATTTCGCCCACAATTCCGACAGGGATTAAAATCCCTGTCTCATAGCGCAAGTCGGTTAAAACCGACTGAAATCCTGACCAGATATTGCAGGAGACAATCTGTTAAAATTGATTAAAATTATAGCCATAATCAAAAAAATTAGATAATTCCAAGCGTTTAAAATAGGACTGGAATATAATTCTTTTCTTGTGGTCAGCCTTTTAGATTAGCCCATTTAAATAAACTAAAAGTCTTGTGAAATATAACCTTCAGTCGGTTTTAACCGACTTTAGCTATGAGCCAGGGATTCTAATCCCTGGCGGACTGGCGGACTGGCGGGCTGACGGACTGGCGGACTGGCGGACTGACGGACTCGCGGGTCTGCGGGTTATGGCGGGCTCTGGCCGGTTGGATTGGTAATCTAACTCTTTGTGCTCTCTGTGTCTTTGTGGTAAAATATCAGATAAAAGCTTTCGGAATTCAAGCTTTATCCTTGTTAAAACTTCGTTAAATTTAGGAGAAGCATAAGTCAATGAATTTAAGCACTAAAATTTTCACTGGATTAATCTTTACCGGAATCTTATTCACTGTTCCGGGAGTAAATTTGATCGTTACCCCGGCAGCCGTTGCCCAAGGGCAAAATGCCGAAGAATTAAGCGCTGAAGCAGAAAGACTTTTTCAGGAAGGAATACAACTATCTGAACAAGGAACTGCCGAATCATTGCAACAGGCGATGGAGAAGTGGAAACAAGCACTCCAGCTATTTAGAAGCGCTGCGGATCGACGTGGAGAAGCGAAAACTCTAGGAAATATTGGCATTCTTTATTCCAGCTTGGGAGAACAGGAAGCAGCCATTACTTATTTAAATCAAGCCCTGGAACTATCTGAAGCAGAAAACAATATTCCCAATCAAATTACTTCCCTAGTCAGACTTGGGTTAGCCCACCACCAACTTAAGCAATTCTCGCAATCAATCTCCTATTACGATCGCGCATTAACTCTGTTGCGAAATACGGGAGAAAAAGCCAAAGAAGCTCATGTTTTAGCACAAATCGCCTCAGCCTACCACTCTCTAAGAAATTTCCCGCAAGCGATCGCCTATAATAATCAGGCTCTTAGCTTATATGAAGCAGAACAAGACTTGGCTAATGCCGCCAATATCCTTAAAGTTTTGGGTTTAATTTACCAATCATTAGGCAACAATGAGCAGGCGATAGACCAATACAAAAAAGCCTTAGAATATTGGCAAAAAATTAACTCCCAAAGTGATGTCGCCACCACCCTAAGATTTATGGGTGATGTCACGGGTAATTTGGGGAATTATCAGCAAGCAATTGACTACTACAATCAAGCCCTTGCTATTTGGCAAGAAATGGGAAAAAAACCTGAATCCGCTCAGGTGGCGCAAGTCCTTGGTCAAATTTACGAAAAATTAGGCGATATTGAGCGCAGTTTGTCCTACCAAAACCAAGCGCTTTCTCTGTGGAAAGAACTCAAAGATTTAGCCGGTCAAGCACAGATGCTTTCAGAAATTGGCCTAACATATTACGCTAAATTAGACGATTCAATCCAAGCTTTATCTTACTACGAACAGGCCGTTACCCTTTGGCAGCAATTGAATCAGCCAGTGGAAGAAGCTAAAATACTCAATCTTATGGGTAGTATTTATTCTGAATCGGAAAATTACCAACAAGCCCAGCAATATCTCACTCGGTCGCTGCAACTTTTACAAGGGCAAAAACTTCCTCGTTATGAAGCAGATACTCTGCTAAAAATGGCGAAGGTATATAGCTTGTTAGGCGATAATAATCAAGCGTTGGCATCCGTTAACAGAGGAATGGCGATCGCGGAAAGCTTGCCGGAAACAGAATTCGGATTTAAAGCAATTTCTTTTTCCCGTGCTGGCAATATCTACTACTTATTGAACAATTACGAAGCCGCATTAAAATACCATAATCAAGCCCTGCAAATATGGCAGACAACTAAAGATTATAGCAATGAAGCATTTGAGTGGGCGATTCTTGCAGAAATTGAACGAGATAGAGGGAATTTAAATCAATCTCTAGATAACATTGAAAATGCCATTGAAATTGTCGAAAACCTCCGCCGCAATATTATTAATCCAGACCTACGGCAATCCTACTTTTCCACAGTTCAAGATTATTATGAACTGAAAATAGACCTGCTAATGCAGCTACACCAACAACAGCCCAATCAAGGTTATGATGCCCTAGCTTTACAAACTAGCGAAAATTCCCGTGCCCGTGTCCTGACGGAACTCCTTACCGAAGCAAACCTGAATATCCGTGAAGGGGTTGACCCCAATTTGTTGGCAGAAGAAAAACGCCTAAATCAACAATTAAGTGCCAAAGAAAAACAACGGCAAGATTTAGTTAGTGCTAGTTATAATCAATCTGATTTAGACAAAATTAAAGCCGAAATTGACGGTATTCTCAAGCAACTCTCTGAACTGGAAACTAAAATCCGGCAAAATAGCCCCACTTACGCTAACTTAAAATATCCTCAAGCCCTTTCCTTAGCGGAAATTCAAGAGTTACTCGATGAAGATACTCTGTTATTAGAATATGCCCTCGGAAAAGAACGCAGTTATCTATTTCTGGTGGGTAAAAATAGTTTCCAGGTTCACCAAATCCCAGCGGATGCTCAAATTGATTCGGCAATTGAGGCATATTTAGAATTGCTTAAATCACCAAGCCAAACTGACCTGAATGCAGGGAAAAAATTAAGCGATATGTTGTTGTCTCCCATTGCTGACCAACTAGATAAGCAACGGTTAATTATCGTTGGTAATGGTAAATTACAACTGCTACCTTTTGCGGCTTTACCAATTTATAATAGCGGAGGGGCAACCACGGGTGAATTGCCCCTACTAATCAATCACGAAATTATTAGCCTGCCATCTTTTACCAGTATCGCGGTGCAACGAGAGGAATGGCAAAAACGTCCCCCTGCCCCGAAAACTTTGGCAGTTTTGGCTGACCCGGTTTTTGATGCTAATGACTCTCGCATTGACCCTAGCATTAAAGGTAAAATTGCGTCCAATAATCAACAACTAGCTGACATTATTCCAGTGGATAATAGAGGTTGCAGTAGTATCAGACGTTTACTTTATAGCGGTGAAGAAGCAAATAATATTTTAGCCCAAGTTACGGATGGTAAAACGTTTAGTGCTTTGGGATTTGATGCCACCCGCGCACAAGCGATTAGCCCGAATTTACAAGACTATAATATCGTGCATTTAGCGACTCATGGCTGTATTGAAGATAATCTTTTACTCTCTAGTTTGGCTTTTTCGCGTTATGACGAATCCGGGAATAGTCAAGATAGTTTTTTGCGCTTGCAAGATATTTTTAACCTGCGATTAAATGCGGAATTAGTGGTATTAAGTGCTTGTGAAACTGGCACCGGAGATAATGTAACCGGGGAAGGAATTGTCGGTTTAACTCGTGGGTTTATGTATGCCGGAGCCCGTCGAGTGGTGGTGAGTTTGTGGGCGGTTAATGATGCCGCGACTGCTAATTTAATGGATAATTTTTATCAAAAAATGCTCCAAGAAAACCTGAGTCCAGCGGCAGCTTTGCGGGCTGCCCAATTAGAGATGTGGCAAGAGGGAAATTGGCGATCGCCTTATTATTGGGCTGCCTTTACTATTCAGGGGGATTGGTAAGTTTGTCGTGCATAAAATAGCTGATCGACGTTCGAGCGATCGCCGTCCCAGGAGACATACCAAAACTGGGGTGATGGTTGGCGACTAAAATGCCTGGGATGCTCGCCGGTAAATTCTGACGAATTTGGCTAATTTATCTCCAGCTTAACATATTTATGAGTATATACTCGCATAAGTGTAAATATTTGTAAAGATTTATGGCACTTTTTTTATCAGATTGGGGCAAATTTGGGCAAAACCACTCATAAAGTCAAGATTTTCTGGTAAAAAAATATATATGGCAATAAATCTTAAACCCAGATAAATCAAAGGAGTCAAACTGAATGTTCACTCAAGTGAAGCCCACCGTTCGTCATATAGTCCCAGACGATCTCAGGGGTCGATCGCTGGTTAAGGTGGTCTATGTGGTGCTAGAAGCCCAGTATCAAAGCACCCTGTCAGAGGCGGTGCAGACGATTAACAAAGGAAACCCGAACATCGCCATTGAAATCAGCGGTTATTTAATTGAAGAACTTCGCAACCCGGAAAATGTTGAAGCTTTGAAACGGGATGTGGCTGAGGCCAATATTTTCATCGCGTCTCTGATTTTCATTGAAGACCTGGCTGAAAAGGTCGTAGCGGCAGTAGAGCCGTACCGCGACTCCTTAGATGTCGCTGTGGTATTTCCTTCGATGCCGCAAGTGATGCGCCTCAACAAGATGGGCAGCTTCTCCATGTCCCAATTGGGGCAATCCAAGAGCGCGATCGCGGAATTCATGCGGAAGCGGAAGGAAAAATCCGGTTCTTCATTCCAAGACGGGATGCTGAAACTGCTGCAAACCCTGCCGAAAGTCTTAAAATATCTGCCCGTAGACAAAGCCCAAGATGCCCGGAACTTCATGCTTTCCTTCCAATATTGGCTGGGGGGTTCTTCCGAGAACTTGCAAAACTTCCTGCTCATGTTGGCGGCTAAGTATGTGTTTAAAGGGTCTCTGGGAACTGGCAACAATGTGCAGTTTGCTGACCCGGTGGTCTATCCCGATATGGGTATCTGGCACCCTCTGGCGCCAAAAATGTTTGAAGATGTCAAGGAATACCTCAACTGGTACAACAGCCGCACGGATATTTCTGATGACCTGAAAGACCCCCTCGCTCCTTGCATTGGTTTGGTGATGCAGCGCACCCACCTGGTGACGGGGGATGATGCTCATTATGTGGCAATGGTGCAGGAAATTGAGGCGATGGGCGCCCGTCCTATTTCCGTATTTTCCGGCGGTTTAGACTTTTCCAAGCCCGTGGATACCTATTTCTGGGATGTGGGCGCTAAAGGCGTAGAACCCTTGCCTTTAGTGGATACGGTGGTTTCTCTGACAGGGTTTGCCCTGGTGGGTGGCCCTGCCCGTCAAGACCATCCCAAGGCGATCGAATCCCTGAAACGGTTGAACCGTCCTTATATGGTGGCGTTGCCCCTGGTGTTCCAAACCACCGAAGAATGGGAAGAGAGCGAGTTAGGTCTGCACCCGATTCAAGTAGCATTACAAATCGCCATTCCCGAATTGGATGGGGCGATCGAACCGATTATTATGTCCGGTCGGGACGGGGCTACCGGGAAGGCGATCGCATTACAAGACCGGGTAGAAGCCGTCGCCCAACGAGCAATCAAATGGGCAACTTTGCGCCGTAAGCCCAAACTGGACAAAAAAGTTGCCATCACCGTCTTCAGCTTCCCCCCGGACAAAGGCAACGTGGGAACTGCTGCCTATCTCAACGTTTTTGGCAGCATCTATGAAGTAGTCAAAGCCCTGAAAAACAACGGCTACGACATCCCAGAATTGCCCGAATCCGCTGAAGCGCTGATGCAAGAGGTGATTCACGATGCCCAAGCCCAATATGCCTCCCCGGAATTAAACGTTGCCTATCGTATGTCCGTAGAAGAGTATGAAAAACTCACTCCTTACTCGGAACGACTCCATGAAAACTGGGGCCCACCCCCAGGCAACCTGAACAGCGACGGTCAAAACCTGCTGGTCTATGGCAAAGCTTTCGGCAATCTATTTATCGGCGTACAGCCCACTTTTGGCTATGAAGGCGACCCCATGCGGTTGTTATTCTCCCGTTCTGCCAGCCCCCATCATGGTTTTGCCGCTTACTATACCTATTTAGAAAAAATCTGGGGCGCTGATGCGGTGCTGCACTTTGGCACTCACGGATCTTTGGAATTCATGCCCGGTAAGCAAATGGGGATGTCTGGGGACTGCTATCCCGATAGTTTGATTGGCAAGATTCCCAACATCTATTACTATGCGGCGAATAACCCCTCGGAAGCGACGATCGCCAAACGGCGTAGCTATGCAGAAACCATCAGCTATCTGACTCCTCCCGCTGAAAACGCCGGTCTGTACAAGGGCTTGCAAGAACTGAATGAGTTAATCGGTTCTTATCAAACTTTGAAAGATACCGGACGGGGCGTGCAAATTGTCAACACCATCATTGAACAATCTCGGATGGTGAATTTAGACAAAGATATTGCTTTCCCAGAAAAAGACGCCTCCGAGTTATCCGCTGAAGAACGGGATAATATTGTCGGTTTGGTTTACCACAAGCTGATGGAAATTGAATCGCGGCTGTTGCCTTGTGGTCTGCACGTTATTGGTAAGCCACCGAGTGCCGAAGAAGCGATCGCCACCTTGGTGAATATTGCCAGCCTCGATCGCGAAGAAGAGGAAATTCTCTCATTACCTCGGATCGTTGCTGCTTCAGTTGGTCGTGATATTAATGATGTCTACGCCAACAACGATCGCGGCATTCTCCAAGATGTCCAACTCTTGCAAGACATCACCCAAGCCACCCGCGACGCCGTTGCTGCCTTGGTCAAAGAACAGACCGACGCTGACGGACGGGTTTCGCTAGTGTCTAAGTTGAATTTCTTCAACATGGGCAAAAAAGAACCTTGGATCGAAGCCTTGCACGCTGCCGGTTTCCCCAAAGTTGACCCAGAACCGATTAAGCCCTTATTTGAATATCTGGAATTCTGCCTCAAGCAAGTGTGCGCCGACAACGAACTCGGTGCCCTATTGCGGGCCTTAGAAGGGGAATATGTGCTCCCCGGTCCTGGTGGCGACCCCATCCGCAACCCGGCAGTATTGCCCACCGGCAAGAATATGCACGCCCTCAACCCGGAAACCATCCCCACTGCTGCGGCAGTCAAGTCCGCCAAAATCGTGGTCGATCGCCTATTAGACCGGCAACGGCAAGACAACGGCGGTCAATACCCAGAAACCATTTCCTGCGTCCTCTGGGGAACGGACAATATTAAGACCTACGGCGAATCTCTCGCCCAAATCATGTGGATGGTCGGGGTGAAGCCTTTACCCGACTCCTTGGGACGGGTGAACAAACTCGAATTGATTCCTCTGGAAGAATTAGGTCGTCCTCGCATTGACGTAGTAATCAACTGTTCCGGGGTATTCCGCGACCTATTTATTAACCAGATGACCTTATTGGATAAAGCGGTGAAAATGGCCGCTGAAGCCGACGAACCCGTGGAAATGAACTTTGTCCGCAAACACGCCATGAAGCAAGCGGCAGATTTGGGGATTAACTTACGGCAAGCGGCGACTCGCGTTTTCTCTAATGCCTCTGGTTCCTATTCTTCTAACGTCAACTTGGCGGTGGAAAATAGCACCTGGGAAAATGAAGCCGAGTTACAGGATATGTATCTGAAGCGCAAGTCTTTTGCTTTCTCTTCCGATAATCCGGGCAGCTTTAGCGAAAGCCGGGATATTTTCGAGGCTTCCTTGAAAACTGCTGATGTCACTTTCCAAAACCTGGATTCTTCGGAAATCAGCTTAACGGACGTTTCTCACTATTTCGACTCTGACCCCACCAAGTTGGTGGCGAAGTTGCGCGGTGATGGCAAGACTCCAGCGGCTTATATTGCCGATACCACCACGGCAAATGCCCAGGTGCGATCGCTCAGTGAAACCGTGCGTTTGGATGCCCGCACCAAAATGCTGAACCCCAAATGGTACGAGGGGATGCTGTCCAACGGTTATGAAGGAGTCCGGGAACTGTCCAAGCGGTTGGTGAATACCATCGGCTGGTCGGCAACTGCGGGCGCCGTGGACAACTGGGTATATGAGGAAACCAACGACACCTTTATGAAAGATGCAGAAATGCAAAAACGTTTGTTAAACCTCAACCCCCATTCTTTCCGCAAAATGGTGACAAGTTTGTTGGAAGCCAACGGACGCGGTTACTGGGAAACCAGTGAAGAGAATTTAGACCGTTTGCGTCAGTTGTACCAAGAAGTTGAAGACCGCATTGAAGGGATAGAATAAGCCGTTTAGAAGGCAATTAGAAACCGGGTTTCTTGAAGAAACCCGGTTTTTTTTACCCTACAGCGGTTTTCAGATTGGTCAACCAGAAATATCTGTAGGGGCGAAGCATTCCGGCAGATATTGATGGGTTAACAACAGAGATTTAATGCTGGAATGCTTCGCCCCTACTAATATCTGTGGTCTATTCAACAGAAAACCGCTGTAAAGAGCGATCAACTCCCAACATTTCATCATAAGATAAAATGGTATTGTGGCACTTGTTAGCCAAGTGAATTAGCCAAGTCAGTTAGCCAAGTGAATTAGCCAATTCAGTTAGCCAAGTGAATTAGCAAATATGGAATTTACCAGATAATCATTAGCCTTGAGGTCAACCTAAATGCTTTTTAGCCCATAAAAATTATTGATTTTGAGCCAGTTATTGTGGCCAAAGATAAAAATAAAAATTTATTTTTAATGATTGATGTCAGATTCTTTCGGTTTGATTCAGCCACCAAATTATAAATAAAAAAAAGGGAATAATATCAGCATATTTTTTTTTTTTTGTGAATTTTTAGGGTAATAAAATATACGAAACAACATTGTTAACTGTTTTTTTTTAGTAGTGAAATTGCCTAAAAAGTTCATTTTATTATATCCATATATGGTGAATATAATGCTATTTAAATATTATTTAATTACTTTAATTCAAGCTTGGATCAAAGATTTAGCTTACCACTGGAAAATTCAAAAGCATCCATCTATTGATTTAATTAAAGAAATAGGTTTATTTGATTGTTTAGCTGATGGCTATACTGAACAATTAGAATATGACAATGTTTGCGATTTTATATCTTCAGGTAAAAAATATCGGCAAATAATTGTGATGATATTTCACCGTTTTTTTTCCCAGTAATCCCGACAACCGATCGCGTCTTCAGTTAGAGCGATTTTCGGTTGAACCGGACATTTTAAGCGGAGATCGTTGGTAAAGAATTGACAACCTGTACAAGGAATTTTGTGCATTTCTTTGGCTTGATGAATAGTAGAGGCGATCGCGTTGTAAATAGTGCCAACAGTCACCACCAAAATCAGCCAAGCCATTAAAAAACATAAGGGAATTAATACAGACTGAAACCCGCGAATTAAATAGACAATCAATTCAACCATATCCAGGAATCTCCTAAATATATCGTTAATATATAGTTAAGCTCAAAGTTTTTAATCGCCTAGATGAATTTTGGCAAGTCAAGATTTGCTCAAAAAAAGCTGATAAGTGTGATTATATCTCGATGGTTGATTCAGATCAAGTAGAGTCCGGCATAATCTTAAAAAATCTTAAAAAATCTTAAAAAAAATCTGGCCAATGGGGAAAAATTACGCAAATATCCCGAAAATTACCGAAAATTACCGAAAATTACCGAAAATTACCGAAAATTACCGAAAATTTGTGCGATCGCCGATAAAATATTTCCGCAGTTTCTCTTGGCGTTGCTATTGATTAGGGGGATAAAATTTTTCCCAACCGACTAACTTTAGGGAATTCAGGGTTAGGGAAAAACCAGGCGATCGCACCTCGGAAAAATTCCTGAAAAATATTGCCCACCGTTATCGAGGGTTTCCCTCTTCCGGTAAGATAGACCCATACCAAAACAGGTAGATCGGGGAAAACACTTCTGAGGTATTCTCCAACTATCAGAAATTACCGGACCATCCAGATTAATGAGTCATAAAATTATTTGTACCGATCGCGCTCCGGCACCCGTCGGGCCTTACAATCAAGCAATTATGGCCAAAGGGCAGATGCTCTTCGTCGCCGGACAAATCCCCTTGGATCCACAAACCAATCAAATTGTTGGCGGTGACGATGTTCAGCAACAAACGGAACAAGTTATGGCCAATATCGAAGCTATTTTGAAAGCAGCGGGAGCGACTTGGCAAAATGTCGTCAAAACCACTGTTTTTTTAGCGGATATGAACGATTTTGCGGCGATGAATGCCATTTATGCCAGATATTTTGAGCCTGCCACGGCTCCAGCCCGGGCAGCGGTGGAAGTAGCTCGGTTGCCCAAAGATGTGCGGGTAGAAATTGAATGTATTGCCATGATTTCAGACTAAGAGGATAAATTTTCCGCTTTTGAGGGTGCATAATCCTGATCTATTTGCCCGATTAGAGTATTGAACTGCGGCATGATAATGCTGACCCTAAAAAGAGGCCGTTTCAGATCAATTCACTTGGAACTGAAAGCCCCCGATTGCCCCAGGGAACGAAAACCGCCCTTCAGTCCCTGGATCTTCCAGATTCAGGGAGAGTCTTAATTCGCGGGCGATCGATATCGTGCAAAAATAAGTCAATTCATTTGATTCAACCATGAATCAGCTTTTATGCTCTAATTTTGAATGAGAGATTGCCCAATTGTAATGAGGTATTTATGACCAGCCAACAGCCAATCAATAATCCGGTAACGCCGACACCCACGGTGTCCGTAGCTAGACCAAGCGCCAGCAGCATCCGCACGACGATTCTCAGTGTTGACTTAGGTCGCACCGCCACTAAATCTTGTGTCAGTCGGGATGCTAAAGATGTAGTCTTTATCCCCGCCAACGTCGCCAAGCTATCTTTAGAAAAAATTCGCGGCGGTGAGTTTGAATCTCGTCCTTCCGATCCTTTGTTGGATCTGTGGATCGAATATCAAGGACAAGGATATGCCTTTGGTCAACTAGCCGCTGACTTTGGCGCCAAACTGCGGGTCGGGGCTTCCAAGGTAGAAGACGCACTGGTGAAAACCTTAGCCTGTGCCTCTTATTTTGAAGTGAAAGATGATGTGGCGGTCGTGCTGGGTTTGCCTTTCATGTCCCAAGAAGAGTTTGAACGGGAAAAAGAACAAATTATCAGCCAACTGACCGGGACTCATCTGATGAAATATCGCGGTGAGGAAGTTTCCATCAATATTCGGAAGGTCTGGGTGATGCCCGAAGGATATGGCAGCTTGATTTGGTTGGAAGCGCAACAAAAATTAGACAAAAAGCTGGCTACTACGGACTTTTCCCGTTTGCCGGTGGCGATCGTGGATATTGGGCATCAAACCACTGACTGTTTAATGATTGACAATTTCCGCTTGGCTCGTGGGGTGTCTCAAAGTGAACCTTTTGGCATGAACGAGTTCTACAAACAAGTGGCCAAAGAAATTGAAGGGGCGGATCCCGAATCCTTGGCTTTGATTGATGCGGTGAACCGTCCCAAAGGGGAACGCTTCTTCCGACCCAGAGGTGCCACGAAGCCCGCTAACTTGGATGATTTTCTGCCCAACTTGAAAGAGCATTTTTCTCGCGATATGCGCGATCGCGTCTTAGCCTGGTTGCCAGAACGGGTGACAGATGTGGTGATGACTGGTGGGGGCGGGGAATTCTTCTGGAGTGACCTGGAAATTTTGTTTAAAGAAGCCAAACTCAAAGCCCATTTAACTCAGCCTTCCCGACAAGCGAATGCTTTGGGACAATATCTTTATGGAGAAGCTCAACTCGCGACATCATACACGCGCTCTAGTAGAGCCTAAATCTGATGAGACTGTGGTCAAATAAAAAAACTAAAAATGTTGAATTTACCGATGAGGCAGCAGACGAAACCTTATTAGCGGCTGTAGAAAATGAGTTAGTCAAACAACCCAATAAGACTTTCAGTGACTTGTGCAAAGAAGCACTCTGGCAGTTATTATATGTGCCGGAATCAGTTAGACCCGACTCCAATAAATTGAGTCAGTTGGAATCACAAATTACTCAACTTCAGGGTCAACTGGCTTCTCTGGAACAACGGATAGCCGCCAGAGAAGTCAGCCGAATCGATGCCTTAGAAAGTCATCTACAGCAACTCAGTCTTCAGGTTGGGCAGTTGGCCACAGCGATCGATAGTGGAGGCTTTACTGTTTCTGCCTCAAAGGTAATCCCGATTTCAGAAAAACCTGAGCCGTTGCCTCCACCCCAGGAGGTCGATCCTTTACTCAGTCGTCTGGGTGCGCTGTTAGATGATTTCTAACCTTGCCTGGAGTTTTTAGTCATGGCTCTAAACGGTAAATTCTTAGGATATTTTCAGTCTTGGGGATTAGATTTTAAGTCAAAATCATCTGTCGAAATCGGCAAATGATTTTGACTTTTTTTATGACTTTTTTTAGGAAATCTGAAATGATTAGACAAGAGTGCAAAATACCTGTTTAGATCCCCCCCAACCCCCCTTTTTAATTAAGGGGGGCTTTTGAGCTTGAGAAAGCATTCTTGTCTATTATGTAGGCATAAATTTGGTGTTAAGTTGCGCTACGGATAATTTAACCCGACTAAAAGTTGCGTCAATTTCCATGACTAAATTTTTGGCTTTTGCTAAGTTGTTTTCTTGAGAGATCATTTCTAATTCTTTGGCGATCGCTTCCAGGGTACAGACTCTAACATTGCCACTGGCACCTTTGAGTTGATGAGCATAAAATTTAACTTGAATGAAATCTTGCTGATCAATGGCTTTTTTCAGCAATTCAATATTATTCGACGCATCCAGGACAAACGCTTGCAATAGTTCATGGGCGAACTCGCGATCGCCCTGACAAGTATTTTCCAAAAGTTCGGCAAAATTGATCGGATTTTCGGCAACGGATTCAGGAGTGACACCATCGGGAGCATGAGATGGCAGCGGTAAATCTTCTAATAAATCTTCTAACGGTTCATTGACTAAATTTGGCGTCGGCAATGCAATAGCTGGGGGCTGATTATGTTTCCCAAAGACAGAACACCAGTAATCTAATATCGCGTTTAAATCGGGAATTTTTACGGGTTTAGTTAAATAATCATCCATGCCAGCCTTCATACATTTTTCCCGATCGCCCTTCATCGCATTAGCAGTCAATGCAATCACCACCGTATGGCGATCGCTCCCTTCTCGACGGCGAATTTCTTCAGTAGCTTGATAACCGTCCAGAACGGGCATTTGACAATCCATAAAAATTAAATCATAATCAGTCTGCGCCAGTCTTTCTAAAACTTCCTGGCCATTCACCACCGCATCCGCCTCATATCCTAACAACCTTAATTGATGTAAAGCGACTTTCCGGTTCGTATTATTATCTTCCGCAATTAAAATTTTTAATTCTCCGGTATTCTTCCCTTCCCCATTGCTGGAATCAACGACCAACTCAGAAACCCCACTTCTTGGAGAAACCGGGTTTTTTTCAGCATCGGCATCAACCGGCTTTGTCAGCGGTTGACTGCCAATTGTTTTTGCTTCGGAGTCTAAACAGGGTTCTAAACAGGGTTCTAAACAAAGGGCATCCGCTAACGTAGCCTCTTCAGCCTGTTCCTGTAAAGCCAGCAAACATTCTAACAAATCAGAATCTTTCACGGGCTTAATCAACAATCCAGCAAAACCAAAAGACTTTAAGTCCTCTAATTCTGTTAGAGGATCGGCGGTCAGAGCAATCAGTTGAGTCTTCGCCCAAGCGGGATTAATTCTAATAATTTCCGCTAAAGTTTTTCCTTCTAAAAATGAATGAGGATTCTTGACATTGTTGGAGAATTCGTCGATATCACAAGCTAAAGTTAGGTCAAGGATCGAGAAATCATAAGCGCGATCGCTTAAAGCCTCTTGTAAAGCTTTCAGGGCTGCCACACTGTCTTCAACTTCCATCACAGTCATGCCCCAAGATAAAGCCAACTCACGCAACAGTTTTCGAGTTGTCAAATCCACAGAAACAATTAACAAGCGATCGCCTTTCAACAGGTTAACTTGACCAGTGGGAAAGGGAATCATCAACCAAAAAGTTGAACCCACTCCCTCTTTGCTTTCTACATTAATTTCCCCGCCCATCAAATCTATCAGTTGTTTACAAATGGCTAACCCTAAACCAGTCCCCCCGTAATTTCGAGTTGTCGAAGCATCCACCTGGGAAAAAGATCGGAAAAGCTTATGAATATCCTTCTCAGGAATTCCGATGCCGGTATCCGTCACCTTAAACAGAACTTTCACCGGATTTAACAGAGGAGACAGAGAATGATCCTCAACGACTTCTACAGAAAGCCTCACTTCACCAGAGTCAGTAAATTTAATCGCATTGCCCATTAAATTCAGCAAAATTTGCCGCAGCCGACCGGGGTCGCCTAATAATATCTCTGGGACATTAGGCGCGATCTCTTTAATCACTGGTAGTCCCTTCTTATTCGCTTGGGTGGAAAGTAATTTCACCACATCATTGACACAACTTCTGACACTGAATTCCAAAATTTCTAGAGGCATTTCCCCGGCTTCAAGTTTGGAGAAATCCAGAATATCATTCAGAATAATTAATAAGTTTTCGGCACTGGCATGAATGGTTTGGACAAAATCCTGTTGTTCTGGGGATAATTCCATTCTTCCCAACACATCAGCCATACCCAAAATGCCATTCATCGGAGTTCTAATTTCGTGACTCATATTCGCGAGAAATTGACTCTTGGCCAAACTAGCAGATTCAGCCATTACTTTCGCTTCTTGAAGTTCTTTCTCTGACTTCTTGCGTTCGCTGATATCGATATTCGTGCCCACCATTCGCAGCGGTTGACCATCTTCGTCTCGTTCAACCACCTTAGCTCGTCCGAGAATCCAACACCAATCCCCGGTTTTTTTCCGCAACCGATGCTCTACTTCATAGATCGGCGTCTTACCGTCCAAATGCCTTTGCAGTTCTTCGCTAACTCGGTCTTGATCCTCTGGGTTAACCAATGGCGCCCAAGCGGAGATATCTTCAGGTAAATCTCCCGGTTGATATCCCAGCATTTCTAACCAACGAGGACTGAAATAACATTCTCCCGTAGCGACATTCCAGTCCCACAGACCATCTTCGGTACTATCTAAAGCCAGTCTTAAGCGTTCTTGACTAATCCGCAATTCTTGTTGCGCCCGGGCGCGATCGCTAATGTCATGGTAAACACTAATACTACCGATAATAGCATCAGTCTGTTCATCTTTAAGGGGAACCAAAATCGTTTCACAAATCACTTCCTGCCCTTGTTTATTATACAAGTGCATTTCAACCTGATATTTTTGGGGATATTCTTGGGGATATTCTTGGGGATATTCTTGGGGGTATTCTTGGGCTGAGTCTTGGCAAGAAATTGCTAATCCGAAATTTTCCAGAGTTTTGCCGAACACTTCTGCCTTACTATAACCAAACATTTTGCTGGCAGCAGGGTTCCAATCGGTAATTTGGCCTTTGAGATTAGAGATCGCAATTCCATCCTGAATACTCTCGAATGTCAGGGCTTGTCGTCGGAGAATCATTTCCGCTTTTTTCCGCTGGGCAATCTCCACCGCTAATTCTTGATTAATCTTAGAAAGTTCTTGGGTTCGCTCTTCAACTCGTTGTTCTAGGGTATCTTTGGCGCTTTGAATTTCATAGAATTTTCGCTCTAGGGTGACCCCCATTTCCTGAAAGTTTTGTAATAAAGAATAAATTTCAGTCACCAAAGAAGTAGGCCAGTGAATTGTTTCTTGTTCCAGAAGCTTATCCGGCAAATTAGTTGTGACTAGAGCCAAGCGAAGCAGGGGAGATACTAAGTTGCGACTGAGAATGGTTGCCAATACCACCGATAGTAAGGCGATCGCCATCATCAAACTTAAGTTTTTAATATATAAAATTTGTAAATTATTAATGTATAATTCCGCCGGTTTTCCTACATAAATTTTCCAAGGAATCTCTGGATCGATCTCAATAGCTTTCACATATACAGAGTTTTTCCACCGGGTCATGGGATTTTTGGTACTTCTGGGTAGCCAATGAAAAGTAATATAATTATTTGCTTGATGCATTTGACGAAGTTCTTGGCTGGGGTAAGCGGGAAAATCTTTCAAAACTTCAGCCTGACTCAAGCTACTACTGATGACCCGGTTTTTTCTATCCACCAGAGTCACTTCTATGTTCATTTCTTCGACTTTGGGATGAATTAATTGGTCGATTTCCTGGATAGAAAGGGCTGCATAAACCAAGCCAGCAAACTGATTTGCTTTGATAATCGGCACCGCGAGCCCCACATGAGGCGTTGGGGAAGTCGAATCAACATGAATCTCACTCAAAGCGGGTTGCAGATTAAGTTTTACTTGCTCAAAAATTGGCTCATTAGCAAGATTAAATCCGGTTTCTTGAGGAAACCGGGTTTCTATCTGAGGTGCCGATGCCAGAATCTGGCCAGAAGCATCGGTAATATATATTTCCAAGAATCCTGGAAATGCGTCTTTCATCTGTTTGGCACTATCTTGTAATTTTTCCAATGCTTCAAATTCTGATTGACCGACAATTTTTGCCAGTTGATTTACGGCATACTTATGTTGCTGATACCAAAAACTTACCTCCGATACTAACGCCGTCGATGATGTTTTTAGTTCTCTACTAATATCAAATTCAATTTCTTTAAATACTTGATTGGCATAAACAACCGTCAGTAATAAACATGGTAAAAACACCAAAGCAACGAATAAAATTAACAATGTTTCTTCAAGAAAAATTGTCTTTTTTTCTTTCTTATTACCCAGCAATTTTTTTATTGGTAAATAGTTGATAATTAAACTGGCAATAACCGCATTAAAAATCCCATTAGCAGACTGTTTCAGCACGACGAGTCCCGCTTGAATTGGAGCCATTTCTAATGGGCCAGAATAAAATATCCATACCAAGGGCATCCCGATCGCAAACCAATAAATTGCATCGAGAATCAGCAAGTTTTTGCTTCGGCGATTTAATGAAATGCCAAGAAACGCGGCTTCACCCACCAAAATCATGGCGGCGTAGGGATGATTCCAAAGGATGTAAGTATAACTGCCTGCGACGATTGAGGCGATCGTTCCCCAGGTCATGCCATAGAGAGAAACCACTAGGAGAACCGCAATGCTGCCAAAGATAAAATCGACCCCAAAAAAAAGAGACAAGCTTAAAGCATTGCCAACATACCCCGCGATCGTCAGAATGCCTAAACAGATATACAAACGATGTTTAACAATAAAATCAAGACAGTTTTTTATCGTTTTATACATTTTGATTCGACCGTCATTTTTTCAAGAAATTATCTAAATTATAACCTCTGGTAGCATCAGAAGAAACCGGGTTTATCTCAAAAACCCGGTTTCTGGGAGTTTCGCCGGAGTTACCCGGTTTCTTTTCTGCCCAGCCTAAAACTACTTTCCCTTTCGCAGCAAACCCCTTCTCTGCCGCCACTCATGGAGAGATTTACTCTGTTGCCTCAGTGTCTTCCTTTTCTCCTCTGGTAGAACCTGTTCCGGTTCCTCCGTAATTCGCCACCAGCAAGCAATGCAACCGGCACAGACTCCCGCGATCGCACCTAAAAACAAACTCAAAAGCGGATGATATCCTAGCCAAACAAAGGCAACAAAGAAGAATCCGCCTGTTTTAATTCCCGCATCAATACCAGCTTCTTGAGGAGAAACTTGTGACCCTCGATCACCATTATCCATGTTCATTCACCTAGAAACCCAGTTTCTTCGAGTAACCGGGCTTCTTTCTTCAAAGAAACCCGGTTTCTGACTTCCAAAACCAGCCCAAACTTGATTCGTTTTCATGGTTAAGCTGAAGTAAAAACCATCCGCAGACCGATCGCTATTAAAATCGCGATCGCTCACTTCCCCAAACACATAACCGACGGACACTCGTAAATCGGGAGTCACATAAAAGCCCAACTCTCCCACCCAGCCGAACTCATTATAATCCGCCTCTGGTTGGCGAATCCATCGCCCTTCCGCTGAAATATCCCAGCGATAAGCAAAGCGATAAGTAGCCCGGTACTTTGCCCGGTACTTTGCCCGGTACTTTGCCCGGTACTTTGCCCGGTACTTTGCCCGGTAGTTTGCCCGGTACTTTGCCAGCTACGATGTTGTGATTATTTTTTGGTGGTAGCGATCGCAACCATGCCATAAACGGGAATTTTATTTTGTTGGAGCACTCTTTGGGCTTCGCGACAGGTAGTGCCTGTGGTGTAAATGTCATCCAATAATAAGACCGGATTTTGAGGCGGGCGATCGCGAAAAGCCGCACCTAGCCCCATGGCTTGGTTGATTTCTTGCATTCGCTGTTCGAGCGATAAACCGTATAGGGCTTTGGTGGGGCGACTTCGGGTTAACCCTTGGGTTTGGCAGGGATAGCCGGTGATATCACAAAAGCTTTTAGCTAAGAGTTCCGCTTGGTTAAAGCCGCGTTCTTTTAAGCGTTGAGGGTCGGAGGGAATGGGTACGACGGTGAATTTTTTCCCATAGGATAGGGGGGATTTTAACCAGGCTTGTCCCAGCCATTTGCCCAGGGGTTTACTGAGTTCGGGACAGTTTTGCTCCTGAGATAATTTCATTTGGGCGATCGCTCGTTTCACCGTTCCCTGGTAAGCGCCCCAGACAAAGAGGGATGGCACTTCTTGCCGCCAAAAGCGATCGGGTTGGGCGAATTGATATTGCTGTAATTGGCGCTGGCAATATGCACAAATAATCTCTCTGGCGGGGCGATCGCACAGAACACAGTTGGGTTGAAACCATAAGTCTAAAATCGGTTTAAGCAGTCGATTCCAATTAGCCACAGCCACTTATTTTCCCGGAAAATTATCTTTTTAATTTTTAATTTGTGAATATTCAGAAATAAAATAACACATATTTTTTATAAAAAAAACTCATTTTTGCTTGATTGGATGTATTAAAAAATAATACATCTATTTTTTATTCATTTAAAAACATTATCTCTAATTTAACCTGCCTCGATCAATCATTTATTTTTGATGATCATCGTTAAAATTATAAGTGAATCTTATCTATTATTACCCAGTAATTGACTATGCCAAAAGATAATTTCTTGGTTTACTTTTTTATAAATCAAGGTTGTCACCCCCCTATTTCGGATGGGTAATCCGAGAAAACCTAGGACAAGGCAGGGTTTCCCACGGGGAACGCCCAGGCGGAGTGACAAATTTTGTTTACACTTTCAACTATCATACCATATCCACTTAAGTAATCTGTAAAATTACGGAAGATTTTTGGGAAATTTTTTGTAAATTTTTTGTTTTTGCGATATTTACACCTAAGTATTTTTGGCCTGATAATCCGATCATAAAGACAAGTAGATCGCTAGGGATTTAGCTAAGTAGTTTCTTGAACTAAAATGAGAGGTGGCAGCACCCTACGGATATTTCCAGGTTTCTAGACTCCGAGTTTTATCGGCTCATATGTGAGAAATCATCGAGGAGAAGGCAAACGGCTTGCAGTTCGCCAGAGCAAAAACTAGAAGGCAAACGGCTTACACAAAAAACTGATCGATAAAATACAAGGAGCCTACTAGATAAAAATACTGAGAAAAATTTGCTATATTCAAATTTGTCACTCTTGTTTAAAAAATCTAGGACAAATAAATTGCCACCCTTCCCAGGAGGGTTTTTTGTTGGTTGTTGTTGGGTAGGGATTCTTTGGGTAGGGATTCTTTGGGTAGGGATTCTTTGGGTAGGGATTCTTTGGTTGTTAATTCTCAATTAATAACCAGTTACCAATAAATTATAAACAATAACATAAAAATAATTTACGGCGGGGCTAAATCTGCCCTATTTTCTGCTCTATTTAAAGAGTAGGATGAGTGATAGAAAAAATAAGTGACTTTAAGTGTAACTGTGGATACCCTGTTGTACTGGATAGGTAAAATTCAGCCATCAGAACGATCGCTGGTGGGAGATCGGGCGTTTTATTTGAGTCAACAAGCCCAAGTTGGACGGGCGGTGATTCCGGGGTTTGCGATCGCCGCCCCAGCATTACGAGAATTTTTAGCCACTAATAAATGGTCAGAACCACTGATAGGGGAACTCCTCACCTCAATGCTGCATATTAATGTGGATAATGTACAGCAGTTAAAAGGATTGGCTTCACATATTCGCCAAGAACTTTGCGAGGCTGAGTTACCAGAAACATGGGTCGATACCTTAGAAGTTGCGGCAGATCAATTAAATTCACCTGTGTTAATCTTTCGTCCTTGTTTGGTTGAACGAGTGATATCTAGAGGTGCTGAATATACCCAGAATTTTTCTCAGATTTCTGGATTGCTAGAAAGTCGGGTTTGCCGGAATAACCGATATTCTTTGAGTCGAGTATGGAAAGAAACTTGGGCGGAATTATTTAGCGCTCGGAGTTTATTTTATTGGCAAAAGTCGGGAATTTGTTTACAACAGTTAGATTTGGCGATTTTGGTTCAGCCGGTATGGAATGCGATCGCCGCTGGCAGTTTGGAAACCCGATCGGATATTTGGGAGATTAAAGGAACTTGGGGGTTAGGAATGTCGATTCCTGCGGGGAAAACGGTTGCGGATTATTACCAAGTGAATCCCATCACGGGCAGAGTCCAACAACAAACTTTAGGCAATAAGCTGATTGCTTATCATGTTCCGGTGAATCAAATCCCACCAAAGAGTTTCATAGAATATGCGCTGGCCAAAAACAGCCATGACCACTCATCAGATTTGCCTTGGGAAATGGAGGTTTCGGTGGCTACGAATCTGGACTTTTGCCAATTTATTCAGCCGTTGATGCTGGATGAAGCACAACAGCAACAGTATGCCTTGCCAGAACCATTCCTCTCAGAGTTAATTGGGTTCACGGAAACTCTGGTTGCCGATTTGGGCGAGCGCGTAGTTTGGGAATGGATTGTTTGTCCAGGCCAAAAAATAGAAATTAACACGAGTGCTGATTTTAATTATCAGAAATGGCCTAGTCTGCAACTGTATTTAAGTCAAGTGATCAGCTGGGATAGCACACCAAAGCCCTACCCAAATAATGTCCCAAATAATGTCCCAAATAATTTGGCAGATCAAGGGGAAAATATACGGGATAATCTGGCAAATTTTAGTGAAAATCATCCTTGGTTGCTGGGAGTAGGGGCATCTCCTGGAGAAGCGATCGCCCCGGCATTTGTGATTAGTGATTACGGTCAACTGCCAACCACTATCCCGCCCAAAAGTATGATTGTCGCCAAAACAATAAATGTGGATGCGCTTTTTTGTTTAAAAGAAGCCGCTGGAGTGATTGCCGAACAGGGGGGAATGACTTCTCATGCGGCAATCCTAGCCAGAGAATTAGGTATTCCTGCGGTGGTTGGGGTCATCGGTGCCACCAAAAAAATTAGGTCGGGTCAATTGTTATTGATTAATGGAGATCGAGGGAAAGTTTTCCAGATGCAATCCCAAATTTCCGAAGTTAAAAAAACTCTTAATCAACTTCCCCAAAAAACACCTGTGTCTATGAATTCAGATCCTTATAGTCTGCCAATGAGTTTACCCAACAATCCTGTATATAATAATTATGCCTATAATAATTCTGGATCTAATTCTGCATATAACTCTGCCTATTTTGAAGCAATTGTCACTCAAATTATGGTAAATTTGAGTCAAGTAAAATCTCTGGAAAAAATCGACAATTTGCCGGTAGATGGCGTCGGATTGTTGCGTTCGGAACTGATGATTTTAGATATTGTTGGCCCGCAAAACCCGCAAAATTGGATCGAAGCGGGACATCAGCAAGAATTTATTGATTTAATGAGCGATGCAGTGACGAAAATTGCCCGATATTTTTTCCCCCGTCCAGTTTTTTATCGATCTTGCGATCTACGTGCCGATGAATATCTCGGACCGGAAGAAAGAAATCCAGCCCTGGGGGTACATGGAACATTTAGTTATTTGCTTGATTCCAGTTTATTTGAATTAGAATTAGCGGTACTGGATCGAGTGCAAAATGATGGTTACACTAATATTAATTTAATCTTGCCGTTTGTGCGAAGTGTTGAAGAGTTTGTCTTTTGCCGTCAAAAAGTGGAACAAACTGGACTGACTCGGGTGAATAGTTTTCAACTCTGGATTATGGCTGAAGTCCCTTCGGTATTATTTTTATTACAGGACTATGTTAAAGCGGGGGTTCAAGGGATTGCGATCGGCACGAATGATTTAACTCAGTTGTTACTAGGTTCAGACCGCAACCATCCCCAGTTTCAACATATCTTTGAAACCCCTCATCCGGCAGTGAAAGAAGCAATTCGGCAGTTAATTACTCTGACGAAATCGTTCAATATTCCTTGTTCTATTTGCGGTCAAGCGGTGGTGATGGATCCAAGATTTATCGATGATTTGGTGCGCTGGGGGGTGACGGGAATTTCGGTGGAACCGACTTCATTTGAAACGACTTATCGAGCGATCGCCCGTTCAGAAAAAAGACTGCTTTTAGAAGCAGCCCGTCGCGAATGATACTCTTTGAATTCTTAAGTATATTCTCAGATTATCCCCAGATGTGATCTATAGTTTATTTGCCCAGGGTTAGGGGTGATTGATCAATTGCCCCTTATTTAGGCGATACGGTTCAATGTTTTTGATTTTCTAACAAAAACTGGGAATTAATCTTTTTTCGATGATGACTCAGTTGTTGAACCCCTAAAGTCAGCCACTTCATTAACCAGTATAAGGCAGAAATTACCAGAAAGGTAATTACCATTACCAGTACGGGACGTTTGGCGATTAACTCTTCCATGACGCTGTTGATTAAAGTGTGGGTGTTGGTGATAATGTCCCAACTATTAAACCGGAGAAATCGGCCTAGATAAATAGCGATCGCACTCAAACCATGTATAATCACTTCAGCGAAGAAAATCAATCGTCCCCACCCTTGGCCCTGCATATATTCTCCCAGGTGCATTAAGGAGAGGACATAAGCTTGGAAACCGACAATCATAAAGATTAAATATAAAGGAATCAACGCCAAAGTAATAATCCAAACGGAATAGCCTTCGCGAATATCGTCAATTAAATGAATGATATCGGTTAAGACATAAGGAGCATTGGGTAAAAAACTGATAAAAATTAAAAAGCCTAACCACCAAGTTAGGGAACGGGAATGCGATCGCTTAATCACCCAAATATCCACGATCATTAGACCAACGGTGAGCAACAATGTACCAAGTAAATAGGGCATTCCTAAATCGGGAATCAGGTGACGGAGAAACCATGCCACAAGTCGCGCATTGGGGAAAAAAGTTAGACCCATCAGCAAACAAACTGCCCAGGGAAACCAGCGGGATGTGCTTGGTTTAAATAAGCAAAAACTTAACCCTAACGGGACTAAGGCTAAAAAAGTATTCCAAGTCATCCAGCGACTATTACTTAACATCGCTTGAGATGCGTAATCTATCCAAGTTAAACCTTGATCGAGCATAGAGAGTTCCTCTCTTTAATTATTGTCAAAAATTGTCAAAATACGTTCAAACCATAGACACAGGTTCAGAAACCAGATTTATTGACCCAAAGACAGATTTGGTGCCAAATTTTGGTTTGGCTTTGGGCAATTTCCTTGATCTAACTCCCAGCTTATCCCCTATCTGATTTCTACGGTAACAAGGCTCAAATACATCGTCCAGATCCATCGTGCATATATAGTATTGATTCATTTGCTTCTTGCTTAACTTCAGCCACGCTCCGGAAAATTTCGCAAAATTGACTATTGAAATTCAGTTTTGAATTTTACCCAATGCGGTATTAATCAGGGCTGGAGATTTTATCTGGGGATTTTATGGCGATTTCGTTTTAGTGGTAAAACTAAGATTTCAGGTCTAAATCTGCTGACCAGCAACCTAGTGAGGAAGTCGAAAATATGCCAATGGTCAATTCTACAGATAAAAAATTGGTGTCCGGTTTGGTGTCCGGTTTAATTGTATCTTGTCAAGCACCCGCTGATTCGCCGTTATATGAACCGAAAATCATTGCCGCGATCGCCCATGCGGCAATTCTGCGTGGGGCTTCTGGGGTGCGGATTGATACCCCTGCCCATGTGTCAGCGGTCCGTGAAGAGTTGCAAAAGAATTTTGAGACGCCCTATCCGATTATTGGCTTGTGGAAACAAACGTTGCCAGACTATGAGGTTTATATTACGCCTCGGTTTGCGGATGCAGAGGCGATCGCGGCTGCGGGCGCGGATATTATTGCTATTGATGCTACGGAAAGAAAGCGTCCTCCTGGGGAATCTTTAGCTAGTTTAATTCAGCGAATTCACAATGATTTGGGCAAAATGGTGATGGCGGATGTGGATACTATTGCAGCGGCGATCGCCGCCGAAAAAGCGGGCGCCGATATGGTAGGCACTACCCTTTATGGTTACACCGCCGCCACCAAAAATTTTTCTCCTCCAGGTTTTGACCTGTTAGAGGCAATGGTGACAACTCTCCAGGTGCCGGTGATTTGTGAAGGGGGAATTTCTGCCCCGGCAATGGCGAAAAAAGCCCTAGAAATTGGGGCGGATGCGGTGGTTGTGGGGACGGATATTACGGGCATTGATTTAAAAGTCCAAGCCTATCAAGGGGCGATCGCTCGTGGTTAAACGATCGTTTCACGATCTTCGATCCCCTGGAATGGCTTTTGTCGGCGGGTGCGATCGCCCGGACGCACGAATCTCTGATTATGCTAAAACAATCCTCTGGACTGTAAATTGTCTGTAAAAATATTGTCTGTAAAAATGCTGAGAGGCGATCGCCCATAAGTTTCTCTGAGTAAAGCATCGGATATTGCCACTTATTAGTTCGGTTCTACGAATTTCTTAAGTGTAACAGTTTCGTTAGTCTAGAGTTAGCATTTAAGAATTTTATAAATGCCACCACATTTGAGGGAACTCAATCGGTGGCTTCTCTCGGTGGCTTTAATTCTCTGGATTTAATGGCCTATCCGGAGCTTGATTTAATTAATTGACGATAACATTCTGGGGGTGTTGACTTTTGTATAAGTGGCTATTACCGACCATTAGTGAACTTTTGGCTGCTGCCAATGCGGATATCGCTGGTTCGTTAGATCCAATTTCCGCCGTGAGTTGGGATGTGAATGTCGATCGCGAACGCTGGCTATATCAACAATCAACCAAGGAAGATCGGCGCATCACAGCCCAACAGCAATGGTATGGGGCGATCGCCGCCTTTTCTCGTTTGTTACAACGGGAAGTAGCCACCATAGAAACCGAGAATCATCCTTTACTTAATAAAAAATTCGCGGGGGATCTGCGGAGTCACTCGGTGAATAGCGTGCTGTTATGTAGTGCTTTGCCGGTGGATATCTCCGCAAATTTTTCTCAATATTTTGAACCGTGGAGATTTATTTCTGAAGCACAACTACCGGGGGATGATTCGATGAGCGTTCGCGATAGCGTTGCGGAGCAATATCGCCAATTAGCCCTTCCTCAAATTGTGCGGACACTCACCAACGATCCGTTAAGCGACGAGCAATTTTGTGTCTGGTTAACCAAAGAATTTAGTTTAGTCATGGCCTTGGGACAATCTCCCCAAAATGAACCCATATTTCAGTTTTCTTTTGAGCCGAAAATAGTAGAATTAGCGGTCAAAGCATTGCGATCGCGTGTCACCCTCACGGGCAGTCCAGAAATGGCATCAATGCTAGACAATGATTTAGCCGAATTCGTCCCCTTGATACCGGATTACAAAACGGTGATGCTGTTTAGTCAGCTTGCTTTAAAATATCAAGCGGATTTCGCGGATTTCTCTCCTAAAGTGGCAAGAGCAACGCGGAAACCTTACCAGCTTTTAAGTGGTACTAGCGGCTCGGTGGTTTCTGTTAGTCACCAGGAAGATCGCTTTAGCCAAAAAGTTCAGCAAAAATCTCTGACTATGCCCTCCGGTGATGGAAAAACTACCATTAAAACCTTAAAAAATCACTCTTATAATGCCACTTCTAAACATATTTTAGCAAAACTTTCGGCCACGGGAGATAAAAATTTGCGGAATCAAACCCCAAATCAATCTCCTAGTTTGGATGTGGAATTGTTACAGGCGATCGCCCATGAAGTCCGCACCCCTTTAACCACCATTCGCACCCTGACGCGGTTGTTATTAAAACGGCGTAATTTAGATGCGGATATTATTAAGCGATTAGAAAGTATTGACCGCGAATGTAGCGAGCAAATTGACCGTTTTAGTTTAATTTTCCGGGCAGTAGAATTAGAAACCTGTGAAAAAACCCGATCCCTGTTACAACTGACTTCAACTTCTTTAGCAGATGTCTTTAACCATTGTATTCCCCGGTGGCAAAAACAAGCCAGCCGCAGAAATTTAAATTTAGAGGTAATTTTACCGCCGAAAATGCCCCCAGTTGTCACCGACCCCACTATGCTGGATCAAGTGCTTACGGGTGCTTTAGAAAACTTCATTTCTTCCGTTTCCGGAGGCAGTGATGTGCAGGTGAAAGTGATGCTGGCTGGAAATCAATTAAAAATGCAGTTACATTCAGAAATTAAAGCGGATAAATGGGATCCTAGTTCTGCGACTACTCCCCCACTTAAGTCGATTGGTCAATTACTGATGTTTCAGCCGGAAACTGGCAATATTAGCCTTAATTTAAGTACCACCAAAAATCTATTTCAAGCCCTGGGTGCGAAGTTAA
The DNA here is from genome assembly GCF_001276715.1 of Planktothricoides sp. SR001. Lineage (GTDB taxonomy): Bacteria > Cyanobacteriota > Cyanobacteriia > Cyanobacteriales > Laspinemataceae > Planktothricoides > Planktothricoides raciborskii. Next base: position 21,103 of record NZ_LIUQ01000001.1, on the reverse strand, counting down.
TCGTCAGAAAGCGATCGCACCAAGGTCAAGTGCTAACTATCTTTTTACCCTTAGAAGCTTAGATATTTTGGTTTTCTCTTTTTACCACAAAGACACAAAGAACACAAAGAGATAAATCCCTCTGTGTTCTTTGTGTCTTTGTGGTTAGGAACAAATCGCGGATTATTTGCTAAACAATAGCAAATTTTTCCTCTGCGATCGCCTTTGTTAACCGATGATGATCCGTGTAAATTGACCAAAAAAATTACCCACTTCTAACCAGTGTTGCTATCCGTCAAGGTAAGTCTATTAAAGAATTAGCTACAGAGGCGATCGATGTTTATTTAGAACCGTTGGGGAAATATAATGTGTTTGACATTTTTTTACCACAGAGACACAGAGAACACGGAGGGCATATCTTTGTGTCCTTTGTGTCTTTGTGGTGTAAAAAAAATTACAATTATTGACCAAAATAAAAAGAAGTATCGTTAGTAAATTACAGTAATAAGAATGCCACTATTCTTAATCTCCCCAACTTGGTTAATCACCTCCGAAAGTGATCTTTTGCATATGCGAGTAATTTACCGTTTTTCAGCGCCACCCAACAACCGCGATACTCAGCCCGGTGTTCCTTAATCCAGTCGATATCTGCCTGGACATCTTGATTTGGATCGCGGGGAAACGTTTTCAATTTCGGATGGGCGAGAATATACTCATATTTTTTAATTCTGCATGGTCTGGAAAATGCTTTAATGTTTCCACGGCAATTTCCCAAGCGCCATGCAAATTGCCCCGTGTGATTTCTATATCGGCTTGTTTGATGAAGTCTTCCGCTATTTTATGGGTCATATTTGTTAATGGTTTTTTTGATAATTTTATTTTACAACATTTTTGATTTTAACCACAAAGACACAAAGGACACAAAGAGATAAATTGCTGAGTCAGGGCGAAGCATATAGCCTACCCTGATGCCGGTTCGCGTCTACGGCATCGAAATTACCGCGCTGAAATTTTATTGAAGAATCGCCAAGATTGTTCTGCGAATAGGACAGCCCCTACATCCCTCTTTCCAGAGATGCCTTCGCCTATTTGTGACAAAGTGTTGGTAAAATAAAAAAAATACCGACATTTTATCACTAGAGATAGCGGCATTCAATATGGCAAACAATATGACCAATCCTAGTTCAAGACAAGCGATCGAACTTGTCCGAGATGCGGGAATCATGCGATCGCGAGATTTGAGAAAGCACGGGATTCATCCAGAGTCCCTACGGAGACTGGAACAGCAAGGGATGCTGGTTCGCTCGGCTCGTGGCGTCTACACCCTCCCAGAAAACGATCTCACGGAAAATCAGAGCGAAGTTGAAGCTTGTGCGCGGGTATCTCATGGGATAGTTTGTCTGCTTTCTGCACTCCGGTTTCATGGACTGACCACCCAAGCTCCTTTTGAGGTTTGGATGGCGATCGCCAACAAAGCACGCCCGCCAAAAGACGATATTCTGCCTCTGCGAATTGTGTATATGTCAGGTAAGGCTTTGACTGAGGGCATTGAGGAGCATTACTGCGCCGGACTGCCTGTGCGGGTGTACGGTGTGGCCAAAACAGTCGTGGATTGTTTTAAATATCGCCACAAAATTGGGATTGACGTAGCGCTTGAAGCCTTGCGCGAATCTTGGTTTACCCATCGCTGCACCATGAATGAACTTTGGCATTATGCTCAAATCTGTCGCGTGACTCGCGTTATCTATCCTTATCTGGAGTCACTGACATGAACCAGAGCAATCAAAATCTAGCCGCTTCAGTTCGTCAAAAGCTGCAAAATTTTTCCCAGCAGCAAAAAGATGACTTTCAATCGGTTCTGACCCGCTATGCTTTGGAGCGGTTTTTGTACCGTTTAAGTCGATCGCCCTATCAAAATCAATTTATTCTCAAAGGTGCATTACTTTTTTTCCTTTGGAGTAACCAAACCCATCGACCTACACGAGACTTAGATTTACTAGGTTATGGCGAGTCAACTGTTTCCTCTTTAGAGGAAATATTTCGGGAGATTTGTCAGATTCCGGTAGAACCAGATGGCCTTGAGTTTAAGCACGAACAAGCGATCGGTTCGCCGATTAAAGAAAAGCAAGAGTATGAAGGAGTCCGAATTAAGTTACCCGCTTTTTTGTCAGGAACTAGGACTCGCATTAATCTTCAGATTGATATTGGCTTTGGTGATGCGGTGACACCAAGGGCAATGGAGGTTGAATTCCCGACAATTCAATCCGTTATTTTGCACTCTTGTCTCTCTTGTCTAATGATCTCCATTACCCCTGGCAATCTTCAATCCCATCCCCGATTTTTCGCATACTCTCTCAACACCGGATTGAGGAAAAATTGAGTGACGCCTTCTCGTTCCTGAATTTCCACAAAAAAGCGTCTGCCGAGGGATTGCATCACATTAAAAAACTCAGCAGGGGAGAATTGTGTTAGTTGTAACAGGTGCAGTAATGTCACGGGTTCGGTTGCAGTGGCAAGTTGGGCGATCGCCTTCTTTTCCGCTACCGTTAATCTATGAAACTTTTGGGCTAATTGCGCCTGCAAAGGTTCCCATACAACCAGGGTTTGATATGTTAAAAACTCTGCCACTCGACCGGCACATAATTCTCGGATTTCGGTCGCGGTTAACTCTAACCAAAGGGGATTACCGTGATAAAGATGGATTAACTGATCCCAGGTTTCTGAATCCGATAAATTTTGCGCTTGTAATATTGCTTTTGCGGCGTCACCTAAACCCCCCAACACCAGCGATCGCACCGGATAGTTTTGCTTTTCCAAGGTGGCGATCGCGATAGGTTTTTCGTCTGCGATCGCCACCACACAACTCTGATGGGTCACTTCGGCGATCATCTTAAAAAATAGCCGATGCTCTTCGTAAACCGATCCATCTTCCCCTGCCAGTTTGCCAGTATGGAAGGGAATCTGCAAATCATCGAGAATAATCAAACAGCGAGACTGAAGTAAATGGGTGAGGAGTTGGGAGATTTGCGTTTCCAGGCGATCGGGAATCTCGGCATCAGGAGAAAATATCTGCAACAGATTGGCGAGAATCGCACCCAGATCCGAGTAAAAGCGCAGACTGCGATAGATGACATACTCGAAGTGATTTTGAATTTGTTCAATCAGATGCAACGCTAGAGTCGTTTTGCCCATCCCACCGAATCCGAGAAGTGCCACCAGACGACAGCGATCGCCAACAATGGCGCGATCGAGGGTCGCGAGTTCCTCCGTTCGTCCGTAAAAATTGAAGATTTCCGGCGCATTTGCTAAGTCAATATGCGCTTGAGTTTGAGTTGGTTGGGGTTGAGGGCGATGGGTAGGCGATCGGCGAGCTTCCGAACAAAGATGAACATTATTAACTGTTACATAATCTCTACCAATAGCTGATGAATAATTATAAAAATTACCTTTCTTTAATACCGCTCTAAAATTCGCCTTGCTAACCTCTTTCCCCAACCCCTCCGAAAGCAGTTTCCAGAGATCCGAACCCACATCTCTAACATGACCCTCGCTGGCATAAGTCTCTTCCGCAATTTTCGCGTAAGTCTCACCCTCCAAAGTCCCTTGCAAAATCGCCTCTTGCAGATAGTCCAAATGATTCCCCGTCTGAGTGAAAACTAGCTCATCCGCCAGTTTCAACACTTCCGTGATGTCCATAGATCAAGGATAGTGGTAAAGTTTGAGCTATTATATCCGATCTTTCCGACATTTCCGACAAACCCGATTGAGTTATCGGCTCGAATCTCCGATGTTTCCGACTTGGCAGGACGCAGAGTTTCAGAGATGATGTTTGCATAAGGGCTAATCCTGAGCCCCAACAACCACCTCAGCGAAGGAAAAAAACCGTGAGTTACCCAAGATCTGCAAAATACCAAGCTGACCCAAATGGAGATAACTACGTTTGCGGCAGTTGCCAGAGAAGCCAAGATCCTAGAGAAGGGGTACCCTGTATTAAGTGTGGAAAACCAACCGTCACATGGCTACAATCTCAGGGTCAATCCTGGAGTGACGTCTTGAACGAATGGAGAAAGTGGCACGGGTAAATCGAGAGATAAACAGAGGAATAGCCGGAATTATGGGAAAACAAGCTCAAGAACTCATCAATAAGTACGGAGGCAACTACACCTGGGAGCAGTTGCGTCACACTAAAATAGATTATCAACTCTCCAAAATTCAATATGAATACCCTGGCGGTGTGAAAGATAGCACTTTTACCGAGTTAGAAGAATTAGCCAAAGATGGAAATGCAGAAGCAAAGAAAGCGATTAAGCTTCTTCTTCAAACTCAGAGGCTAAATAACAAGTCAGGCCAAAACTAGCTAAAAAGGCTCTACTGCTCTTAGTCCGGGTCAGCGTAGGGTGAATTAATAAAGTATAAGAGATCCGGCTTTTCAGTATTTGAGGAGTAGAACCATGAAATTGTCTGTAGATCGGGAAGAAAAAAAGGGGCCATTTGGTGGAACTTACTACGAATCTAAAATAAAAATAACTTTAACTGAAGAAGAGGAAAAGGTTGGTCAAAAAATCAGGCTAATGAGCAAAGTTCTTTTTCGACTTGATCCAAATAAATCAGCACAATACCAAGATAATCAGGTAATTTTTGCAGTGAAAGGGCAGGAGGATAGCAGCACTTTAACCGTTAGAGATTTAGTGCGGGGAGTTACAGCAAAATGTCATGGAGAGTCAGATATCAGCAGTCTAGCTTTTGCTGAAAACCAAATCCGAGAAAAATGTAAGCAAATTAAAGCTGCTATTGAAAATTACAATTCAGCTAAAGACGCAATAAATAAGGGCAAATATGAGGAAGAAATTTAAAAAGTTAGCGGCCAAATAATACAAGTAATAACCCGGTCATTTTCGGGTTATTACTTGTATTTGCTCATTTTGTCTATAAAAATTGAATATTTTCGGCGCGTTGCCTAAGTCAAGAGGCGCTTGAGTTGGAATTAATTGAAACGGTTGTGGATGGGTAGGCGATCGCCAAGGTTACGAACCAAGATGAATCATCGCGAAATTATCCAGACAGTAGACCTAAATCTACTCACAAATTATCTACAATCTCGCGGTTGGCAGGAAGCAAAAAATTTTTTAGAAAATGCTACAATTTGGGTTAAGTCTGAACCAGAACGCGGCGAATTTGAAATATTGCTACCTCATCGCCAAAACCTAGGAGATTATCTGCCCCGAATGCGAGAAATCTTGAATATATTAGAAGAAGTCGAAGGCCGTTTTCAAGGGGAAATTTTAAGCGAATTGACTAATTCATATTGCGTAATTGAGGCAATTCCGATTAAACTGCTCAGACCGCATAAAGATAGATTAAGTGGGACGGTGATTTTGCTTGGGGTAGTAGCCAATCACCTCGAAAAGATTGAAACGGAACTGAGCGATCGCGACTATATTCTCGCGATCGAAGCTTATGAAGAACGCCTGCCGATTGTATGTCAAGGTAATTTAATCAAAACAGATAATTCTTACTGGCTCAAAAATCCCCATAATTTTCAAGTTATAGGTACGACAAACACATCATTTCGGGAGAGGGATCAAGTGTTATTTTTTCATTTGGAGGAAAAATAATTTAAAGGATTTTTACATTTTACCACAGAGACACAGAGAACACGGAGGGCATATCTTTGTGTCCTTTGTGTCTTTGTGGTTCGCAAAAAATCGCTGATTACTCGCTAACCAAAGCCAACTTTTCCTCTAAGGCTGCCCGGGCTTGTTCGCGATCGTCAAAATGGATTTTTTCCGTGCCCAAAATTTGATAATCTTCGTGCCCTTTTCCAGCAATTACGATGCCATCACCGGGTTTTGCTTCCATAATTGCCCGACGAATGGCCTCGGCCCGATCGCAGATTACTAGAGGTGAAGTTTCTGGATCAATTCCTGCTAGGATATCTTCTAAAATTTTCTCTGGATCTTCGGTCCGAGGATTGTCGGAAGTCACCACCGCTTTATCAGAAAGACGGGCAGCAATTCCTCCCATTAAAGGCCGTTTGGTGCGATCGCGATCGCCCCCGCAACCAAACACACAAATTAAATCACCGGACACAAAGGGACGGGTAGCTTTGAGGACATTTTCCAAACTATCAGGAGTATGGGCATAGTCCACAATTACCGTTAAATCTTGATCCGGGGTAATTTGCACTTTTTCCATGCGTCCGGGGACTCCGGTAAAGTTGGGTAATGCCGCCACAATTTCCGACAATTCCAAACCTAAATGTAAAGCTGCCCCTACTGCCGCCAACATATTGGACACATTATATTTACCCACTAACGGCAAGGAGAAATCCGCATTACCAACGGGAGTATGTAAAATGCCTGTAACACCGGATGGACTGTAGGTTACGTCAGCAGTCCACAAGTCCGCGCTACTATCTTCGATGCTATAAGTCCAATATTTTTCTTTCGGTAAGCGATATTGCTCCGCAACGCTATCGCGAACGCACAACCGTTTCCCATAGTCATCATCAATATTAATTACCGCCCGACCTTGGAGATAGCGATCGCTAAACAGCAGGGCCTTTGCCTCAAAATAGTCCTCCATCGTCTTATGGTAATCCAAGTGATCCTGAGTCAAATTGGTAAACACCGCCACTTCAAACCCACAACCGAGAACTCGTCCCTGGTCCAACGAGTGAGAACTCACCTCCATCACCGCAAACTTTGCCCCCGCTTTCACTGCTGCGGATAGTTGTTCTTGCAATTCCACACTAAACGGAGTCGTATGCACCGCCACTTGGGAAAATCCAGGCCAGCGAGTGTAAAGAGTTCCCAGCAAAGCGACGGGATATTGATTCAGCAAATATTCAATTAAATGAGTCGTGGTGGTTTTGCCATTAGTCCCCGTCACCCCCACCATAGACAACTGTTTTGCCGGATAGCCATAAAAAGCCGCCGCCAAATCAGCACAAGTTTGGGTCATATCCGTCACCGAAATCACCGGATCCGTGGCGGTTTCTGGGGGTTGTTTTTGGGCGGCTTCCTGGGTAATGACTGCCGCAACCGCCCCAGAAGCGATCGCTGACGGCCAAAACGTCCCCCCATCCACTCGTGTTCCTGGCATCCCAATAAACAAGTCTCCCGGCTTACAAGCATGGGAGTTGGTACTTAAACCCGTCACTTCTCGATCCAAAACCGCCTCAGCAGGCTGATGGGAAATATTCGATACCTGGGCTAACAAATCGCGTAACTTCATTTTTCTTACTCCTCACAGCGATCGGGCTGTTACAAATGAATAGTTACAGATTTTATCCACAAATATCTGGATTGCCTAGTTAACCCCAGACTCAGAAACCGGGTTTCTTTGGAAAATCTTTGCGGAAAAACAGAAATGCTGCTAAAAACCCGGTTTCTTTGCCCCCACCCCAGACTCAGAAACCGGGTTTCTTTCCCAAATCTTTGCGGAAAAACAGAAATGCTGCTAGAAACCCGGTTTCTTTGCCCCCATTCGGCATCCTTAAATCAACTCCGATAGACATCCCGACGATGCTTGACGCGCACAATCCGAACCACCCTTTCGGAATCATCAATTTCATAAACTACACGATAATCACCGATGCGAATTCGATAGAGATTATCGTCCCCCTTCAATTTTACCACTCCGGGCGGACGGGGGTCAAAACTCAGGCTATCGATCGCCTCCCCAATGTCTAACTGGAGATTGATATCAAGCGATCGCAGTTCCTTAGCCGCCGACTTCTTAAACCGGACAGCATACCCTTCATTTGCCATAAGCTTCTGCCTGGATTTCTTGTTTTAACTCCTCCCAAGACACCTCTTCCTCATGCTCACGAGTATGAGCCACCAACACATCATAGAAATCTTCCCATAGCTCACCCCACTCAGCCAAATCAATTAATACAGCCTGTTTTTCTCCAGCTTCATTCACAACAAATTGAATCCCTTTCATCACCTTTTTTCCTGAGTAATTGAGTTCAAGGTACAGCCGAGTTAATTTTGATATGGGATAGCCCGGTAATCTTCCCTTACCCTATCCAGAATCATATTACTATCCACGAGGAAATTCGTCATTCCTCACCCCGCGTTAAATTCAGAATCTCATCAGTGGTTATATCACCTGTGGCTTTTCCCCGCAAACTGGCGATTTTGCTCCTTTGGGCGAGGTATTTTGATACCGCCAAGCTAAAAAGTCTAATAATATTTTAGCTTTTTCCAGGGCGGGTTGGGGTAGATTGCGAAGGATAGCTAAGATTTCAGTTTCCGTGGTTAGCATGGTGCAACAACTTCAGGATAGCATTCCCATTTTACCCCATCCCCGCATCTCAGCCCCGCATCCCAGAAACCGGGTTTCTTTCCTAAACCTTTGCTGAGAAACAGAGATGCTGGTAGAAACCCGGTTTCTTTACCCCCCACCGAGACTCAGAAACCTCCCATAAACCTCCCAGAAACCGGGTTTCTTTCTTAAATTTTGGTAAACAAACAGAGATACTGCTAAAAACCCGGTTTCTTTCCCCAAACCCAAAATTCATAAATTGTTTAGCCTCTCAGTTTCATCCTCAGAAACCGCTTGCAAAACATCATAATACAGAGATTCATTAACCCAGTATTGGGCTTCTGTCATCATTGCATCTAACAGGGGTTTAACCTGGGGGATAATCCGGTTTTGTTTCCCTAAAATCAAAATTCCTAAAGTGCCAATTACATTTAATCCTAACTCTTGCGCCACTTTTCTGGCTCTTCTTTCATCCAATACAACCCTGGCTTTTTGTTCACTCAGTGCTAAAGCGATCGCCTCCCTTTCTCCAGCATCTAATTCTAAAGAGATCGATTCTGACATCTCCTCCACTAGCTTAACTTTAAGCCAACCTGCTTTAATCCCATTAACAATGGTTTCAGAGTTAGGAAATCCTGATTCAACGGTTTCCGAGTAAACCGCTTTGGGAATGACTATCTCAGTAAACAGAGATTTTAAGATATCTAAGCGACCAATACTGGCAAAGTTAATCAACGGTGTAGCATTACAAATGATTTTCACTATCCCACAATCCTGATTTAATTTCTTCTATATCCTCTGCTAAATCATTTTTATCGTATTGGCGATCGATATGATTTTCTCCCAACAGTTTTTGAAATTCCCACACGGAATAATTCAACAAACGACGTGCTTGCCCAAACGTAAATATATTGTTTTCATAAAGCTGCATGGCAATTTGTTCCAAAACTGCCGTCTCACCTTGCTCAATTAATTCGATGGGAATTTGTATATTAATAGCTTGCATCTATCATCACCTCATCCTTTTGAAAGACATTCATTAATCACTAGGCTACATCCGCCTGATGCTGTTGTTCATCCATAGCCGTTGGTTCAGGATAGTCACCCTATTTTACCTCATCCCCGCAACTGAGAAACCGGGTTTCTTTCGCAAATCTTTGCGGAAAAACAGAGATGCTGATAGAAACCCGGTTTCTTTACGCGATCGCCAACGACTAAATCACCCCCAAACCTGTATATTCTCGCAAATCAGGCGGCTGTAGCCCCAAAATAATACCATTTACAAAAAATTATGCAACAATAAGTATTTATATTGTAAGGTGGGCAGGCATTCCACGATCATATCTGGTAGGGTGGGTAAAATATGCCTGCCCACCCGAAGAATGTTAAGGGCTGTTGTATGAATTTTTGTAAATGGTATTATTATCTGAAAAGATTGGGATATTATGAATTAATGGGGATACGAAAATACTGGATTTTAGGCTATTTTGGTTTAGGTGGTGGCCGCTTTATTGGTGATGCTAAAATTACGACTATTTCCGTTTATACTATGGTTGATGGGGAGTACGAAGTTAAGCAATTTCACGATGATAAAATCATCGATTTTTTGGTTTTTACAGAATTACAATTAACCGCAGCCCAAATTTTTCAAGCATAATTAAAGCATAATTAAAGCATGATTTTGCTGGATAATACCGAAATAAAAAATTCGTAGGGGATCAATGCTTGCGCCCCCTCAGAATTGTATCAATCTTAATTCAACCAACTATAAGGGTGGGCAATGTTTTGCCCACCCTACGTTAGAAATAGAGGTGGTAGTAGAAATTGCCGATTTCAAAACTCGGAAATATTACGCTTAAATATTACTGGGAAAAAATTTCTTTAACATAAGTGTCAAATCTTCTACTGTGGCTTTTGGGGAAAGTCGCGGCAGCAGTTCCTCTCCCGTATTGGTCTGTTTGATTAAGACCGGGATTTCATATTGATAAGCAGTAAACCAATCCTTACGAGTCGTAATGTCTCGCATTTCTAACTCAAAATCTATCCCTTTAACTTGTTTTAGCTTTTGCTGCAAGTCTTCGCACAGGTGACAACCTGCTTTTGTGTAAAAAATTAATTCCATGAATTGCCTCTCAAACCCTTGATTTTCCTGATTTTATCCCAGTCCAGGCGATCACGATCGGGCTTTTTAACTGAGGAATAACTGAGGAATAACTGAGGAATAACTTACCAACTAATTATACTTATATAATTAAATATTGGTAATTAGACATTTACAAAAATATACAAAAAATCCGCATTCTCGATCGAGTTATGTGTGTATTTGATTGACAAATCTGATACTATTTGGTTTAGTGAATATACACCAAGGTTATAAAAAACAGCGTCACATGGTTCACACCCTAAAAGCACCAGTTCAACCCATCAGTTTTGACCTCGATGAGCTCAACCAAAGATTTGAAGGCGCTCATCCCCGCGAAATTCTCGCTTGGTGCATCAACAATATGAGACAAGGACTGGTGCAAAGCACTGCTTTTGGTGTCACTGGCATGGTAATCATGGATATGCTTTACCGTGACCTGCAACCCAACCCCCCGGTGCCAGTCATATTTGTCGATACCCTGCACCATTTTCAAGAAACTTTAGATTTAGTGGCAAAATCCAAAGCCCACTATAATTTAGACCTTTATATTTACAAGAACCGAGAAGCCAGCGATCGCGATGAATTTGCTCATCAGCACGGCTATGCCCTGTGGCAGAAGGATATTCATCAGTTCCATGTATTGACCAAGGTCGAACCGTTCCAGCGGGCAATGGATGAATTAAATGTAAAAGCTTGGATTAATGGTCGGCGCCGAGATCAAGCCTCAACTCGTGCAGAAATTCCGATCTTTGAAATCGACAAGCACGGTCGTCTAAAAATTAACCCCCTGGCTTGCTGGACGCGCAAAGAAACCTGGAAATATGTATTTGACTATGGGGTGCCTTACAATGTACTTCACGACCAAGGTTATGCCAGCATTGGTGATGAACCCTTGACCACTCCTGTGGCACATGGGGAACACGAACGGGCTGGTCGTTGGCGTGACAGTGACAAAACCGAATGTGGTCTACATATTTAATTTTGGTGATTAGTTATTGGTTGTTAGTTGTTGGTTTTTAGTTATTCGTTCTTGGTTATTCGTTATTCGTTAGGGCAATCCACTTAATAACTAATAACCACCAAAGAATCCCTACCCAACCACCAACTAATAACCACCAACAAACAACCAACAACAATTATGATTAAAATCCTCCACTTGTCGGATATTCATATCGGTAGCGGGTTTTCTCACGGGAAAACCAACCCACAAACGGGACAAAATACCCGATTGGAGGATTTTGTTACTACTTTAACCACTTGTATCGATCGCGCGATCGGCTCTGACGTTGATTTAGTCCTCTTTGGGGGAGATGCCTTTCCCGACGCCACCCCACCGCCATTTGTACAGGAAGCATTTGCCAGTCAATTTCGCCGGTTAGCCGACGCCAAAATCCCCACAGTCTTACTCGTCGGCAACCATGACCAACATTCCCTAGGACAAGGGGGTGCAAGTCTTTGTATTTATCGCACATTAGGAGTACCGGGATTTATTGTTGGCGACTCCCTGGAAACTCATAGAATTGAAACCAAAAACGGGTCAATTCAAGTTATCACCTTACCGTGGTTAACTCGTTCTACATTGTTAACCCGACCGGAAACGGAAAAACTATCTCTTTCAGAAATTAATCATCTGTTAATCGATCGCCTTTCCACGGTTCTCGAAGGAGAAATCAGAAAATTAAACCCACAAGTGCCCACGGTACTTTTAGGACATTTAATGGTAGACAATGCCGAATATGGGGCTGAAAGATTCTTAGCAGTTGGTAAAGGCTTCACCATTCCGCTTTCTTTACTCACAAAACCGCAATTTGACTATGTAGCATTAGGTCATGTTCACCGTCACCAAAACCTCAATCCGGGCAATAATCCCCCAGTGGTTTATCCGGGTAGTATTGAACGGGTAGATTTTAGTGAAGAAAAAGAAGAAAAAGGCTATGTCTTAGTAGAAGTAGAACCGGGCAAATGTCACTGGCAATTTTGTCCCATTCCCGTTCGCAAATTCTGCACCATTCGGGTTGACGTTTCCGAGGCCGCAGAACCGCAAGCCAAGTTAGTCAAAGCGATTAAAAAACATCGGATTAAAGATGCGATCGTCCGGCTGATTTATCAGTTACAACCGCAACAAATAGACCAAATTGATAATACGGTATTGCACGATTGTTTAAATGAAGCCCATAACTACCGAATTCAACCAGAATTAGTCAGTCAGTTAATGTCACCTCGCCTCCCGGAATTAGGGGCTGGTGGGGGTATCGATCCATTATCAGCATTGAAAACTTACCTGGAAAATCGAGAAGACCTGCAAGATATTGCGGAGGAAATGCTGGCCGCTGCGAATAGTTTATTAGCGGGAGAAGAGGAGTTTTTTGCGGAAGATGAGGCCGAAAAAATAAAATCAGCCGAACCGAATAGTCAGGATCAATTACAATTATTTTAGGCTAACGTAGGGTGGGCAAAATATTGCTCACCCTACACCTTTATTTATAACGTAGGGGAGGCAATATTTTGCCCGCCCTACAAATCTATTTCACTACACTTTTATTTATAACGTAGGGTGGGCAATATTTGCCCACCCTACAAATCTACGGGTTTCACCCCTCTTCGTTCCGTGATGTTCATCACAGACGATGATTGATCTTCCTAGCGCCAACATCTGATTTAAGTTCCAAGCTATATTTCAAGGCAGATCCGGCTGACTATTATTTTAGCACTTCAAAATTTTCTCTCTGAGAAGCAAAAGTGCCAGTTTATCAACTGCTCAAAAACTACCTGGTAATATAAGCATTACTGAACCATATTGATAATTGATAATTTTTGGCTATTAATTATCAATTGTTAATTATTAATTATCAATTATTTTCCCCGTTTCCTGTTTTTATTGATAACTATTTAAACGGAATTGATGCTGTACCATGCGGCTAATGCTTGTCGATGGATTTCACGCCACGGGAGATGATGTTTTTTGGCTAGGGCAGCACAGTCTTCATATTCTGGTTGAACATTAATAATTTTTCCTGCTTCATTGGTGGCAACTTTGACCGGAATTTCTCCGAACTTTGTGGCCACTTTCTGAATGACTCGATTTAAAATATGCCGCTGTTGGGTGGAGCGACGAATTCCCAGGGTGCTGGTTTCTTGAAAAATTATTTGTTCGCAAGGGGAGACTTTTTCTGGGTGGCAAATAACCGTGAGCAAAATGCCCGTGCGGGATTTTTTCATGGCAATGGGTTGGGTGAATACGTCGATCGCACCAACCGCAAATAACCGATCGCAGGTATAGGCGATCGCTTGGGGGTTGAGATCGTCGATCTGGGTTTCCAATACCGCAATTGTTTCCAGGTTTTTGGTCAGTTCATTTGTCTCATTTGTCTCATCTGTCAAGGATTTTTGATTAAGCGGTGCCGATTCCCCAATCCACAAACGCAGAATATTCGGAATGGCAAAATCCTGTGAACCAGCCCCTAACCCAATGTGGTGCAGGGACATGGCTGGGGGTGGGCCAAAACTCGTGGCTAATGTTACGGCGATCGCTGCCCCGGTTGGTGTGACTAATTCTTTCTCAATTCCGTTGGCATAAATCGGCACTTGGCGCGATCGCAGCAACTGGAGCACTGCGGGGACGGGTACGGGCAAACGTCCGTGGGCAGCCCAAACCGTCCCACCCCCCGTCGGCAAGGGAGAACAAGACAAAGCAGGCCATCCCTGGGAATTACTGTCAATCCCCAACCAATCCAAACCCAAACAAGTCCCCACAATATCCACAATGGCGTCGGTTGCCCCAACTTCATGGAAATGGACTTGATTCGGAGACACCCCATGCACCGCCCCTTCTGCTTCTGCCAGTCGGCGAAATACCGCCAAACTCCAAAATTCTGCCCGTTCCGGCAACTTGGCAGCCTTAATCATTCCCTCAATTTCTGGCAAATGTCGGGTATGGTCATGGTCATGGTCATGCTTATGTTTACCCTCATGGTCATGCTTATGACCATGCTTATGGTCATGGTCATGGTCATGGTCATGGTCATGGTCATGGTCATGGTCATGGTCATGGTCATGGTCATGGTCATGGAAATGTTGGGGGCGATTCGCGTTTGCGATCCCCTTTGCGCGATCGCCTGTGGACAAATCCACATAAACTTTCGTAGCGACTTGACCATTGCGATGAACCAATTCGCTTCTCAGGTGATATTCATCAGAAATCCCCAGTCGAGACAAATTTTCATCCAGATAATCCAAGGGGACACCTGAACTAACTAAAGCACCCAAACACATATCACCAGCAATGCCGGTGGGACATTCCAAATAAGCAATTTTTTTCATGGATCGGTTCTCGCTAACCTCAATAAATGCTGCCACCCAGCCAAAAATTAAGAAACCCGGTTTCAATTTTACCGATTAGAATGCATAGTGGTGTCTAATCCAGCGTGACAGCCAGGGAAAAAAATTTTTTTCTTTTGTAAAAACCGATGACTTATTATTATGGCCACAATTTATCACATTCATCCCGACAATCCTCAGTTGCGTAGCATTGAACCGATTAAAGACGCACTGAGTAACGGCGCCGTCATGCTTTATCCCACGGATACCGTGTATGCGATCGGCTGCGATATTCGAGTTAAATCAGCGGTGGAAAAGGTTAGGCAAATTAAGCGTTTGTCCAATGACAAGCCCTTAACCTTTCTCTGTCCTTCCTTATCTAATATTGCCACTTATGCCAAAGTGAGCGATCGCGCCTATCGGATTATCAGGCATTTGATTCCTGGGCCTTATACGTTCTTGTTGCCTGCCACCAAGTTAGTTCCCAAACTCGTCATGGATCCCAAAAGGAAAACCACCGGAATTCGGGTGCCCAAAAATACGGTTTGTTTGTCATTACTCAATGCATTGGAAAGTCCTATTATTTCTACTTCTGCCCATCTACCGGACAAAAAAGACTACGGAACCCTGGGTACAGCCGAATTATTCGATCAACTGGAGAAATTAGTGGATATTATTATCGATACCGGAGAAGATCCGGGCTATCAAGTTTCCACGATTCTGGATTTAAGTGGTGATGAACCGATCGCGATTCGCAAGGGTCAGGGATGGGAGGAAGTCACCGAGTGGCTGCCCGAACTCGAACCCAGTTATGCCAGTTAATCCCCCATAAAGCCCCTGTAGATCATAAATCATAAATTACCGTCATATTGGCGGTAATTTATGATTTTGTGAAAATTTATTTTTACCAGATAAATACATATTTTATAAAAACAATTAACATACAATTAACAGGTTTATGGCAGATAATTTTCAAAAAAATAAATAATTTGCCATAAATAATTTGCCAATTATCCGCAAATTATTTAAATAATCATTATTAATAAATCAAGTCAACCAATATAACAATTATAACCAAACAATTATAACCAAACAACTATAACCAAACAACTATAACTCACTAATTCAAACAGAAATTCAAACAGAAATTCAAACAGAGTCATCATTGCGACGATACCCGTCGGGATAAATTGTGGTTTCATCCCAATAAGCATCGGTAAAATCTACCCTTGTGGCGCGAAAAAAATTTGCACCCGTTAAATTAGCATGACTTAAATTCGCTTTATATAAATTGGCGCCGGTTAAATTTGTATCACTTAAGTTAGCGTCACTTAAATCTGCATTAGACAAATCAGCTTTAGTGAGATTAGCCCCAGCGAGATTTGCCCCTCGTAAGTTGGCATTGCGTAAATTTGCCCGACAAAGATTAGCCTCGCTCAGGTTAGCTTGGCTGAGGTCGCTTTGCGCGAGTTTGGCATCACTGAGTTCCGCGTGAGTGAGTTGACTTTGGCGCAAATTGACGAGAGAGAGATTCGCATAAGGCAGATAAGCCTTACTTAAGTTACTGCCAGTGAAATTGGCTCCGCGTAAATTGGCTTCAAACCAGTTATTCTCACTTAAATCTAAATACTCAAAGTTACGTTGACCGTTTGCATACTGTTTGAGTACCTCTTCACTATTGACTTTTTGCATTTTGTACTGCCTGATAGTAGCCTGAGCCAAAATGTATAGGGAACGGGGAATAGGGACCGGGGAACGGGGGAGCCGCCATCGAGCGGGGGAGCCGCCGTCGAGCGGAGGAGCGGGGGAGGCCGCCGTCGGCAGAGGAGCAGAGGAGCAGAGGAGCAGAGGAGCAGAGGAGCAGAGGAGATGAGGAGAAAAATATCCCCCCTAGGGCTGGCGTGGCGCAGCCTTGCACCCCTAGGGCTGGCGTGGCGCACCCCCGCTCCCCTGCACTCCTCTCTCTCCTCTCTTTTCTAGGCATCTCTTTTCTCTCTTCTATATCTATTGGGTGTTTACTAGGGCGGGGATGAATCACATCCTTTATGAACAAATGTAACAATTTGTAAATTTATTCAGGTTTTTTTTAGCTTTTTTTAATTTTTTAAAATTTTAGCAGCATCACAGGCGAACCGATTTGCACAATTGGGCGATCGCTGTGATGGCTAAGTTCCAGGAATCAAGCCCAGGAGCAATCTTTCTCTGGCTGAGGGTGCATCCCAGTCATCTCAGATGTCAAGATGAAAGCAGTAATTACACCAACCATCCTGCTTTTATGGCAAAACAGCAATTTTCCATTGCCCAACACTACCACGAGCGCACCAAATACGATCCAGAAACTTTGGCCAGTAAAAAGCACTTTATAGACTGGTCACAGCAGCCAGTGCCTTTCAAAGATTACAAGATTGGTGCGACGATTGATTTAAAGCCTTATTTGAAAAAACGACCGGAGTTAGAACACGACCCGGCCCGCACAGGGTTAGAACGTTTATCGCGGTTACTCTTTTGTAGCTATGGCTTAACCGCTAAAGTCAGCACGATGATGGGAACCCCGTTGTATCTAAGGGCGGCTCCTTCAGCGGGAGGGCTGTACCCGGCAGAACTCTATTTAATCTCTTTGGGGACGGCGGAGTTGCCCCCTGGACTTTACAATTATCAGACAAAAACCCATTCTTTGATTCGGTTTTGGGATAGTGATGTTTGGCCGACGTTGAAAAGTGCCACGTTTTGGCATCCGGCTTTTGATACGACCAAATTGGCTTTAGCGACTACGGCGGTTTTTTATCGTTCCGCTTGGCGTTATGAAGACCGGGCTTATCGGCGGGTTTTTCTGGATACGGGTCATTTGTTGGGCAATATTGAGTTGGCAGGATCGTTTACGGACTATCGACCCCATTTAATTGGGGGCTTTCTCGATGATGCCCTGAATGAACTGCTTTATTTAGACCCGGATCAAGAAGCGGTGACGACTCTGATGCCTTTGGCGGATTTGCGAAAACTGGATGAAAATTTACCGCCTTATCGGACGGCTTTACCGTCAGGGGTGAAAAAGGACTACCCGGATATTCGAGATGGTGAGTTGCTGGCTTATTGTCATCAAGCGACCAAAATTGATGCGGATACCACGGGACAAGAAGGCTGGACAATGGTGGATCGGTCTTCGGAAGATGATAAATATAATTTTCCCTTTTGTACCAAGGTGTCTACGAAAAGCCAGCCGATTGATTGGGGCGATCGCCTCACGGGACTGGAAACGACGATTTTGCGACGGCGTTCGACTCGTGAGTACAATGGAGGGGCGATCGCTTTAGCCCAACTGAATGCGATTCTGGACTTTACTTATCACCCAAGTCACTACAGCTATCAAGGCTTAGATCCGTCTCCAGACTTTTTCGATCGCCAGCTTATTTCTACGTTTGTGGCGGTGTTATCGGTGAATGGTTTAGATGTTGGCTGTTATTACTATGCACCGATGGCCCAAGAATTACGACAAGTGCGGTTTAAGAATTTCCGCCAAGAGTTACATTATCTCTGTTTGGGGCAAGAGTTGGGTCGCGATGCCGCAGCGGTGATATTTCATACTGCCGATTTGAAAAAGGCAGTGGAAAAATTCGGCGATCGCGCTTATCGTTATCTGCACTTAGATGCGGGACACCTGGGACAACGGATCAACTTGGGGGCGCTGTACTTAGGGGTCGGCGTCAGTGGAATTGGTGGATTTTTTGACGATCAAGTCAATCAAGTGCTAGGAATTCCCGAAGATGAAGCGGTGTTATATATCACCACTTTAGGTTGCCCGAGAACCGCTTAAACCAGGAGAAATCGTCCTTTTCGTTCGATCCCAGAAATGTTTTGCTTTTGCTGGAAGGAATGGCGTGGTTGAGACAATGGATCGTCAGATATGGCCATCAAATTTGGGTTTGGCGCGACTGTTCCGTTTCTCAACCGCCACCAGAAATCAGAAAAGCAAAATGCCAGGGAATTGCCTCAATTTGCCATGACAGCGGATGAATCACAAAACAGCCGCGATCGTGCTATACATTATTTGGGGAATTTGATTACAGGGCAATAGCTTCAGGATTTTTGACAAAAATTAAATCAAGCCTATCTATCGGTAAGGATCGCGATTAAAACACGATAAAAATATTGTGTGGTTAAAAATTAAACCCAGATTTAACCATAAAAAACCAAACCGCTTATGGTGGCAAAGTGATTGGCGGTTCATTGGTGTTTTCTTGGTGACAATTTTATTGGTGACTACGGGATGGCCAGTTTTTCCGCAATTTTATCCCAGTCAGGCACAAGTTGTTCAACTTCAGACTCAAACCCTAGCCCAAACCCCGGAAGCGCGGCTAAAGGAAGGCCGAAATCTGTATCAAATCGGACAGTTTTCTGCTGCTGTCAGCCTTTGGCAACAGGCAGCGAGAGACTACGAAATACAAGGGGAAATTAGAAATCAGGCTTTAAGCTTAAATTATCTCTCCTCTGCTTATCAAAAAGTAGGAGAATGGCAGCAAGCAGAAGGGGCAATTTCTATTTGCGTTTGTTACAAAATCAAGGAGAACTGGATCAAAGAGGTTTAGCCATCTTTGCCCAAGCCTTAAATACTCAGGGGAGTTTACAACTTGCCCAAGGGCAAACTCAGCAGGCGTTAGAAACTTCGATTAAAGCTGAATCGGTCTATGAGAAAGCCAACAATGAAACGGGAAAATTAGGGAGTCAAATTAATCAAGCCCAAGCTTTACAATCATTGGGACAATATCGCCCGGATAAAAAAATACTATAAAATATTTTTGAACAGTTGAAAAGTCAACCGGATTCTTGGCTTAAAGCAGATAGCCTGAGAAGTTTAGGGGTGGCGTTACAAAGCATGGGCAATTTACTTCAAGTCAAAGGGTTTTTATAATTTGGCAAATTAGCGATCAATTAGGGGCAAAAACTAATATTAGTGCTAATCTTTCCCGTGTTGGCAATATTGCAAAATATTTGGGTAAATTTTCCAGTAATTTTGATTACTATGAAGAGGCAATCTCCTTAGCGCAAACCGACTTAAAACGAGAATAAATTCAACTCAATCAATTTAGTTTATTAGTCAAAAGTCCGCAATGGGTAGCCGCCAGCAAATTAAGCCCGGATATCCAGTCAAATATCAGCCAGCTTTCTCCGAGGCGTCGTTCAATTTACGCTAGAGTATATCTGGCATAAAACTTACTTCAAATCTGGCAATCAGCCCCCAGTCCAGAGACCGTAAATTATCAAAATATCGCGGATTTATTAGTCACCGCAATTCAGCAAGCCAGGGAAATCAAAGATTTACGGGCGGAAGCTTATAGCTTGGATCAACTGGGGAAAATATATGCGGCAAATCACCAATGGGCTGAAGCCAAAAGATTAACGGAAAAAGCCCTAGAAATTGCCCAGGCAATTAAGGGCGACTATCTAGTTGCTCGGTCATCCAGTCAGTTGGGTTGAATTTCAAAAAATCAGGGGAATATCCCAGGGGCAAAAGCGGCTTATTTGAATGCTTATCAGACCAGGCAATCTTTACGCAGTGATTTAGTGGCGATTAATACTGATGTGCAGTTTAACTTTACCGAAACGGTGGAACCTGTGTATCGCCACCTGGTCAGCTTGTTGCTGCAAACTGATGCGAATCAAGCCACTTTGAGCCAAGCCAGAGATGTCATTGAAGCGTTACAATTGGCGGAATTAGATAACTTTTTCCGGGATGCTTGTTTGGAAACAAAGCCGGTGTTACTTGATGAGATTGACCCGCAGTCGGCAGTGATTTATCCGATTATTTTGCGCGATCGCCTATAAGTAATTTTATCCTTACCCGATCGCTCTTTACGCCCCTACGCCACCCCACTGCCCAAAGGGAAAATTGAAGAAATTTTACAACAATTCTATTCTTCCCTTTACCTGGGTTATTCTAGTGCGGAGCGCCTGCGAATTTCTGAAAAAATTTATGATTGGCTAATTCAGCCCGCTGAAGCAGATTTGAACCGCAATCAAACGCAAAACCTGGTATTTGTCCTGGATGTTTTTTTACGTTCATTACCGATGGCAGCACTCTACGATGGTCAACAATATCTGATCGAAAAATATAGTCTAGCGCTCAGTCCGGGTTTGAAACTGTAACGTAATTGTTGGACAGATTTACCCATTGCTACTCAAAAATTGGTAGCTTTTGTCTTGCCGTCAGATATGGAGACATCACTTAAGTAGTCGGACATTTTGGCAGGGGGACTAATTTTCGTAAACATACTAGAAACCCTTGTGGCACAATAATTACTGGATAGCTGTTCGGGGCATACTCGCCCTTATCTACGTTTTGGCTCATTAGAGATTTTTGGCCAGCCGGATTCACAAGTTTAATTATACTCATAT
>NZ_LIUQ01000053.1 GCF_001276715.1 Planktothricoides sp. SR001 | reverse complement strand
AAAAATTACAGGGCTATCGGCTCCGGGGAGAAACTTATGAACTCATTACCGATAATCTGAGTGAACCATTACAACTACGGTTAGCGGTAGAAGATAAATTGATTGGTTTCTATCGCCTTGATACCGGAGAAAAATTGTTAATTCCCTCGGAATTAGCCACTGCCCTTGAGCAAGCCCAAGCCCAAGCAGAACAAGAACGCCAACGTCGCGAAGAACTCGAAGCGCAATTAGCTCGTTATCGGCAACAATTTGGCGAATTACCTGAGTAAAAAAATCTGGTGGGCTTTTTTTGCCCACCCACCCTAGGGTTTCTAGCGCATTCACCCTCACCCCAACCCCAACTAATACCCCCAACTAACACCAATATAAGGATCGGCCAAAATTATGACAGCAATTTTAGCAACCCAACCCAGTACCAAACCCAGTACCCAACCAACCACCGAATCAACCAGCAAATCAACCCCGGAAATCCCGGAAATAATTTATCCTAGTTCAGATGGTAAACCCGTGGCAGAAACTTACGACCATTTATATGCAATTCTGATCACCTTAGAAGTATTAAGACAATACCTCACAGGTCAACAAGCCACCGTATTAGGCAACCAATTTCTTTACTACTCCCAAGGATTTCCCAAACTACGCATCGCCCCAGATGTGATGGTAATTTTTAACGTACAACCCGGAGGCAGAGATAACTATAAAATCTGGGAAGAAGGACAAGTTCCGGCGGTAATTTTTGAAATTACTTCTCCGGGGACAAAAGATCAGGATCTAATTTCCAAAAAAGACTTGTATGCCCAATTAGAGGTGAAAGAATATTGGTTATTTGACCCCAAAGGACAATGGATTACCGAAAAATTACAGGGCTATCGGCTTCGGGGAGAAACTTATGAACTCATTACCGATAATCTGAGTGAACCATTACAACTACGGTTAGCGGTAGAAGATAAATTGATTGGTTTCTATCGCCTTGATACCGGAGAAAAATTGTTAATTCCCTCGGAATTAGCCACTGCTTTGGAAGAGGAAACCCTTGCCCGTCAGTCTGCGGAAGCCCAAGCAGAACAAGAACGCAAACGAGCGGAAGCCGAACATCAACGAGCAGAAACTGAACGCCAACGGCGGGAAGAAATTGAAGCCGAATTAGCTCGCTATCGGCAACAATTTGGCGAGTTGCCGGAATGAAAATCCTGAATTAAAAATTGGCAGAGTGGGTTATTTCCACTCTGCCATTACATCTACAACTTAATCATGGATTTAGCCGATCGCCTCCAGCACCCTGCGCGATCGCGTAAATGCTAGATTGCCATTTCAAAACCAGATCCGAACATATAGTTGAAAGCATCAACCTTTGAGACCCGATCGATCGCCGCAACGCCGTAATGCTGAATCAGTTGATTGGAGTTAGTCGCGATATAGCCTTCCAGGTCAACCCGATCGGAAGGCAGATGGCCAGCTTCCAACCCGGCACTCAACATATACTCCAGGGTTTCGGTATAGCTGACTTCTTCCAAAGAGGTGGCTTCATAGAAAGTCAGCAGGTCTTGGGCAGAAGGGGAGCCTTCGGCACGAAAAGCCTCAAAATCAATCAGATCGGATGGGTTGAGACCTTTCTCTAAGCCGACGCCCGTCACATAATCGTAGAGTTCGCCATTATCCATCTCGCCGTTGCCATCAATGTCAATGATGGCCTTATCGGTTTCCAGTTCTGCCGCGTAGTTAGTGCTATACCACTCCAGGTCGATCGCGGGGGAGGCATCCAACCGGGCATCGATACCACCTGTAACCATATAGCTGAAAGTGCTTTCTGCGGTGAGGTTATACACCTGTTCTAAGCGGTAGTTGAAGGCGATATCTGCCGCGAGGTTTTGGCGGAAGGCATCCACGTCGGCGAAGGCTGCCAAGTCCAGACCGAGTTTCAAGCCTTTGCCCTTGGCGAATTCCAGAATCTTGGCAACGTCTAGTTCGGCCACTTTATCAACTTCGACGCCAAATTCGGCTGCCACTTGGTCGCCGTATTCACCGAGGTAGCCTTCCACATCCACCAAGTCGGCTTCAGAGAGGGGCACCCCTTCGGTCAAACCGTCGGTGTAGGCGAATTCGAGGACTTCCACCTCGGTAATTTGTTCGATCGCCTTGCCAAATTTAGCAGTCAGCTTGTCTTTGTGGGCTTTGCGGCAGAAGTCGATATCGATTTCATCGCCAAGACCGCCAAAGATACCGCCTACGATTAGCTCGTCGCTGAGTTCGGCGACAGCTTCACGCGAAATCTTGTAATGTTTGGCGATTTGACCGGCGAATTCGTCGCGCAGGTAATCCACAGAGACAAACTCCAAGGGGTTCAGCCCCATTTTCCATCCCTTGCCAAACATGAACTTGGTAAGGTCTTTGTCCTTGATTTTGGCTACGTCGAAGTCTTCAGCGCCTGGGGTAATATCTTCGCCGTCGATAATATCTTCCCCTGGGGTAATATCTTCCCCTGGGGTAAAACCTTCGCCGTCGGTAATATCTTCCCCTGGGGTAATATCTTCCCCTGGGGTAATTGCTTCATCTTTCTTGCCAAAGAAGTCGGTGAGTTCGGCGGCATATTTCTCGCGATAACCATCGAGGTCGATCGCCCCTAATTGGAGTTTTTCACCCCCCAGCAAATCCTTGAATTCAGCGCTGTAGGCAATAGAAATCACCTGCTTGGTGTCGAGCATTTCCACATCGGCGACTTCGATGTTCAGGTCGCCCAGCAAGCCAGTGAGTTGGTCTGGCTGTAGCTGTTTGATTTCATAGCGCAGGAACTCAACATCGATTTTATCCCCGCCCTTGGCCAACCAGTCGAATACTGCTTGGTCGCTGCCAACAATGGCAGAGAAATAGGTTGACTGTAGATACTCGAACTTAACGAACCCTTCCAGGCTAAACCCTTGCTCCATAGCGGCGCTAAACATGAATTCGCGCACTTGGGCTTGGGTCAGATCGGCTACATCTTCCACCTCAAAAAATGCCTTTAAAGCGGTGGCGTTTTCTTCTACTGCGGCAAAGCCAGCAGTGTCAACCGCTCCCGGCATCACCCCTTCGCCTTCTGGCAACCCACCGATGAATTCGCTGTTGAAGGCTAATTCAACGATTTGGGCATCGGTGAGGTCGGCGATGCTTTCAATTTGCACCCCGCCGAGGTAGGTTTTTACCTGGTCGAGAGTGACATACTGCTTATCGATCGCCTGCATCACTTGGTAGCGAATGAAGCCCACATCAGCGCCACTATCGTTGGCCCAGGCGAGGATTTCTTCGTCAGAGATGTTGGCAACCGCTTGCGCTTCAATGTTCAGAGTGTAGGCGATCGCGGCGGCGTAGGTCTCGCGCAGGTACTCGATATTCTCCGACAGAGACAACTTGATGGAAACACCATCACCCAATAGCGCTTGGAAATCAGTCTTTTGAGTCAAGCCACAGAGGTCAGCATCGTTCAGGTCGGCGATATCCGCCACTTCATCCCCTACCAGGGAGGCTGCCTTGAGACCGTCGATAGTTAGGGTGCCCTCTGCGATCGCTTGGTTAATTTGATAGCGGACGTAACCGATATCAACGGTGTTGGTGCTAGACCATTCGGCAACGGCTTCTGGGGTAGCGATCGCAGCCGCGAATGTTTCGCGGATATATTCCACATCCACAAAGCCTTCCACACTGAAGCCCTGTTCCACGCCCACCGTGAGCATAAACTCCTGAATAGCCTTCTGGTCTACAGACTTGAGGTCTTCCACTTGGAAGTAGTCTTTCAGAGCCTGCTCCAGTTCGGCACCGCCAGCTTCCAAGTAGCCTTGCACATCGACGGCGGACAGCATCCCGATACTGAACTCTTCGGAGACAAATAGCTGGCTGTAGGTGTACTCCAGGATTTGCAGATTCGTCAGGTCTGCCACATCAGTCAAACCGGCATCAGCATAGAAAGCCAGCAGTTCTTCTGACATCGAGAACCGCAGATAATCGTAATCAATATACTGAGATAGACCGCCAAACTGGTAATCCAGAACCACTTCAGCGCTCAAAGAAGCCACATCATCCACGCCGTAGAGTTCGGTCAGCGCTTGGGCATTCAGGTCGCGATAGAATTGCACATCCGCCTCAGCCACAAACCCCACCAGACTAATGCCCAGTTTCCAGCTTTCGCCCACCATGAACTTATACACCTGGTCTTTGCTCAACTTGGTCGGATCTTCTACTTGATAAAAAGCAACCAGTTCGGGGGTATGGGCGGTGATATAACCAGTGATATTTAGGGGTGACAGCTTCGCCGAACCATCAAAGCCTTCCGTGAGAGCGTAGGTGATAATCTCTTCATCGGTCAGGGCAGTGACTTCCTTACCCAAAGACGCCGCCAGAGTCGCCACCGCGTCGGCGTTGGCTTGAATGTAGTATTTCACATCGACAAAAGGCTTGGCATTGCCGAAGACGAAATCGACTACTTGCTCGTCGGTATAACCAGCGCCAAAAGTAGCCGTTAAAGCCGCTGCATAAGTGACGCTGTAGTATTCAATATTGAGGAAAGTCGCAACAGACAAGCCCTTTTTCAGACCTTCACCCAGCGCAAACTCATAAATCTGCCGTTCGCTTAGGTCGGCCACATCCTCAACGCCATATAACTCGATGAGTGCTTGGGTGTTTTCTTCTACTGCCAAATAAGCTTCGGCATCAAATGGGGCCAGACTCAACCCCATATCTTGACCTTCACCGCAAGCAAAGGAGATAATTTGCTCTTCGCTCAGGTCGGCCACTTCTGCCACGGTTGCCAGTCCGTAGAAGGTTTTCAACTCTTCCCCATACTGCCAGCGATAGAACTTCACATCGACCATTGGGGCATCGTCAACCACTAGAGATTCTAGTACCTGTGCATCGCTGAGTTTGGCCACACCAGCGTTGAGTTCTTCGTCGCTCAAGTCTTTGATTTCCTGGAGTGTGTTGCTGCCCTCTGCCTTGCCAAAGATATCTTTGGCAGCGCGAATATCTTCCCGGTAGCGTTTCTCGGAATAAGCCAAGTTGACGAACGGCGACGGATTTAAGCCCATCTCCAGACCTTCGGTGCTGATGAAGTTCAGGATTGCCTGGAAGCTGGGGTTTTCACCTAATGCGGCGGTTATTTCTTCGCCATACACAGCTTTAATGTAGTTGAAGCCGATCGCCGGTGAAGGATTCAGACCTTGCTCAATGCCAGTGGTAGCGATAAAACCAATCAGTTGAATGTTGCTGATTTCATCAAGAGATTCCACACCAAAGAACTCTTTAAGCTGTTCGGCATAAACGGCTTTGTAGAAGTTCAGGCGGACGAATTGGGAAGGATTAAGACCTTCTTCTAACCCTTCACCGTTGGCAAACTGGAAGATTTGCTGATTGGTGACTTCTTCAATAGAAGACACGCCGAAGAATTCGATGATTTCGGCTGAGAAGGTTTCGCGATAGGTTTTGAGGTTAAAAAAGGCTGAAGTGTTTAACCCCAGGTTGAGACCTTCACCGCCGATGAACTTGAATAACTCTTGGTTGCTGATTTGCTCGATCGACTCAACCTTGAAAAATTTCAACAGTTGAGCGGCGTAGCTGTTGCGGTAGAAACTGAGGTCAATGGTCGGGCAGGGGCTAATCCCTTCTTCGAGTCCTTTCTCGATAATCTCCTGTGTACTCAACCCAGTAATATTAATCCCCAGGCTTTGCAGGCGCACCGACACCACCGAACTGACGAACCGGGCATCCACAAACGGCGATGGGTTCAGTTGTTCGGCTTCCGCATACTGCTGAATTTGCAGTGCTTGGGCGACGGTGAGGTTCTCAAAGTCAAAACCGGGGAATTGTGCTTGTAGTTGTTCCCGGTAAGTTTCGACGATAAAACTGATATCGAGGGTAGCGGAAGGCGCCGGTATGGTCGGTTCCGGGCCGCCGTCAGGAGTGCCGCCGTTGCTGGATTCCCCGCCGCCGTCGGGGGTGCTGCCTCCTGATTCCGTGTCTGGAAAGTTCGGGATTTGAACGATGAGCGGATCTTCTGTGGTGGTATTAGCAGTATTAGCAGTATTAGCAGTATTAGTTTCACCGCTGGTTTCTGCTGTAGTAGTTTCACCGCTGGTTTCTGCTGTAGTAGTTTCACCGCTGGTTTCTGCTGTGGTTTCGCTGCCGGTCAGGTCGTCTTCCCCCCCACCGAGGAGCAACGTTTGACCCTCGCTGCTACTGAAGAATTCTGACAGGGACGAGAAGCTGATTTCTGAGAAGCTGGTGACGCTAAAAATGGAGGTGATTTGGGAAATGGTGAAAGAAAAGCTGATTTCCCGACCTTCAAAGCGTCCGAATTCCCAAAAGTGGTCAAAGGCTGTGGTTTCGTCGCGTTCTACTGCTGCCGCTACGTCGGAGTTTTTTTCCAGATATGCTTTGACGCTGAAGAATGAGCTAAATTCCCGCCCTTCAAAGCGCCCGAATTGCCGGAAGTGGTCAAAGGCTGTGGTTTCGCCGCGCTGCACGGCGGCAGCGACATCCGGGTTCATTTCCAGATATTTTTTGCCGCTGAACAGGTCAGAACACTCCCGCCCTTCAAAGCGTCCGAATTGCCGGAAGTGGTCGAAAGCAGTAGTTTCCCCGCGCTGTACGGCGGCAGCTACGTCCTGGTTTTTCTCCAGATATGCCTTGACGCTGAAGAATGAGCTAAATTCTCGCCCTTCAAAGCGCCCGAATTGCCAGAAGTGGTCAAAAACGTTGGTTTGCCCGGTTTGAACTTGAGCCGCAACATCCGGATTCTGCTGTAGGTAAATGCTGACGCTGAAAAAGGAGTTAAAGGTGCGCCCCTCAAAGCGTCCGTATTGCCGGAAGTGGTCAAAGGCTGTGGTTTCTCCTCGCTGTACTGCGGCGGCTACGTCGGGATTTTCCTCCAGATATACAAGGGAATCGAATATGGTTTCTGGCGCGATCGCTGATTGGTCGTCTTCGGTTTGAGGGTCTGGGATATTTGGAGTGACTTCTGTATCCTCAAACAGTTGAGGATTTAATAATACCTGAGCGAATTCTTTAGTCGCCATTAAAAACTCTCCTTCCTATTTTGAACTATTTATGAAATAACCAGTCTGGTAACTTTTTATAATAAATGCCAGGTTTTCCGGATTTATTTGCTTGTTTACGCTGATTTTTGACAAGCGGCACCCCTGGTAAAATATTATATCTTGTTTAGGCAAAATTATATTATATTTTTTATGTATAAAAGTATAGTTTTTTAAATGAGCGATCGCTGATGTAAATGTCCGGCAATCTTGGCTAATCGTTTTGCTATGCCAGGGTAATAAAATTGGGATCGCATATCTATCCCATAGAAGCCATAAACATAACGTTATAATAAGTAGGTGGGCAGAAATAAATGCAGACCATATCAGAGGAAAGAGGATGCATAGGAAAGAGGATGCTAATGAAAATTCTCTATTCTCTTTCCTCTCTCCTATGAACCTTCCTACAAGCGGGAATCCAAGGATTTACGGTGGGGAACGAAAAGTGCAATTAATTATGTTACCCTAATTATTTAGACAATTTATTTTGATTAGTTAAAAAAAATTGCCTAAAATAATTTAGGCCAGCCTAAATAAGTTGGTTGCTGATAAATGCGCTTCAATGTATTGATATCTCGCGGGGAAATTTGCGGCGAATTTCTCACTTGAGCCAAATACATGACATCGGTTTCTAGGGGACTATGCCCCCAAATGCCCAAGGCATGACCGAGTTCATGTTTTGCCGCTGATTGAATATAAGAACCTGTTTGCGTGGGACTCAGTAAAATTGTAAATTTATGAGCTAAACTTTCTGGTAAATTATCTGGTAAATTATCTGTTGAATTATCTGATTTTTGCTGAGATATATGATATAATTGATAATTAGCTTCCGCCGATCGCGCTGGCAGAATTTCCCCGGTTTCTGAAAGTCTTAGACCGGGGCGGCGCCGCCAAATAGCGATATCGGCGGTTTCTGGATCGTCAATGATTTTTAAGGGAAAATAAACGCTCCATTCGGCAACGGCTTGGGAGACAAAAGTCACCCAGGTTTGCAGACTTTTGCCTTCAAAAGTTTCTAACTCTTCCAGTGTTGGGGTTTGAATATAGACGGTGACGGGAAATTTCGACCAAATCAGATAGCCTACGGATGAAATCGGAGCAATTTCTGAGAAATAATCGCCGCTGGAGTCTTGCCACTGCTGCAATGTTTCTGGCAAAGGATGCGGTTTGGGCAGGATATTTTCTGCGTCTGATGCTGCATCTGATGCAGTTTTTGGTAAATTGTTTATTAGGTTGGTTTGAATGGGTGAATTGTTGAATGAATTTTTGGCGATGATGGGATGATTTGTCAATATTACAGACAAAAAAGTTACCCAAGTTAAAATGAGCAAAGTTAGGTGTTTGGGCAATTTTTGGGGTAATTTAGACTTTTTCACAATTAGACTGAAGGTTAAACGAGGTTTGAACGATGTTTGGCCGTTGAATTAGATTAGTCTTATTTTCACCCCTAGGGATACATTTCCCCGTGATATTTGTTGGCAACTGGAGTGAGTTTTATTCCCATCCAGGGATGATAGGGATCTAAGCGCAGAGGTGACAAGGCGAAAGCCCATGTCCTATTCTAATTAGGGCATCAATAAAAAAATACCCCCTCACCCAGATGGCAAAGGGGAAATCTTTTTTCTGGAACTGCCCAGTTTTGTCACCAAGGGGGTCGTTGACTAACTCCTTGGCCTTGGGCCAGTAAAGCGATCGCTTTAACCAAGCCAACCGGCACTGAGAATAATCGTCAAACCCATAAACAGGATGGCAAAGGTCCAAGTAACCCGGTTTAAGGTAGTTTCGGCGCTTTTGGTACTGGTAAAAAGTTGGGCTTGTCCGCCAATTCCACCAATGCCATCACCTTTGGGGCTATGTAGCAGAACCAAGACCACCAGCCCAAATGCCGAAATAGTCCAAATCACTTCTAGAAGAGAGTTAACCGTCATGGAGAAAACCTAACGAAATTTATGTTTATGAAAACCCGGGGCGATCGCATTATACGATTATGGGAAGATTATGGGGAAGCGATCGCATGATCCCCGGCTCGATCAATCAACCTAGACAGATAAGGGGACAGGTTGACGTGGGAGCAAAATTTGCACCTCAGCTGCGGCAATTAAAGAGCGACCTGTCATTTCTGGCGGTTGGGGGATTTGCAAAATATCCAGGATGGTCGGGGCAATATCTGCCAGACAGCCGTTTTCCCGGAGTTTGACTTGATTGCCATGTCCAGAGATTTTCACCCCTTCCCCTTCGATCAGGATTAAAGGCACGGGATTGGTGGTGTGCGCTGTCCAGGGTTGACCAGTTTCATCACACATTAACTCCGCATTGCCGTGGTCAGCAGTAATCAGTACCGTACCGCCCACTTTGCCGATCGCCTCTAGTAGCCTTCCCAGACAGCGGTCTACGGTTTCCACCGCTTTAATCGCCGCATCCATCATGCCCGTGTGACCCACCATATCTGGGTTGGCATAGTTCATCACCACTAAGGAATAGATGCCTTTTTGCAGGGCAGCGATCGCGGTATCGGTGACTTCTTCGGCGGACATTTCCGGCTGCTGGTCATAAGTGGCGACCATTGGCGACGGAATTAACTCGCGGTCTTCCCCCTCAAAGGGTTCTTCCAGACCGCCATTAAAGAAATAAGTCACATGAGCATATTTTTCCGTTTCCGCCGTGCGTAGCTGACGCAGACCGCGATCGGCAATCACTTGGCCTAAAATATTGTTCAAGTTCTGCGGTTCAAAGGCGACCATCACCGGCAAATCTTGATCGTATTGGGTGAAGGTGACAAATGATAGGGGTTGAATTTGCTCCCGTTCAAAGCCGTTAAAATTAGGGCTCATAAACGCCCAAGACAGTTGTCTGGAGCGATCGGGCCGGAAGTTATAGAAAATAATTCCGTCTCCCGGTTCTACTGCCCCATTGGTAATCCGGGTGGGGTTGATAAACTCATCGGTGATATCTTGGGCGTAAGATGCTTTGAGGACTTCAGCCGCTGACATTCCATTGCCAGACCCATCAATGGTTAACAGATCGTAAGCCCGTTTGACCCGATCCCAACGGCGATCGCGATCCATTGCATAATAACGACCCGTAATTGTGGCAATTTTACCGACACCAATCTCCGCGATCGCCCGATCGATTTGTTCTATATATGAAACCCCAGAATTAGGCAGGGTATCTCGACCATCGGTAATCGCATGAATGCAGACATCAGAAATGTTTTCCGCTTTGGCTAGTCGGAGCAATCCGAACAGGTGGCTCAAATGAGAATGCACACCGCCATCGGAACATAAGCCAATTAAATGCAGTTTGCCTTGGCGCGATCGCACTTCAGCGCATAATTTCACCAATGCGGGGTTTTCTAGCAGAGAACCATCCTCTACCGCATCGGTAATCCGCATTAACTCTTGCTTAACGACTCTTCCCGCACCGATATTGATATGACCCACTTCGGAATTTCCCATTTGACCAGCGGGCAAACCCACTGCTTTTCCCGAAGTATGAATTAAGGTTCGGGGATAGGTTTCCCAAAGGCTATCCATCACCGGAGTATGACCAGTGGCAATAGCGTTTCCATCATTTGATTCGCGGTAGCCCCAGCCATCTAAAATAATTAGCACTACCGGCGATCGAAATCCTTTTGGCATAATCAAGTCACCTTTCGGTTGAATTCTTGCTCATTAATGATAACAAAATCCGCGACCTTTCTCGGTTACAAACAGCAATCCGCCGCGAAATCTCTAATTCTGCCAGCGATCTAACACCGTCCAGGACAGAAAATCTCAAAATATTAATCAAAATATTAAATTGATTTATTGGAAACTATATAGTAATTTATAATACCATTATTAATTATACCATAATTATCCTCATATAGCAATGGTTTTTATCAAGAAACCATCACAGTTTGGTTAATAATCGATCGCCCGCGATTATTTTAGTATAATAATATCGTTAACAAATGAAAAAAATAGTCACAGAGCATTATGAAAGTATCTCGACCTAATAGCCAACCCCTATCTCCAGCGGAATTAACAGACCTAGATAAGCTGAAACGGCTGATTGAAAAAGCCACTGCTGATGGACTGGTTTCTGAAGATGAAATGAACTCAATTAAAACCTTTATGGCGTCTGATGGAAAAGTCACACCCGAAGAGTTAGATTTATGTCAACAATTAATTTGGCGTAAAATTCAATCGGGGGAATTAGAATATGAATGGGAATCAACTTAAATAGCCAGCCAATCGCCACGGATTTTCATCCGTGGTGACATTAATTAATTAAACATTGATCGCTACGTCTCGTAAAAAATAAAAGCGATCGCTCTTTTGGCCATGATTCCCAGGAATCCGGCCTAGATATCCGGCAAAATAAGAAGAAAGTTCTAGTAAAATTTGGTATAATTGTTGTTGGTCTAAATCTTCGGGAGGATTTGAGTAGGGATAAGCCCCATAAATCGTCTCTAGCCCAATAAATTTAGCATTGGTTTTGTTGAGATGATTTTTCACCAGTTGGACTATATGCGATCGCACCTTCAGTTGTTGTTTCACTTGATCGATATATTGGGCGATCGCCTGGTCACTTTGTCCGGGTTGGAGGTATTCTTTCAGTTTAAATAAGTCAATGCAACGGGGACATTGACTTTCCAAGGTGACTAATTTTTCCAGAATTTCGGGGCTAATAATAGACATTTTATGAACCTCTGCGGCTTGTAATAGTTGTTGGGTAGGTTTGCCAGGGCCGATAATCAGTTTGATAGCTTGGTCCCGTAACTTAGAGTCTTGGAGGCGAAGAGTGGCTAAGTTTAATAATTGGACGGCGGTATCGTTGGGGATACTTTTCCCAGCCTTACATTCCCCGACCAAGAGATAAGGGGCAGAACAGAGTAAATCTAATCCTCCTGCGCCACCTTTATGACTATAATCAATCGTAAAGCCTAAAAATTCTAGGCTTTGGCGGACAATATTTTCAAAGTCTGTCCCCGCTTGATAGTTACTTTTGCCGCTATCTTCTTGTTGGCTACGATTTCCTAACTCGGTGATAGTTTTAATCCAAGCTAAATCGGGATTTTCGGGAATAACTGGGGCAGGTTGATTAAAGCCTAAAAACTTTAAAAGTTGCTGATAAAATGAATTAGCCGCCGAGTTGGTGGTGACTAATTGAGTTAATGCAGGGTATAAGCGATCGAACGGTGGAGGTAATGGCGGAATTATCGGGGGCGGTGGGGTGAATGGTTCCCTTGGTTTTCGTTCTTGCAAGTTTTGGTAATATTGGCTAAACTGGTCATCAGTTAATATGGGGCGATCGCTGGATACATTTAACTGGACACTGATAAAATTTCCTTTAGAATTTGCCAGGGCTACGCTGGGATTTTCTAGATGATACACTCGTAAATAAGCTAAAAATATCGATCGCCCTTGATTCAGAATTGCTTGCAGTCCTGCCGGTGTCCAAATGGTTGCTTCTGATAATGACGCGATCGCATTTACATCATTCAGCATTTCACAAAATTCGCATCTTGCCCATGCTTTAATTAAAACCGTGTCATCATTTAAGCCATGTTCAATATTTTTTTGGGCAGTTTGGGCAGCCTCTAAAAAATCTGCATGATAATATTGTTCTGGGGGCAGTGGGTTCAGGGAACTATCCCCAGGGTAAAGAGAAAATTGCCGCCCTGGGTTGAGAAATATTTTGGTAATAATAGCGATGATTTTACCTTCAATTAAAGCGTCCACCTCTGGGGCGGGTATTGGTACGGCGATCGGGATAGAAAACAATTGGTTCATAATAATATGTAGGGTGGGCATTGCCCACCGATGTTTAGTTAATAAATTGATCTATTGTAGGTTGGGTTGAGGAACGAAACCCAACAAAAGCCAAAAATATTACGGCAACCGGGGCACTGTATAAGATTCGCGATCGCAATTGAACTACATTTTTTTGAGATATTCATGGTTATTTCATCCATCAATAATTACGGGGTAGGGGCAAAGCATATAGCCTAGCGGCATAGCTTCGCATATCCCGGCAAAGGATTGATCGGATAAAGCCAAAATTTTTTACCCGAATGCTTTGCCCTTACTTTTCCGTAAGCGATAAAATGGGAAAAATTGGATACATATTCTCATTATACATTAATTGGTTTTTGGCAATTTGATTGTTTGGGTTTTAATGTCATTATTTAGAGAAACTCTCACATTAAGTTAATGCTGTACAATAAAAATAATGGCCATATTTCTAAATATTTAACTTGTTATGATTGGATTAAGTTAAAATGCCTTCTGTCTAAGGTTTAAATTCTTTTAATTTGATACCGTTCCGCTAGAATCACTAAACTAGCATCCACAAATCCTAATGGTAAGTCTTTATAACGTTCCATCAGTTTCAGCAACGCATTCGCCACTTTTGTCCCAATAATACTGCCGGGAAACTCAAACGGGCCGTTTTCTCCCTCACCCAGAGACAACTCCGCACTGGTCAAACTTTCGTCTAGCATCCCCAAACCGCGATCGCTCAAAGATATCTGATTACCTGCCACGGCGATCGCGCCTTTCGCGACCAACTCCTCCAACACCGGATCGTAATCAGCCGATCGCTCATTAGAATTCTTCACCCACTTAATCACTTCGCCTTTCTTCACCGGGTTTTTCGTCGCGTCCAAATCCCACAGTCCTAACAAAACCCGAATTTTCGCCTTAGCAACGCTATCTCGTAAACCTGGCTTCGCACTTTGTTTGGCATTTTGTTTGTATGGCATATTTAAATGGCCTAATCTCTGGTATATGTCGATAAATTATACCAGCCATTATTATTAGTTAACAATTAAGTTTATTTATAGAAAACTTAAATCACACCACCGCATAACCTACATTTTTATCCGTATTTTTTCGGAGACTGCGATTCGCCTCCTTTGACCTCCGACTGTAGATAAATCAGTCCTAACTCTTTTCCGTTCATTATTCGGGATGGGTTGATTTTTTATTCAAATAAAAACCCGCTCAAACTTAAGCAGAAATAATACAATATAAAATTTATTTATATACATTTAGTCTTTACATTTACTAGATTTATGCTTAAATAGGAATATATCGCAATCCGTACAGGATTCATGGACTATATGAGTCCTCCTCTCCCGTTCTGGGAGAAATAACTTAAGACCGCTAAGTAGGTGGGCAGAAATAAATGCAGACCATATCAGAAAAAAAACTGTCATTCCCGCGAAGGCGGGAATCCAAGGATTTACGGTGGAGAACGAAAAGTGCAATTAATTATGTTCACCTACTTATAACAACCTTTAACTACACAAAATTACCCAAAACCATGTTAAACCTCATCAAAATTGGCCAAAAAATCATCGCCACTCAAACCATTTCTAACCATAAACCGTTTAAAGCCTTAAATCCCATGCGGCACTGGCTGAATCAACTGAAAATTGACAATGCAAAAATCGCCCATTTAATCTGTCAGGTCATTCCCACCCAATGTCCCTTTGAGAGAAAAATTAGCTTATTCGGTTACACCATCCATATTCCTCCCTTATGTAAACTCAATCCCTTGTATGAAGAACTCATTAGTCTACGGTTTCGTGCCCTCTGCTACTTAGCCGATGAATGTCAGGAAGATATCCGTCACTATTGTTAGAATGGCTAGAAAATCATGGGTAGAAAATCAGCAACCGGGTTTTTTCACAAAAAAATATTTGCCGAAGTCCAAAATTAACCTAAAAACCCGGTTTATTCCTAGCTTTTTTCTGGCCTAAAAAATTATATAACTTACCTTTTTTATTGAAACAATAGCGGTTTTTTTGATAAAAAAATTTAAAATTTACCCAAAAAATCGCTAAACAATCTGAAGAACAATTTTTAAATACAGCATTTACAAACCCCTACAAGATTAGCTTTTTAAGGGGGGTTGGGGGGATCGAGATATTTATTTTGCCAGAATTGTCTATTCAAGGTAAAAAAGAAATTGCTCTAAATCTTCTCAAGTCAGGGATGACTATAGAGCAAGTGGTGAAATTTACAGGTTTACCTGTGGAATTGGTGCAAAATCTCACTAAAGAGATTACTTCTTAATTGAGTTCAAAAACCGGGTTTCTTTAGACCATCTTTGCCGAAGACAAAAATTCACCTAGAAACCCGGTTTCTTTTTTAAGCCGCATTTACCCATCTTTTTTCCCATACGCCTTAAACACAGGATTCACTGTAAAAAAATTAATTTTATCTTGAGGAATATCCTCAACTAAAAACCGGCGTTTCAGGGAATGCATCACATTAAATAAGTCTGTTGAGGACATCTGGATTTCCTGAAAAATTTGCCCCAAACTCACGGGTTCTGCTGCCTGTGAAATGTGATATATCGTCGATTTTTCAGCCTCGGTCAAACGTTCCAAAGCATCGTCTAACAATTCTGCCAAAGAGTCACTAATAATCGGCATTTCAAACTGTAAAAAATCCGCCACTCTACCACCGCATAATTCGTGAATCAGGGTGGCGGTGAGTTTTAGCCAGTGGGGGTTGCCTTGGTAAATCTCAATTAAACTTTCCCAGATTGACTCATCGCTTAAATCTTGTTCTTTTAAAATTTCTTCAGCTTCTATCCCCAAACCGGATAAAACTAAGCTGCGACAATATTTATTTTCTTTTTCATAGTTAGCAATTTCTCGCGGTTTTTCCGAACCAATGAGAATTAAACAACTATTGTGAGAAACTTCGGCCATGAGTTTAAAGAAACGTTGATAATTTTCCCCGCCGATTTTATAGTGTCCTGCGAGTTTTTGAGCAGTGAAAAGCATTTGCACATCATCAAGCACAATCAAACAGCGATATTGCCGCAGATATTCGAGAAGTTGGCAAATTTGGGTTTCTATATTATTGGGAATGTCTGAAGTAGAGAAGATTTCTAGCAGGTTGGTCAGGGTTGTTTCTGGAGTCGGGGAAAAACGCAGACTACGATAAATAATATAGTCAAATTCCGGTTTGATTTGTTCGATAATTTTAAGCGCGAGGGTAGTTTTGCCGATGCCTCTGAGTCCTAATATGGCAATCAATCGGCTGTTTTTTTCTAATATCCAGTTTTGTAGGGTGGCAAGTTCTTCTTTGCGTCCGTAAAATGCGGTAATTTCTGGGGCATCACCGAGGTTTAGATGTTGTTTTGGTGTTTTTTTTTCCGGTTGTTGGTTGCCGGTGGTTGCTAGTTTACTTTCGCGGCAAAAGTTGATACTTTGAAATGTTACATCACCTTTGAAAGTGGCGGATGAAAAGTTATTTTCTACTTTTTCAATAACTGCTCGAAAATTTGATTTATTAATTTCTTCTTTTAATTCTGCTGATAACACTTTCCAGAGTTCCGATCCAGTATTCCTGACGTGCCCTTCGCTTTGATAAGTTTCTGCGGCGATTTCGGTATAAGTTTTCCCTTCAAATGTTCCCTGGAGGACAGCTTTTTGCAGATGGTCTAAGTGCTTGCCAGTTTTCATAAATATCAACGCTTCTGCGAGGTTAAGCACGTCTGTGATGTCCATCAGATTAAAATAAATGGTTGATTTTGGGAATTTTGTAGGGGTAGTGCGATGGCGGTGCCTACCCCGAAACGGTGTTGGTGCAACCACAAATATTGGGGCAACCACAAATATTGGTGCAACCACAAATATTGGGGCAACCACGGGGGGATTGCCCCTACCAGATTAATTTCTGGAAATTATAACCGACATTGCTGACATTGGTGACAATTTTTCTGACATTTCTGATGGGGTGTGGGCGTGAAATGGTGACAGCGCTGCCACGGTTCCTTACCTACAATAGTGGAAAGAATCATTCTGAGGCTATTTCCATGAAAAAATTTCCCTCAGTCAGGCGGTGGCTTTCGATGGGGATGCTGTCTGCCATGCTAGGAACCGCCATGCCACCAGCCGCCCAAGCCCAGCGCCCGATTTATTTACGCGACCTGGAATGTCTTATAGTTTGGCATTCCGGCTGGCCTTTCAGTTCGGGAGCTGATATTTCCATAGGCCGAGAACTATACACCAGTATTATGAGTACAAACCCTGTTGGCATCACCTGTAGACTGCCAGGAGGTCCTGGAACAGTGGAAATGCAGTATGGCATTCCAGATGGATCTAAGCAACCACCAGCTATTATCCAAGTTTATGTGGATGGCAGTGAAGTGGCTCGACACGAAGGTGAGTCGGGAAAGATCAATACATTCCTGGTGGATGTGAGTAACGGACGAAGCCTCGCCATTGATATTAATTGTTCCCGAAAAGAAAACTGTAGCAGTAATTACCACTTCTTAAGATTCCATCTGAACCCGGGCGCTAGTTCTCCAGGGAGTTAATCGATTATGAGTCTGAGTCGTCGTCAAGTGAATCGGATGATTATCTGGGGTGGCGCTTCTTTTGCGGCTTCCACAACTTCTGGGATTTTTTTCCCTAAACCTGCTGAAGCCTATTCTTTAGAATTTCCCCTCAGCGCCTTTTCCGCTAATGGTGTTTTTAGCGGATTGCAACAATATTGTGGGGTACAGCCGGTTTCCGGGGTTTTGTCTTCTATTTTGGAAGGAAATACCAATGTTGGCAATGACATTCCCCCTGATGCGGCGAACCGCATTCGCATGGCTGATACAGAATTTGTTAGGCGACGTTTTACCAGCAACCGCACAGAATTGGCCCAACATGGGACAGGCGGCGTGGACTCCAGTATTAGTCGCTTGTGGGGTCGGCAAAAACAAGAAGATGTGGGGGCAAATGTTGGCTTTGGTTTTGTGCAAAAATTTCAGGGTCAATATAGTGATGCCAAAATTTCTGGGCCAACGTTGTGCGGTATTCATAATGCCCAAAAAGTTTTAGCGGATCAACGATTAACCCCTCCAGATATTGCCAATCTTTTGTTACCAATTCGCTCGACTTTTGATGATTGGGGTTCTTGGGGTGGGGATACAGATACGGCGGTTGGCCGAAATCCCAATGTAGTTTTCAGTCAATATAATTCATTAGCCGGAACTGTGACATCTCGCTATGAGTTAGTGGAACCGGGGCCAAAGGGTTTTGGTAGAGTGGAGTTTACGGTTGAAGGCAGAAATCAGCCTAGACGGACAATATTGTTGACCGTAAATTTTTAGGATATTCGGTAGGGACACGGCATTGCCGTGTCCTTAATTTTTGTTTTGAAAAAGCCCAATTTTTTGCATGGGTGAAGCATTTTGGGAATAATACCATTTACAATTAAAAATGCAACAGTAGGGGCGCAATGCTTGCGCCAGAAAAAACCTCGCAACTGTAGCAATAATTTTTTAAAATTGGTAATCAATTTAAGCCTTTAACCATACAGCGGTTTTTAAATTAATAAACCACATTAACCGCCAAAACCGCCAATTAACCGCCAGGGAATTAATCGCCTGTCAATTAACCGCCAGGGAATAAATTCCCTGGCTAACAGCACAAGTCGGTTAAAACCGACTAAAATTCTGTACGGGTCAACAGCCGTTGTACGGGTCAACGGCCGTTGACCCCTACCAAGTATGATTAGTCGGTTTTAACCGCCTGTAGGGGTCAGCGGCCGTTGACCCCTACAGGCGGGGATTTTAATCCCCGACGGGTGTGGTTTACAAGGGCAGAAAACCGCTGTAAATCTCTGCTTGGGGCAACCACCGCCATCGGTTTGCCCCTACAGATTTTAATGTTTGGGTTAACCACGGAGGGCGAAGCATTCCGGTAATCAATTTAAGCTTTCAACCAGAAATCTCTGCGGTCATGCTTCGCCCCTACAGACCGCGACCCTACTCACTGTTTGACTTGCTATGATAAGTTTGGATAGCACCTCGCTTATCGGATTGTCTGTTGTGGCTAAAGACCGTTTTCACGATGTTGTTAAAATAGCACTCACAAAAGAATCATGGATAAAGTAGAACAATATCGAACAGCGATTCAAAGCCTGCTCACTCGTTATGCAAACTATGAGTATTACCCGTCAAATCCTGAAATTGAAACACAACTCATCTTTGATACCCAACGAGATCATTATCAATGGATGGATGTGGGTTGGCAAGAGCTAAATCGGATTTATCGCTCGATTATTCATTTTGATATTAAAGATGGTAAAATTTGGTTGCAACAAAACCTCACCGATTGGAATCCTGCGGAGGAATTAGTGGCAATGGGAATTCCTCGCGAGGATATTGTCCTGGGTTTGCATCCCCCCTACAAGCGCCCTTATACAGATTATGGTGTGGCTTAGACAGTCGTCCGCCTAATCGGTTAGGGTGGGCGAAGCATGACCGTAATAAATTTAAGTTTTTAACCAGAAATCTCTGCTTGGGGCAACCACGGAGGGCGGCGAAGCATGACCGTAATAAATTTAAGTTTTTAACCAGAAATCTCTGCTTGGGGCAACCACGGAGGGCGGCGTTGCATGACCGTAATAAGTTTAAGTCTTTAACCAGAAATCTCTGCGGTCATGCTTTGCCCCTACAGATTTTACAGATTTTTATTCACTGGGAAAACGCGATCGCATCATATTTTTATATTGATATATTGACGCTCGCCTTTACCGTTGCAGTTGACGAGCCATTAAAGATGCTTTTTCGGCATCGGCATTCATGCCTTGGGCTTGAAATAAACGAGCGGCTTGTTGTAAGTCGGAAATTGCCCCAAGCCGATCGCCCATTCTGGCTAATGTAATGCCTCGATTGGCATAAGCTTTGGCATAATAAGGGTTTAGTTGAATGGCTTGAGTGTAGTCAGTCAAAGCCGCCCGATCGCTGCCAATTCTAAACAGGGCTAATCCGCGATTAAAATAAGTATTCGATCGCCCCGGATTGATTTGTAAAGCCTGATTAAAATCATCGATCGCCTGTTGTTGGTCGCCTAAATCTGACAATGCTAACCCGCGATTATTATAAGCTGCGGCAAAGGTTTGATCCAGACGAATTACTTGGGTGTAATCATCAATTGAACCGAGGCGATCGCCCATTGCCGCACGAACTAACGCCCGATTATAATAAGCATCCACATAAGCGGAATTAATCTCAATGGCTCGATTATAATCCGCCATACTTTCGGCAAACTTATCTTGCTCAAAATAAGCCAGACCGCGATAAAAAAAAGCTTCTGAGT
Organism: Planktothricoides sp. SR001; assembly: GCF_001276715.1. Lineage (GTDB taxonomy): Bacteria > Cyanobacteriota > Cyanobacteriia > Cyanobacteriales > Laspinemataceae > Planktothricoides > Planktothricoides raciborskii. The sequence goes on along the minus strand of NZ_LIUQ01000053.1, from coordinate 23,891 downwards.
AATTTGCCTGACTTTGAATTGCCTGAGTAAAATCGGCGATCGCCCCAGAAAAATCTCCTTGGTCAAAGCGACTTAATCCCCGAACATAAAAAGTTTGAGTATTATTAGGATTATTTACGGCGACTGGGGCATTCGTAGTCGGCGAATCGTCGATCGCGATCGCGGCAGCACTTAACCCCGCTTCGGATAGTTTAGGGATAAAAATATTAATGGGAATTGCGGAATTAAAGCCAGTTTTTGTCGCCACTCTGCCGGTACGATTTCCTTGACCATCGGCTACAGTATCATAATCGCGATCACCTTCCCCGTGAATGCCAATTACTCGTCCTTCTGAATCAAATACCGGCCCGCCACTCATGCCACCTTTGGTGACAGCATTGTAGCGTAAAGTATAACCTCTAGGATGGTTGTTCAGACGGCTGGTGACAAACCCTGGAGAAAACTCAAAATTACGACTACTTCCATATTTATTATTCAACACATTCGCGGGATATCCAAACACAAAAATTTCTGAACCAACGGCAGCGCGATCGGAATTTCCCAAGGTGACAACTGGATAGGATTCTGCACTGTTAAAGGTGACAACCGCTAAATCTGGTTGATTGTCATTTTTTTGTAATAGGACAATATTGGTTACGGCATAGTCTTGTCCTGTATTCGTGCGAATCTTATAGGTAAATTGAGCATCTTTAACCACATGATTACAGGTGAGAACGGTATAAGTTGTTCCTTGTTTCGCAATAATAAACCCAGACCCACTACTGGTAGCTTTGGCAGATTCGCCATTAATTTGAACGGTGACAGGAATCGCTAATTGAGCAATTTCTTGGGCAGATTTTGCCAAAAGCGGTGACGGGGCAAAAGTAACAATTCCGGCAACGGTTAAGGTTCCTGCCAGAATAGCAGTGAGAGCATCAAACTGCGAATAACCTCTACTCATAGCTGATTATTGGTTTGGGGTGATAATGATCCACCTTAAATATTAAAGGCGAAATTAAAAGATAGATTTCCGATCGACCCCTTCCTCAGATTTTTCTGACAATTCTGACATTTCTGACATTCGGAGTTTAAGTAAATTGAAGCTAACGGAAAAAATTGTCATATTTTTCCGTTAGCAATGAGTATTCGTAGGTTGGGTTGAGGAACGAAACCCAACAGAGGGCAACAGAGAAACCGGGTTTCTTTAGACCATCTTTGTCACCCAATCAAGAAACCGGGTTTCTTTAAGAAACCCGGTTTCTAACCCGGTTTCTTTGCTTGGTTGCTTGAGTTTGTAGGGTGCGTTACGTCGGGAATAAAGATAATTAATTTGAGTCATAATTTTTGCCCCGACTAACGCACCCTACCACTACCGGAATGCTTCCTTTAAACAATTAATTTTTCTTGGCCTGAATTACTTGTAAACTACCCCCAGCATAAAGGGTGGATTTTTCCACAACAAATCCCACTTCTGTGAGTAATTCCGGTAAGTTAGTTTTTAACAAATGCCATGCGGTTTCGGTTTCAAATAACCAGAAAAATATGGCGACCCCAGGCCAAAAAATCGGATTTGTGGGGGGATGAAAATCCGCTAAGGTAAAAATGCCCCCTGGTTTCAAGACCCGATAGACTTCTTTGAGAATTTGTCGCAACTGTTGCGGCTGCATTTCGTGAAGGGCTGCACTGGTATGGACTAAATCAAATAGGCGATCGCCTATTGGCATCTCCTCCGCAAAGGCTTCTATATATGAAGCCTGGGGGACATTTTTTTGCGCCCGTTTGATCGATAATGGGGAGGCATCCAGTCCGGTGACATCGGCAAAATTTTCCACCAGGACCCCAGTAGCTTGACCACTGCCACAGCAGAGATCCAGGACTTTGCTGTCCCTGGGGAGGTTCAACCCTTGCAAGGGCAGTCGGCGAAACCGGGACTCACCCCCCACCGCGAGAGACGCTAAACCGGAGATGCTGTCATATAGCCATTGGTGCTGATAACTTAAGTCTCTGAGAATTGTAGCCACGGCTTTTTCCTTGTTGTGAGTGCGATCGGCAATGCGAAATACTTTCTCAATAAATCTGATAGCATCTCAGCTTTTATTGTTACAATAGATTACGAAAATTAAAGTGTTTGGGAAATTATAACTATTATGGGCCGTGTAGGGGTATTATTACTCAATCTAGGTGGGCCGGAACAGCTTGAGGATGTCCGCCCCTTCCTGTACAACCTCTTTTCTGATCCAGAAATTATTCGCCTACCTTTTCCCTGGCTGCAAAAACCCTTAGCGTGGCTAATTTCCAGTCGCAGGGCAAAAACATCACAAGAAAATTATAAAAAAATAGGCGGGGGTTCTCCCCTGCGTCGCATTACAGAAGAACAAGCGATCGCCCTACGGCAGCAGCTAGAAGCCAATGGACATAATGCCGAAGTTTATGTGGGGATGCGCTATTGGCATCCGTTCACCGAAGAGGCGATCGCTCAGATCAAGCGCGATAACATCTCCAACTTAGTAATTTTACCCCTGTATCCTCAATTTTCCATTAGCACCAGTGGCTCTAGCTTCCGGCAATTGGAAACCTTGTGGGAACAAGACCCAGAATTACAAAAGATTGACTATACGGTGATTCCCTCGTGGTACAGACATTCTGGCTATTTGCAAGCAATGGCTGACTTAATTAGTCGCGAACTGGATCAATGCCCAAATCCCGATCGAGTGCATATCTTCTTCAGTGCTCACGGGGTGCCGCAAAGTTATGTGGATGACCTGGGGGATCCTTACCAAAAGGAAATCGAGGACTGCACCAAGTTAATCATGCAAACCTTAAATCGGCCAAATGACTACACTTTGGCTTATCAAAGTCGCGTTGGTCCAATAGAATGGTTGAAACCCTATACCGATGAAGCCATTGAAGAATTAGCCCACAAAGGGGTTAAAGATTTAATGATAGTGCCGATTAGTTTTGTCTCGGAACATATCGAAACCCTGGAAGAAATTGATATTGAATATCGGGAAGTCGCCGAAGAAGCGGGAATTGAGAATTTTTATCGGGTTCCGGCTTTAAATACTCATCCCGTATTTATTAATGACTTGGCGGATTTAGTGGAAGAAGCCTTGCGGGCTCCTCGTGTCAATTTCTCCAAAGTTATGCGTCCGCAAAAGACTTTCAAACTTTATCCCCAAGAACGTTGGGAGTGGGGTTTAACCACCACAGCGGAAGTTTGGAATGGTCGCTTGGCGATGATTGGTTTTATTGCTTTGGTCGCTGAGTTAATTAGCGGTCATGGCCCGTTACATTTTGTCGGATTGTTGTAATCCCTTGGGCGATCGATAGGTTAAAGTAATCGCGCTACATATAACATATATATGCGCTACTATATGCGCTACATAGATAAAGTCCGCTTTTGGCGGACTTTATTTTTTTATGGACGATCCCGAATTTTTGCCCCATTGTTGCCCCATTTTTGCCTAATTTTTGCCTAATTTTTGCCCCATTTATGTCTTACTTAATCCGGTTTTTGCTTGTGGTGACGAGGATGTTGTTTAACTCCTTGATGCATATACCAGCGATACCACTGTTGGGAACTGCGAATCGCTAACCACAATAATAATAAGGCAATAATTGCTCCTTCCCTGGGGGCATCAAAAGCTAATAAGACGAGAGAAATACAGAGAATATCTTGGGCTAAAATTGCCCAAAAAGGTAGTCGTCCCAAACGATAAAACCAGCCGACTTGAACCAGTTGCAATACTAAGGCTAATAGTCCACCGACTACCCCAATAATTGCAATCACAAATCCTGGGGCATCCGCATCTTCTCCTACAAAGGTTAGTTGCGCGATCGCCATACCCATAATTGCCCCAACAAATGGACTACAAACCAACTGAACCGTTTGTAACACCCGTTGCCCCAATAGCTTTTTTGAGGCAAATAGTTCAAATAATGACCAGCTTACCAATACGGCAATTACCACTTGGGGATGAAGCTTTGACAATAAAGGGACTCGTGACCAAAGATCCTCATTTTGCAACAAACCAATTAAAAGTAAAGGTAGGGCAATTCTCATACCCCCCGCTGCTGCTGCCGAAAGTGCCGCTAAGAGTCCAATCATAGAATTTTTGCTGGTATTGTTGCTAAGAATATCAGGGAAGTTGCCAAAGATTCAATTGCCAATACAATCAAGCCTTTCAGATTTTGAAATGTTGACTTTTATTACAAGTTGCCAGTCCTTAGCATCGGCTGATTTATATTGATTCTGTATTTATGCTAACCGATCGCCTCTAACAACTGAAGCGATCGTTAAACTAAGGGGTGAGACTCCTGAATGCTGACAATGCTGGCGATCGCGCCCAACCCCAGAAAACGGGGTGGTTAATTTCGCTCATTTATCTCTCCCCCTGCCGACCCTGCAACATTCCGATGATGATGCGATCGCTTCATTTCTTGATTCTTTGTTTACATTAATCTAGCCACGCAATCAAACCACAAACTTATGTCAATTATTTTATATTAATGATATAATCATACCATAAACTCACAAAAAAACAACTTTTTATCCCCCAGCAACCAGAATCATCAAACCATGAAAAATCAAGAAAAAATCGTCAAAAAAAAGCCTAGTGGCTGTGGATGTAGTAATATTCCTATTTCCATCATCCTCATTTTCATTGGCGGCGGTTATTGGTTATTTACCCACCAAAAAGATTTTTTAACCAACCAACTTTTTGCTTTAGTGCAACAAATCCCGATTCCCGAAAAAGTTCAACCGTTTCTTGCCGATATTACGGCGAATATCCCTACTGCCAAACCATCAGAAAAAACCCCAGAAAGTCAAACAGCCACTCAAACCCAATCACCGCCACAAATATTAGCGAATGACCCCCAGCCTAACGCAGAAAAACAACCCAAAACGATCCATAAAAAAGCTGTAAATCCGCAGGCTGGAACTACCTGGGAAAGCAAAATTATTCGCGGGGTTTATATCAGTCGTTATGCCATCACCAATAATACCGACGAAAAAACGATTAGAGAACGAGTCCGTTATTATCACTCTCAAGGAATTAATACCATAATTCATGGGGTTTGGGGCAATGCTTGCACTATGTACAATAGCCAAGTAATGCAAAAAACTTTAGGTTATGAAAGCTGTCCCAATGAATTTCAAGATCGCTGGTTAGATTGGTTAATCGATGAAGCCCATAAACACGGGATGCAAGTTCATGCTTATTTTGAAAAAGGGATAAAAATTGATGAAAATAGTCCGGTTTTTGACTTGGCTGTTGCCCGGAAATGGATTGTCCCCGGGGTGGATAGGACTCATCCCGGAGTCGATCATTATGTCCTGGATGTGGAAATTCCCGAAGTAGGAGAATTTTTTAAAGATATCCTAGTGGAATTTGTGAAAAAATACCCCAAAATTGATGCGGTGCAGTGGGATGATTATCTGGGTTATTATGCGGAACTGCCGGGAAAAGTTGACCGCACTGCCAGTTTAACTAAGTTTGTGGAAGAGATGATTGCTGAGATGAAAAAAGCGAATCCTGCTGTTAGCTTTGACCTTTGTCATCATAATCCTTATTGGGCGAAACAATATTTTGCCGCTGATTGGGAAAACTGGAGTGTAGACCGTGTGTTTATCCAAGTTTATAGTGAGGAAAATTTTGCTCAAGAGTTAGGTTATGTTAAGCAATCAAATGGCATCGCGATTACAGAGCGACAATTTCAGCATTTAGAGAGTTTAGTCAAAGATCCAGAAGTCCAGAGTATTTTGATTTTCCCTCTTTCTGGGAAACCAGAAGAAGCGATCGCTCAGGTGAAAAAAATCACCGATAAGTTTTAAAGTTTACCCCAAGCTAGAGGAAATTCAGCTTAAAATAGGCATGAATAAATTATTATATATCAGAAACAATATAGCGGTAGCAATGCGGATCAAGTACAGAGGTTTCCTGGATTCCCGCATATAGCGCTGACGCACATGGTTCCCTAACGGGGGAATCACAGGTTTTTTTGTATTTGTACTTCAAAATAACTCCGAAAATTGCTATAAACTATTGAAAGCAGTAATAATCAGACCAAGATTCAAACAATGATGAATTCTGTTAGACCAATAAAACATGAATTGAGCCATTTTACCCGACTCAAATGTGGTTTAGGGTGGGATATGGCAGTGGAAGATGATATGGAAGATGATGCCAAAGATGATGTGGAAAATGATATCGATCTCGACTTGGTGGCACTCTGTTTAGATGACAGCGGTAAATTACCTCGCGGTAAAATGGATTTCATCTATGCTGCTCATCCCAAACATGACTCAGGGGCAATTATTCTTTCTAATGATAATTTAACCGGAGCGGGGGAAGGCGATGATGAGAATATGTCGATCAATTTGAACCAAGTGCCAAAGGCGATCGCGCAGATTATCTTTGGGGTAGCCATTGACTCTGGTGCCGATTTAAAACAAGATTTTAGTGAAGTGAAAAATGGGTTTTGGCGACTATGCGATCGCTTCTCCGGGCAGGTACTCATTCACCAATCTTTATCTAACCCGGAATGGGTAGGAAAAACCGCCTTACTGACAGCGACTTTAAAACGCCAAGAAAACGGTTGGTTATTAATCCCATTAGGGGAAACAATGACCATCGATCATCTGAATGAATTGTTATTTAAATATAGCAATTAAACCTCAAATAAGTCAATTACATAAATTAACCAAAAAGACACAAAGAACACAAAGATTGTATAACTTTAATTATCTTACTTTGTGTCCTCTGTGTCTCTGTGGTTTTGTTAGTTAAATCCCCAAATAAATCCGCAATTAAATCCCCAATCGCTGATAAATTTCCTTGAGATTTTTGAGTTGTTGCTGTGGATCAAAGCAAGCCTCGATCGCCTCTGGGGTGAGTTTTTCCTTCACTCTGGGATCTTGGCAAATCAGTGCATGAAAATCACCATCAAGTTTATTCCAGGCTTGATGAGCACAAGATTGCACGATCGCATAAGCTTCCTCGCGGCGCATTCCTTGACCAACCAGGGCTAACATCACCCGCTGACTGAACACTACACCGCCGTAAACATTCATATTGCGCTGCATATTGTCGGGGTAAATCAACAGATGTTTCACCAAATCAGTCATTTCCACCAACATAAAATGAGTCAGAATACAGGCATCCGGCAGCAGCACCCGTTCTGCGGAACTGTGGGAAATATCCCGCTCATGCCACAAGGCCACATTTTCCAAAGCGGTCATGGCATAGCCGCGAATTAATCGAGCCATCCCGGTCAGCCGTTCTGAACGCACGGGGTTGCGTTTATGGGGCATTGCCGAAGAACCTTTTTGTCCTTTAGAGAAAAATTCTTCAACTTCCAACACATCGGTGCGTTGCAAGTTGCGAATTTCCACGGCAAACCGTTCAATGGAGGCCGTCAACAAGGCCAAATGTTGCACAAAGTCCGCGTGAATTTCTCTGGAAATCACCTGAGTGGAGGCGATATCTGGTTCGAGTCCTAGTTTTTGGCAGGCGATCGCCTCAATTCTGGGGTCAATATTGGCATAAGTTCCCATTGCCCCGGAAATTTGACCCACAGAGATACGTTTCCGCAGTTGAATCAGGCGATCGCGGTGACGCAACACCTCCGCCAACCAACCGGCTAACTTAAACCCAAAAGTAATCGGTTCCCCATGAATTCCGTGCGATCGGCCAATCATCACCGTATCTCGGTGTTGTTGCGCCTGATAGCGAATCGCTTGAATCAAATCTTCCAGCACTTCCAGCAACAGATTCAGACTTGCCACCATTTGCAGGGTCAATGCTGTATCCAACATATCGGAACTGGTCATGCCCAAATGGATATAGCGTCCCGCATCCCCCACGTATTCATTCACATTAGTGAGAAATGCAATCACATCATGGCGGACTTCCGCCTCAATTTCCTGAATCCGCTTCGGGTCAAAATTTGCTTTTTGTTTAATTTCTTCAACCGCTGCCGCAGGAATATATCCGAGTTCAGCTTGCGCCTCACAGACGGCAATTTCCACTTGCAGCCAAGTTTTTAACTTATAGGTTTCTGTCCAAAGTTCGCCCATCTCGGGCAGGGTATAACGCTCGATCACGCGCTGGCAAAAGGATCTAGACAACCTTTCCATTGTAGTACGCCTTTAGCCCAGCGGCCATTCTAGTTGTTTAATCTTAATAAGATTTTATTTGTTGTTTGTTGTTTGTTGTTTGTTGTTTGTTATTTGTTGCTTGTTATTTGTTATTTGTTATTTGTTTGCCGAAATTCCCTATATCTATCGATTGGATCTTCCTCGTCTTTACCCTCCATCAAAGCCAAAAAATCAGCAATTCCTAGAAACTGGGTTTCTCAGAAAAATGCCTGAATTTTAGCCAAGATTTTATTCAGAAACCTGGTTTCTCGCACAATCCGACCACCAGCAAATCACACAAACTGACCACTGCTGACCGGAATATGCCTGTGATACAATCCCCTGTAGCCTCTTACCCCCCTTTTTTTCTTAAAATAATGATTGGCACCATCCTAGAAAATCGCTATCAAATCCTCTCAGAGTTGGGGAGAGGTGGATTCGGCATCACCTACCTTGCCGAAGACATAAAACTGCCCACTCCTCGTAAATGCGTCGTTAAACAACTCTCCACCTCTGACCTGCAACCGCAGGTTTTGCCAACAGCCAAAACCTTATTTCAAAAAGAAGCCGCCACATTACAACATCTGGGAGAACACGATCGCATTCCCAGATTGTTTGCGTATTTTGAAGCTGGGGGACAATTTTACCTCGTACAGGAATTTATCGAAGGCGATGATTTAGCCCAAGAAATCTATCCGGGAAAAATCCTGAGTGAAAAGCAGACTGTTGCACTGCTAATTGAAATTTTAGAAGTCTTAAAATACGTTCACCAACAAAACGTCATTCATCGCGATATCAAACCGCAAAACATTATGCGCCGCAAATCCGATGGCAAAATTGTCTTAATTGATTTCGGCGCTGTCAAAGAGATTCAAGGTCTAGCTGTCACCTCCACCGGACAAACCACCAGCACAATTGCGGTGGGAACTCCCGGATATATGCCCCACGAACAAGCCGCAGGGAAACCTAGATTTTCTAGTGATATTTATGCCTTGGGGATGATTGGAATTGAAGCCTTAAGTGGCATTCCTGCCAGTCAATTTCCTGAAGATCCATCTACCGGCGAAATTGTCTGGAAAAATCAAGTTAATGTCAGCCATCAATTAGCTCGAGTTCTCGATAAAATGGTCTCCTGTTATTTACCGAGAAGATATCAAAGCGTTGACGATGTACTCTTAGAACTTAAGGAAATTAATCAACCGGCGCAAACAGGAGTGACTCTCGCGATCGCCCCCCGCGCTCATTCTCCATCCTCTACATCAATATCTCCAAGCAAATCTCCAACTCATTATCCCTGGGGTCTAAGTTTGGGGTTATTCGCCGGGGTTTTTTTCGTGATTGGCTTTGTGTCTATCATTGCCAATGTGCCGAAATCTCCGAAAACCCCGGCCCCGGATGTGACGCCCGCAACCACACCGAGTCGGACAGCAGGACCTAGCTTGAAACCAAGACCGACCTTAACGGAACAACCTGCTCGAATTAAAGAACCAACTCCAACGGCAGAACCGGCACCAGCCCCAGAACCAATCCCAACGGTAGAACCAATCCCAACGGTAGAACCGGACTGGAGCGAAGAACCGATGCCAACGGTAGAACCGGGTGCGATCGAAGAACCGATGCCAACGACAGAACCGGGTGCGATCGAAGAACCGATGCCAACGGTAGAACCAGTCCCAACGGTAGAACCGATGCCAACGGTAGAACCGGGTGCGATCGAAGAACCGATGCCAACGGTAGAACCAGCCCCAACCCCGGAATCTACCGCACCAGTGGCGCCCCCAGTGACAGAACCGGCACCAGCCCCGGATGGGGTTGGGACAGAAGCGGCACCCGTCCCGGAATCTACCGCACCAGTGGCGCCCCCAGTGACAGAACCGGCACCAGCCCCGGATGGGGTTGGGACAGAAGCGGCACCAGCCCCGGAATCTACCGCACCAGTGGCGCCCCCAGTGACAGAACCGGCACCAGCCCCGGAATCTACCGCACCAGTGGCGCCCCCAACACAGTGAACCAGAAACTGGTTTTCTGCCATAATCTCTGCATTCCGACCCAAATCTATCAAACTGTTAAGAAACGTAAAAAATTATGAATTATTTTAGAGATGACTCGATCGGGAAGAAATATCGGCAATTCAACTGATTAAATCTGGTGCGATCGCATAAAGTATCAACAAAATAGACAATTCTCGCAAACAGGACGGATCGATCCCCCAACCCCCCGATCAAAGGGGGGCTTTTTAGCTTGGAAAAGCACTCTTGTCTAAGATAAACTCGCAGTAAGATCAAAAGTAAGATCGAAGAGAATCAGGGTCAAGGCGATCGCCCCTCAGAAAGTCCAGAAAGCCAAGATACAGAACTGCCAGCCTCGACAACGGGACAACAACGGGACAAAAGCGACAATCATGCGATCGCCTATCTAAAATTAGGAGCACAAATAAAATATCCACCAATAGCCGATGATGATTCGGTTTGCTGACCCCCAGGGTTGATGCCCAAAGGTTTATACTCAAAGAGGATGAATCTAGTTCCGTGAAGAAATTCAGTGGAGTGGGCGATCGCACCGGACACTGGGCAAATTTGGCAGAAGATTTATCATAGACAATATCTAAAGCAGGGAAAAGCTATTATGACATACTGTATTAATCCTGATTGCCAGAATCCTGCAAATTCTGACCACGCTGAATTATGTCAGAGTTGTGGCTCGAAATTGCTGTTAAAAAACCGCTACCGGGCGATCGCGCCTTTGGGGAAAAGTAAACTCGGCAACACCTTTTTAGCCATAGACCAAGATCAACCGTCCCATCCCCCTTGCGTCATCAAGCAATTCATTGACTCTGATGCCAAACCTAACAAGACTGGGGCATTTCAAATCTACGCCGAACAGCTTGCAGAAATCGGCAAACATCCGCAAATCCCCTCATTACTCGCCTCATTCGAGCAAGAAGGCAGTCAATATATCATCCAAGAATATATTGAAGGACAAAATCTGGAGCAAGAATTAACCGAAGCAGGCACATTTAACGAAAGCCAAATTCGCAAACTACTTTATGATTTGCTCCCAGCGATCGATTTTGTCCATAGTTTCAATCTGATTCACCGGGATATCAAACCAGAAAATATCATTCGCAGCCACCAAACCAATCAACTCATCTTAGTTGATTTTGGTACAGCGGAAACTTATAACCGTTTTCGCCAAATTAACCCGGGTACAGTCACCGGATCTGCCGAATATGCAGCCCCGGAACAAACCAAAGGCAAAGCGGTGATTGCCAGTGACTTTTATAGCCTAGGGCTAACTTGCTTGCATCTGCTCACGGGACTTTCAGCCTTTGACCTCTTCGATCCCAAATCAGAAACCTGGGTTTGGCGGGATTATTTGAAAACCCCCGTCAGTCTTCAACTTGGGCAAATCCTGGACAAAATGGTTCAACGGGATTGGAAGCTGCGCTACAATCGGGCCGAGACGATCCTCAAAGACCTGAGAAAAGTATCCCTGCCCTCGTTACCCGTCACTCAAAATACTCGCTTAGTCACTGCGATCGGTGGGGCAACCGTAGCCCTGTTATCTCTCCTGGTGACAACTCGTTTACCTTCACCAGTGCCACGAACCACCATCACAACTGAACCAGTCCCATATTCGGTTCTCGAATACCACAATCAGCCGCCAAAGGATCACAGCGTCAAGCCTTATTACTCTTCTGACAATCTGCCACCAATGCGGACTTTGGCCACTACCTCCGGTCCGGTCTGGTCTGTGGCGGTCAGTCCCAATGGCAAAACCATCGCCAGTGGCAGTTGGGACGGCACCATTCAACTGTGGCACGTCAGCATCGATAATGCCCGAATTCCCATCCAAACTTTAGCAGGGCATACGGGGGCCGTTTGGTCAGTGGCGATTAGTTCTGATGGCAAATTGTTGGCCAGTGGCAGTGCCGATCAGACCGTCAAAATTTGGGATTTGCGGACTGGGGAATTGTTGAAAACTCTCAAAGGCCATGATGCCGGAGTGTTTTCTGTAGCTTTTAGCCCGGATAACTCTTTAGTCGCCAGTGGCAGCTTTGATAAAACAATTAAGCTGTGGAATATCGATCAGAACAAATCTGAACATTATCCCGAATCTTTCAAAGGATATGCTCACGAATATGCCAAAGGATATGCTCACGGATCTTCTCAGCAATATTCTCAGCAATATTATGAGAAATATTCCTCAGAATATCCAGAATATTCTCAGGGATATCTCCAGCAAACTTTAGTCGGTCATACCCAAGAAGTGCAATCCGTTAAGTTTAGTCCCGATGGTCAAACCCTCGCCAGTGGCAGTACCGATGGCACGGTGAAACTCTGGAATGTCAACACGGGTAAGGCTTTTCGCACTTTGTCCGGTCATACGGATTCAGTTTGGTCAATTGCGATCGCCCCTGATGGCAAAACCCTCGCTAGTGGCAGTTGGGATCGCACGGTCAAACTCTGGAACTTGGAAACCGGAGAACTTCGGCGGACTCTACACGGTCACTCAAAACAAATTTATTCCGTTGCCTTTAGTCCCGATGGTCGCACCTTAGCCAGTGGGGACTTAAATGGCACTATTAAACTGTGGAGTACACGCAGTGGTTGTCAAAAAGGCACCCTTAAAGGTCATACAGATTCCGTAGAAATCGGGTTTTCTGCGGATGGAACAACCATGATTAGCGGCGGTTTTGATGACACTATCAAAATGTGGCGTTTAGCTCCTTAATTATGGGATTTTCTGTGTAACTTTTGTTCAACAAAATTAGGACAAATTTAAAAGCGATCGCTTTTGTTTTCTTCGGGATCAGAGGCGATCGTTTTTTCTATTCAGGCTCAGGAATCTAACAGGTTATTATTAAAAGATGTTACATTTCTGCCTGAGCGACGGGGGATGATGATATATTTCAATTGTCATATTTATGAACTACAAAAAAACCTGTCATTCCCGCGCAGGCGGGAATCCAGAAAACCTCTGTACTTCATTGGGACAATAAACGCTATACTTATCTAGGCAATTGGATATATCTTAGATTATAAAATTTAAATAAATTATGGCAATTCTGAATTCCATTAAAACTCAAAATTATAAAAATTTAGTCGGGGAAATTAAACTCAACAAGCTGAATATTTTTATTGGTTCTAATGGTTCGGGAAAAAGCAACTTAATTAATTATATACAATTCCTGAAAAATTGCATCACTCCAATTTGGGATCCAGTCAGGGGAGTGAGTAGCTTTGAAGATGCAATTTCTATCTTAGGTGGAAATCGAATTTTAGATAATACGGTGGCGAGTCCCGCGTATATATTATTTAACTATAGTTTTTCTAATCTAGATAGTTTTTCTAAACTAGATCGCCGTGACAATGACACGGTTAATCTTTCTTTGAAACTCTGGGTTGACCAATCATTAATCAAATCAAGAGCTAATCTAGCCGAAGAAAATTTATCCTGCGATCGGGGGCTAGAACAACCTTTTTTCTATTATAAATTTCACGGAGAAGAAATTGGCAAAGGTTTAATTAGTATTTATGACGAAGAGCAACGTAGAACGAGGTTTGAAAGATTAGAAAATATTCCGATTAATACTTTAGGAGTAAATATCATTCCCAGTTTATTAGAAAATACTTCATTTACTCCGAAAAATACAACAGTTTATGAGGTGAGACGAGAACTCTTAGAATCTGTGGCTGATTGGCAATTTTATAATGCCAATAATATGGATTTACATCAAATCAGAACTTCAGAACCGAAAATCGGCTCATCGGATATTCATTTATCTTCATCCGGTGAGAATTTACCGTTGGTTTTTGAGAATTTAATTCAACAAAATATTGACTTTGAGGATAGTATTAATGAAGCGATGAAAGCTATCCTGCCCAAAACTCGTCGGATTCGACCAATGCGATCGGGTCAATATGGGATAACGATTGAATGGTATTTTGAAGGAATTAAAGAACCATTTTATTTAAGAGAAATGTCCGATGGCACAGTCAGAATGTTATGTTGGGCAGTGATTTTACATTCTCCTAAATTACCCTCATTATTAGTCATTGATGAACCGGAATTAGGCTTGCACGTTGCTTGGATGCGAATTTTGGCAGAGTGGATTAAAAAAGCTTCGAGAAACACCCAAATCATCATTGCCACTCATAGTCCAGATTTATTGGATAACTTTACCGATTGTTTAGAAAATGTATTGTGTTTTTCTTCTTCAGATAAAATCCATTTTTCCACAGAAAATTTATCACGAGAACATCTTGAAGAAAAACTGGCAGAAGGATGGGAATTGGGGGATTTGTATCGAATTGGGGATCCGAGTATTGGAGGCTGGCCGTGGTAGTTTGGGTATTTGCAGGAGGAGGGGAAGCGGAAGTCGCCGGTTTAATCCCATTTTTAGAAAAATGTTTTCCTCAATGTGTATTTAAACGGAAAACTCCCGCTAGGCAAAAACCGGGGCCAAAAGCCAATCAACCAAATCGAGGTTCTACCAGTGGTTATGGCAGAACTGGGGATAGTTTAATTGCACAAATCAACCGAGAACTAGCGATCGCACTCAGGAATGAGCCAGAGAGTTGTCAGCTTATTCTCGTTATTGATGACTTAGATTGTCGGAATTATCAATCGCAAAAACAAAAGTTTTTAGCGGCGATTAATCTCATCCCAAATTGTGCAACAATTACTAAATTTGTAGCTTTTGCTGCTCCCGAATTAGAAGCTTGGATTATTGCCGATTGGGACAATTCAATTGCAAAATATACAGATTTTCGCCGCAGACATGAACAGATGCGTTGGTGGCTAAGTCAACAATGCCACGTTCCTTTTGACGCTCCTGAATCATTCAGCACTTATGACCCGTCACGAGATAGTTGCGAAGAAAAATTATCAGATTTGTTGATTTTATCAACCACGAGAATCGATGATAGTAACATCGAACAACCCCCTTTCTCCAAAAAAAATCATACTCCTGAACTGTTAAAGATGCTGAACCCAGAAGTGATTCAGAAAAAGTGTCTTATTTTTAGAGAATTTTATAACTATATGCGGTATTTTTTCCGTTAGCAATCTTGATATTCTAAGACTTACGCAAGTAATCTATATATGGCGTATTGGTGCGTTACGCTTCGCTAACACACCCTACGGATAGCGTTTATGAGTAAGTCCTAATCTTAAAAGTCCGATCGCCAAATATGCACTGCACGCTTTGCTAAATCATCTTGACGTTGAACTATAGTATCTATTGTCCATGCTTCTGCCAGAATATTCTTAGTTAAAGCATAAACACTTTGCGGATACTTGTTCTGCTTAAGTGCATAAACCTCGTTACCTATTTCCCGATTAAAATTTGGCTCCAATGGCGTTAAATTACCGAGGCGATAAACCATCTCTTCTATCTGATTATCGGAGAAATGTTTTCTCCAAGCATCGTTGGGTGATTCCGGTAAAATATGCTCGATGGAAAAACTATCTTCATTAATATCGGTTCGGTTTGCCGCATCCATCTCCAGTTTCCCCAGAATATATCGCACCAGTTTTTTCTTTTGTCCCTTGGTCGAAATTGACAGCAAAGCAAAATCTTGTTTAAACTTCTGATCGGAAACATAAATCGGACGTAGCCGTTCAAAGACTTGTTTAGGGGTGGATATCTCACCCTGGTTAATAGCGATCGCCACTTGGTTGTAATAGGATTCTAATTCATTAGGATTCAGACCACTGACCACCGTATAGCGAAAGGAAATCACCGCCACAAGTTTAAGCAGTCGGGTAAAGTTATCCGGCGAAAACTTAGAGTAAGCCGCGAATAAAGTTGGATAAGCTTGCTTGACTTTAAATAACGCTAATTCGCGGATATAATATTTATTTTCTGGGGTGTCTCGCCAGAATTCATCATTAGCATTTTCCAGGGCAATAAACAGACTACTATAATTTTCTAATTCATCAAGTAAGTCAAAGGCTTGTTGAGCATTTTTCACCGATGCCCGGACGAGTTTAAATAGCCTTTCCCGTCTCACCCTCGTCGCTTTTAAACTCAGATAATAACGCAGAAACTCTGGAAATTTTTCCATCTGCACTGTATTGATAATTCGTCTCCATTGTCTTTGGGCTTCTGCCAAGTCATCTGGCCCTTGGAACAGAGAAAATAAATAATTTTTTAGTAAATCCGTTGAACTGAGTTCAATGCCTCTAGCATTTAAGGTTTCAAACACTGTATAAGCGTTTAACTCATCTTCAACGTTAATTTGAATAAATAGCAGTTGTTTGGCGATGGTGTCGGTCAGAAAAGTGGCTAATGTTTCGCCGGTATTTATCACTTCTTAAACCGTCTCTAGCTGCCGATAAAAGTATTCAAATGCTTGCCAAATGAGTTGATTAGATTTAGCCAAAGCGCGAATATTTCTAGGTTTACGGAGATTAATTAAGTTACTTTGATAGAAGTCATTGTTATTTTGATTTAACCGTAATTTACTGGAGTAGCGGAGGGAACGCGGGTCGCGATCGCCCAGATAGGTGCGTTTGAGGATTTCTTGGCGATCGCGGTTAGCTTCTGGGTCTTGTTCGCGATCGATTAGGGCTTGAATTTTGTCAATTACCGCAATGGCAATCAGACTAAAAGTGGCTAATCGTTGTTGTCCATCAATAATCGTAAACTCTTGATCGGAAGTCGGGGAGCTTTGTAACACAATTGCTCCCATATAATGACTAGACTCCTGGTTAGTATAAAGTGCCATAATATCTTGCCAGAGGTATTCCCAATTTTCCTCTGTCCAAGAATAATCCCGCTGAAAAATGGGCACTTGATAAATTTTGCCATTACCGATGATTTCCCCAAAGTTCGTAGTCCGAGTATCGAGTAAATTAATCCGCGCCATATCTCTAATTAAAATATCTGCTTAAAATAAATAAAAGACTGCCAATATCCAAAATATCATAATTTAGCAAAATATAGCAAAATCTAGGTAATTTCGCCTGAAATGAGGTATAATAAAAAGTTAGTCAGCTAAGATTTTTTATGCGGAAATTTTACTCTGGTACGCTTTTCTTGGTCAGCGCGATTCGCTTCGCGATCCCTGTGGGAATCGCCCTCGTGCCCCTGACCAGTTGTACTCCCAGCCCTAATTCAGAAGCTACAGCCCCATCTAGCACCCCGAAAACTGAGCAACAGCAGCAAATAATTCGCGCCAGCGGTGGTAGTAGTACCATTGAGGTATTGCAGCTTTTAATGGATGCTTATACCAAAAAAGTAACGAATACCCAAGCCAATTTTTTGCCCGCAAGTCAATCAGAAAGTACCCTTGCCGGAATTCAAGCAGGATTACTGGATATTGGTAGTTTAAGTAAAACCCTCAAACCCACAGAAATAACTGATGATTTGGCCCAACGAGTCATTGCCCAAGACGGTCTAGTTGTGGCAACTAACCCCAGCGTTGAGGGGGTGACAAATTTAACTACAGATAATCTAAAAGCAATTTATAGTGGTCAAGCGAAAAACTGGCAAGAGTTTGGCGGGCCAGATGCCACCATTGTCGTCCTCGATCGCCCGGAAGATGAATCGGCAAAACGTCTTTTGAGAGAATATTATTTGGGCAAAGATTTAGTCACCTCACCGGATGCGGTGATTCTCCGCAAACAAGATGAACTGGTCAGCGCTTTGCAAAGCACTCCTTATAGTATTGGTACTTTCTCTTTAGCGACAGCAATTTATGAAAAAGTGCCTGTGAATCACTTAAGCTTAAACGGCATTGCCCCGACTTTGGATAATATTAAATCAGGCAAATATCTGATGGTTCGCCCCATTAATTTGGTGTTTAAAAAATCCCCTGCCCCACAGGTACAAAGTTTTATCGATTTTCTTTCCAGTCCAGAGGCGATCGCATTGCTCACTCAGGCTGGTTATGCTCCTGCTAACATGACCCCATGAACCATGAAACCACGCCGACCCATTGCAGGTCTGCTCAAAATTCCGGTTGCCGTTAAACTATTTCTCCCTTTATCTGTCCTATTTATAATATTTTTAGGACTATGGACAACCGGAACCTATCTGTTTTTTCGCAAGTTTTTTGAGCAAAATTTGCGGCGGGAAACTGAGGCATTTACCTCAGTGCTTCTCAGCAATATAGAACAAAGACAAAACCTATTGCAGTCAAAAGCAAAATGGCTGGCCGATGGCAACAATATTTCTCCAGCGATTGCCTCAAATAATAGTGGAATGTTATTCCAAGAATTGTTGCCGATTCAATATGGATTAAAGCTTGATTTAATTCAAGTGATAGCCAACGATTCACTGCTGGCAGATTTGCGCCAACCGATTTTGCAAAATATTCCCCTCCAAGACCAAAAAGTGACTCAAGCGGCTAAAGCGGGGTTACAATTATCCGATGTGATTGCCACCGAAGGTGATGCCCCTTCTGTTTTGATTAGTTTAATTTCTTTGAAAAATAGTGAAAAGGTAGTTGGTAGTATTATTGTTGGTTTTGCCTTTACGGAACAAATCCTGAATGAAATTCGCGGAGATACTCCAATACATTTGGTGGTTTTCCAAGGGTCACAAATTAAAACGGCCACTCTACCGATTTACGATCCAAATTGGCAGCCCCCCAGTCCCAATTCCCCGACAACTTACACCCAGATTGCCGGTCAGGGATATATCGTGAAAACTGTAACTCTGGGCAGTATTAGTGATGATCTAAAAGTGGTGATGCTGAATCCCACAGCCCCTTTAGAAGAAGCAGAAAATCGGTTGTTTTATACTATCAAGATTATGGCATTAATTGGCGGTGCGATCGCCCTTTGTCTCTGCTTTTATTTTTCTCGCTGGTTAAATCGACGCATTCGGATTTTAACCAATGCAATGCAACAATTTGCTGCCGGTAATTTAAGCATTCACATTAATATTGATAGCCCGGATGAAATTGGCATTTTAGCCGAAGGTTTTAATGCAATGGCAGAACAACTGACTCAGCGCGATCGGCAAATACAACATCAATTAGAAGAACTAAATCAAACTCTCAAAAAATTGCAAGAAACCCAAGCTTATCTGGTACAAAGTGAAAAAATGTCCAGTTTGGGACAAATGATTGCCGGAATTGCCCATGAAATTAATAACCCCGTTAATTTTATTCATGGCAATCTTACTTATGTTAAGCAATACACCGATGATTTACTGCAAGTGATTAATCTCTATGAAACCGAATGTCCTGATATTTCCCCCGAAATGCAAGAGGAAATCGCAGAAATAGAATTAGATTATTTAAAAGACGACTTGCCGAAAATCCTCCAATCCATGCGTGGAGGAACCGATCGCATTCGGGCAATTGTCCTGTCCCTGCGGAATTTTTCTCGACTGGATGAATCAGATTTAAAAGCGGTGAATATTCACGAAGGAATTGATAGTACCTTGCTGATTTTGCAATCCCGGTTGCATGAAAATTCCCAACGTCCAGAAATTGCTATTATTAAAGAATATGGTGAATTGCCCCTGGTGGAATGCTACGCGGGACAACTGAATCAAGTGTTTATGAATATTTTGGCGAATGGGATTGATGCCTTAGATAAATTAAGTTCTGAACGCAGTTTTGCGGAAAATCAAGGGGATCCTTTGTGGATCAAAATTTCTACAGAAGTGCTGCCAGAAAATTGGGTGAATATTAAAATTTTGGATAATGGTATAGGCATTCCCGAAGAACTGCGATCGCGCATTTTCGATCCCTTTTTCACCACCAAAGATGTGGGCAAAGGCACTGGCTTAGGGCTATCAATTAGCTATCAAATTGTGGTAGAAAAACATGGGGGAAAACTATTCTGTGAGTCATCATCAGACCGAGGGATTTCCTTTGTGATTTCCCTGCCCATCAAACATAATTAAATTGTGATTGTTTGTTGGTTATTTGTTGTTGGTTATTTGTTGAATAATTACCACCAGGACTTACCCTTGAATATCTTTAAATGTAGGGTGGGCATTGCCCACCAAATAATTAGGTGGGCAGAAATAAATGCAGACCATATCAGAAGAATGTCATTCCCGCGAAGGCGGGAATCCAAGGATTTACGGTGGGGAACGAAAAGTGCAATTAATTATGTTCACCTACTTATAATACTAATATAATACCATATATATCTGGTTTATAAGGACTTGTAGGGGCGAAGCATTCCCGCCGATAATTTATTGGTTATCACCCTGAATTGATGGCGGGAATGCTTCGCCCCTACAGAAATTTGTTGTTTACCCAGTAGAGAAGTAGGACTTACCCAGACCGGATTTTTTTGGTTAAATCATCTTGGCAAATTTCATTACACCAATTATAATTAATTATCTGATAATTTTAGGTGAACAATGACATCAAACCATAGCGCGATCGCTCCTTTAACTTGGGCAGAACTGCAAGCCCTGACAAACTTTGAAATCGATCTGGTCAACGGACCGACTAACCCTCAGTCTCTATTGCGTTTATTTGGCCATGCTGAATCCGATGTTCGGGTGACATTATATCGCGATCACCATGCTTGGTGCCCTTACTGTCAGAAAGTCTGGCTGTGGTTAGAGGAAAAGCAAATCCCTTATCGGATCAAAAAAGTCACGATGTTTTGTTATGGGGAAAAAGAGAGTTGGTATAAGCAAAAAGTGCCATCGGGAATGTTGCCCGCCCTGGAAATTGACGATCGCCTCATTACCGAAAGTGATGATATTTTAATTGCCTTAGAAGAGGTCTTTGGCCCCTTGGTTTTCGGAATGCAAGACTCCAGGGTTTTGGCGTTGCGACAACTAGAACGAATGCTATTTCGGGCTTGGTGTAGCTGGCTTTGCTATCGCCCCATTCCCTTCGATCGAGAACAAAAAAATCGCCGTCAGTTTATCGAAGTAGTGGCCAAAGTTGAGGCAGCCCTAGCCGCCACTCCTGGGCCTTATTTCCTGGAAGAATTTAGCACCGCTGACGTAATTTTTACCCCATACGTTGAGCGGATGAATGCCAGTCTTTATTATTATAAAGGCTATTCGCTGCGAGAAGAAAACCCCCGTTTATCCGCTTGGTTTGATGCGATGGAAACTCGCCCCACTTATCGCGGTACTCAAAGCGATTTTCACACCCATGCCCATGATTTACCGCCCCAAATGGGAGGATGTTGGGAAAATGGCGAACCGCAGACTTCAATTAATCAGCAACGGGTGGATCATGGCCCTTGGTTCGGATTGCCAGATGTGACTTATCCAGAACCGGAAAATTGTCGTCAGGAAGCTTTGCAACGAATTATTAAACACCGGGAAAATTTGACTAAAGTGAATCCCGCTGATTCGCAATTATTTGATGAAGCGTTGCGTTGTGCCCTGACTTTGATGATGACAGGAAAAGTCTGCCAACCCCCCGAAGGTGCGGATGAGGCTTTGCGCTATTTACGCGATCGCATTAGTGTCCCACGGGATATGTCTATTTATGCGGCAAAACATCTCCGGGAAGCTTTGGAAAAAACCGCAGCTAAGGCCGGCGATCGCCAGGGTCGTCCTCTTTCCACTCGCGATCGGCGCGATCAAAACCCCGCTAACTTTGGTAAAGGTTAAAAGCCTAATTGTATATCGACGAATACACCGAATATACCTGTAGGGGCGAAGCATTNNGCCATTCGCCCCTACAATATTCTAAGCAATAAATTATCTGCCGGAATGCTTCGCCCCTACAATATTTTCAGCAATAAATTATCTGCCGGAATGCTTCGCCTGTACAATATTCTAAGCTATCTGTAGGGTGGGCAAAATGCAAGCCCACCCTACGAAATCTAGCTATCTGTAAGGTGGGCAAAATGCAAGCCCACCCTACGAATAAATATATTTACATCATAAAAATAATTCCAGTTAATTAGGCAACCAATCGATATCAAGTAATTGGTCAAGAGAATAAGGGCTGTCTGGGGGAAAATTTACGGTTTTTTGCGTCTTAATCTGAACAAAACCCAGGGCATCTTGATAAATCGAATTGAGTTCCGACTCTAAATAATTGCGGAGATTAGTCGTCAACCTGCGTTTTAACTGGATTCTAAAATTATAAATTTCTTCTTGCCAATGTAATTGATTATATTCTCGTTCAGACGGCCAGTATTCCAGCAATAATAAATGACGAATCACTTGTTCTAAAAGGCTGACCACAGCATTTTTCTTTTCCTTGCCCAAATCTTCCAACTCCTCAATTAAATTTTCCCAGTCTATTTCTTTGAATTGCTGATTTTTCAATAATTTAACGGTTTCCTCTAGCCATTGAGAATCATCGATTTCATAGAGTTGTTTTAAATTAGTTAGAGTTATCATAACATTTATCCCTTTGCCTAAAAATCTGCTGAATGCTGACCTATTGTATTAGTAGGGTAGGCAAAATTTTGCCCACCCTACGAAATTTATAAACTAGAATATATGCTGCATCTCGATTCATAAATCACCCGACTTTCCTTTAAAATTGCCTCGCGGCGAATCCAATTTTCATCCGCTTCCACCACCGACTTTTCCACTAAATCAACCTGTCGCCGAAACAACTCTTCTAATTCTTGTTCTAAGCTGACAAAATCTAATAAGCTGAGGTGAACTTCTGAGGAAAAGGTAACGAGAACATCAATATCGCTATCTACACGAAAATCATCTCTTAATACCGATCCGAAAAGTCCTAACTCGACAATTCCTGCGCGATCGCAAAAACAGCCTAAAACTTCTGGAGTGATATTCAGTCTGGCGTATAGAACTCGATTGGGAATCTCTAAAGTTAATTTTTCGGCATTGCTCATAAAATTTACCCAAAAAATATTGCACTAATAATTAATATTTTACTCCTTTTTTCCCCAAGTTGCTATTGTATATTTATTTGACAATTTGTAATATTAATTAGTAGGGTGGGCAAAATTTTGCCCACCCTACCACTAAACTGCACTGGCTAAACCCTGTTGTAATACCGCCAAAACCTTGGCAATATCACCGGATAATAACGCGGCTGTATCTAACCATAAACCGGGGAAAACTTCAGAACAAATTATCCCCGATGAGTTGGCTGAAAGTGGCAAATATTCCCCATCTTTTAAATAAAACCAATCTAATTCCCCATCATCAACGCGCCAGATAATATATTCTTGCACGCCATTACGCCGATAAACGTGCAGTTTTTTATGGCGGTCAATAGATGCGGTAGACGCGGCAATTTCTACGATTAATTCCGGCGCACCGGCTACATAATCATCGGCAGTAATTCGTGATAAACCGCCCTGTTCTATTCTTAATAAAGCGTCTGGTTGGGCTTCATTATCCATATCAAAAATTACCGTAGCATTATCCAGGACTTCTACCCCTGGGGTCATCGCTTCATAAGTGCCTAGCCAGGTCATAATGCGAGCATGGGGTTTGCCGTGACTTTTGGCGCGTAAGGGAGATGCTATATATACAATTCCTTCAATTAATTCAGCTTTTTTAATATGAGGCATGGCGTGATAACGCCGTTCAAATTCATAACGAGTCAGCCGATCGCCGTTTTCTAAAGGAGGCATCTTTACCGGAGGGGCAATGGGTTTAAATGTGGTCATATTTTATTCTCCTAATTTGTTTGTAGTTGATTATCATCGATCATACATATAATAAGTAGCTGAACATAATTAATTGCACTTTTCGTTCCCCGCCGATAGGCTTTGGATTCCCGCATATAGGAAGGATGCATAGGAGAGAGTTTCTTAGGAGCGATAAGATAGAATATCTTTACTAGGCATCTCTGTAATCTTGCCTCTTTTCTTCTATACTGGTCTGTGG
>NZ_LIUQ01000078.1 GCF_001276715.1 Planktothricoides sp. SR001 | reverse complement strand
TCGCACTAACAACTAACAACTATCCTAGTTTGGCTTTGACGATTTCTTGGACTTTTTTGCCATCGGCTTTTCCTTTTAACTGCTGCATGGCAGGCCCCATGACTTTACCGATATCTTTGATGGAGGTGGCGCAGACTTGAGCGATGATCGCTTCAATGGTACTGGCGATTTCGGCGTCGGAAAGTTGACTGGGCAAGTATTCTTCTATGATGGCTAGTTCCTGGGCTTCTTGGGCAGCTAGATCCTCGCGACCAACTTGTTGATATTGCTCGATCGCGTCTCTTCGTTGTTTCGCCAACTGCACCAGTAATTCAATTTCTTGTTCTTCCGTTAAGCTATCCTGACCGGACGGACGGACGCTGACTTCTTTTTCCAGAATCAGCTTTTTGATACTCCGCACCGTTTCCAAGCGGATTTTATCTTTAGCTTTCATGGCGGCCTTAATTTCTTCGCCAATGCGGTCTTTTAAGCTCATAAATCTTACCCTTTCTTGACTGTCTTGATTGGTTTTCCACACCCTATCATAACCGATGAAAACATCTGCTTTTGGGAGCGATCGCCGATTTTCTCCTAATTATTATCAAGCAGTTATGCTCACTCAGTCCCCAGATATCTAACTTCCCCCAAATATCTAACCCCCGTCTGCACGGGGGCAGGCTTAGATCGGGATTAAATCACTATAATCTTGAGCAAATTGCGAGGCGGACAGGCTATCAGTTGCCAATTGCGGACTCCACAATAATTCAAAAATCAGCAGATATTCTGGCGGCATTGCGGCCTTTGTAATGCAGCTTTTAATTCAGCGGCAGATTTAATAGATGCAAATAAGGGGCGATCTTAAGCGGTGCCGATTAACAAGGTGACAACAATATAATCCGCTTCAACCTGTTCTAAGTCATCAATTATAGGGGCAGTTTGGGTAATATTTCCCTGAATATTACTGAGGGTTTCTGCACTGAACTTTTGCCGTGCTGATCAAGAAAATGTTTTTAACAATTATTGGGCATTTTTCCGGTCATTCACCGTTTGCGAACTACCAATAAAATGCGTCTAATCTGGATAATTATTTAACAAATTTTCCAGGTAACTTTGCATTGCCATAAACCTAGATCGCTTTTTAGGTCGGTTTCCATGACTAATTGGGATAAGTTGCTTTGAAGCGATTCGCGGTAGCAATCCGCTTCGCGGAATCGCGCTGCGGCTTTCAGGGCAATCTGAATTTTGGTTAGAGTGACAATATCGTTGTCTAATTCATTGGGTTCACTGAGATTAAGCATAGAAAATTTTCCAGAAATTTTTAGGGATTTCAAGGGTCAAAAATCAGCCATAATTTTCACCAGAAATCCTCAACCCCAATTCAGGTTTTAGGAAGAGGGCTGCATGAGATAAAAAACATAACCGAAACAATCTCCAAAGCGATCGCAAATATCAATTTCTTTTGCCCTTGCGGCCAACACCTCGGCCAATCCTGGATTCTGACTCGCTTCAGGTTGTAGCTGACGCACCCGCTTTGCCAATGGGGTCAAATATTCGTCCCACCAAGCCGACCGGGGCAAAATGAAATGATCGAACACTTGATAACCCGCCGCCTCCGCTAATTTTATGTTGCCCGCGATCGGGGTCATGGCTGGATATTCGGCTTGCCAAAAGTCCAGAACTTCTTGGGGGGGTGCGGAAATCAGCCAAGTAGCTTCGCTGACCACCAGGCAGCCGCCCTCTCGTAACAAAGGACGGCACAATTTTAAGCCATTGGCAAATCCCAGGATATAAATCGAAGCTTCTGCCCATATGAGATCGATACTACCCGGAGCATCTTCTAACTGCGCCATATCTTGCTGGCGGATCGTGATTAAATGATCCAGTCCTCGGTCCACGGCAGCTTGCTGAAGTCGCAATAGGTAGGGAAGATGGAATTGCAAGGAAATCAACCGCTGCGAACGGCCACTGGAGTTCCTGCGCTAATACCAGGGTTTGCCGTCCCAGACCACAACCCAGATCCAAAATTTGCCCGCCCCAGGGTTCAATAAAATCGCGCGATCGCAGCCAACCGGGTAAACGATGAATCGCCTCACGTTGCTTCATCGCTGCCGGGGCCTTCCCTGGGGATATCGCAATGCAGGGTAAATAAAGCGTCTAAATCCATACTTTTCTCTTCGTGGCCATAACACAATTATCCAAGAAACCGGGTTTCTTTTAATATTCAACCATTGAGATAATCGGGACATTGGGGAGTTTTTCTCTACCACCCAAGGCCAATAATTCCACCACAAAGCAAAAACCGACTAATTCTGCCCCCGCTTGCTGAACCATCTTAGCCGCAGCTTGAGCCGTACCCCCGGTGGCAATTAAATCGTCAACAATTAAGACGCGATCGCCTTCTTTGAGGGCATCTTGGTGCATTTCCAAGCGGTCGGTGCCATATTCAAGCTCGTACTCCACGGAATAAACCGCCCCTGGCAGCTTGCCCGGTTTCCGCACCGGAATAAAACCCACCCCCAACTTATAAGCCAACGGGGTGCCAAAAATAAACCCACGAGACTCCATTCCCAGAATATAATCTGGCTGAAGGGGCGCACAGACTGCCGCCATCAGGTCAATCACACCTCGCAGACCATCAGGATTTTGCAGTAGGGTGGTAATATCTCGAAACATAATTCCCGGTTTGGGAAAATCAGGGATATTGCGAATGAGAGATTTGATATCCATAAATCGATAATTTTGCGGGTGAATATAAGTTGTAGATTTTAACCAGGGCAAGTAACCAGGGCAAGTAACCAGGGCAAGTAACCAGGGCAAGTAACCAGGGCAAGCAACCAGGGCAAGCAACCAGGGCAAGCAACCAGGCCTAGTGGTGCGATCGCCGTCAGTGCAAATCAACCAAAAATGCCCATAATATGGTGCGTTGGGAGCGGACATTTATCTTTAGGGTTTTTAATTATAAATTTATAATTAGTGACCGCAAAGACGCACCCTACAGCGGAGGAACTCTAGCTTAAAAGCCTGGATGATTAACCTGAATGAATCATAGACCATTCACCAAAAAACTTGCCGGTTTTAACATATGCCACTTGAATTCAGCGGTTGACAAAACGCCCCCAGGAAAAAACAAGTTAGACCCCTTGGGTGAAAGGGTGAGAGGGAATTTTCCGAGGGTCAGATCCTTTCTCAATGGTCGAAATTTAATCCATCGCCTTTTTTCCGGTAGAGATTAAATCGCGACGGCAATTTATGATCAGATAGAGGGCCGATCGCTTTTCGCCCGACCTCTGTAGTCTAATTCTGTAGAATCTGAGAATATACTGATTCTCGTAAACTATTATCCTGATTATGAATAGTGTGGTAGACGTAATGGGCTCTAACAAGCCACCGGATCCGAGCGAACCGCTCATTTTAGATAATTTGCCCGATCCTCCAGGGGAATGGCACAAGGGATGTCCCCGTCGGGGTCGGTTAGAAATAGATTTAATGTTGCTGGCGATTGAAGCCCTGGATCTCGGTGGGTCGGAAGCAATCTTGCTTTTAGCCAAAGACTTAGGACTGCAACCGATTATTAAAAATCGGGTGGCCTTGTGGCGGATGCGGAGCACCAATCCCTTACGCCGTTATAGCCAACGCAGTCCCTTATCCTTAGCAGAGGGGAAAGCCCTGGTCTCGATTGTGGGCTTTTTGGCTCGACGCTTAACCGCATTAATTCGACAGTTGCTCATGGACTACCAGCAACTCAATCGGAAACAAATTCCCGTAGAACACCATTTGCTCTTAGGGAAATATCTCGAAAGATTTAGAGCGCATTTTCGCAGCCGGATGAACCCGAAACGTGCGGCAGTTTTGGCTTATTCTTCTAATGAGAAGTTGAATGAGTTGGCTTTGGAGTTGCTGAGTAAATTACTTATTTGCACCGGCACTGCCGGAATACAACGTTTTTGGATTAGTTTGTTTGATGGAGAAGTTGAATGACTATTCAACGTCAGTATAGTTTGCCGAATTGCCGGTTGATTTTGGAAGGGTTAAGCGAACAGACGACCCTCGGTGCCAATGTGCAGCCTTTGATGTCGATTCTGCTGAATGCTCAATGTTATGTGACTGGATTGGAGCAACCCGTCAGCGGTGGGCTAGATTTTTTTCAGAGTTTGGTGACGGCAGTCAGTCATTATGCTCAGGAAATGTTGAGCGGGGTGCGATCGCCTATTCTGCTACCCAATAATGGTAGTGGGGAGCAGCCGCATCAAGGCACCTGGGTCAACCTCGAAGCCATTCCCGGTAATTTGCATCGCTTAACGGTCTTGTCTGGGGAACTTGGGCGTCAGTCGGCCCCGATCCAGGTGGATCTGACCACGGTGCAGTTATTTGATTTGATTGAAGCGGTGGATCAGTTCTTTGCCGATAAAAGCACTCTCCCCGCATTGACCCTGAGTTTAACCCCGGTTTCTAAGAAATATCTCCGCACCCAAGAACCAGTCGCGAAGAAAGTCGTTCCTTTGGCAGTGGGAGTCTCCGGTTTAGCGATCGCCGCCACCGCCTTTTTCATGGCACCGATCCCAGAAATTAAACGGCCTACAGAGGATCCGGTAACACAGTCCACTCGGAATGAAATCACCGATGGGAAAACCGCCGGTTCTTCCGGGGCAAATCAGCCACCGGGAACCGCTAACTCTGGTTCACCCCTGTCCGCTTCAGATTTAGAAACCCTTCTGGCGCAAACTCCAGAAATTACCGATCCCACCAGACTGACAATTTTACAGCAGCAATTGCGGAATCAACTTGTGGAGACTTGGACAAATCCGGCAACGTTTACCGAACCGTTAATCTATCAAGTTTCCGTAGCCAAAGATGGGGCGATCGTCGGCTACAAAGCGGAAAATGATGCCGCCAGAGATTATGTTGAGCAAACCCCCTTATCGCAAATTCTGTACAAACAGACTGGCGGTGGCACCACTCCGGTGGAAGAAATTGGCTTATTTAAAGTGGTACTCGAACCCAATGGGGTGCCAGAAGTGAGTCCCTACCGGGGGCTAACCGGCAGACCCAGCCCACCGCCTGAGATTCAAGATCCGGCGATGGTGGAAACCTTATTTAAGCAGTTGCGTGACAATCTGATTGACGAGTGGAAAACGACACCAACATTTCAGCGGGATTTAATTTATAAAGTTTTGGTGACAGAAGATGGGGCGATCGCCGACTACGAACCGCAAAATCAACCAGCCCGAGATTATCTTTATGAAACGCCTCTGCGCCAATTACATCAGCCTTCTGCGGCTCTGAGAAAAAACAGTGACGGTAACTTAGCTTATGTTCCAGTGGTCAGCTACCGGGTGGTATTTACCCCCAGACAAGTTCTAGAAGTGACCCCTTGGAACGGCTGGTAAATCGCGATCGCCCTACCCGCGTATCCGGGAATACTTCTGAGCTATGATCCATAGCGCTGAACCGTCACTTCCATCTCTGGTTGGAGAACTCGATCAATTACCCCAGGGGATTATATTCTGAGGCAGCACTAAAACAAAAGTCCTGATTTTACTGCTATCCGTAGGGGCAATTGATCCATTGCCCCTAACACCGAGCCTGATCGTGCGTAAGTACAGAAAATCAACGCAGCAACCGGGTTTTTGCTCAGTCCCTGAGCAAAAACCCCAGATGTTAACTTTTTTTAACCCGCCAGATCCCAGGAAACTGATTTTTTATTGCCAAAACAAAAAACGTTAAAAAACTATAAAAAATTCTCGCTCAAAAAGGAGAATTTAGGTTGCACAGTTCCCATATTGCACGGGAAAATATCCCCGCCGGAAAAATAAAACTTCAGAGTGGCAGCCCTGGATAGAATGTTGTCAAATCCGCTTGGCGTGGGTGGTTGTAACCGGGCAAATAGATAGTGTACTATTGAAAAATAATTCAGTGCCAGTCTATGCTCTATGATATCTATTATTTGGGGCGATCGCGCCAAACAATAGATAATTACAGGCCGATATCTCAAAGATCAAGGCATTCGCTTGCTGTCCTCATAACCGAGATCGTCAGCTAGATCCTCAAATAGAGTCATCAACAAACCCCCGGTAAATCAGACCCCAAAATCTCTGACCCCCGCCTTCAAGGGGGCAGGTTTAGTTAAAATATCTAGACCAAAACTAGGCCAAAATCACTCGCTTATTTACCCTTCCGGTTCTATGCCCACTCAAAACCCCAACGCAGAGTTTCCGGTTTCGTTTAATGGCAATACCGCCACCGTTCACTTACCACCTCGGATCAGCATATTGGAAGCCGTTGCTTTTAAGCAAACCTGTCACCAACTTGCCGAGCGTGAGCCAACTCCGCACAAAATCGTACTTGATTGTAGTCAAACAACTTTTATTGACAGTAGTGGAATTGGTGCTTTAGTTTATAACATCAAAACCACCAGACAACAGAAAATTTCCTTGGTACTCTGTCAAGTGCAACCGCAAGTCATGGCAGTCTTATCCATGACCGACCTGTTACAACGAGTAACCATTGAGGAAATGCCTGATTCTCAGCCAAATTATCAGCCAAATTCCCGGCCAAATTATCAGCCAAATTATCAGCCGAATTATCAGCCAAATTATCAGCCGAATTATCAGCCGAATTATCAGCCAAATTATCAGCCAAATTCCCAAAAATCCGGTCGGCAAGTCATTCCCACCTTGGATAAGGAACAAATGGCCTCTCTACCGACGACTCATCCCTCGGTGAAATCTAAAGTGAAACGCTTGATCGATATTGTCGGGGCGCTCGTGGGTTTAGGCATTACGGCGGTTTTATTTATTCCGATCGCCGTAGCCATTAAACTCAATAGTCCCGGCCCAATTTTATTCGGTCAAATTCGTTGTGGTTGGATGCATCGGCCATTTAAAATGTGGAAATTCCGCTCCATGTACATTGATGCGGAAGCGCGGAAATCAGAGGTCAAAAACGAAATTGAAGGGGCGAAATTGTTCAAAAACAAAAATGACCCGCGAATTACGAAAGTAGGCCGTTTTCTGCGGCGCACCAGTCTCGATGAACTGCCACAATTTTGGAATGTGCTTAAAGGAGAGATGAGTTTGGTGGGAACCCGACCCCCCACTCCCGATGAAGTGGAACGCTATGAAATTCCAGAATGGCAACGGCTAGACGTGAAACCGGGCATGACCGGCGAATGGCAAGTAAATGGCCGCTCAAGCATTAAAAATTTTGAAGATGTCGTTCAGTTAGACCGACAATACCAAAAAAACTGGAATTTGCTCTATGATATTAAGTTAATACTCAAAACTATCTGGGTAATTTTTCACAAAAATAGTGGAGCTTTGTGAAGTTACCGAGAACCATAATCCAGTGATTCAAGATTTATCCTTATTCCTTAGAAATTGTGTTAAAAAACCTTGGAAGCTGGTGGAAGCAATTCACAGCCCAGCTAAACAAGCAAGCGGAAAAACCAGAGCCACCACTGAAGCGATCGCAAATTCAGGTATTAACCGATCTGAATCAGTTAGAAAATGTCCTAGAATGGTTTGAGCAATTCAATGCTTTACCTGTAACCAATGAATTCTGGTGGCAATGTCAAACTGCTTTGGCAGAAGGCTTCACCAACGCAGTCCGCCATGCTCATCATAATTTGCCTCGTACCACTCCAATTGATATTGAAGTCACCGTACTTAGCAATTGGTTTGAGATGCGAATTTGGGACTATGGCCAGCCTTTTGATTTGCAATCAAAACTCAAATCGATTTCTCAAGAAAAATACAACCCCCTCGAGCGCACCAGCGGCAGAGGAATACTATTTATGGATCGGTTAACCGATGAGTTAGATTACAGTCGAACCCCCGATAGCCGTAATTGCTTGCTGTTGAGAAAAAAAATTGGTTGATTAGGAAATCCATTAGCTTACTGCTCTGATAATTTGGGCAAAACAGGGTGGAGACTTTATCAAGATACTCACTCCAGATCCTGGATATTATATACAGTATATTGTATCTTAATGCAAAAAATATTTAATGTCAGGTTCTATCCCGAAGACAGAGCAATTGGCTCATCATAAATTATCAATCTCCATCATTGAAAATCGCGATCGCTCTTGGGGTCGCAAGAAAGCTCTTAATATGGCAGTTGAAGCAGCATTTAAAGACCTCATGCGCCTAGCCGCGCAAATTTGTACCACCCCCATTGCCCAGATCCACTGGCGAAAGAGGGACGGCAGTTGGTTAAGGGTACAACCAAACAATTCTGCCGAGCCGATTTTTGCTCCTGATATCGGGTTTTGTCTCTGTACCATCGAGCAATCAGGATTATTCATAGTTCCAGATACCCTCCAAGATCCCCGATTTAGTCATCATCCTTTGGTGGTCAATCCTCCTGCCATTCGCTTTTATGCCGGAGTCCCCCTGCGAACCGCTGATGGCTATTTGTGGGGAACCCTTTGCATTATGGACGATCAACCGCGATCTTTAACCGACCCACAAAAAGACGGACTAGAAATTATTGCTCGACAGGCGATCGCCCTTTTAGAATCTGGGGTCAAAGATCCAGAACTCCAGCATTCAGAACAGCAATTCGTCCCACAAATTCAGCAGTCCAATGGCGACAAAAATATCACCTCACGATTACTCGAAACCCTGTTACCACAGACGTTTAATTTAATGGCGATCGTCCGGTCGTCAGACCAAGGATTTCTCTATGTCAACCCCTCTTGCTGTGAAGCCCTCGGTTACACAGAAGCAGAATTTAGTCATCTCTCTTGGGGCAATATTCTGCATCCAGACTGTGGAGAAGATTGCTGGCAATTACCACAACTATTGATTTCTAAACAAACATTAGAAAATGTCGAATTAATTTTATTAACCAAAGAAGGCGATCGCCTCTTTTGTCAGGGCAAAATATTTTGTCATTGGCAAGACGGAAACCCCTGCTCCATTTGTGTTATTCTCCAGGACATCACCGCCCAGAAAAAAGCGGAAGCCAAATATCGACAAATCTTTGAAAATGCCACCCAAGGACTTTTTCAAGCCACCTTATCCGGTGGTTACACCACCGTTAATTTAGCCCTAGCCAAAATATATGGCTATGATTCTCCCCAACAATTTCTCGCCAGCGTCAGCAATGGCGCTGAATTATATGTCAATCCCGATCATTGGGCTGACTGCATCAAAAAGCTGACCGTTGAAGGTCGCATCTGTTGCGAAGCCGAAGTAAAACGACGGGATGGCAAAAAAATTTGGATCGAAGAAACCTTTGAGCTCTTGTGCGATCTCCACAACCATCCCATCGGGGTGGAAGGCTTTGTGGATGATATCACCAGCCGAAAACAAGCGGAAACCACCTTACAAACTACTCGCGATCAACTCCAAGCGGTCTTAGATGCAGTACCCGGAACCGTGTCTTTAATTAGTTCTAATTTTCGGTATCTAGGCGCTAATCGACATTTAGCCGCCACTTATAATTTACCCCCAGAAGAGTTTGTCGGTCGAGAAGTCGGCTTTCGTGAATCAAAATTTGGTCAATTTGTGCGGGAATTTTTTGCCAATCAAACCGAGGAAGCCTCTATAGAAATTGACACAAAAGTCAATGACGCTTTTCACAGTGATATGGTGATTGCCAAAAAATGGCAAGGCAATGAAGCCGCTGTATTTGTCGGCATTGATATTACCGAACGCAAACGGGCAGAAGCGGCTTTACAAGCGGAACTAATGGAAGCCGCCGATTATGTCCAATCTCTGTTGCCAATCCCCGCCATCGAACCTGTCCGCATTGATTCTCGCTTTATTCCCTCCCAACAACTCGGAGGAGATTGTTTTGATTATTATTGGTTGGATGACGACCATTTAGCCATTTATTTACTGGACGTATCGGGACATGGTTCGCGGGCAGCATTGTTGTCCGTGTCCGTACTCAACTTTTTGCGATCGCGCTTTCTGCCCAACACCAACTTTTATGAACCCAATCAAGTGCTCAATGCCTTGAACCAAGCATTCCAGATGGATCGACAGCGGAATATGTACTTTACCATTTGGTATGGAGTCTATAACCGAAGCACTAGAAGTTTACTCTACTCTTGTGCCGGTCATCCCCCCGCCATGTTAATCACCAAAAATCCCGAAAACCTTGTGGAAGTCAAACAACTTTCTACATCGGGTTGTATCCCTATTGGTATGTTTCCCCAAGCAAAATATATCAACGACTCTTGTCAAATTGAACCGGCATCCAACTTATACATATTTAGTGATGGGATTTATGAAATTCCCTTACCCAATGGCGAAATCTGGCAATTAGATAACTTCATTCAAGTCCTCGCTGATTACACCGAGAAAAATCAATGTAGTCTGGAAAATATTTTACAAGCCGTTCGTTCATTAAACTTTGATGATGCGTTTAATGATGACGTATCACTCTTGCATTTTGCCTTTGATTAATTCAGCCTAAATTTTTTCTTTAGATCGACATTTTCACCCAAACATTTCCCATCAAACAAAAGGTGCTGTTTCAGTTTATTAAAATCTTTTTCCAGTTTTTCTCCGGGCGAGGCAATTATTAAATCATATAAAATTATGGGCGGTCTTACGATCGCCCATAATTTTATTGATTATCTGATTTTTTTTAGCTGGAAAAACCTGAATTATATTTTACTAATCAATCAGGATAAAAACAATTCATTCTCCTTTTATTCTCCTTAATTACGATTATTTTTTTGAGCAAAATTTATGCTTAAATTCCTCTTCATCACGAAAAATTTCGATGACTTTATTCAAGCCAGAAAGTTCAAATAACATATTGAGTTGATTATTCAGAGAACACACATAAATGTGCATCCCCGCTCCTTGAACAGTTTTAATGGCTAAAACCACCGCACCTAAGCCAGAACTATCCATAAAAGTCACATCTTTAAAATTAATTAAAACGATGTCAGCTTTACTCTCAACATCAGAAGTGAATTCCAGACATTTGTTAACCTCCTGATTAAACTGACTAGCTCTAGTGCGGTCTAGCAGCCCAGCGGGTCGAATAAATTTAATCACAGGACTCATAAGGCTATGTTTTAGTAAATTGATTTGACAACGATCCACGGCAGCAGCGATCCATAACCTACGCTGCTCTAATCACAAGTTTAGTGAATTGGACAACGATTCTCATCTTAGCTTGCCATGTGCCGCTTGGAAGGTTCAGATCGCAGAACCTTTCACCAATATATCCAGGGTTGAGGCAGGGGGAATCAAGCGATCGCTCCTCCCTCAAGGGATAAAATGACCAAAGAAAGCCCCCGTCCGGGTTTTCAGATTCCCGCTCCCATGACTCCGAAATCTAGGATGAATTTGAGCCAGTCTGTTAAAGTCTGAATATTAAGGGATCCGTGACTTGGAACTCCTTGCCCAAGGCACCAATTTCGTCACCGGAATTTCGTCACCGAAATTTCGTCACCGGAATTTCGTCACCAGAATTTTGTGACATTTGTTAAATGTCAAACTTTTAGCCTTGAACGTGCATTCCTGGACGAGGTAGGGCTAAACCATTCACCCCACCCGGATAATTTCCCGATTCTCCATTCGTCATATAAGGCGATGGAGAAATTCCCCGATTTGGGGGATAATTTTGTGGATAATTCGGTGCATTTTGTGGATAATTCGGGGGATAATGTGGCGGATAATTCGGTTGCATCATCATCGGATTATGATAAATCCCAATCACCCCCTCTAATTTCGCCCCGCCAAGATTAGCTCCGGTCAAATTTGCACCAGTCAAATTAGCGCCCCGGAGGTCGGCATTGCCGAGATTCGCATTTCTCAAGTCAGCATTACTCAGATTGGCATCTTTTAAATCTGCATCCACTAACCGCGCACCACTCAAATCAGCATTAGATAAATTCACTTCCAACATTTGCGCTTGAGCAAGATTAGCCCCACTGAGGTGAATTCCACTCAAGTTGGCATGATTGAACTGAGCCCCAATCAGATTGGCTCCCTGAAACTCGGCTCCACTTAAGTGGGCTTCGCTTAAATTACTCTTGACGCAATTCGCAAAACTGAGGTCTGCACCACTGAGGTTTGCTCCAGTCAGGTTGGCTTCAAATAGATTAATGCTTTTAGCATCTAAACCACTCAGGTCAGCATTTTTCAGATTCGCTCCGACTAAATTAGCAAAACTCAGATCCGCACCACTGAGGTTCGCTTGACTCAGATTTGCCCGATTCAGGTTGGCAAAGAGTAACTTAGCACCGCTGAGATCCGCTTGACTCAGATTAAATCGCGGCAGGTTGGCATCATGGAGAATGCCCCCTTGACATTGTTTAGTTTCTAGTAAGCGTTTGATGTTATTTGCATTCATGTTGTTTTTATGATCGGTGAGATTTTTGGCTTCGTCACCAGGGACATAACGAATTAAGCAGTATGTTGCCGATGATGATGATTATATTTTGTTAGCAGTTTAGTAGCTTGTAGGGCGGGAATCGGCGGACTAAACAAAAAACCTTGCATATCTTCACAATGCATTCCCCGTAAGACTTCTAATTGTTCCACGGTTTCCACCCCTTCGGCGATCACGCGGAGATTTAAGGCGCGACCGAGGGCAATCACCGCTTGGGCGATCGCCCGATCTTGTTCATCGATGCTAATATCTCGGACAAAAGACCGATCCACTTTCAGGCTATGGAAAGGGAATTTTTGCAGATAACTCAGGGAAGAATAACCCGTGCCAAAATCATCCATCGAGAGGTGAACCCCTAGAGACTGCAATTGACCGAGCACCTTGCCAGTCCATTCCACATTTTGCATGGCGATGGTTTCGGTGATTTCCAACTCCAGCAAATCCGCAGGCAGACCGGTTCTGGCTAAAGTTTCTCCCACCATCTCCACCAAGTTGGCTTCTTGAAATTGACGCGCTGAGAGATTAACTCCCATACGGATCGGTGAAAAGCCCGCTTGTAACCAAGATTGATTTTGCTCGCAGGCATTGCGTAGAACCCATTCCCCAATTTCCACAATCAGTCCCGTTTCTTCCGCCAAAGGGATAAAGCGACTGGGGGGCACCAGACCGAATTCTGGGTGTTGCCACCGCACCAATGCTTCCATGCCAAAGATTTTCCGAGTTTTTACATTAACTTGAGGCTGATAATGCACTTGTATTTCGCCGCGTTCTAAAGCCGCGTGCAAACTATTTTGCAACGCCAACAACTCCGAGGCTTGAGAATTCATCGTCGCACTGTACATTCGGTAAGTAGACCGCTGTTCTTTGGCCTGGTATAGAGCCACGTCCGCATTCCCTAGCAATGTTTCCATGTCTTGACCATCCTGGGGATAGACCGCCATACCAATGCTGGTGGTGATGTGCAAGGGGTGTCCGTCTAGGTCAAACACAGGTTTTAAAGCGGCAATAATTCTTTGGGCGACATGAACTGCATCATCAGGAGTATGAATTTGGGGTAGCAGCAAGGTAAACTCATCACCCCCCCACCGGGATAGGGTGTCATTTTGCCGCAGACAATGACAAATCCGTTGGGCTACTTGCTGTAGGAGTAAGTCCCCGATCGCATGACCGAGAGTGTCGTTAATGGTTTTAAATCGGTCTAAGTCCAAAAACATCACCGCCAAGTGATGACCCTGATGCTGGGCTTTGGTTAGCGCTTCTAAGAGACGCTGATTATATAAAGCCCGGTTTGGTAGTCCGGTGAGCAGATCGTGAAACGCTTGGTAGTTGACTTTTTCTTCCGCGTGCTTCCGTTCTGTAATATCACTGATTAAGCCATCGTAGGAGACGATCTGACCGTGGGCATCTTTGCGGACAACTGGGGTATTTCTCACCCAACGGAGTTCGCCATTTTTGTGGATAATCCGATGTTCTAAGGGTTCGGCTTTTCCTTCCGTCAGAATTTGCGCCGTTTGGTTTCTTACGGGTTCCAAGTCTTCGGAGTAAACAATTTCATACCAAAGTTGAGGATCTGCTTGATATTCTTCTGGGCTATAACCTGTGACCGCAATACAGCCATGACCATGTTCCGTGGCGATCGCCTTGCCGTGTTTCACTCTCACCGTATATATATAGTCAGTGACAGACCCCAGGAGTTGTTTATAGCGGGCTTCGCTTTCTCGGAGTGCTTGTTCCGCTTGCTTGCGTTCAGTAATATCGATCCCCGTAGTCATAATTGCCGGTTCCCCCTCATAAATGACTGGGGTAAAAGTCGATGCCATCTGAATCCGATGGCCATCAACCCGAATCAGTTGATGTTCAACTGGATCTAAAATGCCATTATTTTGGCTGGCTTGCTTAAATTGAGATTGAATTAATGCTTTATAATCTTCTAACCAAAATTTTTGCAACGGTTGACCGAGCACCAGCTTAGAATTCCTGGTTCCCAGGAGTTTTAAGGCGGTGGGATTGACAAAGACTAATTTGCCTTTTTTGTGAACAAAAATTGCCGCTGGGGATAATTCAATCAAATTACGGTAACGTTCTT
Organism: Planktothricoides sp. SR001; assembly: GCF_001276715.1. Taxonomy (GTDB): domain Bacteria; phylum Cyanobacteriota; class Cyanobacteriia; order Cyanobacteriales; family Laspinemataceae; genus Planktothricoides; species Planktothricoides raciborskii. The sequence goes on along the minus strand of NZ_LIUQ01000078.1, from coordinate 8,678 downwards.
CGCTGCCTTTGATGGTTCGTTCCATCTTTTTGCGATCGCTCAGATCGAAAGCTGTCCCCAATAGGCCAACTTTGCGATCGAACTTAATTAATTTCACCGTAAAATCAACCCACCGTTCTTCACCTGCTTGGGTGAGCATTTTAATCTCTCCTCTCCAGGTGACAGGCTGCTGAGTATTTTTTTTATGCTGCAAGCTTTTTTTAATTTTTTGGTGAAAGTCGGGATGAATCACCTGCCAGCAATTCATGGCGAGCAAGGTATTTTTACCATAGCCGGTTAAGGTTTCCATTGCTGAATTAACGTAAACGAACTGTTTGTCTTGATAAATAAAAGTTGCAATAGGAACCGTTTCAGCGAGTTGGTAAAACTTCTTTTCATTGCGTCGTGCTTCTTGCAAATGGTGACTATCTGTAATATCTTTAATTAACAAAAAAACGCCTTTTAATTTATTGTTTTTATGTATTTTTGCCCAATAAATCAAGGCAATTATTTTTTCTCCTTGTTTAGTTTTTAATTTTTTTTTGATTTGTTTTATTTCGGGAATTTTGACTTCAATATTCTGAGTCTGCTGAAACAAAAAATCACTTTTACCCAGAATTGCATTAACATTATTATTTAATAACTCATCCGCATTGTAGCCTAATTTTACTAATAAATTTTCGGCAATAAACTGAATTCTACCAGAAGCATCCAGAATTATTTGACTATCGGTGATTAAAGGATGAATTATCCGAGAATTTTTAACGGTTTTTATGGCGAATTTATTTAAATAACTTTGGGTGGCAAAATCATTTTTTTTCTGCTTCAGTTGATTGGCGGTATATTTAGCTTGGTAAATAAAAATAGCAATTCCGCCCAGGGTCAAACCCGAAATTACCATAAATAATTGAAAGTCATAAATATGTAAATCATCTAAATAATGAGAAAAATGAGAAAAATGATTTGGTGGGGGCAATAAGCGATCGGCTTTACTGGTATAAACTTCTGGATATATTCCCGTGTACAATAAGGCTGATTTTAACTGAAAATTTTGGTATTTTTTCTCATTAAGATTATCAGAATATGCACCTAATTTGACCCATTTATTTTCAAGAATTAATGCGCTTATGGCATTTTTTGTAAAATGTTCATGCAAGCTTATGCTAATTTTGTTTTGATTAATAGAGGCAAATTTTTCATCAATTATGGATGATTTTACTCCTAAATTTTCCGATATTGTTATTCCAGTAAGCGAGAATAATTTTGCAGAAAATATGGAAATTTTTTCTGCAAAACTTATTATATGCAAGGGTTGGCAAAATCCGCATATAATTAGCAGAATACTAATTATGACGAACCTGTGAATATTTTTTTTCATCGTTAAAAACCATTGGGAAATTAAGAGATTCCTGAGAACAGGAATTTGCCATAAACAAATCTAAAGAATCGCTGGAACATATAGCATCTCCAGGAATCGAAACAGATTGTGAAAAACAGGCTAAACAAACAATATTCAGCGCACAGACAGTCATCTTAACACAGTCATATGAGAGATCAAATAACCCACTTTTATCATTGCACCCACTGATTTTTTTGAATCGAAAACTATCCCTTGAAAAATCGATTAACCTAAAGTGGCACAAAACCTGGATAAGCTAAAATTTGACATATGCACACCTTGATTCTACTCTTCTGATTTTACTACGTGCTGGAAGCATCCCCCAGAGAAATCATTGACCAACCTACATCGAAAGTTTTCAGGTGTAAGGATCTGAGCGTTTAGACAAGGATCGCGGTGATTACGATCGGTGAGACTAAATAAGTAGCGAGGTTAAACAGCGAGATTAAGCACGGAAACCCTGTTTCTGTCGCTTCGGTTGCATCCGCAACGCCGAAGCGATCGCACCCCACAAAATAGGGGCAACAGGAGTTTCCCTAGGGGGGCTTCGTCCAACATTGGTGTCAACCCCCGCGAATGCGGGGCAGGGAATTAATTCCCTGCCGTTGGTGGAAACTTGAGCTTAAGTGTAATTATCAAGACCAAATCGTCATAGTTTCCAGGGCGGCAAATTGGCGATCGCCTCTCCGCCAGAGTTATTTACAGTTCTTCGGGGTTAATTCCCTGCGATCGCAGTAACTCCGCGAGTCGTTCAGCCCGTTGGCGTTCCACTTCCGCCCGTTGGCGTTCCGCTTCCGCCCGTTGGCGTTCCGCTTCCGCCCGTTGGCGTTCTTGCTGTAATTCTACTTCGGCTTGTTGGCGTTCCGCTTCCGCCCGTTGGCGTTCCTGCTGTAACTCCAATTCGGCCTTTTCCGCCCGGTGGCTTTCAATTCTTGCTCGTTCATCTCCGGTTAGTAGCAAATTACCTTGACTATCCCACCACCGCAGCCACGGCAATTCTAAGTTGCCATATTGTCCGAGCCAAATGCCCAATTCTACGCCCATTGGCTCAATGGGATAGTGACCTCGTTCATTCGCTGCCACTAACTCATAATGATTGGCGATTAGGCGATATACTTCTACACTGGCTTTCTGTACTTCATAAATCGCATAAAAAGCCGGACGGATCACTTGTTCATATACCCAAAATTTACCGGGTTTTTGGCGTTCTCCAGAGAGTTGGGATAAGGGAGTGCGATCGCGTTCTTCTGAACCATCTCCTGAGACAAATTCAATGGCAATTAAAGGGGGAATATATTCCTGCCATAAGACATAAGAACGTCTGAATTGTCCATCCAAAGTTGGCGGAACGTTGGGAACATAAAACCAGTCGGGACATTCCGCCCCTTTTTCTGGGGGTTGGGTTAATCGCCAATAAATCCCACAGTCTTGACCGATCGCATATTGTTGGTCTGGATGCAGTTGATCTAATGTCGATTTCAGAGAATCAGTGAGTAAAATACTTTGGGGATGCTCCTGAAAGTTTTTCACAAAAGTACCGTCGGAGTCAGGTAGTTGAGTATGGTCGGGAAGGCTAGTAATTCCCAGTTCTAATGATTGGGCGATGGCCATAGTTAATTGTTTCTCATCGCAGTTTATAGGGTATATTATAGCATTTTGAAAGGATTTGATTGGTGCGATCGCCTCTCCCGGTTCATTACCCATTATCCATTACCCATTATCTATTACCCATTACCTATTATCCACTTAGGATAAATGAAATTTACTGGGCAAACTAAACAAACGATTTGCCTCCGACGCAAACAGTGGTGGACTCAAAAAATTACCTTGCATTTCGTCACAATCAAATGTCGCTAAAATTTCTTGTTGTTCGGGAGTTTCAACTCCTTGAATAACCACTGGAAAACCCAGTTGATTTCCCAAATCAATCATGGTGCGTAGTAGCGCCAATTCTTTAGATTTTTTTCCTACTTTTTTGAGAAAAAAACGATCAATTTTAATCCGGTCAAAAGGCAAACTTTTGAGTGCTGTTAACGAGACAAGCCCACTGCCAAAATTATCCAAAGCCAAAGCAATTCTCATCCGGTGTAACTGCTGCAATCTGTGGCGAGTAAATTCTAAATCTTGCATCGCCGTAGCTTCATTAATTTCTAAGCCCAAACATTCAGGATTAACTCCCGTTGCTTGTAACACCTCACTGATAATAGCTAATAAATTTTGTTGCTGAAATTCTGCCGCTGACAAATTGATCCAAACTTTAACCGGCGGCCAGCCAAGGGTTTGCCAAATAGACAGTTGCTCGCAAGCACTTTCTAAAATCCAGCGACCTAACTTGACCATGAAGCCCTTTTCTTCTAATAAAGAAATAAATTTTTCTGCTGGCAGTAATCCGAGGGTGGGATGCTGCCAACGAATTAATGCTTCCACTCCTCTAATCTCACGGGTTGTTGGGTGGAGTAATGGCTGGTAAAACAGGAGAAACTCTTGTTGGTTCAACGCCTGTTCCGCATTATTTTCTAATAATAAGTATTCGGGAATTTCCGAGTGCATATAGGGAGTGTAAAATTCATAGCTATTTCGTCCCGTTTCTTTGACCCGATATAATGCGAGATCGGCATTTTGCATCAAGGTGGACGCATCGATGCCATCTTCAGGATAAATGGCAATGCCAATGCTACAACTAATATATAGTTGATGCTCATCGATCAGAAACGATTGCTGGATGGAGTTAATAATCCTCTGGGCAATATGACCAGCATCGACTGAATGGTGAATCTGATTCAGGATGACAATAAATTCATCGCCTCCCCAGCGAATAATCATATCATCTTCTCGCAGGGACTGTTTTAATCGTTGGGCGACGATTTGCAAAAGTTGATCCCCTACTCCATGACCTAAAGTATCGTTGATGATTTTAAATCGATCTAAGTCGATAAACAGGAAAGCGGCTTTTTGCTCTTGCTGTTGCGCGATCGCCAGCATTTTCGGTAGAGATTGTTCGAGTTGCTGTCGGTTGGGTAAACCTGTTAAAAGATCGTGAAACGCTTGATGGTGAATCAGGACTTCTTGCTGATGGCGTTGGATCGCACCACCAATACTACCGGCGATCGCCACTAAAATTGATGCTTCACTTTTTGACCAAGACCTTGCCGTTTGGCAATCATCAAATCCCACATAGCCAAAAAATTCTTCTTGGACAATAATAGGGACTAACAAACTGGAAACAACATCGGGATAACCAAATACAGCGCGATCGCCTGGACTCATTTGCTCCGTCAAGATCGTCAAGGGTTCACCAGCTAATAAACAGGGGAAAATCTTTGAGTCCGTGGGAATCAGCAGATGATCCGCTGTTTTGGCGCTGGAAATTCCCTCAGCAGTCCACTCATATTCCATAATTAAGCTAGGTTGACTGGCGAGCCGAGCGCCAGTCAATTCGCAATTAAAATCGCAATTTTTTCTTTCTATGCAGACATAAACCCGATGCACTCCCACCACTTCCCCTAATTTTCCTAACCCACGATTCACCGCTTCTCGGTGGTTAGGATTTAACAATAATTCATTCATAGCTGCGGCCACAGCTTCCAGCAAGCGATCGCGTTTCAGCAATTCGATTTCTGCTTGCTTACGCTGGGTAATATCAACTACCGTCCCCTCATAGCCAATGATTTCTCCCGCAGCATTGCGAATTTTTCGCGCACATTCTGAAATCCAAATAATTTGGCCATCTTTCCGATAAATTTCTGATTCAAATGCCCAGACCGCATCTTGTTTTTCCAGTAAGTGGCGAAATTCATTCCGACGTTGAGGATTTACATAAAGTTGATGCTCAATATCGGTCAGATTAGCCATCATTTCTCCAGGGGAATCATAACCGTAGATAGTCGCTAACATCGGGTTAACAGTTAGATAACGACCATCGGCGGTGGTTTGAAAAATGCCCTCCACCGCATTTTCAAAAATACTCCGATATTTTTCCGTAGTCTCTTTTAATTGTTTTTCGGTTTGTTTTTGATGGAGTAACACGGTCAATTGAGGCATCATATTTTGAATCATCTCCAGTTTAACTGGATTTTTCGGGTTAGATTTCAGCATAAAAAATAAAATTACAGCAACGACTTCATTTGAAATCACAACGGGGATACCAAAACCGGATTTGACTCCCAGTTTTTTCGCCATTTCGACTCTGGAAAAAAAATTTTTTGACAATTTAGAAATATCAGGGTAAAATTCTGATTTTTTCGTCACCCATATTCGTCCGGGCAAACCGATATTAGGGGGAAAAATAAATTCTAAACTATGGGTTCTTAATTGAGCGATCGCCAAGGAATCCCGATTAAATTTAGATTGACTACATTGCAAATAATCCCCATTCGGACTGGGAACCCACACTTCTCCATAATCCCAGTCCGTTGCTTCACAAATCCGCTCTACTGCAAGGCTTAAAGCGGTATCAAGATCGTCAGCAGCCGCTATCTCTAAAATTAGCCTTGGCAATAAAGACGCATACATTTTTATGTCCGTATAACCTCGTTGTTCTTGGAAAGCAATCATTTTGTTTATGTCCAGATTGTTTATGTCCATATTTTATATTTTGGGTTTTGTTTTCAGGTAAACGGGCTTTTCCTGTGAAGCTTGATTCAAATTTATGAAAGCGATCGCATTCAGAATGAATCACAAAAAATATAGGTAGATTAAGTAATTATATATTTTGACCTCTCAAATCAAAAAAAACTGGCGATCGAATATTTTTGATCTGCTCGGTTTTATGCGCGAGTCATCCACGGTTAATTAAAGCTTTGGCCAAATGCCGAGTGAAGCGGTTATGACTCTAGACCCTGATTTAAAAATTTTTAACCTGGACTCATTCACGGGAAAAGTAAGCTAGAGAGTAAGCTAGAAAAGTTTTTCTCCAAGTGTCTTTTATTAAAAAACACTTCTCGTTTCCTGGCTGGGCTGAAAGATTTTTCGCCCCTTTAAGGCGATCGACAAGAAAGCACTTTAAGATGCGGTTGATTCAATACTACCCAGCAAAAGTGATAGCTTGGTGACACTGGGATCGGTTCGGTTTCGCTAGTCACGATATCCATTATTGCTAATTCCCTGGTGACAATGGAACAAAATGCCGATAAACCTGCATTTTCACTTCGGAGCTAGATTTAGCGGTAGATTTAAATTTAGTATGAGTACGAGCATCAAGGGGCTGGATCCAACCCGTTATGTATTTAATCTATTTTTAAATTGAGTAAAAATGGACAAAATTTCCGCATCAAATTACACAAATTACACGAATTTTAACGTAAATCTAAAAAAAATATAAAAAAATATTAATAAAATGATAGATTTTTCGGGGAAACTCCATGACCGTCATCGCGATCGCAGACCGCGATTTGCTGCCGAGCGATATTAAATTATCCCCTCAAATGTCAGTACACTGAATCATAGCAGATTTCTTGGGGCAAATCGAGCGAATGCCCCGACTAAATATCTCGCTTGCATCTAGAGAGATTCTGTCTTAAAGCTGACGATTAATTTCCCGGCAAGATCAGGATTTTAACCTTGATATTCATATTATAAATACTCAATTTGCCAATTTTTTTTGTTTTTAATAACAGAGATTTTTAAGGTTATTTATTGATCCGTTTTCGTAATCAATGTCACCGCCAAAGAATGACAATTTTCTTCAACGGTAGGAATTGACATCAGGGTACGAGTATATTGATTTTATGCTTTTTAATAAACTTGCTAAAAGCTTGTTTAGACATTTTGACTTTAAAATTATCTGTCGTCAACTGATAAGCTGCGGTCACATTGTCCTCGACAATCAAAGTCAAAAACGTGCCAATTGCTTGAGGTAATCCTTTGGTTTTCCGCAAAATCCTGATGGCAACGATAACCCAAACTAATAACAAAAGACCGACCAGACTCCCTAGACCAATTCCGAGATAAGATAAATACGGTGGAAATTTTTCCATAAAAGAACTGATGTTAACTTAATAGAGCATCAGCTATAATAGTACATCCGTAGAAGTGGAGGAAACGGTGAACGGTGAACCGGCAACGCTTAACCAAGAACCAAGAACCATCAACCATCAACCAAGAACCATCAACCACGAACGGTTAATAAATGTATCCCTGACTTAAAATAGAAAAACAGCATAGAACCACCTAAAAGGCAGTCTTCACTTGTAACATGGAATTTTCCGCAGCGCGACAATTATTTTACCAAGAAATCCAGCAGCCAGATGAACAAATTAATCTGGCAAAAGCGGCTTTATATATTGCTCAAGAAGAATATCCCGATCTGGATGTCGAGCAATCCCTCGAAACTTTTGATGTGATGGCGGAAGAGGTGCGGCAACAGTTGCCCCCAGAACGCTATCCCCTCCGAATCATCAAGACCATTAATCAGTATTTGTTTGATGACCTTGGTTTTCGGGGCAATACCGATGATTACTACGATCCGCGCAATAGTTTTCTGAGTGACGTAATTGTTCGGCGCACGGGGATTCCAATTACCCTGTCGTTAGTATATCTGGAAGTGGCTCGGCGCATCGATTTTCCGATGGTCGGCATTGGAATGCCCGGACATTTTATCATTCGTCCAGATTTTGCCGATGCGGGGATTTTTGTGGATGCATTTAATCGCGGGGAGATATTGTTTGCGGAAGATTGGCAGCCCCGATTAAGTCAACTGTATGGTCAACCTGTGCAGTTGCGGCCAGAATTTTTTGCCCGAGTCACGTCACGACAGTTTTTAGCCCGGATGCTGATGAATTTAAAAATGATTTATCTCCAACAAATGCAGGCGAAAAAATGTCTGGGGGTAATTGACCGGATTTTGCTGTTGTTTCCCGATGCCCCAGACCAACTGCGCGATCGCGGCCTTTTATATTATCAAAGCGATCGCTGGTCAGAAGCACGGCAAGACCTGGAATCCTATCTGGCGATCGTCCCTGATGCTGCCGATGCCGCGATCGTTCGCCAATTGCTCGATCACATCAGCTAATTACAGGGTCTAGGGTGTGGGGTGTGGCTCAGGGTAAGAGGTGTAGGCTGTAGGCTGTGGGGTGTGGGGTGTGGGAAAAAATAATAGATAATGGATAATGAATGAGTAAACAATTGTCAATTGTCTATTTTCAATGGGATTTTTTCAATGGGGTTTTGGTGTGTAGAAGACTTACTCAAAGCCAACCGCAATCAACAAGTCTGAATTCTACCCCTGAGGATTAAATATCACTATCTTCAAGACAACCCAGTGACAATGGCGAAATCCTTGTAAATCATCGCAGCCACCTTT